>NZ_JAUJQH010000009.1:0-253498 GCF_030482905.1 Burkholderia sp. AU45251 | reverse complement strand
AGGACCGTGAAACGACTCTACGCCGATGATAGTGCGGATTCCCGTGTGAAAGTAGGTAATCGTCAGGCTCCCTAAGCCAGAAACCCCCGCCCGAAAGGCGGGGGTTTTTGCATTGGCGCGACGGAAATGCGTGCGGGCTGGGAAGGGCATTGCACATCACCGCGCCCAAGCGCACCCAATCGCAGCGTCCGATTTCCAAAAAGCCGATATCCTTCGCGATCCTTGGGTCAATCGATCCTATCTCCGCTCAAAGCTGCAATCCCTTCATCCCCGTGTATCGGTTGGCGCCGTCGTGCAGCGTCGATAGCGAACACCGGATTGGCCACGCAAGTCTCCCCCACGGAAGACACACGGAACCACCGAAACTCTCCTCGCATCCACCAATCCCATTTCGGCCGGATAACTCAGAATCCGCACGAAATGAACGCTTTATTCGGCGTGTCCACGTAAAATTTGCGAATCCCCATCTCTGCATTCAAAACGATGAACGCCGCCATTCAGATAGCCCGGGCCGTTTGCCCGCATGATTGTCCGGACACGTGCGCAATGCGTGTGACTGTCGAAAACGGCAAGGCGATCAAGGTCACGGGCGATCCCGACCACCCGCCGACGCAAGGCGTGTTGTGCACGAAAGTCAGCCGATACGCCGATCGCGTTCATCACCCCGACCGCCTCACCGTCCCGCTCAAGCGAATCGGCGCGAAAGGGGAAGGGCGTTTCGTGCCGATCAGCTGGGACGAGGCATTCGATGAGATCGGCCGTCGTCTCGGTGAAATCGCGACGCGCGCACCGGAAGCGATCCTGCCGTACAGCTATGCGGGGACGATGGGGCTCGTGCAGGGGGAGGGCATCGCCCAGCGGTTCTTTCACAAGCTCGGCGCATCGCGGCTCGAGCGCACGATCTGCGCGGCGGCTGGCGCAGCGGGGTTGCGTTATACCTATGGTGGCAGTCTCGGTATGCACCTTGAGCACTTCGAGGAAAGCGAGCTGATTCTGATTTGGGGCGCGAACCCGATCGCGTCGAGCCTGCACTTCTGGACGCGTGCGCAGGAAGCGAAGCGCCGAGGCGCTCGTCTGGTCGCCATCGATCCGTACCGTTCGCTGACGGCGGAAAAGTGCCATCAGCATATCGCGTTGAAACCAGGCACCGATGGCGCGCTCGCGCTCGGCATGATGCACGTGCTGATTACCGAAGATCTGCTCGATCGCGACTACATTGCCAGCCATACACTCGGCTTCGATGCGCTCAAGGAGCGGGCGATGTCCTATCCGCCGGAACGCGTTGCGCAGATCTGCGGTATCGATGCGTCCGAGCTGGTCGACCTTGCGCGTCGCTACGGCGCTACCCGCAAGGCATCGATCCGCCTCAACTATGGCATGCAGCGCGTCCGCGGCGGTGGTAACGCCGTACGCGCGATCGCCAGTCTGCCGGCGCTGACGGGGGCCTGGCGGGATCGGGCCGGCGGGCTGTTGCTCTCGTCGTCGGAATCTGCACCGGTCAACCAGGCGGCGCTACTGCGCCCGGACTTAATGCCGGGCTGGCCGCACACGCTGCCGCGTATCGTCAACATGAACGCGATTGGCGATGCGCTGTTGCACCCGGGCGATGCAAGCTTCGGGCCGAAAGTTGAAGCGGTGATCGTGTACAACTCGAATCCGGTGGCGGTCGCGCCGGACTCTTCGAAGGTTGCCGCAGGGTTCGCGCGCGACGATCTGTTCACGGTCGTTCTCGAGCATTTCAAGACAGATACCGTCGATTTCGCCGACATTGTGTTGCCGGCGACCACGCAGCTCGAGCATCTGGACATCCACAAATCGTACGGCCACACCTACGTGATGGCGAACCTGCCGTCGATTCCCCCGGTGGGAGACGCGCGGCCGAATACGGAGATCTTCCGCGGCATCGCGCGCAGCATGGGGCTCGACGAGCCCGCGCTTTATCACAGTGACGACGAGGTCGCGCGCGCGGCGCTCCGCTGGGACGATCCGGTGCTCGACAGCGACTGGGACACGCTGAAGCGTGATGGCTGGCTGAAGCTCAAGCTGCCGGAGGCGCCGTTCGCGGAGGGCGGTTTCCGTACGCCATCCGGCAAGTGCGAGTTCCACAGCCCGCGGCTCGAGCAGATGGGTGTGGATCCCGTGCCGGACTACCTGCCGCCTTTCGAATCGGCCGAGGCTGCGCCCGAGCTTGCCGCGCGCTATCCGCTCGCGATGATTTCTCCGCCGGCCCGCCACTTCCTGAACAGCACGTTCGTGAACGTCGACAGCCTGCGTCACACCGAAGGCGAGCCGCATCTCGACATCCACCCGTCGGATGCCGAAGTGCGCGGCATCACCGAAGGCGACGTCGTACGGATCTTCAACGACCGTGGATCGATGCAGGCGCTCGCGAGAATTACCGATCGCGCACGTGCCGGGCTCGTCGTCGGGCTGTCGATCTGGTGGAAGAAGCTGTCACCGGACGGCAGGAACGCAAACGAGGTGACGAGCCAGGCGTTGACCGATCTTGGTAATTCGGCGACGTTTTACGATTGCCTTGTGGAAGTTGAGCGCATTTGATCGAATATCCCCGTATGATCAGACGATTTTCCACAGAAGTTCGAAGTGGACATCTAACCCTGTTGTCTCGGGACGAGCGAGCCGTTACGATGCGTTTTAGCACGACCATTCGAAAATCTGTGAGGAGACGCGCAGTATGGACAAAATTTGGCTGAAATCGTACCCACCCGGCGTTCCAGCCGAAATTGACGCGTCTCCTTATCCCTCTGTCCCAGACCTGCTCGACGAAAGCTTCCGGCAGTATCGCGACCGCACAGCGTTCGTCTGCATGGGCAAGGGCATCACGTACGGCGAACTCGACAAGCTGTCGCGCCAGTTCGGCGCGTGGCTGCAATCGCGCGGGCTCGCGCGCGGTGCGCGCGTCGCGATCATGATGCCCAACGTGCTGCAGTATCCCGTGGCGATCGCCGCGGTCCTGCGCGCGGGCTACACCGTCGTCAACGTCAATCCGCTCTATACGCCGCGCGAGCTCGAACATCAGCTGAAGGACAGCGGTGCGGAGGCGATCGTCATCCTCGAGAATTTCGCGTCGACGCTACAGGCCGTCATCGCGAAAACGGGCGTCAAGCACGTCGTCGTCGCATCGATGGGCGATCTGCTGGGCATCAAGGGCTGGCTCGTCAACTACGTCGTGCGCAACGTGAAGAAGATGGTGCCTGCCTGGCAGCTGCCGTCGTTCACGCGCTTCAAGGCCGCGCTGTCGGAAGGCGCGCGGCAGGCATTCAAGGCGCAGAAGATCGGCCCCGACGACGTTGCGTTCCTGCAATACACGGGCGGTACGACCGGCGTGGCGAAGGGCGCGACGCTGCTGCACCGGAACATCGTGTCGAACGTGCTGCAGGCGGGCGCCTGGCACCATCCGGCTCATGAGAAGTACCCGGAGGTGAAACAGTTCGTGACGGTTGTGGCGCTGCCGCTGTATCACGTGTTCGCGCTGACCGTCTGCGGCTTCCTGACGATGCGTACCGGCGGCATGGGTATCCTGATCCCGAACCCGCGCGACATCGCCGGCATGATCAAGGAGCTGAAGGGCTACCAGATCTCGACGATCCCGGCGGTCAACACGCTGTACAACGCGCTGCTGAACCACCCGGAATTCAATCAGCTCGACCTGTCGAAGCTCGTGATCGCCAACGGCGGCGGCATGGCGATCCAGGAAGGCGTCGCGAAGCGCTGGTATGAAAAGACCCATACGGCGATCATCGAAGGCTACGGGCTGTCCGAAACGTCGCCGGTGGCGACCTGCAACCCCGTGACGGCGACCGAATACAGCGGGACGATCGGCCTGCCGCTGCCGTCGACCGAAGTGGCGATTCGCGACGACGCCGGCAACGACGTCGCGCTCGGCGAACCCGGCGAGATCTGCATCCGCGGGCCGCAGGTGATGGCCGGCTACTGGAACCGGCCGGACGAGACCGCGAAGGTCATGTTCGCGGACGGCTTCTTCAAGACGGGCGACGTCGGCGTGATGGATGCGCGAGGTTACGTGAAGATCGTCGACCGGAAGAAGGACATGATTCTGGTATCGGGCTTCAACGTGTATCCGAACGAAGTCGAGGACGTGGTGGCGTCGCATCCGGGCGTGTTCGAGGTGGCGGCTGTCGGTGTGCCCGACGAGCATTCCGGCGAAGCCGTGAAGCTGTTCATCGTGAAGAAGGACCCGGCGCTCACCGACAAGGACATCCTTGCCTACTGCAAGGAGCGGCTCACCGGCTACAAGCGGCCGAAGCTGGTCGAGTTCCGGACGGAACTGCCGAAAACGAACGTCGGCAAGATCCTGCGACGCGAACTGCGCGACGGACGCGCGTAACGGCGCAGTCGATCGAATGGAAAAGCCCGGCTTCTGCCGGGCTTTTTTGTTTGCGGCGCGGCCCCGAAGACGCTGTTTCGGAACGAGGCGGCTTCCGGAATGGGCCGGTGGCGGAGCCGTGCATGTCGACGCGGCAGACGGCGCAGCGCCCGCGTCACGAGCGCGTGGTGGCCGGTGCAGCCGCGCTTTCGCTGCGCGGCTGCACCGGAAAAGAAAAAGGCGCCCGAAGGCGCCTTCAATATGCTGCGGCTTGCTGGGCAAGCTGATTAGAACTTGTGACGGATACCGACGCGCGCTGCGACCTGGTTGCTGCTGCTCGAGCCTGCGAGACCGTTGATCGCTGCCGTTGCCTTCAGGACGTTGCCGTTCGCGTCGAGTACGCTGCCCGATGCGTGCTGATACACGCCGATCACGTAGACATCGGTACGCTTCGACAGGAAGTAGTCGACGCCCAGTGAACCCTGGTGGTACTTGGCTGCCGAGTTGCCGTCGATCTTGCTGCCTTGCGTGTAGTCGTACGCTGCGCCGAGAATCAGCGCCGGGGTCAGCTGATACTTGAAGTTGATTTCGCCGTTGTTGAACGTCGCGGTCTGGTTCACGAACGGGCCTGCCGAGAAGCCCTTGAACTTCGTGTTCGAGTACGTCGCGCCGATCGTCGCTGCGCCGAACGTGTAGGCGCCGCCCGCACCGATGACCTGGTACGTGTTCGCGTTGTTCGCGTATGCACCGTAGATCGGCGACGATACCGACGAAGACGCGGAACCGTTGTTGAACATGCCGCCGAACTGGTTCGGCGTACGTGCGTTCAAGTAACCGACGCCCAACACCAGCGGGCCGTTGTTGTAGCCTGCGCCGAGCGACCAGACCTGGTTCTTCGCGAACTGGCCGGCTTGACCGCCGAAGCTGTACATGCCGCCGAACGAGAAGCCGCCGTAGGTCGCGCTCGTGAACTTGACCGCGTTGTTCACACGGTACGCGTTGTTGAAGTTGTCCAGGTCGCCCGGGTGAGCAGCGATGTAGCCGCCCCACTGGTCGCCTGCCTCGAGCGGGCCGACGAAGTCGACGACGGAGTCGTATTGACGACCCAGCGTGACCGTACCGTACTGGCTCGACAGGCCGACATAAGCCTGACGACCGAACATCAGGCCGCCCTGACCGAGCTTGCCGCTATTCACGTCGAAACCGTTTTCGAGGGTGAAGATCGCCTTCAGGCCGCCACCGAGGTCTTCGGTGCCGCGCATGCCGAAGCGGCTGCCTTGCATCACGCCGCTTGCCATGCTGTACAGGTGCTTGCCGCCTGCGTTGTTGTTGAAGAGCAGGCCTTCATCGATGATGCCGTAAAGCGTCACGCTGCTTTGCGCATGGGCAGCGCCAGCGAACGCGCCCAGCGCGACGAGCGCGAGAAGCGACTTTTTCATTAACGGATCTCCAAAATTCACTGAATTATTCTGGCGGGGCAGATAGTTATGTTCTGTTGACGGGCCCCATCAACTTCGCAAGAAGTCGGACGTAATGTAGCAAAACCGTTTTTTGCCACAAAGCGAAATGCCGCAGCTCAAGGCCGCCATGTTTCCTTTATGCAACAATGGTTAAAATCACGGGTTAACCGCAATTTCCGCTGAATAATCAAGTCGGTTACGCAGCGGACTCGTGCCCTTGCCGCTCGCGGCAGCACCTGCAGCCAGGAGAACAGGATGGTGTTTGATGAACTGATCAGCGAATTCGATCGCGGCCTGCGATCGCTGACCGGCATTAGCCGGATGAGCCGCCCGGTGCCCGCACCGGCCGAGGCGCCGGCCGTCGAACTGACGCCTGCGGAGCGCACGCATGCCGCCGGGCTGATGCGCGTGAACCACGTCGGCGAGGTCTGCGCGCAGGCGCTCTACCAGGCGCAGAAACTCACCGCGCGCACGGCGTCGGCGAAGGCGATGTTCGAAGAGGCCGCGCGGGAGGAGGAGGACCACCTCGCGTGGACCGCGCACCGCCTGAAAGAGCTCGACTCGCGTCCGAGCCTGCTGAACCCGCTCTGGTATGCGGGTTCGCTCGCGATCGGCGTGGCGGCCGGCGCGCTTGGCGACAAGGTCAGCCTCGGCTTCATGGCCGAGACCGAGCGCCAGGTCGAGAGCCATCTCGAAGGTCATATGTCCGAGCTGCCGGCGGCCGATACTGCGTCGCGCGCGATCGTCGACCAGATGCGTATCGACGAAGTGAAACACGGCAAGGCGGCGGCCGACGCCGGCGGAATCGAGTTGCCGCTGCCCGCGCGGATGCTGATGCGCGCGGCGTCGAAAGTCATGACGAGCACTGCGTACTATCTGTGAGATTCGCACCGGGGCGACGTGGGACGCCGCCCCGGTTTCCTGCCCCTGATACCGCCCGTTTATTCCTCGTTTTCCCGCCCCCGAAAGCCCCGTCCGCACACCCCTCTGGCCCGTCTTTCTCACGTATCACCTTCACAAGTTGCACTAGCTCATTCATTTATAACGGTTTTTGGTATGAGGGGTCGCATGAGCATGTGCGCGTAAGTCCTTGTTCTAACTAACAAAATTCGTCAAAAAAGCGGGCCGCTCCCTTGACCGTGCCACACCCTTCCTCTAAAGTGGGAGACAGTGTGAGAAAGTGTATTTTTGTGTGATTTAGCGGGCTATTCCGGCTAAATTCTCAGCATGGAGCGGGTGCTTCGGTGCCCTGAACGGGAGAGCGGAAAGTGTTCCAAGGGGCGTCGGCGCTGACGCTCGATGCGAAAGGGCGGATGTCGGTGCCGGCTCGCTATCGCGAAGCGCTGCAAGGACAGGCAGAAGGACGGGTGACTGTGACCAAGCACCCGGACGGCTGCCTGTTGCTGTTTCCGCGCCCCGAATGGGAAGTATTCCGCGCCAAGATCGCCGCGCTGCCGATGGACGCGCACTGGTGGCGGCGCATTTTTCTCGGCAACGCGATGGATGTCGATCTCGATAGCGCCGGCCGGATTCTCGTATCGCCCGAGCTGCGCATGGCAGCCGGACTGGAAAAGGAAGTCATGTTGTTGGGAATGGGTAGTCACTTCGAGCTGTGGGATTCGCAGACCTACAACGCGAAGGAGCAGGCAGCGATGGCGCAGGGCATGCCCGACGCGCTGAAGAATTTCACGTTCTGATTGCGGTGACGGAGACGCCCGCGATGGGAAACGAATTGCAGCATCGGACAGTGTTGTTGGACGAAGCGGTCGAATCGCTCGTGACGCGACCGGACGGCATCTATGTCGACGGTACGTTCGGACGCGGCGGCCATAGCCGCGCGGTGCTCGCGCGGCTGGCGGCGGCCGGGCGGCTGATCGCGTTCGACAAGGATCCGAGGGCGATCGAGACGGCGCAGGGCATCGAGGATGCGCGCTTCTCGATCGTGCATGACAGCTTTGCATCGATGCGCGACGCGCTTGCGGCGCGCGGCGTCGAGAAGGTGTCGGGTGTGTTGCTTGACCTGGGCGTGTCCTCGCCGCAGGTGGACGATCCGGCGCGTGGCTTCAGCTTCCGCGCCGATGGTCCGCTGGACATGCGGATGGATCCGACGCGCGGCGAGTCGGCGGCGGAATGGCTCGCACGGGCTTCGGTGCAGGAATTGACGGAGGTGATACGGGATTATGGGGAAGAACGGTTTGCTTTTCAGATTGCAAAGGCGCTTGTTGCTCGCCGGGCAGAGTCCGACCGTCTTGGGCCTCTCGACACCACGGGCGAGCTTGCCCAAATCGTGGGTCACGTCGTCAAAACCCGTGAGAAGGGCAAGGATCCGGCAACCCGCACCTTTCAGGCTATACGGATTCACGTCAATCAAGAGCTTGCGGACCTGCAAGTCGTACTAGACGCGGCACTGTCGTTGCTGGAGCAAGGGGGGCGGCTGGTGGTCATCAGCTTTCATTCACTCGAGGACCGGATCGTCAAGCGATTCATGCAGGCGCACGCGAGTGCGCCTGCGGTCGATCGTCGCCTGCCGATCCGCGCCGTCGATCTCCCGAGCCCGCCGCTCAAGATCATCAGCCGCCAGTTTCCGAGTGAAGCGGAAGTCGCTGCGAATCCGCGCGCCCGCTCGGCCGTGATGCGCATCGCGGAGCGCGTCACGCCATGAGCCGCTTCAATATCTTCCTGCTGATCATCGTGATGGGGTGCGCGCTGTCGGTCGTCAATTCGACGAACCAGCAGCGCCAGATCTTCATCCAGCTGCAGCGTGCGCAGTCGCAGGAGCGTCAGCTCCAGCAGGACTACGCGCAGCTTCAGTATCAGCAGAGCGCGCTGTCGAAGACCTCACGCATCGAGCAGCTTGCGAACGACTCGCTGAAGATGCAGCCGATCACGACCGGCCGCACGCAATACCTGACGCTGCCGCCGGGCGCTGCGAAGGCGATCGATGCGCCGATCCCGGCTTCCGGGGACACGGCCGGCAAGGGCAAGGGAGGCGCGCGATGAAGCCGTCCCAGAAGCGCCAGAACGTGAAGTTCTCGTCGAGCCCCGTGCTGGGCGTGCATCTCCCGATGTGGCGCTCGAAGTTCGTCGTGTTCCTGCTGTTCATGGCGTTCGTCGCGCTGGCCGCGCGCGCGTTCTGGATCCAGGGCCCCGGCAACGCGTTCTATCGGAAGCAGGGCGAAAGCCGCTACCAGCGCACGATCGATCTGCCGGCGACGCGCGGCAAGATCCTCGACCGTAACGGGCTCGTGCTCGCGACGAGCCTGCCCGTGCGCGCGATCTGGGCGATTCCCGACGCGGTGCCGGACGATCTCGACGCCGACAAGGTCAACCAGCTCGGCAAGCTCCTCGGCATGACGTCGAAGGAACTGCGCGTGAAGCTGTCGGAAGACAAGGGTTTCGTCTACGTCAAGCGTCAGGTGCCGATCGGCGTCGCCGACAAGGTCGCTGCGCTCGATATCCCCGGTATCTATCAGCGCAACGAATACAAGCGCTTCTATCCGGAAGGCGAGATCACCGCTCACCTGATCGGCTTCACGAACGTCGAGGACGAAGGGCAAGAGGGTGTCGAGCTGGGCGACCAGAAGATGCTGTCCGGCACGTCGGGCGTGCGTCGCGTGATCAAGGACCGGATGGGGCACATCGTCGAGGACGTCGCTGAGCAGATCCCGCCGCACAACGGCACCGACGTCGACCTGTCGATCGACAGCAAGATCCAGTACATCGCGTACGCGAACCTGAAGGCCGCCGTCGAGAAGTTCAAGGCGAAGGCCGGCGCGGCGATGGTCGTCGACGTGCGCACCGGCGAGGTGCTCGCGCTCGTCAACTACCCGACGTACAACCCGAACGACCGCTCGCGCATGACGGGCGAGCAGTTGCGCAACCGGATCATGACCGACGTGTTCGAGCCGGGCTCGATCATGAAGCCGTTTACGGTGTCGCTCGCGCTCGACCTGCACCGCGTGACGCCGAACACGCTCGTCGAGACGGGCAACGGGCACTTCGTGCTCGACGGCGCGCCGATCACCGACGACGCGGGTTTCGGCACGCTGACGGTCGGCGGTGTGATCCAGAAGTCGAGCAACATCGGCGCGACGAAGATCGCAATGACGATGCGGCCCGAGGAAATGTGGAATATGTATACGAGCATCGGCCTCGGCCAGGCGCCGAAGGTCGGGTTCCCGGGTGCGGTGGCCGGCCGCCTGCGTCCGTGGAAGAGCTGGCGTCGCATCGAACAGGCGACGATGTCGTACGGCTACGGCCTGTCGGTGTCGCTGTTCCAGCTCGCGCGCGCCTACACGGCGATCGCGCATGACGGCGAGCTGATGCCCGTGACCATTTTCAAGACCGACCCCAACCAGCCGGTCGTGGGTACGCAGGTGTTCAACCCGACCACCGCGCGCGAAGTGCGTGCGATGCTCGAGACGGTGGTGGCGCCGGGCGGCACGTCGCCGGATGCGGCCGTGCCGGGCTATCGCGTCGGCGGCAAGAGCGGTACCGCGTACAAGCACGAAGGTCACGGCTACACGCGCAAGTACCGCGCGTCGTTCGTCGGGATGGCGCCGATGCCGAATCCGCGCATCGTCGTCGCGGTATCGGTCGACGAGCCGACCGCCGGCAGCCACTTCGGCGGCCAGGTGTCCGGCCCCGTATTCTCGGCGATCGCCGGCGACACGATGCGTGCGCTGAATGTGCCGCCGAACATGCCGATCAAGCAGCTCGTCGTGTCTGACGATTCGCCGGCAGCACCTTCCGCAACGGGGCCGCAAAAGCTGGCCGCGGGGAGCGGTGCGAAGCATATGATCGTGTCCAGCACGACGCGTAATTCACCAGGAGTTGTTCGATGAGCGCCGCTCGCAGTTCCCATCCGGCGCATCAGCAGATCGCAGCCGCGCTTGCGTGGCTGCGTCAGCATGTGGCCCCCGCCGCGCAACTGCATGCCGACACGCGCAGCCTCAAGGCTGGCGACGTGTTTGTCGCGTATGCAGTCGACGGGGCCGACAATCGTGCCTTCATCGTCGACGCCGTCGCGCGCGGTGCGGCTGCCGTGCTGTATCAGCCGGAAGGGCTGGACGCGGCGCCGGCGGTGCCCGTCGCACTGGCCGTGCCGGCGCTCGACCAGCTCGCCGGCGAGATCGCCAGCGGTTGGTACGGCGATCCGAGCGACAGCCTGCTCGCGGTGGGTGTGACCGGCACGAACGGCAAGACCTCGTGCACGCAATGGATCGCCACCGCGCTGACGGCGCTGCACCAGCCGTGCGCGGTGATCGGCACGCTCGGTACCGGGATGCCCGGCCAGCTCGTGCCGACGGGTTTCACGACCCCCGACGCGCCGCAACTGCAGCGCAGCCTCGCGCAGTTGCGCGACGCGGGCGCGAAGGCCGTGGCGATGGAAGTGTCGTCGCACGCGCTGCACCAGGGGCGCGTGAACGGTACGGCCTTCGACATCGCGGTGTTTACGAACCTCACGCAGGATCACCTCGACTATCACGGCACGTTCGATGCGTACGAGGCCGCGAAGGCGAAGCTGTTCGCATGGCGCGGCCTGCGCGCGGCGGTCGTCAACCGCGACGACGCAGCCGGCCAGCGCCTGCTCGAGAAACTGGCCGGCCGCGTACGCACGATCGCGTACGGGATCGGCGATGCACCGGCGCCCGACGTCGATCGCGAACTGGTCGCGATCGACGTGCGTGCCACCGCGACCGGCACGGCGTTCCGCCTGCGTTCGTCGTGGGGCGATGCCGACGTCGAGGTCGGCACGCTCGGCACGTTCAACGTCAGCAACCTGCTCGCCGTGCTCGGTTCGTTGCTCGCGGCCGACGTGCCGTTCGACGCGGCGCTCGCCGAGATCGCGCGGCTCGAGTCCGTCAACGGCCGGATGCAGCGGCTCGGCGGCCGGCTGCAGAACGACGAACCGCTCGTCGTGATCGACTACGCCCATACGCCCGACGCGCTCGAAAAGACGCTCGACGCGCTGCGCCCGATTGCTACGGCGCGCGGCGGCCGGCTCGTCTGCATGTTCGGTTGCGGCGGCGATCGCGATGCGACGAAGCGCCCGCTGATGGGCGCGATCGCGGAGCGGCTCGCCGATGAGGCCGTCGTCACGAGCGACAACCCGCGCAGCGAGGATCCGCAGCGCATCATCGACCAGGTCGTCGCGGGCATGACCGCCCCTGATCACGCCCGTCGTATCGAGGATCGCGCGAGCGCGATCCTGCAGGCCGTGCGCGGCGCGGCACGCGAGGATGTCGTCGTGCTGGCCGGCAAGGGCCACGAGGCCACGCAGGAAATCATGGGCAAGAAACGCACGTTCTCCGACCAAGATCACGCGCGGCTTGCGCTGGCAGCGCGCGCGACGCACGGCAAGGGAGGCGCCGAATGACGATGCTCAGTCTCGGCGAAGCCGTTCGCCTGATTCCCGGTGCAACCGTCCACGGCGACGCGAGTGTCACGTTCGATCGCGTGTCGACGGACAGCCGCACGGCCGGCCCCGGCGACCTGTTCGTCGCGCTGAAAGGCGAGCGCTTCGACGCGCACGACTTCCTCGGCGATGTCGCTGCGCGCGGTGCGGCAGCGGCGCTCGTCGCGCACGTGCCGGCCGGCGTCACGATGCCGGCGATCGAGGGCGGCGAAACGCGTGCCGCGCTCGGCGCACTCGCACACGGCTGGCGCAAACGATTCGCGCTGCCGATCGTCGCGGTGACGGGCAGCAACGGCAAGACGACCGTCAAGGAAATGATCGCGTCGATCTTCGCGGCGGCGGTCGGCGCCGACGCGCGGCTCGCGACGGCCGGCAACCTGAACAACGACGTCGGCCTGCCGCTGACGCTGCTGCGCCTGTCGGCCGCGCATCGTCTCGCGGTGATCGAGATCGGAATGAACCACCCGGGCGAGACCGAAGTCCTGGCGCGCCTCACGGCGCCGACGGTCGCGCTTGTCAACAACGCGCAGCGCGAGCACCAGGAGTTCATGGCGACGGTCGAAGCCGTTGCGCTCGAGCACGCGGCCGTGATTCACGCGCTGCCGCCGGACGGCGTTGCGGTGTTCCCGGCCGACGACGCGTATGCGGGCATCTGGCGCGTCGCGGCGACCGGCAACCGGATCCTCGATTTCGCGCTGCACGATGCCGAACGGCAGAACGACGCACAGGTCACGGGCCGTCTGCACGGCGGCGAACTCGCGATCGACACGCCCGCGGGCGCCGTCACGGTGCGGCTGCGCGCGCTCGGCGAGCACAACGCGCGCAACGCGCTGGCCGCCACGGCCGCGGCGCTGGGCGCCGGCGTTGCGCTGTCGGCGATCAAGCAGGGTCTCGAATCGTTCGAGTCGGTCAAGGGCCGGCTGCAGGTGAAACAGGCGATCGCAGGCAGCCTCGCGGGTGCAACGGTCGTCGACGATACGTACAACGCGAATCCCGATTCGATGCGTGCCGCGATCGACGTGCTCGCCGCGCAACCGGCGCCGCGCGTGCTGGTGATCGGTGACATGGGCGAGGTCGGCGACGAAGGGCCGGCCTTCCATCGCGAGGTCGGTGCCTACGCGCGCGAGCGCGGGATCGATGCGCTGTTCGCGCTCGGCGATGCGTCGCGCGATGCCTGCACGGCGTACGGCGACACGGCCCGCCATTTCGGCGACGTCGGCGCGCTGGTCGGCGCACTGCTCGCGGCGGGCTACGGCGCGCAGGCGACGCTGCTCGTGAAGGGCTCGCGGTACATGAAGATGGAGCGCGTGGTCGACGCGCTGACGAACCAACCCGCAGCGGGCACGTCGCCCGCTGCACACTGAGTAGAAGGAAGGAAGCATGCTGCTGGCGCTGGCGCAATGGCTGCAAGGAGACGCAAGCTTTTTGCGCTTGTTCACGTACCTCACGTTCCGTGCGGTGATGGCCACCATCACCGCGCTCGGGATCGGGCTCGTGTGCGGACCGTGGGTGATCCGCAAGCTGACGCAAATGAAGGTCGGCCAGGCCGTGCGCAAGGACGGCCCGCAGACGCACCTCGTCAAGTCCGGCACGCCGACGATGGGCGGCGTGCTGATCCTGATCGGCATCGCGGTCGCGACGCTGCTGTGGGGCGACCTGACGAACCGTTTCATCTGGATCGTGATGCTCGTCACGTTCGGTTTCGGCGTGATCGGCTGGGTCGACGATTACCGCAAGGTCGTCCACAAGGACCCGCGCGGGATGTCGTCGCGCGAGAAGTATTTCTGGCAATCGGTGATCGGGTTGTTCGCGGCCGTCTACCTCGCATTCAGCGTGTCCGAGGCGAACAACGTGCGCGTGTTCGACCTGTTCATGGCATGGGTGCGGAGCGGCCTGTCGATGGGGCTGCCGGCGCGTGCCGACCTGATGCTGCCGTTCCTGAAGTCGATCAGCTATCCGCTCGGCGTCTGGGGCTTCATCGTGCTGACCTATTTCGTGATCGTCGGCGCGAGTAACGCGGTGAACCTGACCGACGGCCTCGACGGTCTCGTGATCATGCCGGTCGTGCTGGTCGGCGCGTCGCTGGGTGTGTTCGCGTACGTGATGGGCAGCGCGGTCTATTCAAAATACCTGCTGTTCCCGCACATTCCGGGCGCGGGCGAATTGCTGATCTTCTGTTCCGCGATGGGTGGGGCAGGGCTCGCGTTCCTCTGGTACAACACGCACCCCGCGCAGGTGTTCATGGGCGATGTCGGCGCGCTGGCGCTCGGCGGCGCGCTCGGCACGGTCGCGGTGATCGTGCGCCAGGAAATCGTGCTGTTCATCATGGGCGGCATCTTCGTTGCGGAAACGTTGTCGGTGATGCTGCAGGTGTCGTGGTTCAAGTACACGAAGAAGCGCTACGGCGAAGGACGGCGTCTGCTGAAGATGGCGCCGCTGCATCACCATTTCGAACTGTCCGGCTGGAAGGAAACGCAGGTGGTCGTGCGTTTCTGGATCATCACGCTGATGCTGTGCCTGTTCGGTCTGACCACCCTCAAGCTGCGGTAAAGGAAAGGTAACAAGGATGTCTGGCGAGATGTTTGGAGATCGGCAACGGCCGATGGTGCTCGTACTGGGGCTCGGGGAATCGGGTCTCGCGATCGCGCGATGGTGCGCGAGGCACGGGTGCCGGCTGCGTATTGCCGATACCCGCGAGGCGCCGCCGAACCTTGCCGCGCTGCAGGCCGAAGGCATCGATGCGGAATTCGTCGGCGGGGCGTTCACGCCCGCGCTGCTCGACGGCGGCGTCGAGCTCGTCGGGCTGAGCCCGGGGCTGTCGCCGCTCGAACCGGCACTCGCGGCGCTGGTCGCGGCCGCGAACGAGCAGGGCGTCGCGGTGTGGGGCGAGCTGGAATTCTTCGCGCAGGCGCTGCGCGCGCTCGGCACGAGCGGTTACCAGCCGAAGGTGCTCGCGATCACGGGCACCAATGGCAAGACCACGACGACGAGCCTCACGGGCCTGCTGTGCCAGCGCTCGGGCAAGAAGGTCGCTGTCGCGGGCAACATCAGCCCCGCGATGCTCGACCGGCTCGCCGGTGCGATCGACGAAACCACGCTGCCCGACGTGTGGGTGCTCGAACTGTCGAGCTTCCAGCTCGAGACCGCGCGCACGTTCGCGCCCGATGCGGCCGCGATCCTCAACATCACGCAGGACCACCTCGACTGGCACGGCAGCTTCGACGCATACGCGCAGGCAAAGGGCCGGATCTTCGGCGCGACGACGACGCGCGTGCTGAACCGCGACGATGCGGCCGTGATGAAGTTCGCGCCGGCAGCCGGTGCGGCGGATGCCCCGCGCACGGTCACGTTCGGCCTGAACGAACCGGTGCAGGACGGCGACTACGGGCTGTCGCGCGACAACGGCATCGCGTGGCTGGTCGAAGCCGTCGATCGCGACGCGCCGGATGAAGTCGCGACGACGAGCCGCCGGCGCAAGCGCGACGCACATACACCCGACATCGCGCAGAAGCGCCTGATGCCGGCCGACGCGCTGCGCATCCGCGGGCTGCACAACGCGGCGAATGCGCTGGCCGCATTCGCGCTCGCACGCGCGATCGACCTGCCGGCCGCGCCGCTGCTGCACGCGCTGCGCGAATACCGCGGCGAGGCGCACCGCGTCGAAGTGATCGCGACGATCGACGACGTGGATTACGTCGACGACAGCAAGGGTACGAACGTCGGCGCGACGGTTGCCGCGCTCGACGGGCTCGCGCAGAAGATCGTGCTGATCGCGGGCGGCGACGGCAAGGGTCAGGACTTCGCGCCGCTGGTCGCGCCGGTCGCGCGCTGGTGCCGTGCGGTGATGCTGATCGGCCGTGACGCACCGGCGATTCGCGACACGCTCGCCGAAACGGGCGTGCCGCTCGCCGACCACGCGACGCTCGAAGGCGCGGTGCATGCGGCGGCCGACCTCGCCGAACCGGGCGATGCAGTGCTGCTGTCGCCCGCCTGCGCGAGCCTCGACATGTTCAGGAACTACGCCCATCGCGCGGATGTATTCCGCGCGGCGGTCGACGAAATCGCCATCGACAAAGGAGCGACGCCATGAGCTGGTCCGATCGCCTCGTCTCCCGTTTCAACGATCGCCGCGACACCGGCGGCAATGCCGCGGGCGGCCGCGTCGCGTCGGCCACACGTGCCGCGACGGGCGGCCTCGCGAGCGTCGTCAACGGCGTGCGCCCGAGCCGTTCGCGGATGCTCGACTTCGACTATTCGCTGCTGTGGGTCGCGATCGCGCTGCTCGGGCTCGGCGTCGTGATGGTGTACTCGGCGTCGATCGCGATGCCCGATTCGCCGAAATACGCGTCGTATCACGATTACGCGTTCCTGATGCGTCACTGCATCTCGCTCGTCGTCGCGTTCATCGCGGCGGTGATCGCATTCCGCGTGCCGGTGTCGACGTGGGATAAATACGCGCCGCATCTCTTCCTGATCGCGCTCGTCGGCCTCGTGATCGTGCTGATTCCGCACATCGGCAAGGGCGTGAACGGCGCGCGCCGCTGGATCCCGCTCGGCATCACGAACATGCAGCCGTCGGAAATCATGAAGCTCGCGGTGACGATCTACGCGGCGAACTACACGGTGCGCAAGCAGGAATACATGCAGAGCTTCGCCAAGGGCTTTCTGCCGATGGCGTTCGCGGTCGGCCTGGTCGGTGCGCTGCTGCTGCTCGAGCCGGACATGGGCGCGTTCATGGTGGTCGCGGCGATCGCGATGGGCGTGCTGTTCCTCGGCGGCGTGAACGGCAAGCTGTTCGGCGGCCTCGTCGCGACGGCGGTCGGCACCTTCACGATGCTGGTGTGGCTGTCGCCGTGGCGTCGCGAGCGGATCTTTGCGTACCTCGATCCGTGGGACGAGCGCTACGCGCAGGGCAAGGCGTACCAGCTCACGCACTCGCTGATCGCGTTCGGCCGCGGCGAGTGGTTCGGCGTCGGTCTTGGCGGCAGCGTCGAGAAGCTGAACTACCTGCCGGAAGCACATACCGACTTCATCCTTGCGGTGATCGGCGAGGAGCTCGGTTTCGTCGGCGTGCTGGTCGTGATCCTGCTGTTCTACTGGATCGTGCGCCGCTCGTTCGAGATCGGCCGCCAGGCGCTCGCGCTCGATCGCACGTTCGCGGGCCTGACCGCGAAGGGCATCGGCATCTGGTTCGGCGCGCAGACTTTCATCAACATGGGCGTGAACCTCGGGCTGCTGCCGACCAAGGGCCTGACGCTGCCGCTCGTGAGCTACGGCGGCTCGGGCATCTTGCTGAACTGCGTCGCGCTCGCGGTGCTGCTGCGGGTCGACTACGAAAACCGGGTGCTGATGCGCGGAGGGAAGGTATGACCGCGTCGCAACGCACGCTGATGGTGATGGCAGGCGGCACCGGGGGCCACGTGTTCCCGGGGCTCGCGGTCGCGCACCGGATGGAAGCGGCGGGCTGGCGCGTCGTGTGGCTCGGCAATCCGGCCGGGATGGAAGCGACGCTCGTGCCGAAGCACGGCATTCCGATGGAATACGTGCGCTTCGGCGGGCTGCGCGGCAAGGGCCTGAAGACCAAGCTGACGCTGCCGTTCAACCTGCTGCGCGCATGCGGTCAGAGCCTTGCCGCGCTGCGCCGCGTGCGGCCCGACGTCGTACTCGGGATGGGCGGCTACATCACGTTCCCGGCGGGCGTGATGACTGCGCTGTCGGGGCGCCCGCTCGTGCTGCATGAACAGAACTCGATCGCGGGCCTGACGAACAAGGTGCTCGCGAAAATCGCGAAACGCGTACTCGTCGCGTTCCCCGGTGCGTTGCCGCACGCGGAATGGACGGGCAACCCGATTCGCGCGGAACTTGCGCGCACGGAAGCGCCCAAAGCACGCTATGCGGCGCGCAGTGGCCCGCTGAACGTGCTGGTCGTCGGCGGCAGCCTCGGTGCGGCCGCGTTGAACGAAGTCGTGCCGCGCGCGCTGGCGATGCTGACGCCGGGCGAACGCCCGCGCATCGTGCATCAGGCCGGCGCGAAGCACATCGAAGCATTGAAGACGAATTACGAAGCGGCCGGTTTCGCGGCCGGCGAAGACGTGCGGCTCGTGCCGTTCATCGACGACATGGCGGCCGCGTATGCGGCGGCGGATC
This sequence comes from Burkholderia sp. AU45251, assembly GCF_030482905.1. NCBI lineage: Bacteria > Pseudomonadati > Pseudomonadota > Betaproteobacteria > Burkholderiales > Burkholderiaceae > Burkholderia > Burkholderia sp. AU45251. The sequence goes on along the minus strand of NZ_JAUJQH010000009.1, from coordinate 235,125 downwards.
TCGTGATCTGCCGGTCGGGAGCGATGACGGTGTCGGAGATCGCGGCGGTGGGCGTGGCGGCGCTGTTCGTGCCGTTCCCGTACGCGGTCGACGATCACCAGACGACCAACGCAGCGTTCCTCGCCGATGCGGGCGGGGCGGTATTGGTGCAACAACGCGACCTGTCGGCGGAACTGCTCGCCGACTGGCTGCGCGGCCAGTCGCGGGCATCGCTCGCGGACATGGCGGAACGTTCGCGCTCGCTGGCGAAGCCCGAGGCCACCGACGAAGTCGCGCGCGTGTGCGCGAAGGCGGCTGGCGCGAACCTGGAACAACTGCAATGAAACACATCGTCAAACACATTCATTTCGTCGGCATCGGCGGCGCGGGCATGAGCGGCATCGCCGAGGTGCTCGTTAACCTCGGCTACGAGGTCAGCGGCTCGGACCTGTCGCGCAACGCGGTGACCGATCGTCTCCAGGCGCTCGGCGCACGGATCGCGATCGGCCATGACGCGGTGAACATCGAGGGCGCGAACGCGGTCGTCGTGTCGACGGCCGTGCGTTCGGACAACCCGGAAGTGCTGGCCGCGCGCGCGAAGCGCGTGCCGATCGTTCAGCGCGCGGTGATGCTGGCCGAGCTGATGCGCCTGAAGCAGGGCATCGCGATCGCCGGCACGCACGGCAAGACCACGACGACGAGCCTCGTCGCGAGCGTGCTCGCGGCGGGCGGGCTCGATCCGACCTTCGTGATCGGCGGCCGGCTGATCAGCGCCGGCGCGAACGCGCGGCTCGGCACGGGCGATTTCATCGTCGCCGAGGCCGACGAGTCGGACGCGTCGTTCCTGAACCTGTATCCGGTGATCGAAGTCATCACGAACATCGACGCCGACCACATGGACACCTACGGCCACGATTTCGCGCGGCTCAAGCAGGCGTTCATCGAATTCACGCAGCGCCTGCCGTTCTACGGCAGCGCGGTCGTGTGCGTCGACGATCCGAACGTGCGGCAGATCATCCCGTTCATCTCGAAGCCGGTCGTGCGCTACGGCCTGTCGCCGGACGCGCAGGTGCGCGCGGAAGACATCGACGCGCGCGACGGCCGCATGCATTTCACGGTGATTCGTGAAGGGCGCGCGCCGCTCGCGATCGTGCTGAACCTGCCGGGCCTGCACAACGTGCAGAATGCGCTCGCGGCGATCGCGATCGCGACCGATCTCGGCGTGACGGACGATGCGATCCAGCAGGCGCTCGCGGAATTCAACGGCGTCGGCCGGCGCTTCCAGCGCTACGGCGAGGTGCCGACGGCGGACGGCGGCCAATACACGCTGATCGACGACTACGGCCATCACCCGGTCGAGATGGCCGCGACGATCGCGGCCGCGCGTGGCGCGTTCCCGGGCCGCCGCCTCGTGCTGGCGTTCCAGCCGCACCGCTACACGCGTACGCGCGATTGCTTCGACGATTTCGTCAACGTGCTGTCGACGGTCGACGCGCTGGTGCTGACGGAAGTCTACGCGGCCGGCGAGGCGGCGATCTCGACCGCCAACGGCGAAGCGCTGTCGCGTGCGTTGCGCGCGGTAGGAAAGGTTGACCCGGTATTCGTCGCGACGGTTGACGACGTGCCGGACGCATTGGCGAAGGTCGCGCAAAACGGCGACGTGGTGATCACGATGGGTGCGGGTTCGATCGGCGGCGTGCCGGCGAAGGTCGCGCAGCACACTCAACAGAAGGCATGACATGAGCGGGATTGATCCGAAACGTTTCGGCAAGGTGGCGGTGTTGTTCGGCGGCGAGTCCTCGGAGCGCGAGGTGTCGCTCACGTCGGGCAAGCTCGTGCTGCAGGGCCTGCGCGACGCGGGCATCGACGCGCACCCGTTCGACCCGGCCGAGCACCCGCTGGCGGCGCTGAAGGATGAAGGGTTCGTGCGCGCGTTCAACGCGCTGCATGGCGGCTACGGCGAGAACGGCCAGATCCAGGGCGCGCTCGATTTCTACGGCATTCGTTACACGGGCAGCGGCGTGCTCGGGTCGGCGCTCGGCCTCGACAAGTTCCGCACGAAGCTCGTGTGGCAGCAGACGGGCGTGCCGACGCCGCCGTTCGAGACGGTGCTGCGCGGCGACGACCTCGCGGCGCGCGCGACGGACATCGTCGCGAAGCTCGGCCTGCCGCTGTTCGTGAAGCCGGCGAGCGAGGGCTCGAGCGTGGCGGTGCTGAAAGTGAAGACGGCCGACGCGCTGCCGGCTGCGCTCGCGGAAGCCGCGAAGCATGACCCGATCGTGATCGTCGAGAAGAGCATCGAGGGCGGCGGCGAATACACCGCCTGCATCGCTGGCGATCTCGACCTGCCGGTGATCAAGATCGTGCCGGCCGGCGAGTTCTACGACTATCACGCGAAGTACGTCGCCGACGACACGCAATACCTGATTCCGTGCGGGCTGCCCGCCGACAAGGAAGCGGAGCTCAAGCGCATCGCGCGCCGTGCGTTCGACGTGCTCGGCTGCACCGACTGGGGCCGCGCGGATTTCATGCTCGACGCCGACGGCAACGCGTACTTCCTGGAAGTGAACACCGCGCCGGGCATGACTGACCACTCGCTGCCGCCGAAGGCCGCGCGCGCGGTCGGCATCAGCTATTCGGAGCTGGTCGTGAAGGTGCTGTCGCTCACGCTCAACGACTGACGCAGGAACGGAACGACGTATGTGGAACAACGTTCGCCAACTCAACCTTGCCGCCAGCGCGCTGTACGCGCTGTTGCTGCTCGTGTTGGCGGCGGCCGGTTGCTACTGGCTGATCCAGCGCCCGACGTTCGCGCTGCGGGAAATCCGGATCGACGGCGACACCGAGCACATCAATTCACCGACGGTGCGCGCGGGCGTGGTCGGCCGGCTGAAGGGCAATTTCTTCACGGTCGATCTCGATGCGGCACGCGGCGCGTTCGAGCAGATGCCCTGGGTGCGCCACGCGAGCGTGCGCCGGGTGTGGCCGAATGCGCTGGCTGTCACGCTCGAGGAGTACAAACCGCTCGGGACCTGGGGCAGCGACCAGCTCGTGAGTGTCGACGGCGAACTGTTCACCGCGAACCAGGGCGAGCTGGAGCAGGAACTGCCGGCGTTCGACGGCCCGGAGGGCAGTGCGAAGGAAGTCGTCACGCGGTATCGCGACTTCGGGAAATGGTTTGCGCCGCTGAAGGCGGCGCCGGAAGAAGTGACGCTGTCGGCGCGGTACGCGTGGACGGTGAAGCTGTCGAACGGCATGCAGGTCGAGCTGGGCAAGGAACGCAACAGCGAGTCGCTGCATGACCGGAGCCAGCGCCTGGTTGCCGCATGGCCGGCTGTCACGGAGCGCTGGGGCAACGACATCGAGTACGCGGACCTGCGTTATCCGAACGGATTCGCGATTCGCGCGGCAGGCATGCGGTTCCTGACCGATACCGACAAGCGCAAGAAGTAACGAGAGATCACACGCAAGAGCACTTTATGAGCAAAGACTACAAGGATCTGCTGGTTTCCCTCGACATCGGCACGTCGAAGGTGGTGGCCATCGTCGCCGAGCTGAAGGGCGAAGGCCACTACGAGGTGATCGGTCTCGGCCAGAGCGAGTCGAAGGGTCTGAAGAAAGGTGTGGTGGTCAACATCGAGGCCACCGTGCAGTCGATCCAGCGCGCGCTCGAGGAAGCCGAGCTGATGGCCGACTGCAAGATCACCAACGTGTTCACGGGGATCGCGGGCAGCCACATCCGCAGCTTCAACTCGAGCGGGATGGTCGCGATCAAGGACAAGGAAGTCACGCAGACCGACGTTGCGCGCGTGATCGAGACCGCGAAGGCGATCAACATCCCGACCGACCAGCAGGTGCTGCACATCCTCACGCAGGAATTCATCATCGACGGCCAGGAAGACGTGCGCGAGCCGATCGGCATGAGCGGCATCCGGCTGGAAGTGAAGGTGCACATCGTGACGGGCGCGGTGAGTGCCGCGCAGAACATCGTCAAGTGCGTGCGCCGTTGCGGGCTCGAAGTGAACGACCTGATCCTGCAGCCGCTCGCGTCGTCGCTGGCCGTGCTGACGGAAGACGAGAAGGATCTCGGCGTAGTGCTGGTCGACATCGGCGGCGGCACGACGGACATCGCGATCTTCGCCGAAGGCGCGATCCGTCACACCGCGGTGATTCCGATCGCCGGCGACCAGATCACGAGCGACATCGCGATGGCGCTGCGCACGCCGACGCCGGATGCGGAAGACATCAAGGTCGGCTACGGCATTGCCAAGCAGGCGCTCGCCGATCCGGACGAAATGGTGGAAGTGCCGGGCCTCGGCGAACGCGGCCCGCGCACGCTGTCGCGCCAGGCGCTCGCAGCCGTGATCGAGCCGCGTGTCGAGGAACTGTTCTCGCTCGTGCAGCAGGTCGTGCGCGAATCGGGTTACGAAGAACTGCTGAGCTCCGGCGTGGTCATTACCGGCGGGGCGTCGATGATGCCCGGCATGGTCGAGCTCGGCGAAGACATTTTCCTGAAACCGGTGCGCATCGGCGCGCCGGAATATGCAGGCGGCCTCTCCGACGTCGTGCGCAATCCGCGCTACTCGACGGCGATGGGGCTGCTCGTCGAAGGCAGTGCTCAGCGCATGCGCGGCCGCAAGGTCGCCGTGCAGTCCGGAAACGCGGGGCAGGTGTTCTCGCGGATGAAGGAATGGTTCCTGAGCAACTTCTGACGAACCGAATCGAAATTCGCGCCGGTGCCGGCGGCTGGCGCGCGACAGGGGGTTGCCCGATCTCCTGCCGAATAACGGCCGAGTAGCAGTATTTCTCTTGACGGAGGCAACAATGGAATTCGAAATGCTGGAAACCGAAACCAACGGCACCATCATCAAGGTGGTCGGCGTTGGCGGCGCTGGCGGCAATGCCGTCCAGCACATGATCAACCGCGGCGTGCAGGGCGTCGACTTCATCGTGATGAACACGGATGCGCAGGCGCTGTCGCGTTCGCGTGCATCGTCGGTGATCCAGCTCGGCAACACGGGTCTGGGCGCTGGCGCGAAGCCGGAAATGGGCCGTGCGGCAGCGGAAGAAGCGCGTGAGCGCATCGCCGACGCACTGCGCGGCGCGCACATGGTGTTCATCACGGCCGGCATGGGTGGTGGCACGGGCACGGGCGCGGCACCGGTGGTTGCGCAGATCGCGAAGGAGATGGGCATCCTGACGGTGGGTGTCGTCAGCAAGCCGTTCGAGTTCGAAGGCGGCAAGCGCATGCGCGTCGCTGAAGCCGGTTCGCAGCAACTGGAGGATCACGTCGACTCGCTGATCGTCGTTCTGAACGACAAGCTGTTCGACGTGATGGGCGACGATGCCGAGATGGACAAGTGCTTCCAGTGCGCGGACGACGTGTTGAACAACGCGGTTGCAGGCATTGCTGAAATCATCAATGTCGATGGCCTCGTGAACGTCGACTTCGAAGACGTGAAGACGGTGATGGGCGAGCAGGGCAAGGCGATGATGGGCACGGCGACGGTCGCCGGCGTCGATCGCGCACGCCTCGCGGCGGAACAGGCCGTGGCGAGCCCGCTGCTCGAAGGCGTCGATCTGTCGGGCGCGCGCGGCGTGCTGGTCAACATCACGTCGAGCCGTTCGCTGCGCCTGTCGGAAACGCGCGAAGTGATGAACACGATCAAGAGCTACGCGGCGGAAGATGCGACGGTGATCTTCGGTGCGGTGTACGACGACGCGATGGGCGATGCACTGCGCGTGACGGTCGTGGCAACGGGTCTGGGCCGTGCGGCGAAGAAGCAGCAATCGGCACCGATGACGCTGCTGCGCACGGGTACGGACAACCAGCCGGTCAGCGCGGTTTCGCACGGCTACGCTCCGACGCATCACGTCAGCACGGCCGACTACGGCGCGCTCGATACGCCGGCGGTGTGGCGCAATTCGCGCGAAACCGCGGCATCGCACGTGCAGGCGCTGCAGGAGAAGGGTGTCGACACGTACGACATCCCGGCTTTCCTGCGCAAGCAGGCTGACTGACGCAAACACAGGCGAAGCCGCGGCGAAACTGCCGCGGTATCGCCGGCGTGACGGATGCTACGGACCACGACAGGCCGCGTCGATTGCGACGCCGGGCCGGGAAAGGTGCCCTCTCCGCGCAAGCGGGGCGGGATGGCCCGTGCTGTCCGCAACACGCTGAAAAACCGTATCGCTATGAGGGACCAGCCATGATTCAAGTGGGCGACGCGCTGCCCGACGCGCAATTGTTCGAGTACATCGACGACGCGCGCGAAGGGTGCACGCTGGGGCCGAACGCCTACAGCGTGCGCGACCAGGTTGCGGGAAAGCGGGTGGTGATCTTCGGATTGCCGGGCGCTTTCACGCCGACCTGCTCGGCGCAGCATGTGCCGGGCTACGTCGAACACGCCGAGCAACTGCGCGCGGCGGGTATCGACGAGATCTGGTGCGTGTCCGTCAACGACGCATTCGTGATGGGCGCATGGGGACGTGATCTGCACACCGCGGGCAAGGTGCGCATGATGGCGGACGGCAGCGCGGCTTTCACTCATGCGCTGGGGCTGACGCAGGATTTGTCCGCGCGTGGCATGGGAATTCGTTCCCTGCGCTACGCGATGGTGATTGACGGCGGTGTGGTCAAGACGCTGGCCGTCGAGGCGCCGGGCAAATTCGAAGTGAGCGATGCGGCGAGTGTTCTCGCGACGTTGACGTCCTGATCGTGCGGTGCGCCGTTGCCTGCGGGCAACGCTGCTCACCGGCCTCAGGGCAGTTGTAACACGGGCTGATGACCGGAAACGCCTCCGTTCCGGGCATCGGCCCGTCCCGTATCGGCGCGGGTAAACAGCCGAAACAGATTGATACGCAGTTTCAAACTACGCTGAATAGGGAATTACGCTATAATCTCCCCTATCGAATATAACTCCTGATTGATATCTTCAATCACGACGAAGAACATCATGCTGAAGCAGCGCACCATCAAATCCATCGTGAAGACCGTGGGTATCGGTGTCCACTCGGGCCGCAAGATCGAGCTGACGCTCCGTCCCGCCGCGCCGGGCACGGGCATCGTGTTCTCCCGCGTCGACCTTCCCACGCCCGTCGACATTCCCGCCGCGGCGACGTCGATCGGCGATACGCGGCTCGCGTCGGTGCTGCAGAAGGATGGCGTGCGCGTGTCGACGGTCGAGCACCTGATGTCGGCGTGTGCCGGTCTCGGCATCGACAACCTCTACGTCGACGTGACGGCCGAGGAAATCCCGATCATGGACGGCAGCGCGGCGACCTTCGTGTTCCTGATCCAGTCCGCCGGGATCGAGGAGCAGAACGCGCCGAAGCGCTTCATCAAGGTGAAGAAGACGGTCGAAATCCGCGACGGCGACAAGTTCGCGCGTCTCGATCCGTACTTCGGTTTCAAGCTGAAATTCTCGATCGACTTCCGTCACCCGGCCGTCGACAAGACCGGCCAGGAACTCGAGGTCGATTTCGCGAATACGTCGTACGTGCGCGAGATCGCGCGTGCACGCACGTTCGGCTTCGCGCATGAGGCCGAGATGCTGCGCGAGATGGGTCTCGCCCGTGGCGGCAGCATGGAAAACGCGATCGTGCTCGACGAGTACCGCATCCTGAACAACGACGGGCTGCGCTACGACGACGAGTTCGTGAAGCACAAGATGCTCGACGCGATCGGCGACCTGTACGTGATCGGCCATCCGCTGCTGGCGTCGTACACGGCGTACAAGTCGGGCCACGGGCTGAACAACGCGCTGCTGCGCGAACTGCTCGCGAACGAAGATGCGTACGAGATCGTCACGTTCGACGATCCGCAAGCCGCGCCGAAGGGCTTCGCGTTCGACATGCAGACGGCCTTCGCCTGATCCGCATTCCACGCAAGCAATAAAAAAGCAGCCTCCGGGCTGCTTTTTTATTGGCCGGGGGCCGGCGGCGGCGCGTGTCGTCAGCGCGGCTTCGCCCCATGCCGGGCCGCCATCCGCGCGAGCGCGTCCTGCAGCGGTGACGGTTCGAGATGATCTGCCAGGTCGCGCAACGCGGCCGCGCCGACCGACGTCATCCGCGCCTGCTTCACGTGCGGCGGCTCCGGCGCATCCTTCGGGCGTACGCGCACGCGCAGCGTCGAGACCGGCCAGCCGCGCTTTTGCAGATCGCCGAGCAGCCGCGGCTCGACCTGCCGCAGCCGCGCGGCCAGCGCGTTGTGCGCCGCAAAGAGGGTCAGGGTCCCGTCCTTCACGAAGCCGGGCTCGATGTGGTTTGCCAGGTAGTCGGGCAGGAGTGCGGCGAGATCGCGCTGCAGCGACGCGATCTGCTCGACGCCGGCGCGCAGCGCCGCGAACGCGTCGGTGCGGCCGAGCACTTCCGACACGGGTTGCGGGCGATACGGGGCGAGCGGGCCGAAACGCTTGGAAAATCGGTTCATCGAGACATTCTTCGGGCGCGCACGCGCGCGGACGTTGACGCCGATTGTACCCGCGCGGGCCCGTGCACGGGCGGCTTTCGCCCCGTTGGCCCGGCCGTCGGCGCGCAGTGCCCGTCCGCCCGAGACACGGGCGCACGCTTCCCCGCGTGCTAAAATTCCTCGTTTGAGTCCACTAATTCGCTAAGCCGCCGAGGCTCGGGCGTCGGGGCGCGCAATACGCGCCGGGCGCCGGTGCTGCGACGCAGGATCCGATCCGATGACAACCGGTTTTCTCCAGAAAATTTTTGGCAGCCGCAACCAGCGGCTCGTCAAGCAATACCAAAAGACCGTCACGACGATCAATGCGCTCGAAACGCAGATCGAGAAGCTGACGGACGACCAGTTGCGCGGCAAGACGGACGAATTCCGCCAGCGAGTCGCGGCCGGCGAGTCGCTCGACAAGCTGCTGCCCGAGGCGTTCGCGGTTTGTCGCGAGGCCAGCCGCCGAGTGCTGAAGATGCGGCACTTCGACGTGCAGATGATCGGCGGCATGGTGCTCCACTACGGCAAGATCGCGGAAATGCGCACCGGCGAGGGCAAGACGCTCGTCGCGACGCTGCCCGTGTACCTGAACGCACTGGCTGGCCGCGGCGTGCACGTCGTGACCGTCAACGATTACCTCGCGCAGCGCGACGCCGAATGGATGGCGCGCCTCTACAACTTCCTCGGTCTGTCGGTCGGCATCAACCTGTCCGGCATGGAGCACGACCAGAAGCAGCAGGCCTACGCGGCGGACATCACGTACGGCACGAACAACGAGTTCGGCTTCGACTACCTGCGCGACAACATGGTCTACGAGACCGACGCGCGCGTGCAGCGGGCACTGAACTTCGCGGTCGTCGACGAAGTGGACTCGATCCTGATCGACGAGGCGCGCACGCCGCTGATCATTTCGGGTCAGGCCGAGGATCACACCGAGCTGTACGTGCGGATGAACGCACTGCCGCCGCTGCTCGAGCGCCAGATCGGTGAAGAGAAGGCCGACGGCACGGGCGTCGAGAAGCCGGGCGACTACACGCTCGACGAGAAGGCCCGCCAGGTGTTCCTGACGGAATCGGGCCACGAGAAGGCCGAGCGCCTGCTCGCCGAATGGGGCCTGATCGGCGAGGGCGAGAGCCTGTACGCGCCGCAGAACATCACGCTGATGCACCACGTGTACGCGGCGCTGCGCGCACACACGCTGTTCCACAAGGATCAGCACTACGTCGTGCAGAACGGCGAAGTGGTCATCGTCGACGAATTCACCGGCCGCCTGATGGCCGGCCGCCGCTGGTCCGACGGCCTGCACCAGGCCGTCGAGGCGAAGGAACACGTGAAGATCCAGAGCGAGAACCAGACGCTCGCATCGATCACGTTCCAGAACTACTTCCGGATGTACGCGAAGCTGGCCGGCATGACCGGTACCGCCGACACCGAAGCGTACGAATTCAACGAGATCTACGGTCTCGAGACGGTCGTGATCCCGACCAACCGCCCGCCGAAGCGGATCGACAAGCAGGACCAGATCTACAAGACGGCCAAGGAGCGTTATGACGCGGTGATCCGCGACATCCGCGAATGCTATGAGCGCGGTCAGCCGGTGCTGGTCGGCACGACGTCGATCGAGAACTCAGAGCTGCTGTCGCACCTGCTGAAGCAGGCCGGGCTGCCGCACGAGGTGCTGAACGCGAAGCAGCACGAGCGCGAAGCCGCGATCGTCGCGGAAGCCGGCCGTCCGAAGCGCGTCACGATCGCAACCAACATGGCCGGTCGCGGTACCGACATCGTGCTCGGCGGCAATGCCGAGAAGCAGGCTGCGTTCATCGAGGCCGACGAAGCCATCCCGGCCGACGAGAAGGCGCGCCGCATCCAGCAGCTGCACGACGAGTGGGAAACGCTGCACGAGCAGGTGAAGGCCGCGGGCGGCCTGCACATCATCGGCACCGAGCGTCACGAATCGCGCCGGATCGACAACCAGCTGCGCGGCCGTGCGGGCCGTCAGGGCGATCCGGGCTCGTCGCGCTTCTACCTGTCGCTCGACGATCCGCTGCTGCGCATCTTCGCGGGCGACCGCGTGCGTTCGATCATGGACCGCCTGAAGATGCCGGAAGGCGAGGCGATCGAGGCCGGCATCGTCACGCGCTCGATCGAGTCCGCGCAGCGCAAGGTCGAAGCGCGCAACTTCGATATCCGCAAGCAGCTGCTCGAATACGACGACGTGTCGAACGACCAGCGCAAGGTGATCTACCAGCAGCGTAACGAGCTGCTCGAAGCGCACGACATCACCGAGACGATCACCGCGATGCGTCATGGCGTGGTGACCGAAGTCGTCCGCCAGTTCGTGCCGGAAGGCAGCATCGAAGAGCAGTGGGACGTGCCCGAGCTCGAGGAAGCGCTGCGCAACGACTGGCAGCTCGACCTCGCGATCCAGGAAATGGTGAACGAGTCGTCGTCGATCACCGCCGAGGAGATCCTCGACGCCGTGATGACGGCCGCCGACGAGCAGTACGAGGCGAAGGTCGCGATGGTCGGCCGCGAATCGTTCAGCGCGTTCGAGCGCTCGGTGATGCTGCAGACGGTCGACCGCCTGTGGCGCGAGCACCTCGCGGCGCTCGACCACCTGCGCCAAGGTATCCACCTGCGCGGCTACGCGCAGAAGAATCCGAAGCAGGAATACAAGCGTGAAGCGTTCGAGCTGTTCGCCGCGATGCTCGAAGCGATCAAGCAGGAAGTCACGCGCGTCGTGATGAACGTGCAGATCCAGTCGCCGGAGCAGCTCGAGCAAGCCGCCGAGCAGATCGAGGAGCGCAGCGGTCATCTCGAGAACGTCGAGTACCAGCACGCCGATTACGCGGAAGCCGGTGCGCCGGTGGCGAACGTCACCGCTGCCGCGGCGGCCACGGCGACGGCCGAGATGGTCGGCAGCGCGATGACGCACAGCGGCCCCGGCGGCGAAATGCCGAAGGTCGGCCGCAACGATCCGTGCCCGTGCGGCAGCGGCAAGAAGTACAAGCAATGTCACGGGAAGCTGTCATGATCGACGGCGGCGCGCATCACGCGTGCCGCTTCGTTCGCAGCTTCGAGTGAGTGATGTGAGTTGCGGCGGCCCGCGCGTGCGGCCGCCGGTTCTTCCAATCGATGCCGGCGCATGCCGGCATTTTCCATCCGGCAGGTGTGCCCCATGGCTGTCAATTTTCCGTCGATCGATCCCGCCCAACTGCATCCCGTCGCCGGCGTCACGCTCGGCTGGGCGGAAGCGAACATCCGCAAGCCGAATCGCAAGGACGTGCTGGTCATCTCCGTCGACGAAGGCGCGACGGTCGCGGGCGTGTTCACCGAAAACCGTTTCTGCGCCGCGCCGGTCATCGTCTGCCGCGAGCACCTGGCAAAGGTGCGCGCGGGCGGCGCGGGCATTCGCGCGCTCGTCGTGAATACGGGTAATGCGAACGCGGGCACCGGCGAGCCGGGCCTCGTGAACGCGCGCGAAACCTGCATGGAACTCGCGCGCCTCGCGGGCATCGAGCCGGCGCAGGTGCTGCCGTTCTCGACCGGCGTGATCCTCGAGCCGCTGCCGATCGACCGCCTGAAGGCCGGGCTGCCGGCCGCGCTCGCGAACCGCAAGGAAGCGAACTGGTTCGACGCCGCGCACGCGATCATGACGACCGACACGCTGCCGAAGGCCACGTCGCGCCAGGTGACGATCGACGGCCACACGGTCACGCTGACGGGTATCAGCAAGGGTGCGGGCATGATCAAGCCGAACATGGCAACGATGCTCGGCTTCCTCGCGTTCGACGCGAACGTCGCGCAGCCGGTGCTCGACACGCTCGTGAAGGAAGTGGCCGACCGCTCGTTCAACTGCATCACGATCGACGGCGATACGTCGACGAACGACTCGTTCATCCTGATCGCGTCGGGCAAGAGCACGCTGCCGGCGATCACGTCGACCGATTCGCCGGCCTATGCGGCGCTGCGCGATGCGGTGACGGAAGTCGCGCAGGTGCTGTCGCAACTGATCGTGCGCGATGGCGAAGGCGCGACGAAATTCATGACGGTGCAGGTTGAAGGCGGCAAGAATGTCGCGGAATGCCGCCAGATCGCTTACGCGATCGGCCATTCGCCGCTCGTGAAGACGGCCTTCTACGCATCCGACCCCAACCTCGGCCGGATTCTCGCGGCGATCGGCTATGCGGGCGTCGCGGATCTCGACGTCGACAAGATCGACCTCTATCTCGACGACGTTCTCGTCGCGAAGGCAGGTGGCCGCAACCCGGCCTACCAGGAAGAGGACGGCCAGCGCGTGATGAAGCAAAGCGAAATCACGATCCGCGTGCTGCTCGGCCGCGGCGACGCGCAGGCCACGATCTGGACGTGCGACCTGTCGCACGACTACGTGAGCATCAACGCGGATTACCGTTCCTGATCGGGAGCGGTCGAACGACATGGACAAACTTGAACAGTTTCTGACGCGCGCCGAAGCGTTGCTCGGCCGTCTCGAGGGGATGCTGCCGCCTGCACCGGCGGCGGTCGATTGGAATGCCGCACACGCGTTCCGCTGGCGCAAGCGCCAGGGGCGCGGCTATCTGCAGCCGGTGCCGGCCGTGTCGTCGATCACGCTCGACGATCTCCACAACATCGATCGCCAGAAAGGGCTGATCGAACAGAACACGCGGCAGTTCGTGCAGCAGAAGCCGGCGAACAACGTGCTGCTGACCGGCGCGCGCGGTACCGGCAAGTCGTCGCTGATCAAGGCGTGCCTGAACGCGTATGCGAAGGACGGCCTGCGCCTGATCGAAGTCGACAAGGACGACCTGCATGATCTCGGCGACATCGTCGACCTGATCTCGCAGCGTCCCGAGCGCTTCATCGTGTTCTGCGACGACCTGTCGTTCGAGGAAGGCGAGTCGGGTTACAAGGCGCTGAAGGTCGCGCTAGACGGCTCGATCACCGCGCAGTCGGACAACGTGCTGATCTACGCGACGTCGAACCGCCGCCATCTGCTGCCCGAGTACATGAGCGACAACGAGACGTACAAGCATCTCCCGGATGGCGAGATTCACCCCGGCGAAGTCGTCGAGGAGAAGATCTCGCTGTCGGAGCGCTTCGGCCTGTGGGTCAGCTTCTATCCGTTCAAGCAGGACGATTATCTCGACATCGTCGGGCACTGGCTGCGTCATTTCGGCTGCCCGGATACGGAGATCGAGTCCGCACGCGGCGACGCGCTCGTGTGGGCGCTCGAGCGCGGCTCGCGATCGGGGCGCGTCGCGTGGCAGTTTGCGCGTGACTGGTCGGGCCGCAAGGAGCAAGCATGAGCGCGGATCTCGCACAAGGCGCGGTGCGCGCACCCGATGGCCGCAAGGTGACGGAAGTCGCGGTCGGCGTGATGGTGCAGCCGGACGGCAGCTACCTGCTCGCGCAGCGGCTGCAAGGCAAGCCGTATGAAGGTTACTGGGAGTTTCCGGGCGGCAAGCTGGAGGCCGGCGAAAGCGTCGAGGACGCGCTTGCGCGCGAACTGCACGAGGAGCTCGGCATCGAAGTCACGGCCAGCCATCGCTGGCACACGCTCGAGCACGATTATCCGCATGCCTACGTGCGGCTTTATTTCTGCAAGGTGACGGGATGGACGGGCCAGCCGCACAGCAAGGAAGGGCAGGCGTTCGTATGGCAGCAACTGCCGGTCGAGGTCGCGCCGTTGCTGCCGGCTGCGCTGCCGGTGCTCGAACTGCTCGAGAAGGAAGCGGCGTCGAACTGACGCCATGATGGCCTGCCGGAAAGGCGGGCCATATCACTAGCGGGCGGTGCCGCGCACCGCTCAGCTGTCGCGGCGGCCGTCCGTGCCGTCTTCTTCCGACGAGGGGCCCTCGTCGGAGGAGCCGCCGATCCGGTACTTTTCCGCGGCCCATGCGCCGAGGTCGAGCTGCTTGCAGCGGGCCGAGCAGAACGGGCGGAACTGATTTTCGGGTGTCCAGCGCACTTCGGCGCCGCACGACGGGCACTTCACAACGGTAGTCATACGAAAGCGATCCGGCACGCGGCCGTTACAGATTGCATAGTGTCAGATGGAACGGCACGTCGATGTCCACCGCGCGCGGCCGCACATCGCCGTCCTGCATGGTGAACCGTACCCACAGCATGTATTTGTTGGCGCTCGCTTCGGGAATGACGCGTAGCTCCGGCGCTACACGCACCTGCATCAACTGGTAGGTGCGGCCGGACAGCATCTGCTGGTAGCTGCCCTGCATCGCCATGACCTTCGACGCCTGGCCCGATTCGCGCGCGAGCCGCAGCACGATCGTCACGGCGTCGCGCAGCGGCAGCATCGGCAGGATCCACTTCGCGATGTCCTGGCGCCGCTGCTCGGCGGGCCATTGCTGCCACGCATAGTACGACGGCAGGTCGAACTTGCACGTGCCGCCGGGAATCACTGCGCGGCTGCGGATGCTGGCGAGCCACTCGTTGTCGACGAGGTGCTGCCCAGTCTTGCCCTGCATCTGCGCGAGATTCGCGAGCGTCTGCTCGATTTCGCCGAGCACCGCTTCGAGCGCGTTCTGCTCGATGCCCGGATTGCCGCGAAAGGGGGCGAGCGTCTGGCGCTGACGTTCGAGCTCTTTCATCAGATCCGATTTCAGATCCGCGCGGCCCGTTACCTCGGCGATTTCGAACAGCGTCGTCAGCGCGACGTGGTGTTCACGCGGGTCCTCCTGAGCCAAAAAGAACGCGAAGCGCTCGAAGAGATCTTCGAGGCGCAACAGCGTGCGAATTCGCTCGTTGAACGGATACTCGTAAAGAATCAAGCGCGCTCGCCTCTAGGGTAGGAATTGAAACAATGCAGGACATTCTAATGCTCACTCTCTACCCTAGCAACGCGCCAATTTCGTACACCATCACGATTGCGCACGATGCTCAGCGCGCGGCGGCTGCCAACCCGAGATAACGTTGGTGCAGTGCATCGACCTGCGCGGCGAGCACGTCGGGCGTCGTCGCATCGTTGACGATCACGTCGTCGGCCGCCGCGAGACGGGCCTCACGCGTTGCCTGTTTCGCGATGATCGCTTCGACCTGCTCGCGCGTGAAGCCGTTGCGCTGCATCACGCGTGCGATCTGCGTTTCGACCGGGCAATCGACGACGAGTACGCGATCGCTGCGCGTCTTCCAGTTGCCTGACTCGACGAGCAGCGGCACGACGAACATCACGTACGGGCCCTGCGCGTCGCGCGCTTCGCGATCGGTCTCCGCGCGGATCAGCGGGTGCGTGATCGCTTCGAGGCGCCGGCGCGCGGCGTCGTCGCCGAAGATCAGTGCGCGCATTTTCGCGCGGTCGAGTGCGCCGTCGGCGGCAACGAAGCCGTGGCCGAAAGCCTGTTCGATCGCGGGCATCGCGAGGCCGCCCGGTGCGGTGATGCGATGGGCGATCAGATCGGTATCGACCAGCGACGCGCCGCGGGCGCCGAACAGATCGGCGACGGTTGTCTTGCCGCTGCCGATGCCGCCGGTGAGTCCAATTGCGAACATGTCAGCCTCCGAGCGCCGAATAGAAAGGGGTGCCGAAAAACAGCGTCGCGACGCCGCCTGCCGCGAGGAACGGGCCGAACGGAATCGGCTCCTCGAAGCGCATGCGGCCGCGCCAGGTCGCAACGAGCCCGACGATCGCGCCCGTCACCGCGGCGAACAGCACGACCTGCGGCAGCGCGGCCCAGCCCATCCATGCGCCGAGCGCAGCGAGCAGCTTCAGGTCGCCGAACCCGATCCCCTCGATGCCGCGCAGCCATTTGAACAGCCAGTAGATCGACCACAGGAACAGGTAGCCGGCCATGGCTCCGATCACGGCCGAGCGCAGCGACGTGAACGTGCCGCCGAGGTTCAGCACGAGCCCGGCCCAGAGGAGCGGCAGTGTCATCGAGTCGGGCAGGTAGCCGGTCCGGATATCGATTGCGCTCATGGCGAGCAGCGCGGCACACAGCGCGAACGCGGCAAGTGCGGCGACGGTCGGGCCGAATGCGGCGAGGGAGCCGGCGGCGAGCAGTGCGCACGCGAGCTCGACGAGCGGATAACGGATGCCGATCGCGTGGCCGCAGCGACGGCAGCGCCCGCGCAGCATCAGGTAGCTGACGAGCGGGATGTTTTCCCATGCGCGCAGTACATGGCCGCAATGCGGGCACGCGCTGCGCGGGCGCCACAGATTGTAGTGCGGCGGGTAGCCGTCGTCGGGCGGGGCGCTCGCGTTGCCGGTCGCTTCATCGATCTCGGCTTGCCATGCGCGCTGCATCATCACGGGCAGCCGGTGCACGACCACGTTCAGGAAGCTGCCGATGCAGAGGCCGATGACGGCCGCGAATGCATACTGCAACGTAGGCGGCAGCATCGCCAGCGCGAGCAGCGTACTCTCGGGCGAATCGGTAACGGCGTACAGGGGCGCTGGCGTCATGAGGCTCAAGGTTCGGACAAAAGGGCGACAGAATCGGTTGCGATGCTACACCACGTTGCCGAGCTGGAGGATGGGCAGGTACATCGCGATCACGAGGCCGCCGACGAGTGCGCCCAGCACGATCACGATCAGCGGTTCGCCGAGCGCGGCAAGTGCATCGAGACGCGCGTCGAGCTGGCGTTCGCATAGCGCGGCGATGTCGGCGAGCATCGTGTCGAGCGCACCGGTTTCCTCGGCGACGGCGATCGGCTGCACGACGTCATCCGGAAAGCAGCCGGCCGACTGCATTGCATCCGCGAGACGCGCGCCGCGCAGCACGCGAGCCGCGATATGCGCGGTGGCGCGCTCGAACACCGGATGGCCGGCCGCGCGCTCGAGCGTGGCAAAGGCGTCGGCGAGCGGTACGCCGGCGCCGAGCAGCGTCGCAAGCGAGCGGCACCAGCGTGCGGCTGCGTACCGGCTGAGCGCACTACCCGCGAGCGGCGCGTGCAGCAGGTGCCGCGCGACCGCGTGGCGCAGCGGTGCCGACTGCCGCAGCGTGTAATGTGCGGCCAGCCCGGCTGCTGCCGTACCGGCAACGAGCACGCCGCCCCACGCAGACAGCGCGGAGGACAGCGCGAGCAGCGCACGGGTCGGCGCCGGGAGTGCGGCGCCAAAACCGTCGAAGAGCTGCCGGAACGTCGGCACGACCCATACCATCAACGCGGCCGAGATCGCGACTGCGAACAGGATGACGGCCATCGGATAGGCGAGCGCGGCCCGCAGCTTGCGCCACTGCGCGTCGGCGCGCTCGCGGTGTTCGGCGACCCGTGTCAGCACGACGCCGAGCGAGCCGGACGCTTCGCCGACCTCGATCAACTGGCGATACAGCATGCCGAACTGCGATGGATAGCGTGCGAGCGCATCGGCGAAGCGCCGGCCGGCGAGAATCTCGCGGGCGAGACCCGCGGCGATGCGCGGCAGTCCGTCGCGCGGCCGCGTACACGCGAGCATCTCGAGCGACGGCGCGAGCGGCAATCCGGCCTGTAGCAAGCTCGCGAGCTGGCGCGTGAAGCGTGTGACGTCCCGCGCGCCGGCCGTTGGCGGCCGGGCCGGCCCGCGGACGTCGAGCGACAGCACGGCGATGCCGTCGCGTGCGAGCGCGGCGCGCGCCGCTTCGATGTCGAACGCGATGACGATCCCGCTGCGTGGCGTGCCATCGCGACGGCGGCCGCGCCACGCGAAGCGGGTTTCGCGCGGCGGTGTGCGCATGCTCATGCCGCAGGTGTCGCGGCGAGGGCTTCGGCGATGCTCGTCGTGCCGTCGTGGACGCGCGCGAGCGCCGCATCGCGCAGACTGCGCACGCCTTCGGCTGCCGCGCATTGCGCGAGTTCGCCGACGCTCGCCCGTGCGACGATGCGCTCCGCCAGCCTGGGCGACACCGGCATCGTCTGATGCAGGCCGACACGGCCGCGATAGCCGATTCCATGACAGGTCGAACAGCCTCGCGCGACGAACGGCCGCCATCCGGCTGCGAGGGCGGCGGGGTCGCAGCCGGCCTCCCGCAGGACGGGTACCGGTGCGTCCGAGTGCACGCGGCAGGCGGCGCACAGCCGCCGGACGAGGCGCTGCGCGGTGACGAGGTGCAGCGCGGCCGCGAGGTTGTATGGTGCGACGCCGATGTCGAGCAGCCGCGCGACGGCGGCCGGCGCGTCGTTCGTGTGCAGCGTCGACAGCACCAGATGGCCGGTCTGCGCGGCCTTGATCGCGACGTCGGCCGTCTCCGCATCGCGAATCTCGCCGACCATGATGATGTCCGGATCCTGCCGCAGCAGCGCGCGCAGCGCAGTCGCGAACGTGAGCCCCGCCTTTTCGGCGACACCGACCTGGCTGATGCCGTCGAGCTGGATCTCGGCGGGATCCTCGACCGTGCAGACGTTGTGCGCGTCGCGGTCGAGCATCTGCAGCGCGCAGTAGAGCGACAGCGTCTTGCCGCTGCCGGTCGGGCCCGTGACGAGCACGAGGCCATGCGGCGCACGTATCGCGGCCTCCATCGCGGCCGCCTGCTGCGCGTCGAAGCCGAGGCGGGCGAGCCTGAGGTCGGGCGGCAGCGTTTCGAGGCGCCGCAGCACAAGCTTTTCACCGAACAACGTGGGCAGCGAACTGACCCGGAAGTCGCCGCGCGTACCGCCGTCGATCGCGATGCGCAGCCTGCCGTCCTGCGGGAGCCGCCGCTCGGCGATGTCCATGCGCGCGAGCACCTTGATCCGCGTGACGAGCGCGTCACGCAGATGAAGCGGCGGCCGCGCATGTTCGTGCAGCACGCCGTCGATGCGCAGGCGGATGCGCCAGCCGGCTTCGAACGGCTCGACGTGGATGTCGGATGCGTCGCGCACGCGTGCCGCGTGAAGCGTATCCGTCAGCAGCCGCACGGCCGGCGCATCGTCGAGCTGGGCCGCGTCGAGTGCGCGCGGTGCGGTGGCGGGCGACGCATCTGAGTGGGTGGGCGGCGGCTTGCGCAGCGGCGCCCCGGGAGGAGGGAAATGCATGTGAGCCGGCGCGCTGGCCGCCTGTTGACCGTGACCAGCAGATGGTCGCGCGTCTCGGGCGGCGCCGGCAGTCGGCCGTTCGGCTAGCGCGCGTTAGTACGTGCGGTGCGCGAGCTGCGCGGTTTGAAGAGCTTGACCGTGCGCACGGCCTGGTCATCGCTGCGCATCACCTCGAGCATCACGTCACCAATTTTCAGGCACACGTCGTCTTCCGGAATTTCTTCGAGGATTTCGAGAACGAGTCCGTTCAGCGTCTTCGGCCCGTCGGTCGGCAGCTTCAGGTGCAACCAGCGGTTCAGTTCGCGCAGCGGCATGCTCGCCGAGACGATGCATTCGCCGTTCTCGTCCCAGCCGCCCTTGCGTTCGCTGCGCGGCATCGACGTCGTGAATTCGCCGATCAGCTCCTCGATGATGTCTTCGGGCGTGACGAGCCCTTCGAGCTCGCCATACTCGTTGACGACGAGCGCGGTCCGCTGCCGCGTTTCCTGGAAAAACTGGAGCTGCTGAACCACCGGCGTGCCCGACGGCACGTAGTACGGCTCGGCGAGCAGCGTGCGCAGCGTCTCGCGGTCGAACTCCTGGTTGTGCAGCGCAGTCAGCGTCTTGCGGACGTGCAGCACGCCGAGCACCCTGTCGATGTCGCCTTCGTAGACGACGAGCCGGTTGTGGTAGCAGGTTTCGAGCTGGTGCAGGACGTCGTCGAGCGGTGCGTAGAAGTTGAGCGACTCGATCTGGCGGCGCGGCACCATCACGTCGTCGACCGTGATGTTCTCGAGGTCGAACAGATTGAGCAGGATGCTGCGGTGCTTGGTCGGCATGAAACTGCTCGACTCGAGCACGATCGCGCGCAGCTCGTCGGCCGACATGCGCTGGTCGCGCCCCTTCTTCGTGTTGATGCGCAGCACCCACAGCACGCCGTTCGCGAGCGCGTTGACGAACCAGACGACCGGTTTGAACACGCGCATCAGCGGCGCGATCACGAGGCTCGCGGGCAGTGCGATGCGTTCGGGGAACGTCGCGCCGACGATCTTCGGTGCGATTTCCGCAAACACGATGATCAGGAACGCGACGATGCCGGTCGCGATCGACAGCGCGAGGTTGTTGCGGCCGAACGTATGCAGCGCGAGCGACGTCGTCAGGACCGGAATGATCGTGTTGAACAGGTTGTTGCCGATCAGGATCACGCTGAGCAGCAGGTCAGTGCGCGTGAGCAGTCCCTGCGTGGTCTTCGCGCCGAGCGCGCCCTGGGTGGCGAGATGCTTCAGCCGATGGCGGTTGAGCGCCATCATCGCGGTCTCGGAAATCGAAAAGAAGCTGGAACAGAGGAGAAGCAGGAAGACGGCGCCGATTTGCGCCCATAAGGGAATTTGGTCCACGCGTTGGAAGGGCAGTGAAGGACAGGAATGGAGGGAATATAGCAGAGGCCGGCGACCGTGATGTGTCTGACGGGGCCGCGCGCTCGGCAACTCTAGTCAATTCTCGGCAATTTGTAAAAATCTTCGATAACCTTTCACATCTGTCAAGCGGTGGGCGCAAGCTTTGCGTTTCATGAAGCGGGCGTACAGTCGTGCGGCGCCTGCTGACAATTGACGAGACACGTGTATGCCTATGATGGAGCCGGTCGTCCGGAGCGGGGCGAGTCGGACTTCGATACCCTGGCTTATCGATGGGACAAGCGCGGTCAGGTGACATCGGCTGTCGGCCTGCATCAGCCGGCCGAGCATTATCAATACAACGCGGTGATGAATCTCGCGGCCCACGGCAGGCAATCGCCAATCGATACACATCGATATTCGCGAGGCGGTTTGCCGGAGCAGGCAGGTCATCCGCGGTACAAGTGCGATGCCGAACATCAAGATACTGCAATGAATCCGACGGAATTCGACGTTTTGACCGCCATCCGAGGTGGGTGGCTCGCGAGTGTATTGCGCGGCGAGGCGTGTGTGTTCCGCACACCGCCCGAGATCAACGACGACATGCGTCCGACCGATCATGCGGAATTGCTGGAACGCACGCTGTATCCGCTCAGCCGAACGGAAGGTGTCGATTTCGTCCAGCGTGAACTCGAGAACGCTTTGCAAGCCGCATGCAATGACCCGGTGGGTGTCTTCTGTGCGATTCAGTGTTTTTACATGGCGCAGATGGACGAGCAGAGCGGCAGCTCGCCATTCCATCTGAATTGCGACCGGTTGCCGAAGCTTTTGGCATCGGCGTTCCTCAAGGAATCGGCAGGACTGCATGCGCTTGCGTTGCGGCCGAACGATCATCTATATGATCGCTCGTATCGTGTGACGCTATCCCGGATGCGCATGCTGGCAAAGGATTGCAGCATCGATTGGGGAGTTGCCTTGCCGCAACTCTGAAATTCCGGATTATCGGGTTGGCGATCGCGTCTTTTACTCTCCGCGAAGATCGGCAAGGACAGGTGCGCGAAGCCTTTGATGCGTGCCGGGATTGGTCTGGCGGGTCCGAGTAACAGGTTTCGGCTCCGGAGGTGGAGCGGAAAATCCAAGGAGGCCCGATCAATCCGGCCATACGAAGTCCGGAGCTTGAGCTGAGAGATTGCGTGAGCGCAGGATTCCGTATTTCGCGAGGCGGGATGTTTTCGCTTTGGCGTCAATCCGCCCGCGCCGGCGGTTTTGGGGATGGTCTGTTTCGTGCCAAGGACCGGCGCCATCCGGCGTTTGCCGATGTATGGAAAGCGGGCAAAAAAAATGCCCCGTCATTCGACAGGGCATTCTTTGTACAGCGTTGACTACAACATCAAGCTGAAAAGGATCGGTGTTTCGATGATCCTTGAAAATCTGGTCGGGGTGAGAGGATTCGAACCTCCGGCCTCTACGTCCCGAACGTAGCGCTCTACCAGGCTAAGCTACACCCCGATTTACTCTTCCGATTTCGCGGTTTTCTTTAAAACCGCTGCGTCATCAAGCAAGAACATAACTATAACGACGTTTCTTCAAAAAGGGAAGCCCCTGGAGAAGAAATTTTTCGAGACAGGTGATTTTCCCGTGTCGAACGTACGTCGCAGCCGGGGCGGCGACGTACGACATGCACTTACGACTGCCGCGACGTCGAGTACGAGCACAACGTGAGCAGGCTTTCCTTGTAGATCGAATCGGGGAACGCGGCGATCGCCGCCGCTGCCGCCTGCGCTTCCTGGCGTGCGCACTCGAGCGTGTGATCCAGTGCGCCCGAGCGCGTGATCGCTTCGAAGATCGTGTCGAAGCGATCGGTGCCGCCCTGTTCGATCGCCTCGCGTGCCAGCGCCGACTGCTCAGGCGTGCCGCGTTCGATCAGATAGATGAGCGGCAGCGTCGGCTTGCCTTCGCGGAGGTCGTCGCCGGCATTCTTGCCCATTGCCTCGACGGTGCCCGCGTAGTCGAGCCAATCGTCCATGATCTGGAATGCGGTACCGATCCGGCGGCCGTATTCGGCGGCGGCGGCCTCGGTCGGCGCATCGGCGCCCGCGAGCACCGCGCCCAGGCGGGCCGACGCCTCGAACAGCTTGGCCGTCTTGTAGCGGATCACCTGCATGTAGCGCGTTTCGTCGACGTCCGCGTCGTGCATATTGAGGAGCTGCAGCACCTCGCCTTCCGAGATGATCGTCGTGGCTTCGGACAGGATCTCCATCACGCGCATCTTGCCGACGCCGACCATCATCTCGAACGAGCGCGAATAGAGGTAGTCGCCTACCAGCACGCTCGCGGCGTTGCCGAACAGCGCATTGGCGGTCTGGCGGCCGCGGCGCAGCTCGGATTCGTCGACGACGTCGTCATGCAGCAGCGTGGCCGTGTGGATGAATTCGACGACGGCGGCCAGCACGTGCCGCTGGTGCGACGTCTCGCCGAGCGCACCGGCGACGAGCAGCAGCAACGCCGGACGCAGCCGCTTGCCGCCCGCGCCGATGATGTACTCGGCGATCTGGTTGATCAGCAACACGTCGGACGCGAGGCTTTGCCGGATAACGCGATTCACCTGCTCCATGTCACTGGTGATCGGAGCGAGCAGGTGGGCGGCGCTGAGGGTGGGGGAGGCGGTGGACGACGACATGATGATGGAATTGGGTGATGCGGCGGATTATAAGGCGAATCCGAGATATCCCGGTCTGTGACACGTGCCGCAGCCGCGAATTTGGCCATTCGGCCGAGGCCGGCACACGGCAATCGTCGATGGGTTTTGACTTCGGTGCTAAGCCCATGTATAATCACGTGTTTTCCGCGCGTGGTGTGCGGAAAATTTGGATCCAGAGTGAGGTTCTCAATGTACGCGGTCATAAAAACCGGCGGCAAGCAGTACAAGGTTGCCGTTGGCGAAAAACTCAAAGTAGAACAGATACCGGCTGACATTGACGCTGAAATCACGCTCGACCAGGTTCTCGCAGTGGGCGAAGGCGAATCGATTAAGTTCGGTACGCCGCTGGTCAGTGGGGCTTCCGTCAAGGCCACCGTTGTGTCGCACGGTCGTCATGCCAAGGTCACCATCTTCAAGATGCGTCGCCGGAAGCACTACCAAAAGCACGGCGGCCACCGCCAGAACTACACTGAGCTGCGCATCGACGCGATCAACGCGTAAGCGCCTCGGTAAAGGAGCAATCAGATGGCACACAAAAAGGCAGGCGGCTCTTCCCGGAACGGCCGCGACTCCGAGTCGAAACGTCTCGGCGTGAAAGTGTACGGCGGCCAGGCAATCAATGCCGGCGGCATCATCGTGCGTCAGCGCGGTACGCGCATGCACGCAGGCGAGAACGTCGGCATGGGCAAGGATCACACCCTGTTCGCGCTGGTCGATGGTCACGTCAAGTTCGCGACGAAGGGCGCGGACAAGAAGCATCTGGTCATCGTTGTCCCGGCGGCTGCCTAAGTTCAGGCACCCAAGGGCTTCGTAGCCGAAAGGCCCCGCAGTCTTCGCGGGGCCTTTTTTTATTTGGCCGCCGGGCGCGTGTGCGTTCGGGCGGCCATCGCGCAACCGGCGTACGATCGGCCGAACGGCAGATTGTTCAAGCGTGCCGGCGCGCGGCACAATAGCGGAAATACTGGGCGGAGTGACGAATGAAGTTCATTGACGAAGCACGAATCGAAGTCATCGCCGGAGACGGAGGCGATGGCAGCGCGTCGATGCGCCGCGAGAAATTCGTCCCGTTCGGCGGGCCGGACGGCGGCGACGGCGGCCGGGGCGGTAGCGTGTACGCGATCGCCGACCGCAACATCAACACGCTGATCGACTACCGTTACGCGAAGAAGCATCTGGCGCGCAACGGCGAAAACGGGCGCGGCTCGGATTGCTACGGCAAGGGTGGCGACGACGTCACGCTGCGCATGCCGGTCGGCACGATGATCAGCGACATGGATACCGGCGAGCTGATCGCCGACCTGACCGAGCACGACCAGCAGGTGATGCTGGCGCAGGGCGGGTCCGGCGGGCTCGGCAACCTGCATTTCAAGTCGAGCACGAACCGCGCGCCGCGCCAGAAGACGGACGGCAAGCCCGGCGAGCGTCGCATGCTGAAGCTCGAGCTCAAGGTGCTCGCCGATGTCGGTCTGCTCGGCATGCCGAACGCGGGCAAGTCAACGTTCATCTCGTCGGTGTCGAACGCAAGGCCGAAGATTGCCGACTACCCGTTCACGACGCTTGCGCCGAATCTTGGCGTGGTGCGTGTCGGCCCGAGCAAGAGCTTCGTGATCGCCGACATCCCGGGGCTGATCGAGGGTGCCGCCGAAGGCGCGGGCCTCGGCCATCAGTTCCTGCGCCACCTGCAGCGCACCGGCGTGCTGCTGCATCTCGTCGATCTCGCGCCGTTCGACGAAAGCGTCGATCCGGTTGCGGAAGCGACGGCGATCGTCGGCGAGCTGCGCAAGTACGACGAAGCGCTCTACGAGAAGCCGCGCTGGCTCGTGCTGAACAAGCTCGACATGGTGCCGGAAGACGAGCGCAAGGCGCGCGTCGCGGATTTCCTCGAGCGCTTCGAGTGGGACGGCCCCGTGTTCGAGATCTCGGCACTGACGGGCCAGGGCTGTGAAGCGCTGTGCTACGCGATCTTCGACTACCTCTCCGAACATTCGGACGCGCATCGCGCGGCGGAGGCGGAAGATCTCGCGGCGGACGTGCGCTTCCGCGACGCGCCGCCTGCCAAAGGCGATGTGACGCCGGGCGACGACGCCTGAGTTGTTCCGGAACGCGCCGGGCGTGCCGCCCGGCGTCGGCGTTCAATCGCGTCCGGCCGGGCAGGCATCAGATACAGGAGACAGTGCAGGATGCGTTCGATCATCGCGGATTCGAAGCGATTGGTGGTGAAGGTGGGTTCCAGCCTCGTGACCAACGACGGCAAGGGGCTCGATCATGCAGCAATCGGCCGCTGGGCGGCGCAGATCGCCGCGCTGCGTGCGCAAGGCAAGGAAGTCGTGCTCGTCAGTTCGGGCGCGATTGCCGAAGGGATGCAGCGGCTCGGCTGGAGCAAGCGGCCGCGGGAAATCGACGAGTTGCAGGCTGCCGCCGCAGTCGGCCAGATGGGGCTCGCGCAGGTCTATGAGAGCCGCTTCACCGAGCACGACATCCGCACCGCGCAGATCCTGCTCACGCATGCCGACCTGGCAGACCGCGAGCGTTACCTGAATGCGCGTTCGACGCTGCTGACACTGTTACGGCTTGGCGTCGTGCCGATCATCAACGAGAACGACACGGTCGTCACCGACGAAATCAAGTTCGGCGACAACGACACGCTCGGCGCGCTCGTTGCAAACCTGATCGAAGGCGATGCACTGATCATCCTGACCGACCAGACGGGGCTGTTCACGGCCGATCCGCGCAAGGATCCGAACGCGACGCTCGTTGCGGAAGCCAGCGCAGGCGCGCCGGAACTCGAGGCCATGGCGGGCGGTGCAGGCTCGAGCCTTGGCCGCGGCGGGATGCTGACGAAGATCCTCGCGGCGAAACGTGCGGCGCACAGCGGCGCGAATACCGTGATCGCGAGCGGCCGGGAGACTGACGTGCTCGTGCGTCTGGCGGCCGGCGAGGCGATCGGCACGCAACTGATCGCACGTACCGCGCGGATGGCGGCGCGCAAGCAGTGGATGGCCGACCATCTTCAGGTGCGCGGCCACGTCGTGATCGACGCAGGCGCGGTCGAGAAGCTGACGGCCGGCGGCAAGAGCCTGCTGCCGATCGGCGTGGTCGGCGTGCAGGGCGCGTTCGCGCGCGGTGAAGTCATCGCGTGTGTCGATCCTGCCGGGCGCGAAGTGGCGCGTGGGCTTACGAACTACAGCAGTGCGGAGACGAAGCTGATTCACCGCAAGCCGAGCGGCGAGATCGAATCCGTGCTCGGCTACATGCTGGAGCCCGAGTTGATCCATCGCGACAACCTGGTGCTGGTGTGACCATTCGCGTCTTCGGTTCCGGCCATCAAATGTAAAAGCCCGCGTGATGCGGGCTTTTTTCATGCGGCGGACAGGCGGCACGGCGGGCGCCGCGCGCCGTCAGCGCAACTGGCTCATCGCGGTGCGGTGAAACCGGATGTTCTCCAGGATCTGCTGGGTCGTGCCCTGCGGCATCTTGTTCGAGCAGAAGTAGTCCTGATAGAGCGCCGAGTGGTAGGCATTCAGCTCGCCGTTCTCGATGCGCCGCCAGTCGTTCTCGACCGTGCGATCCCAGCCGTCGTGTTCCGAATTCAGGCCGGCATACTGGCGCCACTCGTAAGTGTCGCAGCGGATACCTTCGTAGTTCACGTTGCGCGCACCGGCCGGGCTCGTGATGACGACTGCGAAGCGCACGACGCCATCGGTGCCGACCGCGAGCGACTTCGCATCGACGAAGAACTTGAGCGGTGTGTTCTGCGATACGTTGAACGGCAGCAGGTCACCCGCCTGCGGCAGCGGCGGCAGCGAATCGACCGCGTTTTCCTTCCAGGTTCCCTGGCGGTCCAGCAGATACACGAACTCGCTGTCGTCCTTGTTGGTCGGCGTCTTCGAATTCGCGCAACCTGCCAGCGTGGTCACCGCGGCAATCGATGCGAGCGCGAGAGCAATCGCTTTCAATATGCATTCCTCGTAAAAAAAGGGCGCGACACCAAGGTCGCGCCCGGTCATGCAGTTCGATTCGTCATTTACCGACGATCACGTGGGGCGGCATCTCGTCGAGCGTGCTCGCTTCCACTTCGATCTCCGAACAGACTACCGATGTGTCGACAATCGTCAGCGTCTGCTGGGCCTGCACGCCAATGACGCGCGGATAGCGCGACAGACGCGGCCCGCGCGGCTTCTCGGCTCGCTGCGCCGGGCGGCGCAGGAAGCGCGACAGTTCCGTCAGCGCCAACTGATAGACATCCCGCTTGAACTCGATCACCGCATCGAGCGGCACCCAGTACTCGTTCCAGCGCCACGCATCGAACTCCGGGTGGTCGGTCGCGCGCAAGCAAATGTCGCAATCGCGTCCAACCATCCGCAGCAGGAACCAGATCTGCTTCTGGCCGCGGTAATGACCGCGTACTTCGCGTTTAATGAACTTGTCAGGCACCTCATAACGCAACCAGTCGCGGGTGCGGCCGATTATCTTGACGTGTTCCGGATGCAGGCCCGTTTCCTCGTGCAGTTCCCGGTACATCGCCTGCATGGGGGTCTCGCCGTACTTGATCCCACCTTGAGGAAACTGCCAGGAATGCTCGCGGAGCCGCTTGCCCCAAAACACCTCGTTGCGCGCGTTCAAGAGGATGATGCCGACGTTCGGGCGAAAGCCTTCACGATCCAGCATACAACCACCTTCGAATCCTTTAAAATTGCTTTGATTATAAACAGATAACGGGCGCTGCGCACCGTGACGGAGCGAATCCGCACGGTGCGTGCCGGTTGAATTGTCCCTGATTAGTCTGCTACGTCGTCTGCGCCATCGTCGTTCATCGTTGTTCGCCGCGCGCAGCTTTTTCACCTTGAAACTTTTTCGGGCGCCCCGCCTGGGGGCGCCGTTTTTGGAACCGTCCGCATGAAAGCTTCCCGTTTCTTTATCGGCACCCTGAAAGAAGCACCCGCCGACGCAGAGATCGTCAGCCACAAGCTGATGGTGCGCGCCGGCATGATCCGTCGTGTCGCCGGCGGCATCTATAACTACCTGCCGGTCGGCCTGCGTTCGATTCGCAAGGTCGAGGCGATCGTGCGCGAGGAAATGAACCGGGCGGGCGCCATCGAGCTGCTGATGCCGGCCGTGCAACCAGCCGAACTGTGGCAGGAATCGGGCCGCTGGGAACAGTACGGCCCCGAGCTGCTGCGCTTCAAGGACCGCAAGGACAATGACTTCGTGATCGGGCCGACGCACGAGGAAGTCATCACCGACATCGCGCGCAACCAGATCAAGAGCTACCGGCAGATGCCGGTGAACTTCTACCAGATCCAGACGAAGTTCCGCGACGAGATCCGCCCGCGCTTCGGCGTGATGCGCGGCCGCGAATTCATCATGAAGGACGCGTACTCGTTCGACAAGGATGCGGCCGGCCTGAACGAGTCGTATCGCAAGATGTACGACGCGTACGTGCGCATCTTCACGCGCCTCGGCCTGGAATTCCGCGCGGTCGCGGCCGACAGCGGCTCGATCGGCGGCAACTTCTCGCACGAATTCCACGTGATCGCCGACACCGGTGAAGACGCGATCGCCTACTGCCCGACGTCCGAATTCGCGGCGAACATCGAGGCGGCCGAAGCACTGCCGCTGATCGCCGAGCGCGCGGCGCCGGCCGAAGCGATGGAGAAGGTCGCGACGCCCGGCAAGGCGAAGTGCGAAGCCGTCGCCGAACTGCTGGCCATCCCGCTCGAGCGCACGATCAAGTCGATCGTGCTCGCGACCGACAACGAAGGCGCCGAGCCGACCATCTGGCTCGTGATGCTGCGCGGCGATCACGATCTGAACGAGATCAAGGTGTCGAAGCTGCCGGGCCTGAAGAACCACCGCTTCGCGACCGAACAGGAAATCGTCGAGTGGTTCGGCACGCCGCCGGGTTATCTCGGCCCGGTCGGCACGAAGAAGCCGGTGAAAGTGATTGCCGATCGCACGGTCGCAAACATGAGCGACTTCGTCGTCGGCGCGAACGAGGTCGACTATCACATCGCGGGTGTGAACTGGGGCCGCGACCTGCCGGAGCCGGACGTTGCCGACGTGCGCAACGTGAAGAAGGGCGATCCGTCGCCGGACGGCAAGGGCGTGATCGACATCTGCCGCGGCATCGAGGTCGGCCACGTGTTCCAGCTCGGCACCAAGTATTCGGAAGCGATGGGTGCGACGTTCCTCGACGAATCGGGCAAGCCGCAGCCGATGCTGATGGGTTGCTACGGCGTCGGCGTCACGCGTATTCTCGGCGCGGCGATCGAGCAGAACTTCGACGACAAGGGCATCATCTGGCCGGAATCGATCGCGCCGTTCGAAGTCGTGCTGTGCCCGATGGGCTATGACCGCAGCGACATGGTGCGCGAGACCGCCGACAAGCTGTACGCGGAACTCGTCGCAGCCGGCATCGACGTGATCCTCGACGACCGCGGCGAGCGCCCGGGCGTGATGTTCGCCGACTGGGAGCTGATCGGCGTGCCGCATCGCCTCGTGATCGGCGAGCGCGGGCTGAAGGAAGGCAAGATCGAGTATCAGGGCCGCCGCGACGCCGAAGCGACGCTGCTGCCGGCGGAATCGGCCGCGGCCACGGTCGTGGAGAAGATCCGCGCCGCGCTCGCGCGCTAAGCGCACCGACCGGGGAACGCGGTGGAATACACCTTCATGTCGGCCACCGTGCTCCTGGTGCTGATCACCGATCCGCTCGGTAACATCCCGCTGTTCATTTCGGCGATGCGGGATGTGCCGCGCGAGCGGCGCGTGAAGCTGATCCTGCGTG
This sequence comes from Burkholderia sp. AU45251, assembly GCF_030482905.1. Lineage (NCBI taxonomy): Bacteria > Pseudomonadati > Pseudomonadota > Betaproteobacteria > Burkholderiales > Burkholderiaceae > Burkholderia > Burkholderia sp. AU45251. The sequence goes on along the minus strand of NZ_JAUJQH010000009.1, from coordinate 204,886 downwards.
AAGTGGGGATCGCGTTCGTGATCCTGCTGTTCTTCATGCTGGTCGGCGATCGCTTCCTGCGGATGATGAGTCTCACCGACCTGTCGCTGCGGCTCGGCGGCGGGATCGTGCTGTTCCTGATCGCGCTGCGGATGATCTTCCCGCATCCGGACGGTGCGCTCGGCAGCGATCCGCGCGCGGGCGGCGAGCCGTTCATCGTCCCGCTCGCGATTCCGGCGCTCGCCGGGCCGTCCGCGCTCGCGACGGTGATGCTGCTGACGTCGCAGGGGCCCGGCAAGATGCTCGAGTGGGTCGGCGCGCTGACGGTCACGATGATCGTCTGCGCGGTGACGCTGGTGCTGGCCGAGCGGATCCAGCAATGGATCGGCGAGCGCACCGTCGCGGCGTTCGAGCGGCTGATGGGGCTCGTGCTCGTCGCGATTTCGGTCGAGATGATGCTGGGCGGTATCCGCGCGTTCGTGCACCAGTTGTAGGGCGGGGCGGCGCGCACCCAAGACGCCCCAAAAAAAGCGGCGCTCCGGGAAACCGGAGCGCCGCTTTCTATTGATAGCGTGCGGAGCGGGGCGCTCAGACGTTCGTGGTCAGCGCACGGATCGTCGGCAGGTTGCGCCAGTAGCCCTTTGCATCCATCCCGCAGCCGAACACGTAACGGTCCGGCACCGCGAAACCGCAGAAGTCGGGGTGCAGCGGCTTGGCCTTCGCGAGCGTCTTCTCGCACAGCACGGCCGACATGAAGCGCTTGGCGCCCATGTCCAGGATACGGTCGCGGATCGCGGCCATCGTCTCGCCTTCGTCGAGGATGTCGTCGAGCACGAGCACGATCCGGTCCTTCACCGATTCGCGCGGCGCGACGCGCCAGTGCATTTCCGGGCTGCCCTGCGTCGTATTGCGGTAGCGGGTCAGGTGGATGTAGTCGAATTCGAGCGGGAAATCGAGATGCGGCAGCAGCATCCCGGTAAACACCGCGGCGCCACCCATCACCGAGAGAACGAGCGGGAACGCATCGCCGATCTCGGCGCGGATCGCGTCGGCCATCCGGGAGATCGACGCATTGACGGCGTCCACCGAGACGATCTCTTCGGAGTGGTTGAAAATGTGGAGGGCTTCTTCGCGGTTCATGTGTTCTGGCGGGCAGTCGGTATACAAATAAGAATGAAGCAGAACGGCTGGCGCGCGCTACAGCAAAAACCCGCGCGCCGGCCGCCGGGCGGAATCAGCGCATGCCGGGCATCATGCCCTTCAGGCCGCGCATCATCTTCTGCATGTTGCCGCCCTTCAGCTTCTTCATCATCGTACGCATCTGGTCGTACTGGTTCAGCATCCGGTTGACTTCCTGCACCGGCACGCCCGCGCCGGCTGCAATGCGGCGCTTGCGCGTCGCCTTGATGATCTCGGGTTTCGCGCGCTCGGCGGGCGTCATCGAGCTGATGATGCCTTCCATCCGGCGGATCGACTTCTCGGCCTGGCCCATGTCGGCGCCGGCCGCCGCCTGCTGGAACTGCGCAGGCAGCTTGTCCATCAGCGACGACAGGCCGCCCATGTTCTTCATCTGCGAGATCTGCGCGCGGAAATCGTTCAGGTCGAAGTCGCCGCCTTTCTTGACCTTGTCGGCGAGCTTCTGTGCGGCCTGCACGTCGACGCCGCGTTGCGCCTCCTCGACGAGCGCGAGGATGTCGCCCATGCCGAGGATCCGGTTCGCCATCCGGTCGGGGTGGAACACCTCGAGGCCGTCGAGCTTTTCGGCGACACCGACGAACTTGATCGGCTTGCCCGTGACGTGACGCACCGACAGCGCGGCGCCGCCGCGCGAATCGCCGTCGAGCTTGGTCAGCACGACGCCGGTGAGCGGCAGCGTGTCGTTGAACGCCTTCGCGGTGTTGACCGCGTCCTGGCCGAGCATCGCGTCGACGACGAACAGCGTTTCGGCCGGCTTCAGCGTGCCGTGCAGCGCGGCGATTTCCTGCATCATCGCCTCGTCGATGCCGAGGCGGCCGGCCGTATCGACGATCAGCACGTCATGGTAGTGGCGCTTCGCCCAGTCGACGGCCGCGACTGCGATGTCGACGGGTTTCTGGTCCGGCGTGGACGGGAAGAAGTCGGCACCGACCTGTTCGCTCACCGTTTTCAGCTGCATGATTGCGGCCGGGCGATACACGTCGCACGATACGGTCAGCACCTTCTTCTTGTACTTCTCGCGCAGCAGCTTCGCGAGCTTGCCGGCGGTCGTGGTCTTGCCCGCGCCCTGCAGGCCGGCCATCAGGATCACCGCGGGCGGCGTGACCGCGAGGTTCAGCTCGGCGGCCTTGCCTTCGTAGTCGCCGCCGATCACGGCGGTCAGTTCCTTCTGGACCACGCCGACCAGCGCCTGACCCGGCGACAGGCTGCTGATCACTTCTTCGCCGAGCGCCTTTTCCTTGACCTTGGCGATGAATTCGCGGACGACCGGCAGCGAGACGTCGGCCTCCAGCAATGCGAGACGCACCTCGCGGAGCATCTCCTGCGTGTTCGCCTCGGTAAGCCGGGCCTCGCCGCGCAGCGTCTTGACGACGCGCGCCATCCGTTGAGTGAGATTGTCGAGCATGGGGAGCGATGGACAGTGGGGCCCGAAGGCGCGGCGGAACCGAACAAAGGGAGCCGTCGCGGGAAGGGGGCCTAGTGTAAACTTCGAACATGGATATTGTACTGTATGCCCTCACTGCATTCCTGTACGGCGGCCTTGCCGTCGCAGGCTGGCGCACGCACCGCCAAGGCGCGACGCCGCTCGTCGCGAGCGTGCCGGCCGTGCCGGTTCCCGCGTCCGCCGCGTCCGGGATGAGCGGGGCCGGCCGCGCGCTGCTGTTCGCCGCGCTGGTCGCGCATGGCGTACTGCTCCACATGACGATCTTTCCGAACGACTCGATGGTGTTCGGCTTCGCGTTCGCGCTGTCCGCGATGTTCTGGCTCGGCGCCGGCATCTACTGGATCGAGAGCTTCTTCTTCCCGCTCGACAGCCTGCGCCTGCTGGTGCTGCCGCTGGCGTGCGTCGCGTCGTTGCTGCCGCTCGTGTTTGGTGGCGTGCGGGTGCTTCCTTATGCCGCAGCGCCGCTGTTCAAGCTGCATTTCCTGATCGCGAACATCGCATACGGCCTGTTCGCGATCGCGGCGCTGCACGCGATCCTGATGCTGATGGTCGAGCGGCGCCTGCAGTCGCTGAGGAGCGGCGGGCGCGACGGCTCGACGGGCTGGATCGCGAGCTGGCTCGAGACGCTGCCGCCGCTGCTGACGCTCGAGAAGCTGCTGTTCCGCCTGATCGGCGCCGGCTTCGTGCTGCTCACGCTGACGCTTGCGTCGGGCATCCTGTTCAGCGAGCAGGTCGACGCGCGCGCGCTGCGGCTCGACCACAAGACCGTGTTCGCGATCCTGTCGTGGCTGATGTTCGGCGGCCTGCTGGTCGCCCGCAAGACGTCGGGCTGGCGTGGCCGTGGCGCCGCGCGCTGGGTGCTCGTGTCGTTCGCCGCGCTGCTGCTCGCGTATGTCGGCAGCCGGTTCGTTTTCGAGGTGCTGCTGCACCGTTCCGTGGTTTGAACGCAGGTTTCCGATGCGACAGATTCTTCTCCTGATTCTTCTCTTCTTCGCGGGTTCGTGGATCACGCGCAAGCTGCGCCAGGCCCAGGAACAAGCGCAGGCGCGCACCGGCCGTGGCGCCGGCTACGACGGTACGCCCGGCGCCGGCGGCGCGGGTTCGGCGCGCCCGAACGGCGACGCGCGGTCGCTGCCCGAGCCGATGGTGCGCTGCGCCGAATGTGGCGTGCATGCGCCGAAGGGCGACGCCGTCACCGCGGGCGGCGAATACTTCTGCAGCGCCGAGCACGCGCAGCGCCACGCTGCGCGTACGAGCGGTCACGACGCACGATGAGCGACGCGCCGCTGCTGTCGGTCGACGCGAACGGTTGGGTGCGCGAAGCGCGCCATGCACCGTCGCCGAACTTCGAGGTGCGGCCCGCGGGCGCGGTGCCGACGCTCGTGGTCGTCCACAACATCAGCCTGCCGCCCGGCGAATTCGGCGGCGATGCGATCGAGGCGCTGTTCCTCAATCGCCTCGACTGCGATGCGCACCCCTATTACCAGCGCCACCTGCTCGACGTGCGCGTGTCTGCACACTTCCTGATCCGCCGCAGCGGCGAGCTCGTGCAGTTCGTGTCGTGCGACGAGCGCGCGTGGCACGCGGGCTCGTCCGAGTTCTTCGGCCGGCCGCGCTGCAACGACTTCTCGATCGGCATCGAGCTCGAAGGCGCGGACGACGTGCCGTTCGACGACGCGCAGTACGCGATGCTCGCCGCGCTCTCCCGCGCGCTCGCCGCACGCTATCCGGTCGATGCATTCGCGGGACACTCGGACGTCGCGCCGGGCCGCAAGACCGACCCGGGCCCGCATTTCGATTGGCAACGCTTCGCGAGCGATGCCGGTTTTTCCGCCGAATACTTTCCTTTCCGTCAGCACTGATCGCGGGGTTTTTTGAGCGGAGAAAGTTTTTTCTCCGACCAATGCCTTGTCGTGTCTGCGCGTGAGCGATGTCAAGACCTCCATCGCAAATTATCCGTTTGGACGTCCTCCGAATGTCCACTATACTTGGTGCCAGTTGAGCAGTTCTGCACTAGATCTAGTGTGTGTCGCAGGGGAAACCCGAGCGGCACCGGCCGGCGGGCAACGCCGGCGGACAGGGTTCTCAGGGCGGCGCGTCAGGCCGGGCGGTCCGGGCGTCGCGATCAGCGCAGCGAACTTCGACGGGGCAGGGTACACATGACGAAGCACACGACCGGATCGGTTGTCGCGCATCGACCGAACCGGCTTCCCCGACGCATCGCTCGCCTCTTACCGCTCGCGCACCGCGTTGCGCAGCGTTCGTTTTAATCCGCGGTTCTCTCCGCACCATCCAACACCAGGAGCTTTGCACATGCAAACCACCGACAACGCGACGTCCCAGTACGAGAGCGCCTCGAGCCGTCCGCTCGGCGGGACCGAACAGGGCGCGAAGGCGCTCGCGCCGCAGGCCACGTTCGCCGACTACAAGGTGATCCGCCGCAACGGCAGCGTCGTGTCGTTCGAACCTTCGAAGATCGCGATCGCGGTGACCAAGGCTTTCCTGGCCGTCAATGGCGGGCAGGGTGCGGCATCGGCGCGCGTGCGCGAGCAGGTCGAGCAACTGACGCACAACGTCGTGCGCGCGCTCGTGCGCAGCCGCCCGAACGGCGGTACGTTCCATATCGAAGACATCCAGGACCAGGTCGAACTCGCGCTGATGCGCGGCGGCGAGCACAACGTCGCGCGTGCGTACGTGCTGTATCGCGAGAAGCGTCACCTCGAGCGCCAGAACGCGGGCGAGGAAGCAGCGGCAGCAGGCGGCGAGGCGAGCACCGGCATCAACGTCGTCGACAACGGCGTCACGCGTCCGCTCGACCTGAACGCGCTGCGCGCACTGATCGTGTCGGCCTGCGAAGGCCTTGGCACCGCGGTTAACCCTGATCCGATCGTCGCCGAAACGGTGAAGAACCTGTACGACGGCGTGCCGATGAGCCAGGTCTACGACTCGGCGATCCTGGCTGCGCGCACGATGATCGAAAAGGATCCGGCATACAGCCAGGTCACGTCCCGCATCCTGCTGCACACGATCCGTCGCGAGATCCTCGGCGAGGAAGTGGTCCAGGCCGAGATGTCGACCCGTTACGCGGAATACTTCCCGCAGTTCCTGAAGCGCGGCGTCGACGCCGGCCTGCTCGACGACAAGCTGCTGCAGTTCGACCTGACGCGCCTCGGCGCAGCGCTCGACGCGAACCGCGACCTGCAGTTCGGCTACCTCGGCCTGCAGACGCTGTACGACCGCTACTTCCTGCACGTCGACGGCAGCCGCATCGAAATGCCGCAGGCATTCTTCATGCGCGTCGCGATGGGCCTGTCGCTGAACGAGATCGACCGCGAAACGCGCGCGATCGAGTTCTACAACGTGCTGTCCAGCTTCGACTTCATGAGCTCGACGCCGACGCTGTTCAACTCGGGCACGCACCGCTCGCAGCTGTCGTCGTGCTACCTGACGACGGTCGCGGACGATCTCGACGGCATCTATGAAGCGCTGAAGGAAAACGCGCTGCTGTCGAAGTTCGCCGGCGGCCTGGGCAACGACTGGACGCGCGTGCGTGCACTCGGCTCGCATATCAAGGGCACGAACGGCAAGTCGCAAGGCGTGGTCCCGTTCCTGAAGGTCGTCAACGACACGGCCGTCGCGGTCAACCAGGGCGGCAAGCGCAAGGGCGCGGTCTGCGCGTACCTCGAATCGTGGCACCTCGACATCGAGGAGTTCCTCGAGCTGCGCAAGAACACGGGCGACGACCGCCGCCGTACGCACGACATGAACACGGCGAACTGGATTCCCGACCTGTTCATGAAGCGCGTGATGGAAGGCACCGACTGGACGCTGTTCTCGCCGTCGACCTGCCCGGACCTGCACGACAAGTTCGGCGCGGAATTCGAGGCGGCTTACACGGCTTACGAAGACAAGGTCGCGCGCGGCGAGATCAAGCTGTTCAAGAAGATCCCGGCGCAGCAACTCTGGCGCAAGATGCTCGGCATGCTGTTCGAGACGGGCCACCCGTGGATCACGTTCAAGGATCCGTGCAACGTGCGCTCGCCGCAGCAGCACGTCGGCGTCGTCCACTCGTCGAACCTGTGCACGGAAATCACGCTGAACACGAGCGACACCGAAATCGCGGTGTGCAACCTCGGCTCGGTGAACCTGGTCGCCCACCTGGTGAAGCAGGCCGACGGCAGCTACGCGCTCGACCACGAGAAGCTGAAGCGCACGATCAGCGTCGCGATGCGCATGCTCGACAACGTGATCGACATCAACTACTACGCGGTGCCGAAGGCGCGTAACTCGAACCTGAAGCACCGTCCGGTCGGCATGGGCATCATGGGCTTCCAGGACTGCCTGCACCTGCTGCGCACGCCGTACGCGTCGGAAGCGGCCGTCGAGTTCGCCGATCGTTCGATGGAAGCGGTCTGCTACTACGCGTACTACGCGTCGACTGAGCTGGCCGAAGAGCGCGGCCGCTACTCGAGCTACCGCGGCTCGCTGTGGGATCGCGGCATCCTCCCGCAGGACACGCTGAAGCTGCTGACGGAAGCACGTGGCGGCTACGTCGAAGTCGACACGTCCGAATCGCTCGACTGGACGTCGCTGCGTTCGCGGATCGCCTCGCACGGCATGCGCAACTCGAACTGCGTCGCGATCGCGCCGACGGCGACGATCTCGAACATCATCGGCGTGTCGGCGTGTATCGAGCCGACCTTCCAGAACCTGTACGTGAAGTCGAACCTGTCGGGCGAATTCACGGTGGTGAACGAGTACCTGGTGCGCGACCTGAAGGAACGCGGCCTGTGGGACGAAGTGATGGTCGCCGACCTGAAGTACTTCGACGGCATGCTGTCGCGCATCGACCGCATCCCGGCCGACCTGCGCGCGATCTACGCGACCGCGTTCGAAGTCGACCCGACGTGGCTGGTCGAAGCGGCGTCGCGTCGCCAGAAGTGGATCGACCAGGCGCAGTCGCTGAACATCTACATGGGCGGCGCGTCGGGCAAGAAGCTCGACGAGGTCTACAAGCTCGCATGGCTGCGCGGCCTGAAGACGACCTACTACCTCCGCACGATGGCGGCGACGCACGTCGAGAAGTCGACGGTCGCACACGGCGCGCTGAACGCAGTTCCGACGAGCGGCGGTTCGAGCAGCGGCGGCGCGCAAGGCGCGGCCGGCGGCTTCGGTGCGGCAGGCGGCGCAGCATCGTCGTCGGGCGCAGTCGACGCGGCACCGGCACTCGCGCCGGTCGAGGCAGATGGTCCGGTGTGCACGATGCGTCCGGGCGATCCCGGCTTCGACGAATGCGAAGCGTGCCAGTAACGCAGTGCGCCTGACCTGAGAAGACGGTCAGCGCGGCGCACACGGCAACCGATCGAGGTTGAAGTGTGCGCCGCTCTCAACTAAAAAAATGATAAGGAATCTGTAACGCGGCACCTGCGTTGCAGGCAGTGACAAGCGATCGAAACATCCCCGACGACGTCGCGTTTCGATCAGCGTTCGATGCGTCGAGCGCACCTCGCGAACCATGCTTGACTCACATCGCGCGCTGCATGAACGACGATGCGTTGCTCAAAGTGTTGTATCGAGGTCGCAGCGCGAATCGAAAAAAGGATTTTTCGTGAGCGAACCCTTTTATCGCTCAGGAAAAGATGGTACAAACCGTTCTAAATTGATGGTGAGAATTTATGCTCAACTGGGATGAAGAGAAGACTGCCGTAACTCCCGCGAGCGGAGCGCAGCAAAACGCGATGCGCCCCTCCGCAGGAACGGCTGTCGGACTGCAGGCTGCAACGCCTGCCGCCCATCAGGTCCGCGACATTTTCGAAGGCGATCTTGCGGTGCCGCCGCAAGCATCGGCTGTTCCCGCCGGCGGTTCGGAAGCGCGGGTCAATGTCGCCGACAAGCGCATCATCAACGGCCAGACTGACGTCAATCAGCTGGTGCCGTTCAAGTACAAGTGGGCGTGGGAAAAGTATCTGGCCGGTTGCGCGAACCACTGGATGCCGCAGGAAATCAACATGTCCCGCGACATCGCTCTGTGGAAGGACCCGAACGGTCTGACCGAGGACGAGCGCCGCATCGTGAAGCGCAACCTCGGCTTCTTCGTGACGGCCGATTCGCTCGCGGCGAACAACATCGTGCTCGGCACGTACCGCCACATCACGGCGCCCGAATGCCGGCAGTTCCTGCTGCGCCAGGCGTTCGAAGAGGCGATCCACACGCACGCGTACCAATACATTGTCGAATCGCTCGGTCTCGACGAAGGCGAGATCTTCAACGCGTACCACGAGGTCACGTCGATCCGCGCGAAGGACGAATTCCTGATCCCGTTCATCCACACGCTGACGGATCCGGCCTTCAAGACCGGCACGCTCGAAGCGGATCAGAAGCTGCTGAAGTCGCTGATCGTGTTCGCCTGCATCATGGAAGGCCTGTTCTTCTATGTCGGGTTCACGCAGATCCTCGCACTCGGCCGCCAGAACAAGATGACGGGTGCTGCAGAGCAATATCAGTACATCCTGCGCGACGAGTCGATGCACTGCAACTTCGGCATCGACCTGATCAACCAGATCAAGCTCGAGAATCCGCATCTCTGGACCGCCGAATTCCGCGCCGAGATCCGCGAGCTGTTCAAACAGGCTGTCGAACTCGAATACCGCTACGCCGAGGACACGATGCCGCGCGGCGTGCTGGGTTTGAACGCGTCGATGTTCAAGAGCTATCTGCGCTTCATCAGCAACCGCCGTTGCCAGCAGATCGGCCTCGACCCGCTGTACCCGAACGAGGAAAACCCGTTCCCGTGGATGAGCGAGATGATCGACCTGAAGAAGGAACGCAACTTCTTCGAGACGCGTGTGATCGAGTATCAGACGGGCGGCGCGCTGTCCTGGGAATAACCCGCAGCAGCGAACCCGTCACATGATGTGAGCAGCCGGCGGCCTCTCGGCCCCGGCCCAAGGTTTAGGAGCAAGAACGCCTGATGCAAAGCATGCCCGGTGCCTTAACGGCCCAACGATACGACAGGCACTTTGCGAACCCTTCAGTGGGATGGGCAAACTTCCCTCCGGAAAAAGCGGACAGCCGTGTGGCGGTCCGCTTGATCAAGCGATTAGGGGTAGCGGCGCGAGGCGCGCCGGCTACCGACTTGATTTGGCGCGCGAGGCCGGGTGGTCACGCGCGCCATACCGTATTCATTAGCGTAAGCGCGTGGTATCCGCGTACGCCGATGAATAGCCCGCTTCGAAGCGCACGTCCTGAACAGCGTCCGCGGGAAGCGGGTTTTGACGAAGGGTGTAGTTTGAACTGACTCTCATCTGAACCTGAAGGAGAACAACATGGCTACCGCCAAGAAGAAACCGGCTGCTAAGAAGGTTGCTGCCAAGAAGACCGTTGCGAAGAAGGCTGCTGCTCCGGCGAAGAAGGCCGCTGCAGTGAAGAAAGTTGCTGCGAAGAAGGTCGCGGTGAAGAAGGTTGCCGCGAAGAAGGCAGCACCGGCCAAGAAGGCCGCAGTGAAGAAGGTTGCTGCGAAGAAGGCAGCACCGGCGAAGAAGGCCGCAGTGAAGAAGGTTGCTGCGAAGAAAGTCGCAGTGAAGAAGGTTGCTGCGAAGAAGGCAGCACCGGCGAAGAAGGCCGCAGTGAAGAAGGTTGCTGCGAAGAAAGTCGCAGTGAAGAAGGTCGCTGCGAAGAAGGCCGCACCGGCGAAGAAGGCTGCTGCGAAGAAGGCCGCGCCGGCGAAGAAGGCTGCTGCCAAGAAGGCTGCGCCTGCTGCGAAGAAGGCTGCCGCGAAGAAGGCTGCGCCTGCCGCGAAGAAGGCTGCGCCTGCTGCGAAGAAGGCTGCCCCTGCGAAGAAGGCCGCTGCTCCGGCGAAGAAGGCTGCTGCTCCGGCGAAGACGGCTGCTGCTGCTCCGGCTCCGGCCAAGAAGGCTGCTGCTCCGAAGAAGGCTGCTGCGCCGAAGAAGGCCGTCGTGAAGAAGGCTGCACCGGCAACGACCGCGTCGACCGCATCGGTTGCGCCGGCATCGGGCGTGAAGACCGCGCTCAACCCGGCAGCGGCATGGCCGTTCCCGACCGGCAGCCGTCCGTAATCGAGGCTGACCCGGACACTCACGTGGTGTCCGTGGGTTGAGTAGCGCTACTCAATCAGTCCCGCCATCTGGCTCAGGTGGCGGGATTTTTTTCGTCCGTCTTTGCCGATGTGCCGAGGGCCGTACGCCGGGGGCCCGTATGCCGGGTGCCCCGTATGCCGGCCCACGGCGAGTACGGACAAAAAAAACGCATGTGCAGCTTCGCACATGCGTTCGACCGCGGCTTGCGCCGCGTGCTGAGGTACCCGGTTAGTGCGTGACGCGCGTGACACCGCCGCTCGACAGCAGTCGCACGCGCTCGCCGGCGCGGAACGCTTCGCCGCTTGCCGCTTGCGTGATCGAGCGCAGATCGCCGTTGTCGAGGCGCACGGTGATTTCGACACCGTTCGCCGTGCTGAGGTTTTCGCCGACCGCGTTGCCTGCGACCGCGCCGACGAGGCCGCCGGCGATCGCGGTCAGGATCGATCCCTTGCCGCCGCCGATCGCGCTGCCTGCGACTGCGCCGAGCGCGCCGCCGCCGAGCGTGCCGATTGCGCTGCCGCCGCCGTCGGACTGGATGCGCACCGCACGGACGCTTTCCACCGTGCCCATGCGGACCGTCTGTTCGCGCTGCGCCTGGCCGACGCTATAGACATCCGCCGAGCCCGGTGCGGTGAAGCAGCCGGTGAGCGTCAGCGAGGCCGTCAGCATGGCCGCGAGCGTGAGGGTCTTTTTCGTCAACATCTTTGCTCTCCCACAATATTCATTTGAGACTGTAACCGAATGCAGCCTCGAAGCGCGCGTCGATCTCGGCGCGCGTCAGTACGTAAGTCTGGGGCCCCTGGTGGGCGATCTTGATCGAGCCCATCAGGCTCGCGAGGCGGCCCGTGGTTGCCCAGTCGAGGCCATGTTCGATGCCGTACAGCAGGCCACCCCGGAAGGCATCGCCACAGCCGGTCGGATCGGCGATCCGCTCGGCCGGCACGACAGGAATCTGCTCCGTGCCCTGCTTGTGGCGGATGGTCGCGCCGTGCTCGCCACGCGTAATGACGAGGGCGTCGACCCGGCTGGCGATTTCATCTTCGGACCATCCCGTCTTGTCGCTCACCAGCTTGGCCTCGTAGTCGTTGACCGCTACATAGGTCGCAAGTTCAATGCTGCGGCGCAGCGTCGCACCGTCGAACAGCGGCAGGCCCTGGCCCGGATCGAACACGAACGGCACACCGGCCTTGGCGAGCTCTTCCACGTGCTGCACCATCCCGTCGAAGCCGTCCGGGCCGACGATCGCGAGCTTGATGCCCGGCGCGTCGCCTGCGTGGTTCAGGTGCGACTGCATCATCGCGCCCGGGTGGAACGCCGTGATCTGGTTGTTGTCGAGATCGGTCGTGATCATCGCCTGCGCCGTATACGTGTCGGGCAGCACGCGAACGTGGTCACGGCGCAGGCCGAGCTGGTCGAGCCGGTCGAGATACGGCTGAGCGTCGAGCGCGCCTATCGTCCCCATGATGCGCGCATCGCCGCCGAGCAGGTGCAGCGCGTACGCGATGTTGCCCGCGCAGCCACCGAATTCGCGGCGCATCGTCGGCACGAGGAAGCTCAGGTTGATGAGGTGCACCTGGTCGGGCAGGATGTGCTCGCGGAACCGCCCTTCGAAAGTCATGATGGAATCGTAGGCGATCGAGCCGCAAATCAACGTAGCCAAGGTGTGCGTTCCTGTAGAAATGAGGGACCCTGCGCGACAGCGCCGCGCGAAAGGCGCGGCGCGGCAGGGAAAAGCGAAAGAAAGCTTACTTCAGTGCGGCGAGCGCAGCATCGTAGTTCGGCTCGTCCTTGATTTCGCCGACGAGTTCCGCGTGGATCACCTTGTCCTGCGCGTCGAGCACGACGACTGCACGTGCGGTCAGGCCGTTCAGCGGGCCGCTCGTCACGTCGACGCCGTACGCGTTCGCGAACGCGCGGCCGGTGCGGAACGTCGAAGCCGTCACGACGTTCTCGAGGCCTTCGGTCGTGCAGAAGCGCGTGGCGGCGAACGGCAGGTCGGCGGACACGACGACGACCACCGTGTTGTCGAGCGACGATGCGGCTTCGTTGAACTTGCGGGTCGACGTCGCGCAGGTCGGCGTGTCGAGGCTCGGGACGATGTTCAGCACCTTGCGCTTGCCGGCGAAGCTGGCGAGCGACACGTCGGCGAGATCCTTGCCGACCAGCTTGAAATCGGCGCCTTGTGCGCCGACGGCCGGGAACGTGCCGGCGAGATCGATCGGGTTGCCACCCAGCGTAACTTTGCTCATGTTCGTGCTCCGAAATAGCGCGCCGCTCGGGCGCGCGGGTTGAGACGGGCGCGCATGTGCGCGCCGCGGCGCGTCACGGATAGAAGATCTGGACGCGGAAATTCGAGGCGGGCGTGCCGTTCGTTTCGAGGCGGACGACCATCGTCTGCGTCGTACCGGGCGGCAACCCGGCGTCGATCGGCGTACCCGGGCGCACGTAGTCGCGCGGCGCGAGCACGCGGCGCACGGTGACGTGGTTGGTATCGTCGAGCAGCGTCAGCTCGAGCGACGGGTACGCGAGTGCGACGCGGTAGCGGTTCGTCAGCGGCACTTTCAGCTCGAGCTCACGCGGGCCGTCGAGCTGGCGCAGGTCGGTGGCGTCGAGCCGCAGGCCGTCGATCGCGCGCGGCGGTGCGACCGTGCAGCCGAGCGGCGCGCAGGCCTGCCGGAACCAGCCCTGCGTGACGGGCCAGTAGATCATCAGCGTTTCGCGCTGCCACCACGCGAGTTGCGCAACGAGCAGCACGGTCAGCGCAGCGGCGACGAGGCCGCCGAAAAAACCGCCGAGCATGCTGCGCCGCTGCGGTGCGCGCGTCTCGCGCGTGACGGCGAAGTGCGGACGATCGTCGTCGGTCAGCGCAGCGGGGAACGGTGCGGCTGGTGCGTTGGCGGCCGTGGCGGGTGTCTCGTCGTGCCGTGTGGTGCTGGTGTCGGGCTCGGATCCAGGTATGGCGACGGCCGGCGCCGGTGTGAACGCAAAACGCGGTTCGCGCGGCGCGTGTTCGTCGTCCGGCACGGCGAAGTGCGCGGTACCGACGGGCTCTGCGGCATCGCGAGCGGTATCTGCGTCCGACGGACGGTGGGCAACGAAGCGGGGCTCACGCGGGTCGCGTTCGACGGGCGCGGCGGATGGTTCGGTATCCTGCGGCGTTTGCGTCTGCGCCGGCAGCGATTCGGCCGCTTGCGCGACGGCAGTGGAGGTGTCCAGTTCAGCCGGGGAGGGCGCGAACGGTGCGGGCGTACCCGACAGGTGAACGACGCCGGCTTCGATGGACGGAAGTGCGAGCGGGATCAGCGGCTCGGTGCGCACGGTCTGCACGCTGTGCTGCAGCGACGGGTCGACGCCGGCATCGAGCCACGGCGCCCACATGTCCCAGCCTTCCGGCTTGTAATCGGTGTCGGAAGGCGACCCGGCCGGCGCATCGGCCGCGAACAGCCGGGCAGGCGGGGCCGGATGGTGCGCGTCGCCGTCATCCGGCGCGGCAGCCGGTTCAGTCAGGACCGGCCCGGCCTGCTGCGCATGCTCGGAAATGAGCGACTCGGATGCGTTGAAGACTTCGTGGCAATGCCCGCAGCGCACGAGCCCTTGATGCAGCGAGAGCTGTTCCTGCTGCAGCCGGAAGACGGTTTCGCAATGAGGGCAGCGCGTCGCAAGAAGCATGTCGAGCCGGGCGGCCTGCTGGCCAGAGTGAAGGACAGCGCTATTCTAATGGCTTTCGCGCCGGGTTCCGGCGAGGCATACCCAACCTTCGTGTTCACGCCAGACCGAGATGTCGACGTAGCGTGCATAGACGGCCGCGACTTCGTCCGCCTGGCGCGCGAGCACGCCCGACAGCGCGATGCGCCCGCCCGGCTTGACCTTCGATGCGAGCATCGACGCCATCAGCTTCAACGGATTCGACAGGATGTTCGCGACGACGATGTCGAATTCGCCGTCCGGGCATGCATCGGGCAGCCCGTACGTGACGTCCGCACGGTTGCGTTCGCTGTTCTGCCGCGCCGATTCGACCGCCTGCGGATCGATGTCGATGCCAATCACGGGGTTCGCCCCGCATTTCTTCGCGAGGATCGCGAGAATGCCCGAGCCGCAGCCGTAGTCGAGCACCGACTGGCCGGGCTTCACCGACTGTTCGAGCCACTCCATGCACAGGCGCGTGGTCGGGTGGCTGCCGGTGCCGAACGCGAGGCCGGGGTCGAGCTCGAGGACGAGCGCATCGGGATCGGGGGCATCGTGCCACGACGGCACGACCCAGATCCGCTCGCCGATCGGGATCGGCTCGAACTGCGATTGCGTGAGCCGCACCCAGTCCTGTTCCTCGACTTCGCGGACGATGAACGTCGGCGTCTCGGCGACGCCGATCTCGTTTGCGGCCGCCGCGAGCAGCACGGCCGGCTCATGGTCGGCCGACAGCAGCGCGACCACGCGCGAGTGCTGCCACGCGGTGCGATCGGGCACGAGGCCCGGCTCGCCGAAGAGCGGCTGTTCGTCGGGCGTGTCGGCGTCGGCGTCTTCGACGGACACCGACAGCGCGCCGAGTTCGAGCAGCGCGTCGGACAGCGCCTCCGCATGCTCACGGGCCAGTTCGACGACGAGTTCGCGGTAGCTCATGCTTACGCTTCTTCCGGTGCGACCTGCTGCTTCTGGGCGAGCCGGTTTTCGAGGTAGTGGATGCTGGTGCCGCCTTCGACGAACTTCGAATCGATCATCAGCTCGCGGTGCAGCGGGATGTTGGTCTGGATGCCTTCGACCACCATTTCGGACAGCGCGATGCGCATCCGGCTGATCGCCTGCTCGCGCGTCGCGCCGTAGGTGATCAGCTTGCCGATCATCGAATCATAGTTCGGCGGCACGAAATAGCCATTGTAGGCGTGCGAATCGACGCGCACGCCAGGACCACCCGGCGTATGCCACGACGTGATCCGGCCCGGCGACGGCGTGAACTTGAACGGATCTTCTGCGTTGATCCGGCATTCGATCGCATGTCCGCGGAACTGGATGTCGCGCTGGCGCAGCGTGAGCTTCTCGCCGGCCGCGATGCGGATCTGTTCCTGCACGATGTCGACGCCCGTGATCAGCTCCGATACCGGGTGCTCGACCTGCACGCGCGTGTTCATCTCGATGAAGTAGAACTCGCCGTTTTCGTACAGGAATTCGAACGTACCCGCGCCGAGGTAGCCCATCTTCTTGCACGCGTCCGCGCAGCGGTCGCCGATGCGGTCGATCAGGCGGCGCGGAATGCCGGGTGCCGGCGCTTCCTCGATCACCTTCTGGTGGCGGCGCTGCATCGAGCAATCGCGCTCGCCGAGCCAGATCGCGTTCTTGTACGCGTCCGACAGCACCTGGATTTCGATGTGGCGCGGGTTCTCGAGGAACTTCTCCATGTACACCTGCGGGTTGCCGAACGCACGGCCGGCTTCCTCGCGGGTCATGTTGACCGCGTTGACGAGCGCGGCTTCGGTGTGCACGACGCGCATCCCGCGCCCGCCACCGCCGCCTGCCGCCTTGATGATGACGGGATAACCGATCGCGCGCGCAATCTTGACGATCTCCTTCGGATCGTCCGGCAACGCGCCTTCCGAGCCCGGCACGCACGGCACGCCGGTCTTGATCATCGTCTGCTTCGCGGTGACCTTGTCACCCATCATGCGGATCGTTTCCGGGCGCGGGCCGATGAACGTGAAGCCCGATTGCTCGACGCGTTCCGCGAAATCGGCGTTCTCCGACAGGAAGCCGTAGCCGGGGTGGATCGCCTCGGCGTCGGTGACTTCCGCGGCGCTGATCAGCGCCGGCATGTTCAGGTAGCTCAGGTTCGACGGGGCCGGGCCGATACAGACGGCTTCGTCCGCGAGGCGCACGTACTTGGCTTCCTTGTCGGCTTCCGAGTAGACGACCACCGTCTTGACGCCGAGCTCGCGGCACGCACGCTGGATGCGCAGCGCGATTTCACCGCGGTTGGCAATGAGGATTTTTTCAAACATAGCGAGTATTCGTCTCTTCGAGGGGCGCGCGAACGGCGCCTGGCGAGCATCGGCGGCGCGCGGCCCGCAGGCCGCGCGGCGGACTTAGCCGATCACGAAAAGCGGCTGGCCGTATTCGACGGCCTGGCCGTTCTCGACGAGGATTTCCTTGATCACGCCGGCCTTGTCCGACTCGATCTCGTTGAGCAGCTTCATCGCTTCGATGATGCAGATCGTCTGGCCTTCCTTGACCGTGTCGCCCACCTGGACGAACGGGTCCGAGCCCGGCGACGGCGCGCGATAGAACGTGCCGACCATCGGCGACGTCACGACGTGGCCCTGCGGGACCGCCGGTGCGGCAGCGCCGCCTGCGACCGGCGCGGCAGCGCCTTCGGTCGGCAGCGCGACCGGAGCGGGCGCGCTGACTTGCGGGGCATACCCAGCCGTCGGCTGCACGTAGACCGGCGGCGCGTTCTTGACGATGCGCACCTTGCCTTCGCCTTCCGTGACTTCCAGCTCGGAGATGCCGGATTCGGAAACGAGGTCGATCAGAGTTTTCAGCTTACGAAGATCCATCGGGAATTCCCCTTTCAATACGTGAAAGCGCCGGTTAGGAGCCGGCGCTGAATCTAGATCGCGAAATCAGCCGCGCGACGTGCCTTGCAGCTTGTCCAGCGCGTACTCGAGCGCGTACAGATAACCTTTCCAGCCGAGCCCGCAGATCACGCCTTCGGCCTGGTCGGAAAAGTAGGAGTGGTGCCTGAACGCTTCGCGGCGGTGCACGTTCGACAGGTGAATCTCGACGAACGGGATGCCAACGCCGGCGATCGCGTCCCGGATCGCGACGCTCGTGTGCGTATACGCGGCCGGATTGATCAGGATGAAATCGGTCTGTTCCTCCCGCGCGGCCTGGATGCGGTCGACCAGCGCACCTTCATGGTTGCTCTGGAACGACGACAGCTCGGCGCCGGCTTCCCGGGCGCGCGCGGCAAGCGCCTGATCGATCTGTGCGAGCGTGACGCGGCCGTACACCTCCGGTTCCCGGGTGCCGAGAAGGTTCAGGTTGGGGCCGTGCAGCACCAGCAATCGTGTCATGGTCGCTTCTATTTCTGCGGAATTGCGCGAACTTTAGCGCTATTTAGAGAAATTTGTCTAGTTTTGCCGAACGGCCGAGCGCGCCGGACCTGCAAGAATTACCGGCACGCATGCAAAGTATCGGCGAATTCACGCGAAATTGCGGCGATCCACGGGCAAATCGCCGCCAACGTGCGGGCCGCCGTTCGGGCAGGTTACAGCGCGTCGAGCGTCTTTTTCAACTCGGCCGGTTGGATTTGTCCCAATTTTGTCTCGCGAATTTTGCCGGTTTCGTCGATGACGATCGTAAACGGCAACGCGCCGGCGGTATTTCCGAAATTACGGGCCAGATCGGCGCCCGCATATCCGCTGACGAAGACCGGATAGTCGACCTTCACCTTCTGCAGAAAGTTCTTCACGTTCTGTTCGGAATCGACGCCGATCCCGATGAAACGGATGCCCTTCTGTTTGTACTGATGCGACAGCGCGACGAGCTCCGGCATCTCCTCGACGCACGGGCCGCACCACGACGCCCAGAAATTGATGACGACCTTCTGCCCCTTGAAGGCGGACAGCGTGGCCGGCTTCCCGTCGGTGCCCGTCAGTGACGCCGCCCACAACTGTTCGACCGGGCTGCCGTGTGCGGCGGGCGCGGCGACGGCGACGCCGTCATCGGCGGTGCCGCGGAACCAATGGCCGGCGGTGAGCCCGCCGGCAACGGCGGCGGCCGCGACGACCGCGAGCGCCAACATGCGTTTCATCATCATCGTTGAATCATTCCGGTTCGGAAGGGGCCTTGCCTGCTTCGACGAGCGCGCGCAGCGCGGCGGCATCCGCCCGGGCGACCCGGCCGCGCGCGTCGGCCTTGACCGCGCCGCGCAGGTCGTCGCTCGCATAGAGCGCGAGGTGGATGCCGATTGCATCGACGTCGCGTCGCGGGCGCCACAGGAAACTGAGCGTCTCGACATCGGCGCGGCCCGCGAAGTGCCGCGTCTCGGATACGTCGTACTGGACGTTCTGGTTCAGCAGGTAGATCGCGACGTCCTTCGGGTTGTCGGTGAATGCCTGCAAATGAATATCCGAATGCGCGTTCGCGGTGCCGTTCAGCACGGCACCCGTCACATAAGGATGGAACTCGGCGAGCCGGCGCATCCAGTCGAGCGCGACTTCGCGCAGGCGGCGCAGTTCGTCCGGCTGCGTGTCGCTCTGGAACAGGGCGAGGTACTCGCGCAGTTCTTCCTCGATCTGGTCGTTATCCGGCAGCCATTCGCCGGCAACGCGCGTGTCGCCCAGCAACTGGCGCGCGGCCTTGCGTTTCGCGCCGGCATAGTCCAGGCCGTCCTCCGCAATCAGGCGGGCGGCGGATTGGGCGATTTCCTCGCGGACGCGCCGCGGGTCGAGAAGGGTTTTGCGAGACATGATCCGGCAATCATACTCGATCGCCGCAGGGCCCGAGCGCGGGTGCGGCGGCCTGCCGCCCGGCGTGCCGGCGCCGTTCGCGCGCAGCGTTCGGGCCGCCGGGCACGGCAGGCCGTCAGTTACAATACTGTTCTTTGTGTCGCGGCAAAGGCCGTTGGCCGGGCGCCGGCCGCACGGCCCGTCCGGTGCGCCGCACACACATCCTTTCCGAATCGACGGCGCCCGGCGGCGCGAAAGCATTCATCTATGCACATCCACATTCTTGGCATCTGCGGCACCTTCATGGGCGGTCTCGCCGTACTCGCGCGCGAGGCGGGCCACACGGTGACGGGTTGCGACGCGGGCGTCTATCCGCCGATGAGCACGCAGCTCGAGGCGCAGGGCATCACGCTGATCGAGGGCTACGGCGCCGAGCAGATCGACCTGAAACCGGACCTGTTCGTGATCGGCAACGTCGTCACGCGCGGCAATCCGCTGATGGAGGCGATCCTCGATCGCGGCCTGCCGTACGTGTCGGGCCCGCAGTGGCTCGGCGAGCACGTGCTTGCCGGCAAGTGGGTGCTCGCGGTCGCGGGCACGCACGGCAAGACGACCACGTCGTCGATGCTCGCGTGGCTGCTGGAAGACTCGGGCCTGAATCCGGGTTTCCTGATCGGCGGCGTGCCGCTGAACTTCGGCGTGTCGGCGCGGCTCACCGATTCGAGCTTCTTCGTGATCGAGGCCGACGAATACGATACGGCGTTCTTCGACAAGCGCTCGAAGTTCGTCCATTACCGGCCGCGCACCGCGGTGCTGAACAACCTTGAATTCGATCACGCCGACATCTTCCCGGATCTCGCCGCGATCGAGACGCAATTCCATCATCTCGTGCGTACCGTGCCCGGTGTCGGCCGGATCGTCACGAATGGCCGCTCGGACGCGCTCGAGCGCGTGCTGGCGCGCGGCTGCTGGAGCGAGGTCGAGCGCTTTGGCGTCGACGGCGGCTGGCAGGCGCTGCCGGCCGAGGACGGCGTGCCGGTCGACGAGCGCTTCGCGGTGTATTCGCACGCGGAACGCGTCGGCGAAGTCGCGTGGCAGGTGCAGGGCGATCACAACCGGATGAACGCGCTCGCGGCGATCGCGGCCGCGCGCCATGTCGGCGTGCCGCCCGCGCAGGCCGCCGCCTCCCTCGCATCGTTCCGCAACGTGAAGCGCCGCATGGAAGTGCGCGGCAGCGTCGACGGCGTGACCGTCTACGACGACTTCGCGCACCATCCGACCGCGATCGACACCACGATCGCCGGCCTTCGTGCGCGCATCGGCCGCCAGAATGCCCGCATCCTCGCCGTGCTCGAGCCGCGCTCGAACACGATGAAGCTCGGCGTGATGAAGTCGCAACTGCCGGCGAGTCTGGCAGACGCCGATCTCGTGTTCGGCTACGGCGCGCCGACCGGGCGCGACGCGCTCGGCTGGAACCTGGCCGAGGCGCTGGCGCCGCTCGGCGACAAGGCGCACGCGTTCGACGATCTGCACCTGCTGGTGAAGTCCGTCGTCGCAGCCGCCCGCCCGGGCGACCACGTGCTCGTGATGAGCAACGGCGGCTTCGGCGGCGTGCACCAGAAGCTGCTCGATGCGCTCGGGAGCCGCACGTGATCCTGTATCTGCATGGCTTCCGGTCGTCGCCGGAATCGCAGAAGTCGCGCCAGCTCGCCGCGCGCATGGCCGAGCTCGGCCGCACCGACGAGTGGCGGTGCCCGTCGCTGTCGGTGTCGCCGCTCGAAGCGATCGCGGTCGCGGAAGCCGAGGTGGCCGGCGCGCGCGACGTGACCGTCGTTGGCAGCTCGCTCGGCGGCTATTACGCCACCTGGCTGGCCGAAAAGCACGGCTGGAAGGCCGTGCTGCTGAATCCGGCCATCGTGCCGCAGCGCGATCTCGAGCAGCATCTGGGCGAACAGCCGCTGTACCACGGCGGCGGCACGATCGTCGTCGAGCGTCGTCATCTGCATGAACTCGATGCGTTGCGCGTGCCGGCGATCACGCGTGCCGAACGCTACTATCTGTTCGCGGCGACCGGTGACGAAGTGCTCGATTACCGCGAGATGCTCGCGCATTACCCGGGCGCGAATACGCGCGTGATCGAAGGCAGCGATCACGGGATTAGCGAATTTGCCGACTATGTCGACGACGTTCTCGCTTTTTGCGACGGAAAGACGTCTTAAACCGGCCACGTGCCGATCGAATTCCCATCATCATGCGGCGCCGCCGACGCGGCGCCCGGCAGTCTGAACGAGAGTACTGAGTGAACGTTTTCTTCGAGGAATCGGGCAGTTTCAAGGCGGGCAGCGTGCTGTCGCGCCAGGGCGACGCGTTTCAGGTCGAGTTGCCCGGCGGGCGGCGGGCGAAGGTGCGCGCGAAAGACGTGCTGATCGAATTCGACAAGCCGGCCGCAAGCGAACTGATGCAGGAGGCCGACACGGCCGCGCAGCAGATCGACCTGGATTTCCTGTGGGAATGCGCGCCGGCCGACGAGTTCGCGTATACGGCGCTGGCCGCCGAATACTTCGGCGCGACGTACGGCCCGGTGGAGCGTGCGGCGCTGGTGCTGCGATTGCACGGTTCGCCCGTCTACTTCCGCCGCAAGGGGCGCGGCCAGTACCAGCGCGCGCCGGAAGAGCAGCTCAAGATGGCGCTCGCGTCGCTCGAGCGCAAGCGCCAGCAGGCGCTCGTCCAGGTGCAGTACGAAGAGGAACTGAAGGCCGGCAAGCTGCCGGACGCGTTCGTGGGCAAGGTGCTCGGGCTGCTGACGCGGCCGGACAAGAACGCGATCGAATACAAGGCGATGGAAGCGGCAGCCGGTGCGCGCGGCGTGTCGCCGGCGCGGCTGATGCTCGACTGCGGCGGCATCGCGTCGCCGCGTGCGCTGCACGAGGCGCGCTTCCTCGCGGAGTTCTTCCCGCACGGCACGGGCTTCCCGGCCGTCACGGTCGGCGCGCTGCCGGACGATCTGCCGCGCGCGGACGTGCAGGCGTTCTCGATCGACGACATCACGACGACCGAAATCGACGACGCGTTCTCGGTCGAGCACCTGTCCGACGGCCGTGTGCGGATCGGCGTGCACATCGCGGCGCCGGCGCTCGGCATCGTGCGCGGCGACGCGGTCGATGCGATCGCGCGCACGCGCCTGTCGACCGTCTATATGCCGGGCGACAAGATCACGATGCTGCCGGACGACGTCGTCGACGTGTTCACGCTGAAAGAGGGCGATTACCGCCCGGCGCTGTCGCTGTACATCATCGTCAACCGCGAAACCCAGGAGATCGTCGCGAACGAGACGCGCGCCGAGCTCGTGTTCGTGAAGAACAACCTGCGGCACAACCACCTCGACGAGCTCGTCAACGAAGAGACGCTCGCGGCAGGCACCGGCGACTATCCGCACAAGGACGACATCGCCGTGCTGTGGCCGCTCGCGCAGGCGCTGTTCGAGAAGCGCCAGGTCGCGCGCGCGGGCTACGGCCTGAAGCGCGAAGTGCAGCGCAACACCGACTACAACTTCTACGTCGAAGGCGAGCATGTGTCGATCACGCCGCGCCGTCGCGGGTCGCCGCTCGACCTGATCGTGTCGGAGCTCGCGATTCTCGCGAACTCGACCTGGGGCGCGTTCCTGCACGACCACACGGTGCCGGGGATCTACCGCTCGCAGCGCGGCTTCGGCGCGCCGGGCCCGAAGCGCACGCGGATGCAGACGACGGCCGCGCCGCACGAAGGCCTCGGGGTGGCGCAGTACGCGTGGAGCACGTCGCCGCTGCGCCGCTACGTCGACCTCGTGAACCAGTGGCAACTGCTCGCGTGCGTTCAGCATGGCGTCACCGCGAAGCTCGCCGCGCCGTTCAAGCCGAAGGACGCCGACCTGTACGCAGTCGTGCAGGGCTTCGACGACACCTATACGGCCTACGCCGACTACCAGCGGCGGATGGAGTATTTCTGGTGCCTGCGCTGGCTCGCGCAGGAGCAGAAGAAGCACGTCGTCGCGAGCGTCGTGAAGGGCGATCTCGTGCGCCTCGAGGAAATTCCGCTGCTGCTGCACGTGCCGGGGCTCGGCGTGCATGCGCGCGGCACGCGCGTGCTGCTCGACGTGATGTCGCTCGACGAGCTGACGATCGAGGCATCGGTGCGGCTGCTGAACGTGCTCGACGCGCCGACCGTGACGAGTGGCGACGCGGCCGAGGAAGAGGATGACGCCGAAGGCGGCGACGACACGCTGATCGACGCCGAAGACGCGACGGCCGAAGCCGAGGCGGAAGCGCTGGCGGAAGCGGACGGCGCGGCGGCCGGTGAAGGCGGCGAAGCCGCGGGCGGCAACGCCAGCGAAGAGGGGCGCGCATCATGACGGCAGCTGTGTCGACGAGCGGCGCCGACCGCTATGTCGTATTCGGCAACCCGGTGGCGCACAGCAAGTCGCCGTTCATCCACACGCAGTTCGCCGCGCAGACGGGTGAGCCGGTCGAATACGCGCACCGGCTCGCGCCCGTCGACGGTTTCGAGGCGGCTGTGCGGGCATTCGTCGCCGAAGGCGGGCGCGGCGCGAACGTGACGGTGCCGTTCAAGCTCGAAGCGCATGCACTCGCCGACACGCTGTCGCCGCGTGCGGCGGCGGCGGGCGCGGTGAATACGCTACGCATCGACGCCGACGGCCGCATCCACGGTGACAACACCGACGGCGTCGGCCTCGTGCGCGACATCGAAGCGAATCTCGGCGTGTCGCTGGCAGGCGCACGCATCCTGCTGCTCGGCGCGGGCGGCGCGGCACGCGGTGTCGTGCTGCCGCTGCTCGACCGTGCGCCGCTGTCGATCACGATCGTGAACCGTACCGCGAGCAAGGCCGAGGCGCTCGTCGGCCAGTTCATGCAGGCCGCGCACGATGCGGGCTGCACGCTCGCGGGCGGCGGCCCCGACGTGGTGCGTGCGGAGCCGTACGACGTGGTGATCAACGCGACGGCCGGCAGCCTCGATGCCGCCCTGCCGGCGTGCGACGCGGCGGCATTCGGCGCGGGCACGCTCGCGTACGACATGATGTACGGCGCGCAGCCGACGGTGTTCATGCAGCATGCGGCATCGCTCGGCGCACGCACGGCCGACGGGCTCGGGATGCTCGTCGAGCAGGCGGCCGAATCGTTCTTCATCTGGCGCGGTGTGCGGCCGGACGGCGCACCGGTGCTGGCCGCGCTGCGCCAGGCGCTCGCGGCGAGCTGAACGGAGCGCGGCACGTGGTAGCGGTGAGCGACACGCAGCACACGCGGACGGTGAGCCCGGCCCGCTGGATCGTCTATGCGGGATCGGTGTTCGCGGGTGCATGGTTCGCGACGCAACTGTTCTATCTCGCGCAGATCGCGTTGTGGTCGTTCGTGAACCCGGGCTCGACCGCGTTCATGCGTACCGACGCGTGGTGGCTGTCGCGCGACAAGCCACCCGCGCAGATCCAGCATCAATGGGTGCCGTACGACCAGATCTCGCGCAACCTGAAGCGCGCACTGATCGCGTCGGAAGACTCGACCTTCGCGACCAACAACGGCTACGACGTCGACGCGATCCTGCAGGCGTGGGAGAAGAACAAGGCGCGCGGCCGGATCGTCGCGGGCGGCTCGACGATCACGCAGCAGCTCGCGCGCAACCTGTTCCTGTCGCGCGAGAAGAGCTACATCCGCAAGGGGCAGGAGCTCATCATCACGTGGATGCTCGAAACGGTGCTCGACAAGGAGCGGATCTTCGAGATCTACCTCAATTCCGTCGAGTGGGGCCGCGGCGTGTACGGCGCCGAGGCGGCCGCACGCTATTACTACCGAATTCCCGCGAGCCGGCTCGGCGCGTGGCAGTCGGCGCGCCTCGCGGTGATGCTCCCGAAGCCGCGCTGGTTCGACGCACATCGCGGCTCGGCGTACCAGGCGCAGCGTGCGGCAGTCATTGCCCGCCGGATGGGCGCGGCCGCGCTGCCGCAATCGGAGTGAACGGCGCGCTCGCGCCATCGCATTGACCGTTTCGCCGTCCGTGCGCCGCGCGTGGGTCGTTGGTGCGCCGCAGCGCAATCGTGTCGCGCGCATTTCGGGTCACATCCTTTAGACGAATTCGTCTATTTCGTTTTGCTGAGCAATCTCGGACGCCATGCGATTTTGTTGGTCGATATGGCACGAAATTCAGGAATTTTTAGTCTTCCAGGCTAAACGCGAAAGCCCGTGAAAGGTATGTGAAATGCAACGTTTCGCGAACCGAAGCAATCCTGAAAGGTGTGCGCCGCACCGGTCGTCCGCCAAATATTTCAAAATTTTTCAAAGCTGACGGGCTCGCGTATATTGGCCAGCGCCTCGGCTTATCGGCCGCATTCGAGGCGGGGGGCGGCTTATCCGGCTGCTCGACACAAAAAACATCCGAGAGAAGGAACGCAACGATGCCAGCGAGCAAAGCGAAGCTGTTGTTGGGAGTGGTGTTTTCTTCGCTGATTCTGACGGCCTGCAACGACGACGTGACCTCGTCCGCTGCTGCCAGCGCCGACAATTCAGCCGATCCCGCCAGTCAGGTGGACAGGGCGTACAACGATCCGAACAGTTATTCGTCGAGCGCGAACGCGTCGCTCGACGCCTCCGCCGCGGTTGAAAAGGCCGCCGTCACGCATCACCAGATCACACTCAACGGCAAGACGATCCGCTACACGGCCACGGCCGGCCACCTCGTCGCGCGCAATCCGCAGACCGGCGCGCCCGAAGCATCGTTCTTCTACGTCGCCTATACGGCCGACAACCAGCCCGCGGCGAAGCGGCCCGTCACGTTCCTGTACAACGGCGGCCCCGGCTCGGCATCGGTGTGGCTGCATCTCGGCTCGTTCGGCCCGCGCCGGATCCAGACGGGCGACCCGAACGCGAACACGTCGACGTTCCCGTTCGTCGACAACCAGGAAAGCCTGCTCGACACGACCGACCTCGTGTTCGTCGATGCGATCGGCACCGGCTTCTCCGAAGCGGTCGCGCCGAACACGAACCAGACGTTCTGGGGCGTCGACCAGGACGGCGGCGCGTTCCGCGATTTCGTGACGCGCTACATCGCCGTGAACCAGCGCAACGATTCGCCGAAATACCTGTTCGGCGAGTCGTACGGCACGCCGCGCACCGACGTGCTCGCGAACCTGCTCGAGACGGCCGGCGTGAAGCTCGACGGCATCGTGCTGCAGTCGTCGATCCTGAACTACAACGTGAACTGCGACATGGCGAGCGACTACATCGGCAACTCGAACAACGGGTCGAGCCCGGTGAGTTGCGCGGGCTTCGTGCCGTCGTATGGCACCGTCGGCGCGTACTACCAGCTCGACAACCCGAACCCGTCGAGCCTGCCGTCGTATGCGGACCAGATGCGCCTGCTGACGGCCGGCAGCTATGCGCCTGCCGTGAACGCGTACCTGGCGAGCCATACGCCGCCGCCGCCGACCCTCGTCACGACGATGGTGAATTCGACCGGCGTGAAGCAGTCGCAGTGGAATGCGGACTTCAACGTGATCCCGACCTTCTTCGACAACAGCTTCCAGCTGTCGCTGATCCCGGGCACGCTGATCGGCCGCTACGACGCGCGCGTGAACGTGCCGGTGTCGAGCCCGCTCGCGTCGGGCGGCGACCCGTCGAGCACGTACATCACGCAGCCGTTCACCGACACGATCGGCAAGTACCTGCCGAACGAGCTGAAGTACACCGCGCAGTCGGCGTATTCGTTGAGCAGCAACGCGATCAACACGTGGGACTGGACGCACGACGGCCTCGCGATGCCTGACACGATCCCCGATCTCGCCGCGGCGCTGTCGCTGAATCCGCAGCTGAAGGTGCTGTCGCTGAACGGGTACCACGACATCGCGACGCCGTTCTACCAGACCGAGCTCGACCTCGCGCGGCTCGGGACGCAACCGAACCTGACGATCAAGGACTATCAGGGCGGACACATGGTCTATCTCGACGACACGTCGCGTCCGCAGGAGAAAGCCGACCTCGTGACCTTCTACAACGCGGCCGCGCACTGATGCGATGCGCAGGGCAGGCGACGTGCGTCCGCAACGGCGCCGCGCCTGCCGTCGACGACCTCATTCCAGACTGGAGCCTGATATGAAGAATCGTTTCATTGTCGTTGCCGTGGCGCTCGCCTGTGTCGGCGCCGCAGCATCCGTATCCGCGTTCGCGCAGGCGAGCGACGCCGCCGCACCGGTGCGTGCGCGCCAGGCGCAGCTCGGCGATCCGTATGTGCCGCCGGCCGCGCGCAGGCCGACCGCCGGCACGCAGACGACAGGCGCCGCGCTGCATGCGCAGGTGGTGCGCAAGCTCGCGCGGCAGTTCAGCGCGGCCGACACGCAGAACACGGGTTCGCTCACCGAGTCGCAGGCACGCGCGGCCGGCCTCGGCTATGTCGCGAACCACTTCCGCCAGATCGACTCGGGCGGCAACGGCCGCGTGTCGTTCGCGGACGTCCAGCGCTACATGCAGGCACGCAGTACGAGCCAGCAGTAAGCGCGGCGCGCGGTGAGCAAACGGGGGCGGAACCTGCGGCACGGCGGGTTCCGCCCCCGTGCACATGGCGCCTCCGTTACGTCGTGTACGTGGCGGATTCGCGCCGAATTCTCATTATCTGGGCAACGCATTCAAATATTGGAGACGAGTGCGTGCGCTCCTACAATCCGAAGCACATCGACAGCTTCGGACCCACGCATCGCGCGGCGCCCGTCGCACACGGAGACACCTTCCATGAAGTTCGCCGGGCGCTTTACTCGGTGCATCGACCGCCGCCTCGCCGCGATGCCGGACGCCGTTCCGGCATCGTACGAACGGCTTCACCGGTTCCGTTGAAGAAGCCCGCTCCCCATGACCAAGATGCCCGACTCACTTGCCCTCGACGCCCGGCGCGCGCCGCCGGACGATGCGTCGCTGACCGACAGCATCGGCGCGACCAGCACGCCGCTCGATCTTGCTGCCCAGCAGGCCGGTACGCAGACGCTGCTGCGCGGTCTTGCGATCCTCGAGGCGATTGCGAACGGCGCGCGCGACATGCGCGCGATCGGCGCCGCGCTCGGCACGACGCGCAGCACTACGCACCGCCTCGTCAGCAGCCTCGTGCAGGCGCGCTACCTGCGCCAGGTGCAGGGCGGCTACCTGCTCGGCCCGAAGTTGATCGAGCTCGGCACGATCGCGCTCGAGCAGATGCCGCTTACCGCGGTCGCGCGCCCGCACCTCGAAGCGCTCGCGGAAGCGACGCTCGACACGATCCATCTCGGCGTGCGCGACGGCGACGACGTGCTGTACATCGACAAGATTCCCGGCACGCGCGGCCTCGAGATGCGCTCGCGCGTCGGCCACCGGATGCCGCTCGCGTCGACCGGCATCGGCAAGGCGATGATGCTCGACACCGATCCCGACACGTGGCGCTCGCTGTTCGAAGCCGCCCGGCGTGCACTCGCGGGCGTCAATTTCAAGCCGGACAACCGGCCCGAGACGAGCGCGTTCCTGCAGCGCATGGCGCATTACGCAGCCGGCGGCTACACGTTCGATCTCGAGGAGAACGAGGCGTCGATCCGCTGCGTGGCCGCGCCGATCCGCGACGCCTCGGGCGCGATCGTCGCGGCCGTGTCGGTGGCGAGCACGATTCCGTACATGCCGCACGACCGGATGGACGAACTGATTCCGCTCGTGCAGCGCGAAGCGCGAGCCATTTCCGCGGAACTGGGCTGGAGCCCGCCGCAGGGTACCCGCAGGATCAAACGATGACGACTTCGACCCGGCCCGTTCCGGATGCCAGCTCCGCCACCCCGTCGCTGATCGCGCTCGACTGGGGTACGACGTCGCTGCGCGCTTACCTGTACGACGCGCACGGCGCGCTCATCGACACGCGCAGCCGTGCGGCGGGCGTGATGCATGTGCCCGGCGGCGGCGCGCGCGCATTCGACGCGGTGTTCGAGGAAGCGTGCGGCGACTGGCTCGATCGCACCCCCGGCCTGCCGGTGCTCGCCGCCGGGATGGTCGGCAGCGCACAGGGCTGGCGCGAGGCGCCGTACGTCGCGGTGCCGGCCGGCGCCGACGCGCTCGTCGCGGGCCTCATCACGGTGACGACGGCGCGCGGCACGACGATCTCGATCGTGCCGGGCGTCATCGCCACGGGCGAATTGCCCGACGTGATGCGCGGCGAAGAAACGCAGATATTCGGTGCACTCGCGGGCGATCCCATGCTTGGCACCGATCGTTCAGGGGTACTGATCGGCTTGCCGGGAACCCATGCGAAATGGGCGTGGGTGAGGGACGGGCTGATCGAGCGCTTCCAGACTTTCATGACGGGCGAGCTGTTCGCGGTGCTGCGCGACCACACGATCCTCGGCCGCACGATGCGCGCCGGTGCGTCGCCCGATCGCGCCGCATTCGTGCGCGGCGTCTCGGTCGCGCGCGGCGCGCGGCACACCGGGCTGCTCGCGACGATCTTCAGTACGCGCACGCTTGGCCTGACCGACCGGCTCGCGCCCGATGCGCAAGGCGACTACCTGTCCGGCCTGCTGATCGGCCATGAGCTCAACGCGCTCGACGCAATGCTCGCGGAGCGCGGCATCGCGCTCGCGGACCAGCCGCTGCTGCTGATCGGCGACGACGGTCTGTGTGCGCGCTACGTCGATGCGCTCCAGGAATTCGGCCACCCGCACGCACGCGTCGTCGCGCATGCGACCGAGCGTGGCCTGTGGCGGATCGCATCGCGCGCTGGGCTCGTGCGCGCGGATGGCGAGCCCGTCTGCGCTGACCAATGAACCGTTTGCAGAGGAACCTTCGATGCCGTCCGACCTGACCTTGCCCGCGCCTTACGCGCCCCACACCGCGCTGATGCGCGCGTTCGACGCGTGCCCGCTGATCGCGATCATGCGCGGGATCACGCCCGCCGAAGCGGCCGACCACGGCCATGCGCTCTACGAAGCCGGCTTCCGGATCGTCGAGGTGCCGCTCAACTCGCCGGATCCGTTCGACAGCATCGCGGCGCTGCGCCGTGCGTTGCCCGACGACGCGATCGTCGGCGCGGGTACCGTGCTGCGCGCCGAGTATGTCGACCGCGTGCAGGACGCGGGCGGCGCGCTGATCGTGATGCCGCACAGCGACGCGGCGGTGATCCGCCGTGCACGCGAGCGCGGCCTCGCGAGCGCCCCGGGCGTCGCGACGCCGACCGAAGCGTTCGCGGCGCTTACGAATGGCGCCGACGTGCTGAAGATGTTCCCGGCCGAGCAGCTCGGCGTGCCGGTCGTGAAGGCATGGCGCGCGGTGATCGACCGCGCAGTGCCGCTGATTCCGGTCGGCGGCATCTCGCCCGACAACATGGAGCCGTTCCTCAGCGCCGGCGCGAACGGTTTCGGGCTCGGCTCGGCCTTGTACCGCCCCGGCCAGTCGGCCGATGCGACCGCGGCAAACGCGCGCGCGTTCCAGGCCGGGTTGCGCGTCGCGCGCGGCGGAGCCGCATGATGAACCGCCTCGCGGGCAAGGTCGCGATGGTGACGGGCGCGGGCCGGGGCATCGGCGCCGCGATCGCCCGCGCGTTCGTTCGCGAGGGCGCGGCCGTCGCGCTCGTCGATCTCGACTTCCCGCAGGCGCAGCGCACGGCGGCCGGGATTGCGCACGACATTGCCGGCGCGCGCGTGCTGCCGCTGCTGGCGGACGTCGCGCGGCAGGATGCGGTACGCGATGCGCTGGCGCAGACCGAGGCGGCGTTCGGCCCGCTCGACGTGCTGGTGAACAACGCGGGCATCAACGTGTTCGCCGATCCGCTGACGATGACCGACGACGACTGGCGCCGCTGCTTCGCGGTCGACCTCGACGGCGTGTGGCACGGCTGCCGCGCGGCGCTGGAGGGGATGGTCGAACGCGGTCGCGGCAGCATCGTGAACATCGCGTCGACGCATGCGTTCAGGATCATCCCGGGCTGCTTTCCGTACCCGGTCGCGAAGCACGGCGTGCTGGGCCTCACGCGTGCGCTCGGCATCGAATACGCGGCGCGCAACGTGCGCGTGAATGCGATCGCACCGGGCTACATCGAGACGCAGCTCACGCGCGACTGGTGGGACGCGCAGCCCGATCCGGCCGCTGCGCGCGCAGAAACGCTCGCGCTGCAGCCGATGAAGCGGATCGGCCGGCCGGAGGAGGTCGCGATGACGGCCGTGTTCCTGGCGTCCGACGAGGCGCCGTTCATCAATGCCGCGTGCATCACCGTCGATGGCGGGCGCGCGGCGCTGTATCACGACTGACGCAACGATTCGAAAGACCGCACGTGCGACGGCCGCGCGCACGCTGCGTCGAAACCAACAAGCGGCTGCATCCTGTTCGATGAAGACAAGGAGACACTGGAGATGAAACGCAGAACGTTCGTAACGCTGGCTGCCGCGGCCGCCGTGGTGATCGGGAGCCCCGTCGTGCACGCGGCCGATCCGGTCAAGATCGGTTTCCTCGTGAAGCAGCCGGAAGAGCCGTGGTTCCAGGACGAGTGGAAGTTCGCCGAAATGGCGGCGAAGGACAAGGGCTTCACGCTCGTGAAGATCGGTGCGCCGTCCGGCGAAAAGGTGATGAGCGCGATCGACAACCTGTCCGCGCAGAAGGCGCAGGGCTTCATCATCTGCACGCCGGACGTGAAGCTCGGGCCGGGCATCGTCGCGAAGGCGAAGTCGCATAACCTGAAGATGATGACGGTCGACGACCGCCTCGTCGACGGCGCGGGCAAGCCGATCGAGTCGGTCCCGCACATGGGGATCTCCGCGTACAACATCGGCAAGCAGGTCGGCGACGGCATCGCGGCCGAGATCAAGAAACGCGGCTGGGACATGAAGGACGTCGGCGCGATCGACATCACCTACGAGCAGCTGCCGACCGCGCACGACCGCACGAGCGGCGCGACCGACGCGCTGGTGGCCGCCGGCTTCCCGAAGGCGAACGTGATCGCGGCGCCGCAGGCGAAGACCGACACGGAAAACGCGTTCAACGCGGCAAACATCGCACTCACGAAGAACCCGCAGTTCAAGCACTGGGTTGCGTACGGCCTGAACGACGAGGCCGTGCTCGGCGCGGTGCGCGCGGCCGAAGGGCGCGGCTTCAAGGCGGACAACATGATCGGTATCGGCATCGGCGGTTCCGATTCGGCGCTGAACGAGTTCAAGAAGCCGCAGCCGACGGGCTTCTACGGCACCGTGATCATCAGCCCGAAGCGCCACGGCGAGGAAACCTCGGACCTGATGTACACGTGGATCACGCAGGGCAAGGCACCGCCGGCGCTGACGCTGACGACCGGCATGCTCGCGACGCGCGACAACGTGTCGAAGGTGCGCGAGGAGATGGGGCTCGCGTCGAAGTAAGCGGCCCGCCGGCTGCCGCGGCGATGCGGCGGCCGGCGGTCGATCGATCCGGAAGTGGGGAGACGACGTGTCAGCGGCACTGCGTTTTGACAATATCGGCAAGGTCTTTCCCGGCGTGCGCGCACTCGACGGCATCTCGTTCGACGTGCATGCGGGCGAGGTGCATGGCCTGATGGGCGAGAACGGCGCGGGCAAGTCGACGCTGCTGAAGATTCTCGGCGGCGAATACCAGCCCGATGCGGGCAGCGTGCTGGTCGACGGCCAGCCCGTGCAGTTCGCGAATGCGGCCGCGTCGATCGCGGCCGGCATCGCGGTGATCCACCAGGAGCTGCAGTACGTGCCCGACCTGACGGTCGCGGAAAACCTGCTGCTCGGCCGTCTGCCGAATGCGTTCGGCTGGGTGCGCAAGCGCGAGGCGAAGCGCTACGTGCGCGAGCGGCTCGCCGCGATGGGCGTCGACCTCGATCCCGACGCGAAACTCGGGCGGCTGTCGATCGCGCAGCGGCAGATGGTCGAGATCTGCAAGGCGCTGATGCGCAATGCGCGCGTGATTGCGCTCGACGAGCCGACGAGTTCGCTGTCGCATCGCGAGACCGAGGTGCTGTTCAAGCTCGTCGACGACCTGCGCGCGCAGGGCCGCGCGCTGATCTACATCTCGCACCGGATGGACGAGATCTACCGGCTGTGCGATGCGTGCACGATCTTCCGCGACGGGCGCAAGATCGCGTCGCACGAATCGCTGGCCGACGTGCCGCGCGAACGGCTCGTCGCCGAGATGGTCGGGCGCGAGATTTCGGATATCTATCATTACGCGCCGCGCACGCTCGGTGACGTGCGGTTCTCCGCCGAAGGTGTCGACGGCCATGCACTGCGCGAACCCGCCAGCTTCTCGGTGCGCGCAGGCGAGATCGTCGGCTTCTTCGGGCTCGTCGGAGCGGGCCGCAGCGAGCTGATGCGGCTCGTGTACGGCGCGGATCACCGGCGCGCGGGCGTGCTGACGCTCGACGGTGCGCGCATCGACGTGAAGCGCACCGGCGACGCGATTCGCCACGGCATCGTGTTGTGCCCCGAGGATCGCAAGGAAGAGGGGATCATCGCGATCGCGTCGGTCGCGGAGAACATCAACATCAGCTGCCGCCGCCACTCGCTGCGTGCGGGGCTCTTCATCAACCGCAAGGCCGAAAGCGAAACGGCCGACCGCTTCATTCAGCGGCTGAAGATCAAGACGCCGAACCGGCGGCAGAAGATCCGCTTCCTGTCGGGCGGCAACCAGCAGAAGGCGATCCTGTCGCGCTGGCTCGCGGAGCCCGACCTGAAGGTCGTGATTCTCGACGAACCGACGCGCGGCATCGACGTCGGCGCGAAGCACGAGATCTACGACGTGATCTACCGGCTCGCGGAACGCGGCTGCGCGATCGTGATGGTGTCGTCGGAGTTGCCGGAAGTGCTCGGCGTGTCCGACCGCATCGTCGTGATGCGCGAAGGCCGGATCGCGGGCGAGCTGCCGCGCGACCAGGCGAACGAGCACGCGGTGCTGAGCCTGGCGCTGCCGCAGACGAGCGCCGTCGAGGCGGCCTGACACGGAACACGACAATCGAATCGGACACGCGCGGCGCGGGCCGTGCGATGCAGGAGCAGGAGACACCATCATGCAAGTCAACGAAAACCTTGGCAGCGCCGCCGTGAAGCCGTCGGCCGACGCGCTGGTGCCGCAGCAGAGCGACCGCCGGAAGTGGTGGCAGCATCTGACCGAATACAGCCTGATCGCGATCTTCGCGGTGATGTTCATCACGATGTCGCTGACCGTCGATCACTTCTTCTCGATCGACAACATGCTCGGCCTCGCGCTGTCGATCTCGCAGATCGGCATGGTCGCGTGCACGATGATGTTCTGTCTCGCATCGCGCGACTTCGACCTGTCGATCGGCTCGACCGTTGCGTTCTCGGGCGTGCTGTGCGCGATGGTGCTGAACGCGACCGACAACACGTTCGTCGCGATCATTGCGGCGGTCGCGGCCGGCGCCGCGATCGGCTTCGTGAATGGCGCGGTGATCGCGTACCTGCGTATCAATGCGCTGATCACGACGCTCGCGACAATGGAGATCGTGCGCGGGCTCGGCTTCATCGTGTCGAAGGGGCAGGCGGTCGGCGTGTCGTCGGATACCTTCATCGCGCTCGGCGGGCTGTCGCTGTTCGGCGTGTCGCTGCCGATCTGGGTCACGCTGCTGTGCTTCATCGCGTTCGGCGTGCTGCTGAACCAGACGGTATACGGCCGCAACACGCTCGCGATCGGCGGCAACCCGGAAGCGTCGCGGCTCGCGGGGATCAACGTCGAACGCACGCGCGTGTACATCTTCCTGATCCAGGGCGCGGTGACGGCGCTCGCCGGCGTGATCCTCGCGTCGCGCATCACGTCGGGCCAGCCGAATGCCGCGCAGGGCTTCGAGCTGAACGTGATTTCCGCGTGCGTGCTCGGCGGCGTGTCGCTGATGGGCGGCCGTGCGACGATCTCGGGCGTCGTGATCGGCGTGCTGATCATGGGCACCGTCGAGAACGTGATGAACCTGCTGAACATCGACGCGTTCTACCAGTACCTCGTGCGCGGCGCGATCCTGCTCGCGGCCGTGCTGCTCGACCAGCTGAAGAACCGCGGCGTCCGCGACTGACCGCTTTCACGGAGACGATTCGCATGACACTCGACACTTCCGCGCAGGACCCGAACCACGCGCGCCATGCGCGCTATCCGAGCCTCGAGGATCGCGCGGTGCTGATCACGGGCGGCGCGACCGGCATCGGTGCGTCGTTCGTCGAACACTTCGCCGAGCAGGGCGCGCGCGTCGCGTTCGTCGATCTCGACGCGGCGGCCGGTGCCGCGTTGGCGGAACGCCTCGCGCACGTGCCGAACGTGCGTCACGCGCCGCTGTTCATCCAGTGCGACCTGACCGACATCGACGCGCTGCGCCATGCGATCGACGCGATCCGCGCGCGCATCGGCGCGATCGCGGTGCTCGTGAACAACGCGGCGAACGACGCGCGCCATGCGATCGGCGACGTGACGCCCGAGTCGTTCGACGCGGGCATCGCGGTGAACCTGCGTCATCAGTTCTTCGCCGCGCAGGCGGTGATCGACGACATGAAGCAGCAGGGGGGCGGCGCGATCGTCAATCTCGGCTCGATCAGCTGGATGCTGAAGAACGGCGGCTATCCCGTGTACACGATGGCGAAGGCCGCCGTGCAGGGGCTCACGCGCGGGCTCGCGCGCGACCTCGGCCCGTTCGGCATCCGCGTGAATTCGCTGGTGCCCGGCTGGGTGATGACCGACAAGCAGCGCCGGTTGTGGCTCGACGACGCAGGCCGCGCGGCGATCAAGGCCGGCCAGTGCCTCGATGCCGAGCTGTTGCCCGCCGATCTTGCGCGGATGGCGCTGTTCCTCGCGGCCGACGACAGCCGGATGATCACCGCGCAGGACGTGATCGTCGACGGCGGCTGGGCCTGACCGTTCGCACGACCCGCATCGTTTCTTCGACGAAGGAAAGGAGTTCATCATGACCGCCACGTCCTCGCGCGCATCGTCGTCCACCAGCCAGTCGCGCCGTGCGCGCCTCGCCGCCGCCGCGCAGCCGGTCAGCCCCGGCCCGCAGACGGCGGCCTTCGCGCAGGGCGTCGGCGCCGCGCATGCGGCGGCCGTCACGCTGTCGAACGCGTCGCTGCGGCTCGACGTGCTGCCGCATCTGGGCGGCGGCATCGCGCGCTTCGACTGGCGCGGCGACAACGGCGCGCTGATGCCGGTGTTTCGCCGCTGCGAGCAGCCGGAGGCGGCGACCGATCCGAACGAGCTCGCGTGCTATCCGCTGCTGCCGTACTCGAACCGGATCGGCGGCGCGCGGTTCGAATGCGACGGACGCAGCGTCGCGGTGCCGCGCAACCGACGCGACGAGCCGCTGCCGATCCACGGCGACGGCTGGCTTGCGCCGTGGCAGGTGGACGATGCGACCGGCACGTCGCTGCAGCTGTCGCTCGATCGCACCGCCGGCGCGCCCTATGCGTTCCGCGCGATCCAGTCGTTCGAGCTCGACGATGCGACGCTGTCGATCGCGCTGACGATCGAGAATGCGGGGCGCGCGCGGCTGCCGTTCGGGCTCGGCGTGCATCCGTTCCTGGTGCGCGATGCCGTGACCGAGCTGGCCGCGGCGGCCGGCGGGTTGTGGCTGTCGGGCGCCGATTTCCTGCCGGTGCGGCACGTGAGCGTGCCGCCGGCCTGGCAGTTCGGCGTCGCGTATCCGCTGCCGGCCGCGCTCGTCAATCATGCGTTCACCGGCTGGGGCGGCCACGCGACGGTGAGCTGGCCGCGCCGCGGACTGTCGCTGACAGTGGCGGCCGACGCCGACGCGTACGTGCTCTATACGCCGCCCGGCAAGGATTTCTTCTGCTTCGAGCCGGTCGATCATCCGATCAATGCGGTGAACCTGCCGGGCGGCGCGGCCGCGCACGGGATGACGCTGCTCGCGCCGGGCGAGCGGCTCACGCGGCGTTTTTCGTTCACCGTCGAGCGTGCCGATGCGCGTAGCGACGCCGCTTCGCGCGAAGGACGCCGGCGACGCGGGTAAAATACGCGGTCTACCAACGGTTTGCCGCGAGTATCCGCCATGTCTTCCCCGCTTACTTTCATCGAATCGCTGCGCGCCGCGTGGCAGCGCACGAATTCGCTGCTGTGCGTCGGCCTCGATCCCGAGCCGTCGCGCTTTCCCGTGCAGTTCGACGGCCAGCCCGACGCGATCTTCGAATTCTGCCGGCAGATCGTCGACGCGACCGCGCAGTATGCGAGCGCGTTCAAGCCGCAGATCGCGTACTTCGCCGCGCACCGCGCGGAAGATCAGCTCGAGCGCCTGATCGCGCACATCCACCTCCAGCACCCGGGCCTGCCCGTGATCCTCGACGCGAAGCGCGGCGACATCGGCAGCACGGCCGAGCAGTACGCGCGCGAAGCGTTCGAGCGCTATCGCGCGGACGCCGTCACGGTGAACCCGTACATGGGTTACGACTCGGTCGAGCCGTACTTCGAGCACGAAGGCAAGGGCGTGATCGTGCTGTGCCGCACGTCGAACCCGGGCGGTTCCGACCTGCAGTTCCTCGACACGAACGGCCGGCCGCTGTACCAGGTCGTCGCCGATCTCGCGGCGAACAAGTGGAACGCGAAGAACGGCCAGCTCGGCCTCGTGGTCGGCGCGACGTTCCCGAAGGAAATCGAGATCGTGCGCGGGATCGTCGGCGACATGCCGCTCCTGATTCCCGGCATCGGCGCGCAGGGCGGCGACGTGCAGGCAACCGTCAACGCGGGCCGCACGGCCGACGGCACCGGCATGATGATCAACTCGTCGCGCGCGATCCTGTACGCGAGCAACGGCGAGGATTTCGCCGAAGCGGCGGCGCTCGCCGCGCAGAAGACCCGCGACACGATCAACGCGCATCGTTGATGTCGCGCCGGCCGCCTTCCCGGGCGGCCGGTTCCGGCCGGCCCGCGCGCGCGGGCCCGGGCTGTTTCCCTCGCTGTTCCCGCCTTTCCGCCCGCCCCGCACTGGCGCACGCGGACAACTTCCCGTCGCTTCCGTACCGCATGCCCGCAATTTAGTCGCGCGATGCTCCCGCTTGTCATCGATCCGTAACGAAAATGTCAAGAAAGGAGCGACGCCATGCCCAAGCTGTCCCGACGTCTTCTGAGCGCGCTAGCCGCATCGCTGTGCATGAGCTTCGCCCATGCGGCGGATCTCTCGCACTGGCCGGCCGACAGCGCGAAGGCGCTGAACGAGATGATCGCCGCGCATGCGCACCGCGGCGACTACGCGGTGTTCGACGCCGACAACACGACCTACCGCTACGACCTCGAGGAGTCGCTGCTGCCGTACCTCGAGCACCGCGGCGTGCTGACGCGCGACACGCTCGACCCGTCGCTGAAGCTGATCCCGTTCAAGGATTCCGCCGACTACCAGGAATCGCTGACGAGCTATTACTACCGGCTGTGCGAGATCGACGACCTGGTCTGCTACCCGTGGATCGCGCAGGCGTTCGCCGGGCAGTCGCTGGCCGACCTGAAGCGCCACGTCGACGCGATGCTCGCCGACGGCAAGCCGATCCCGATCCGCTACTGGCAGGGCGACAAGGTAGTCGACGGCACGGTGAACCCGCCGCGCTTCTTCCGCGGGATGCAGGAGCTGTACAACGCGCTGCGCGAGAACGGCATCGAGGTCTACGTGATGACGGCCGCGCACGAGGAGCTCGCGCGGCTCGTGCTGTCCGACCCGAAGTACGGCTACAACGTGAAGCCGCAGAACGTGATCGGCGTGACGACGCTGCTGCGCAACCCGGCGACCGGCGCGCTGACCACATCGCGGCTGCAGATCAAGGCCGGCAAGTACGACGAGGCCGCGAACCGCGGCCTGGTGATCACGCCGTTCCTGATGAACCCGATGACTTGGTACGAAGGCAAGCTCGGCTCGATCGTCGGCTGGATCGACCAGTGGAAGAAACCGGTGCTCGTCGCGGGCGACACGCCGACGTCCGACGGCTACATGCTGCTGAACGCGACCGATATCGCGCGCGGCGGCGTGCGCGTGTGGGTGAACAAGAAGGACAAGCAGATGGCGCAGATTCGCGCGTGGTCGGATGAATCGGCCGCGCAGCAGAAGTCGCTCGGCCTGCCGGTGACGGCGGACAAGAACTGGATCGTCGTGAAGCCCGACGCGATCCAGTAAGCAGCAAGCGACGACGAGGGCGCCGCGGGCGCCCGTCGATCGATCAGCCCTCGCGCTCGTCGAGCAGCTTCAGCAGCCCGCGCAGCGCATGCGCGGCCGCCTGCGTGCGGATCTGTTCGCGGTCGCCCTTGAACACGAGCGTCTCGACGTCGGTATGCAGCCGGTTGCTCCAGCCGAACGACACGGTGCCGACCGGCTTCTTCTCGCTGCCGCCGGCCGGGCCCGCGATGCCGGTGACGGACAGCGCGACCTGCGCGCGGCTGTTGCGCAGCGCGCCTTCGGCCATCGCGCGCGCGACGGGCTCGCTGACTGCGCCGTGCTTGTCGATCAGGTCGGGCGGCACGCCGATCATCTCGATCTTGGCCTGGTTCGAGTACGTGACGAAGCCGCGCTCGAACCACTGGCTGCTGCCGGAGATGTCGGTGATCGCCGCGGCGATCATGCCGCCGGTGCAGGATTCGGCGGTGGCGAGCGTCAGGTGCTCGTCACGCAGCTTGTTGCCTGCGCGGATCGCAAGCTGGTGGACGACGGAATCGGTTGGCATGCGCGTCGGGAAACGGGAGTCGGGAAATCGGTCAGCCGACGACGGAGCGCCACAGGGCGATCACGAGCAGCGTCATGAACGCGGCAACCAGGTCGTCGACCATGATGCCGAGCCCGCCTTTCAGGCGGCGGTCGAAATAGCGGATCGGCGGCGGCTTGAGCATGTCGAAGAAGCGGAACGCGACGAACGCCCACAGCTGGCCGACGAAGGTCGCGGGCGTGACGAACAGCATCACGAGCCAGATCGCGACGATCTCGTCCCAGACGACGGCGCCCGGATCGGACGACCCCATCTTCTTCGCGGTGAAACCGGTGAGCCACGTGCCGGCCACGAAGCCGGCCGCGATCAGCGCCCACCATTCGGGCACCGTCAGGTAGCGGTTGAGCACGACGAACGTGAGCCAGCCGAACAGCGAGCCGAACGTGCCGGGCATGAGCGGCGCAAGCCCGCTGCCGAAGCCGAGCGACACGATATGCGCCGGATGCGACAGCATGAAGCGCGCGGTCGGGCGCGGCGCGGCGCCGGGCTCGGTCGCCTGCGGTGCGGGCGTCGGGTCAGTCTGCATGGAAG
This sequence comes from Burkholderia sp. AU45251, assembly GCF_030482905.1. NCBI lineage: Bacteria > Pseudomonadati > Pseudomonadota > Betaproteobacteria > Burkholderiales > Burkholderiaceae > Burkholderia > Burkholderia sp. AU45251. The sequence continues at coordinate 164,488 of NZ_JAUJQH010000009.1, read as the reverse complement.
TGGTCGAAACCGTGCAACGTGAGAGCCAGGGGCGCGCCGGCGGCGTCGCGCCACGCGATCGCGGGCCGCTCCGACGGCGCGGACAAGCCGCGTATTGTACCGATTCGCGTGACCGCCACGCCGGCCTTCGCGCCGGCCGCCTCGACTGCTGCGCGGGCCGCGGCGGGCGCGGTAAAGCACAGCTCGTAGTCGTCGCCGCCGGCGAGCGTGCAGCGTCGCTGTACGTCGGGCGGCAGCGTCGCGAGCGCGGCCGAACGCGGCACCGCGTCGGCGTCGATCTCGGCAAGCACGTTCGAGCGCGTCAGGATGTGCTGCAGGTCGCCGGCGAGGCCGTCCGAGATGTCGAGCGCCGCGTGCGCGACGCCCGCGAGCGCGAGGCCGAGCGCGATGCGCGGTTCCGGGCGCTCGAGCGCCTGCCGGAATGCGGCCGCTTCGTTCGCGCCGGCCGTCCATTCGCCGCGGGCGACGCCGAGCCCCGCGCGCGCATCGCCGAGCGTGCCGGACACCCAGACGTCGTCGCCGTCGCGCGCGGCGTCGCGACGCAGCGCCGCGTCGGGCGCGACTTCGCCGAATACGGTCACGCACAGGTTCAGCGGGCCGCTCGTCGTGTCGCCGCCGATCAGCTCGCAGCCGTACCGTTCGGCGAGCGCGAACAGCCCGTTGCTGAACGCTTCCAGCCACGCCGCGTCGGCACGCGGCAGCGCGCACGCGAGCGTGAAGGCACGCGGTTCGGCGCCCATGGCGGCGAGGTCGGACAGGTTGACCGCGAGCGTCTTGTGGCCGAGCGCGTCGGGCGCGACGTCGGGGAAGAAGTGGCGGCCCTCCACCAGCATGTCCGTCGAAATGGCCAGCAATTTCCCGGATCGGGGCGTGATCAATGCGCAATCGTCGCCGATGCCGAGCGTCGACGCACGTGCGCCTTGCGCGGCGCGGCGCGTGAAGAAGCGTTCGATCAGCGAAAACTCGGAGAGGGCGGCTGGCACGGCGGGCGGATCCGAAACGATTGAAGGAACGGCATTGTACGAGGCGAACGGCGGCGTTCCTGCACCGTTCAGCCCATTTTTGTCGCGGCTGTTGCACCTGAATCGCCGGTTTGGCGGCCGATGATTGGCGCTACAATGCCGTCGAAGAGTCATTCTAATCCGCCCGCCAAGAGACACATGTCTACCCAAGCCTCCTCCAAAGCCAAGCTCCGCGAAGCCGCGCTCGACTATCACGAATTCCCGACCCCCGGGAAAATCGCGATCGCCCCGACCAAGCAGATGATCAACCAGCGCGACCTCGCGCTCGCGTACTCGCCGGGTGTGGCGTACGCGTGCGAGGAGATCGTCGAGAATCCGCTGAACGCGGCACGCTTCACCGCGCGCAGCAACCTGGTCGGCGTCGTCACGAACGGCACGGCGGTGCTCGGTCTCGGCAACATCGGGCCGCTCGCGTCGAAGCCGGTGATGGAAGGCAAGGCCGTGCTGTTCAAGAAGTTCGCGGGCATCGACGTGTTCGACATCGAGCTGAACGAGTCGGACCCGCACAAGCTCGTCGACGTGATCGCTGCGCTGGAGCCGACCTTCGGCGGGATCAACCTGGAAGACATCAAGGCGCCTGACTGCTTCATCGTCGAGCGCGAAGCGCGCAAGCGGATGAAGATCCCGGTGTTCCACGACGACCAGCACGGCACCGCGATCGTCGTGGCCGCGGCCGTCACGAACGGGCTGAAGGTCGTCAACAAGGACATCAAGAAGGTCAAGCTCGTCGCGTCCGGCGCAGGGGCGGCCGCGCTCGCGTGTCTCGACCTGCTGGTCGACATCGGCCTGCCGCTCGAGAACATCACGGTGACCGACCTGGCCGGCGTGGTCTACAAGGGCCGCACCGAGTTGATGGATCCGGACAAGGAGCGTTTCGCCCGTGAAACCGAAGCGCGGACGCTGGCCGAAGTGATCGACGGCGCGGACATCTTCCTCGGCCTGTCGGCCGCCGGCGTGCTGAAGCAGGAGATGGTGAAGGGCATGGCGGAGCGCCCGCTGATCCTCGCGCTCGCGAACCCGACGCCGGAAATCCTGCCGGAACTCGCGCTCGAAGTGCGTCCGGACGCGGTGCTGGCCACGGGCCGCACCGATTACCCGAACCAGGTCAACAACGTCCTGTGCTTCCCGTTCATCTTCCGCGGCGCGCTCGACGTCGGCGCGACGACGATCACGCGTGAAATGGAGATCGCGGCCGTCAACGCGATCGCCGAGCTCGCGCAGCACGAGCAGAGCGACATCGTCGCGACCGCGTACGGCATCCAGGACCTGTCGTTCGGGCCCGAATACCTGATTCCGAAGCCGTTCGATCCGCGCCTGATCGTGAAGATCGCACCGGCCGTCGCGCAGGCCGCGATGGACGGCGGCGTCGCGACGCGCGCGATCGAGGACATGGAGGCGTATCGCGTCCATCTGCAGCAGTTCGTGTATCACAGCGGCACGACGATGAAGCCGATCTTCCAGATCGCGCGCGCCGCGCCGGAAGAGAAGAAGCGCGTTGTGTTCGCGGAAGGCGAAGAAGAGCGCGTGTTGCGCGCCGTTCAGATCATCGTCGACGAAAAACTCGCGAAGCCGATCCTGATCGGCCGCCCGTCGGTGATCGAGCACCGTATCCAGCGCTACGGCCTGCGCCTGACGCCGGGCACGGATTTCACGGTCGTCAACACCGAGCACGACGAGCGCTACCGCGACTTCTGGCAGACGTACTACAAGATGATGGCGCGCAAGGGCATCAGCGAGCAGCTCGCGCGCGTCGAGATGCGCCGCCGCACGACGCTGATCGGCTCGATGCTGGTGAAGAAGGGCGAAGCGGACGGGATGATCTGCGGGACGATCAGCACCACGCACCGTCACCTGCACTTCATCGACCAGGTGATCGGCAAGCGCCCGGGCTGCAGCGTGTACGCGGCGATGAACGGCCTCGTGCTGCCGGGCCGCCAGATTTTCCTGGTCGACACGCACGTGAACGTCGATCCGACCCCGGAAGAGCTGGCCGAGATCACGATCATGGCTGCGGAAGAAGTGCGCCGCTTCGGCATCGAGCCGAAGGTCGCGCTGCTGTCGCACTCGAATTTCGGCACGAGCAACGCACCTTCGGCGAAGAAGATGCGCGATACGCTCGCGATCCTGCAGGAACGTGCACCGGAGCTGAAGGTCGACGGCGAGATGCACGGCGACGTCGCGCTCGACGCGGCGCTGCGCAAGGAAATCCTGCCGGAGTCGACGCTGGAAGGCGAAGCGAACCTGCTGATCCTGCCGAACATCGACGCCGCGAACATCGCCTACAACCTGCTGAAGACGGCCGCGGGCAACAACATCGCGATCGGGCCGATCCTGCTGGGCGCTGCGCAGCCGGTGCACGTGCTGACCGAATCGGCGACCGTTCGCCGCATCGTCAACATGGCGGCGCTGCTGGTCGCCGACGTGAACGCCACGCGCTGAGCCAAAACGAGCGCGCCAGGCCGGTCGAACCGGCGTGGCGCGTCGGGCGAAATTGTAAACAAAAGCAAAAAAGAGGCGTGCCCGCAATGGGCACGCCGCGGGTAGGGCGCAAACGCGCTTCCCTCAAGCAACATCAGCACCTCTCTCCACTCAACGTAGCAGGCGCGGCAAGGAGGCAGAGTCTCGCCACGCCAGAGATGCCGGTCGCATTTTATCTCATGTAAGGTAAATGTAGTGTGATTTCGGTAAAAAATGCGCAATTCTGGATATCACGACGCTTTCGATTCCCAAACGGACATTGATTCGCGCGGCCAATAACGCTACGCTAACGCCTTTGTTGGTCGTCAACTACTTGATTTAACAGCGGGAACCCTGGTTCATGGCACGCAAGTGGCTCCGCAACGGCGCGCTCGCGTCCGTCTTCGCGATGTTCGCGATGGGTATCGTCGGCACGCCGACGGGCAGTCTGGTTTCCGCCGCTTACGCACGGCAGGCCGTACCGGCCGATGTGGTGGCGAGCGGGCTCGATACGATTCCGACCGCCAGTCTTCCGCGCGAGGCCGTGACCACGCTGGGCCTGATCGGAGCCGGCGGCCCCTATCCGTACGAGAAAGACGGCGTCGTGTTTGGCAACCGCGAGCGGATCCTGCCAAAAGCGAAGCGCGGCTACTACCATGAGTACACGGTACCGACGCCGCGTGCCCGCAATCGCGGCGCGCGCCGGATCGTCTGTGGCGGGCCATTGCGCCGGATCGACAACTGTTATTACACGGGCGACCACTACAACAGTTTTAAACGTATTGTTGAATGACTTCGGGACGAATGGCATGAGCGACTCCATCTACGCGCACGAAACGGCGGCGGCGGAACTGTTCGCAGCCGGCGACGGCAATCTGTTTCAGCGCGTGATCCAACTGCACGCGGCGGCGCAGGCTGGCGGCACGCCGGAGCAACAGGAAGCCGAGCCCGGGCTTTCATCGAACGAGGAGCCTATGAGCCTTTTCACGACCGTGCGACCCAATCTCGTGCAGTCGATCCGCGCGTTCCGCGTGCAGGATCTCGCCGACGAAGCCGGCCGGCTCGGCCAGCATTTCCTGTATGCGTATTGCGGCGCCGCGCAGTCGAAGCAGGAAGTGATGGAAACGATCGCGACGTCGTTCCTGTTCCCGAAGCATTTCGGGAAGAACTACGACGCGCTGTACGACTCCCTGACCGACCTCGTCGCGAAGGCCGGCACGCAGCCCGGTTTCGTGATCGTCCTCGAGGGGCTGCCGATCGCACAGAAGTTCGACAAGGAAGGGCGCGAGACGCTGCTCGACGTGTTCCGCGAGGCGGCCGAATTCTGGGGCGAGCGCAAGGTCGCGTTCCGCGTGTTCTACTCGTTCGCGTAAGCGCGCGTCGGCCAGCGGCCGATCCGGCGAAACCCCGTCAAAAAAAGCCCGCTTCGAGCGGGCTTTTTTGCGTCCGCGCGTGTCGCGCGCACAGCATCTGGCCCGACAAAAACCTTTCATCGCACACCTTTTTCCGCGACAATCGGTCAGCCCGGCCGCGGCCACCGCGCCGGGCGCACAACACCAATCATTCGAGAGAGGGCCGTTTTCCCATGATCGCTACCCGATTCGCGGCGCGCGCGTGCGTGCGCCGCCCGCTTGTGCACGCGCTGGCCGCGTGCGCCCTGTCGCTCGGCATCCCGCTGGCCGCGCAGGCCGCGTCGCTCACCCCCGAACAGACCCTCGACATTTATCTGGGCGCGATCGTCAACAACGACGCGGCCAAGGTCGAGCAATTCAACGCCACGGTAAGCGCGACCGCCGATCCGAAGGATGCCAAGAACATGCTGCTGCCGGCCGACATGTACAGCGAGATGCGCGAACAGATGCTTGGGCAGGTGATGGCGTCGATGTCGGATGCCGGGCGCGAGGCGCTGGCGCCGTCGCTCGACTCGATGCTGGTCGCGTACACGGGCGCGTTGCGGCGCTCGCAGTGCAAGGCCACCGGTGCGAAGCGCACGCCGCGTGCAGGCGGGAAGGGGCAGGAACTCGCCACGGTCAGTTTCGAATGCAAGGTGGCCGACGTCACGCCACCGAGCGACGCGGTCATGACGGCCGGCAAGGACGCGAAGACCGATCAGCAGCGCTTCGCGGCGGCCAGGACGGGGTTCATCGGCGTGGCGCGCGCGTTCAACGACGCACGGGTCACCCGGCGCATCACGGGGCAGGTCGAGATGGTCGGTTCGGACCGCAAGGGCTGGACGACCGACAGCCCCGAGAGCCTGCTGAAGCCCGTCGTCGACGCGCTGTCCGGCCCCGTTGTCGCGGCGGTCGCCGCCAGCCAGCAATGAGGCCGCCACGCCGGCCCGAGCGATACGAACCCTTCATGACCCGACCGATGAACCTTTCCCTTCATGCGCGCCGCGGCGCGCGTCTTCCGTTGTTCCGTGCCACCCGCGCGGCCGTGCTGTCCATGCTCGTCGTGGCCGGTGCCGCGCACGCGGCGGTGCTGACGCCCGAGCAGACCACCGACCTGTATCTCGGTGCCTTCGTCAATGGCGACGTCGCGAAGGCGGCGCAGTTCAACGATGCGATGCGCACGCGCTTCGACGGCAAGGACGCGCTCGACGTGGCGGCCGTCTCGAAGCTCGGCGACACGATGCACGAGCGTCTGGTCACCGGCTTGCTGGCGAGAATGCCGCCCAAGTCCCGTTCCGCATTGCGCGGGCCGGTCAGCGCGTCGATCACGTCGTATCAGCAGGGGCTGGCCCGTTCCGAATGCAAGGCCACCGGTTCGACGCAGAAGCCCAACGAATACGTCGAGGGTCAGTCGATCGCGACGGTCGATTTTTCGTGCCGCGTCGTGGACGTCGAGCCCGGCGTGAACGCGCTGAAAGAGAAGCTCGGCAATCCGCGCCTGAAAACCAACAAGGCCCTGACGACCTTCATCACGGCGTATTTCACGGGCATCGCGAAAGTCTATGACGACGCGCCGATGAGCCGCACGGTGACGGGGCAGCTCGACCTCTACGGCACGAACGAAACGGGCTGGCTCACGGGTTCCCCGGGTGACGTGCTGTCGCCGCTGGTCGACGCGTTGCTCGACCCGATCAGCAAATCGGGCGGCGAAGCCGATCAGTAAGCGATGGCATCCCGGCGGTCGGCGCGCGTCGCCGGCGCACCGGGCCTGCAAACGGGGAGCGAGCGATGAGGATCTTCACGCGAGGGCTGCGGGTTGCCGCAGCCGTTGTTTTGATCGGCGGCGCGGTCGTTGCGGACGCCGGCGCGACCGAACCGGCTCCGATGACGGCTTCGCCGGCGGCGCATGTCGCCGTCGAGCGGCTGCTTGCCGATCTGCGCACGCGCTCGACGCCCGGCCAGTATGCAGCGGTGGCCGGCGCGATTCACGCGTCGCCGGCACTGGCGACGCAACTGGACGAACTGGTCGAGGCTGGTCTGTTGACGCGCATCTCGGTCGACAGCGGCGACGCCGCGCTCGGCAGGACGACCGGCGCGTTGCGCAACGGGAGCGTGTGGATCCTGACGCCGGCGTTCGTCGCGAACCAGGCGCCGCGGCGCCTGTTCGACGTGGTGCAGGACGACGACATCCTGCCGGACAACATGGTGTTCGCGCTCGGCTACATGGCATGGCGGGCGAAGCACGATGCCGACGTGAGCCGTGCATCCGAGGCGCTGAAGGCATCGGACGACGGCGCGGATGCGAAGAAGCAGCGCTGGATCGACCTGAACACGCGGATCGACGCCGGCGGCTTCATCCAGGGCTGGAACGACACGGTGGATGCCGCCACGTTTCAGCATGACGGCCGGCCGATCACCATCGTGCAGACGGCCCAGATGATGATGAACCTGCGCTATCGCGGTCCGCTGATCAAGGCGATCCGGGCGACGCCGCCGGCCCCGAGGCTGCGGTTCTTCGCGCCGGCGCTCGCGCTCGACGCGGACAACCTCGACGCGCTGGCGTCGGCGCTCCAGGCTTCTCCCGTCATCGACATCGAGCCGTTGAGCGCGGCGCGGTGAGGGTCGGCGCGGTGCGTCGACGGCATGCCGCGGCGCGTGCCCGGCCGCGCCTTGCCATCACCACCCGCCCCAGCGCGCGGCGAGCGCGGCGAGCACGGCCGCGCCGGCCGTCTCGGTGCGCAGCACGCGCGGCCCAAGCGACAGCGCGGTGAACCCGCGTGCGCGCGCCGCGTTTTCCTCGTCGGGCGACAGCCCGCCTTCCGGCCCGATCAGCAGCGTGACGGTTGCGGCCGGCGGCGCGTCGGGCAAAGACGCGAACGGGATGCTCGCGCGTGGCGACAGCAGCAGCCGCAGCTCGCCGTCGGCCGGTGCGGCCGGCAGCGTATCGAGCCACGCGTGGAAGCCGACGACCTGAGCGACGTCGGGCACGCGGTTGCGCCCGCATTGCTCGCACGACGCGCGCACGACGCCGCGCCAGTGCGCGACGCGCTTGTCCGCGCGCTCGCCGGTGAGCTTCACGACGCCGCGCGCGGTCGACAGCGGCACGACCGCCGTTACGCCGAGCTCGACGGCCTTCTCGATCACCCAGTCCATCTTGTCGCCGCCGGCGATGCCTTGCGCGAGCGTCACGCGATAGGGCGGCTCGGCTTCGGCCGGGTCGAACGTGTCGATCTGCGCGAGCGCGCTGCGCTTGTCGATCTCGACGAGCCGCGCGCGGTACTGGCCGCCGGTGCCGTCGAACAGCGCGAGCATGTCGCCGGGCTGCAGGCGCAGCACCTGCGCGTGGCGCGCGACATCGGCCGGCAACGCGAGCGTGGCGTCGGCGCGCAGTGCCGCGTCGACGAAAAAGCGCGGCACGGCCGCGGTGGTGGTGGCTTCGTTCATGCGTGTAGCAGTGTGGGTCATGCGTCGAGACGGCGCCCGAGCGCCCATCGGTAGCCGTCGAGATCCTCGATCTGCGCGAACCGGTCGCCCCAGAACTGATCCTGCGGCGCACTCAGCGATTTCGCGCCCGCGTCGAGCGCGCGCTGCCAGGTGGCGTCGACGTCGTCGACATACAGATAGAACGATTGCGGCGCGATGGCGTTCGCGCTCTTCGGCGTGAGCGCGGTCGAGCCGAACGCGCCCTCGGGCGCGAACATCACGATCAGCTGGCCGCGGTAGGCCATCTCGACGTGCATGATCGCGCCGTCCTCGTCGTGCACGTCGCGCAGCTCGAAGCCGAACGCGGCCTGGAAGAAATCGATGGCCGCGCGCGCGTTGCGTACGGCCAGGTAGGGCGTCAACCAAGGCACGTTGGCCGGACGTGGATCGGTCATGAAAATCTCCTGTGGGGGCGCTTCGGCACGTGCTCTGATTCCATGCGCCGGCGTTCGTTCAGGGGGCGGTGCGGCGTCCGGGGCGTTCCGCTCCGGTGCGATGCATCACGAATCCTGCGAAGACGCGATGGAAAACGGAAGCGAGGCGGCCGCCCGGACGTTCAGCGGCGAACGCCCAGTGTATCGCGCAGCGCGCACGGCAGGGCAAACAGGGACGCATGCAGCCGCGCGTCGTAGTAGCGCAAGCCCTGGACGCGACGGGCGGCGAGCCGTTCGTCGATGTCGTGGGCGAACAGCGCGGCCGCGTCGAGCGTGTCGCTCGCGATCGCCATCAGCCACTGCGAGCCGTACAGCGGCACGTGCGCGGACAACGGATCGACGACCGCGAAGCACGCGCGCAGGTCGTCGAGCAGCGCGGCGATGCGCGCCGCGTGGAACACCGGCGAGCCGAGGTGCATCGAGATCGCGCCGCACGGCGTCAGGATCCGCTTGAGCCGCGCGTAGAACGCGCGGGTATAAAGGCCGGCCGCCGGCGAATCGGGCGGGGTGAGGTCGAACACGACGAGATCGAAATGCTCGACGGTCGACTCGACGAAATGCGCGGCGTCGCCGATCACGACCTCGACGCGCGGATCGTCGAGCGCGCCCTGGTGCACGTCGTCGAGATAGCGGCGCGCCATCCCGACCACCTCGTCGTCGAGTTCCGCGATCACGATCCGCTCGATGCACGCATGCTTGAGCAACTGGCGCGCCGCGCCGCCGTCGCCGCCGCCGAGCACGAGCGCCCGGCGCGGCGACGGGTGCGCGAGCGCGGCCGGGTGCGTCATGCACTCGTGATAGACGTACTCGTCGCCGACCGACGTCATCGGCCGGCCGTCCAGCGTAAACAGGCGGCCGAGCTGCGGGGTTTCCCAGACTTCGATCTGCTGGTGCGGGGACGCGACGCGCGCGAGCCGCCGGGCGTTCGGGAAGCCGTAGGCGGCGTCGGGCGTAGGGTGGAAGAGAAGTGTCGTGCTCACGGGCGGGCGGCTCAGGGCTGGCAGTTCCGACGTCTGAATTATAGGAGGCGGGCAGTTTGACGGAAAACCGTGCCGGAACACTGTGCATAGACAAGGGAAATGTCAGCCCATCTGTTAAAATGACGAGCTTTGCAGCCCCGTCCGTAGGCTCCGTCCGCTTCGCGTCCGTCAGGCGCCGCACCGCGCGCCGGGAACGATTGACGCTCGAGCTTCCGGATGCCGCCGTGCCCCCGTTTCCTCGACTCGTTCTCCGGACTCGACATGACGACTTCGTCTCCCGCCTCCACCACCCTGATGGCCAACGCGATCCGTGCGCTCGCGATGGACGCCGTCCAGCAAGCGAACTCCGGCCACCCCGGCATGCCGATGGGCATGGCCGAAATCGGCGTCGCGCTCTGGTCGCGCCATCTGAAGCACAACCCGACGAACCCGCACTGGGCGGACCGCGACCGCTTCGTGCTGTCGAACGGCCATGGCTCGATGCTGCTGTACTCGCTGCTGCACCTGACCGGCTACGACCTGCCGATCGAAGAGCTGAAGAACTTCCGCCAGCTGCACTCGAAGACGCCGGGCCACCCGGAATACGGCATCACGCCGGGCGTCGAGACGACCACCGGCCCGCTCGGCCAGGGTCTCGCGAACGCGGTCGGCATGGCGCTCGGCGAAGCGCTGATGGCCGACGAGTTCAACCGTGACGGCGCGAAGATCGTCGATCACCACACGTACGTGTTCCTCGGCGACGGCTGCCTGATGGAAGGCATCTCGCACGAAGCCTGCTCGCTCGCCGGCACGCTGAAGCTGAACAAGCTGATCGCGCTGTACGACGACAACGGCATCTCGATCGACGGCGACGTCGTGAACTGGTTCCACGACGATACCCCGAAGCGTTTCGAAGCCTACGGCTGGAACGTGATCCCGAACGTGAACGGCCATGACGTCGACGCGGTCGACGCAGCCATCGCGAAGGCGAAGCTGTCGGACAAGCCGACGCTGATCTGCTGCAAGACGGTGATCGGCCAGGGCGCGGCGACCAAGGCCGGCGGCCACGACGTGCACGGCTCGGCGCTCGGCGCGGAAGAAATCGCGAAGACGCGCGAAGCACTCGGCTGGACGTGGGCACCGTTCGTGATTCCGCAGGAAGTCTATGCGGCATGGGACGCGAAGGAAGCCGGCAAGCGCGCGGAAACCGAATGGGATGCGACGTTCGCTGCTTATCGCGCCAAGTTCCCGGCAGAAGCCGCTGAATTCGAGCGCCGGATGGCCAACCAGCTGCCGGCCGACTGGGCGCAGAAGGCTGCGGCGATCGTCGCCGGCGCGAACGAGCGCGGCGAGACGGTGGCGACCCGCAAGGCGTCGCAGCAGGCGATCGAAGGCTTGGCTGCCGCGCTGCCCGAGCTGCTCGGCGGCTCGGCCGACCTGACCGGCTCGAACCTGACCAACTGGAAGGCGTCGAAGGCCGTCCGTGCGAATCCGGAAGGCCCGGGCGTCCAGCTGGGCAACCACATCAACTACGGCGTGCGCGAATTCGGCATGAGCGCCGCGATCAACGGCCTCGCGCTGCATGGCGGCCACAAGCCGTTCGGCGGCACGTTCCTGACGTTCTCCGACTACAGCCGCAACGCGCTGCGCGTGGCTGCGCTGATGAAGGTGCCGTCGATCTTCGTGTTCACGCACGATTCGATCGGCCTCGGCGAAGACGGCCCGACGCACCAGTCGATCGAGCACGTGTCGAGCCTGCGCCTGATCCCGAACCACGACGTGTGGCGTCCGGCCGACACGGTCGAGACGGCCGTCGCGTGGACCCACGCGATCGCAGCCGACCGTCCGTCGAGCCTGATCTTCAGCCGCCAGAATCTCGCCTTCAACCCGCGTACCGATGCGCAGATCGCGAACATCGAGAAGGGCGGCTACGTGCTGAAGGACTGGGACGAAGAGATCGTCGCGCGCAAGATCATCCTGATCGCGACGGGCTCGGAAGTCGAACTCGCGATGAAGGCCGTCGCACCGCTCGCGCAGCAGGGCATCGCGGCCCGCGTCGTGTCGATTCCGTCGACCAACGTGTTCGACCGCCAGGACGCCGAATACCGCGAACGCGTGCTGCCGCACGGCGTGCGCCGCGTCGCGATCGAAGCCGGCGTGACCGCCTTCTGGCACAAGTACGTCGGCCTGGAAGGCGGCGTCGTCGGGATCGACACGTTCGGTGAATCGGCGCCGGCCGGCGTGCTGTTCAAGCACTTCGGCTTCACCGTCGAGCACGTCGTCGAGACGGCCAAGGCCGTGCTGGCCTAAAGACATACGCGATGCGCGCTACCCCTCGCGCGCGTCGCACCGTGAAGCTGCACGAAACGAATTTTTTCAGCCATCAGGAGATAGACCATGACGATTCGCGTCGCAATCAACGGCTACGGCCGTATCGGCCGCAACACGCTGCGCGCGTTCTACGAGAACGGCAAGAAGCACGACATCGAGATCGTCGCGATCAACGATCTGGGCGATGCGAAGACCAACGCGCACCTGACCCAGTACGACACCGCGCACGGCAAGTTCCCCGGTGAAGTGTCGGTCGACGGCGATTACCTCGTCGTGAACGGTGACAAGATCCGCGTGCTGGCGAACCGCAACCCGGCCGAACTGCCGTGGGGCGAGCTGGGCGTCGACGTCGTGATGGAATGCACGGGCTTCTTCACGACGAAGGAAAAGGCGAGCGCGCACCTGAAGGGCGGCGCGAAGAAGGTGATCATCTCGGCGCCGGGCGGCAAGGACGTCGACGCCACGATCGTCTACGGCGTGAACCACAACGTGCTGAAGGCCGAGCACACCGTCATCTCGAACGCATCGTGCACGACGAACTGCCTCGCGCCGCTCGTCAAGCCGCTGAACGACAAGATCGGCCTCGAAACCGGCCTGATGACGACGATCCACGCGTACACGAACGACCAGGTGCTGACGGACGTCTACCACGAAGACCTGCGCCGCGCGCGTTCGGCCACGCATAGCCAGATCCCGACGAAGACGGGCGCTGCTTCGGCCGTCGGCCTCGTGCTGCCGGAACTGAACGGCAAGCTTGACGGTTACGCGATCCGCGTCCCGACGATCAACGTGTCGGTCGTCGACCTGTCGTTCATCGCGAAGCGCGACACGACGGTCGAGGAAGTCAACGCGATCATGAAGGAAGCATCGGAAGGCGCGCTGAAGGGCATCCTCGGCTACAACGACGCACCGCTGGTGTCGATCGACTTCAACCACAACCCGGCTTCGTCGACGTTCGACGCAACGCTGACCAAGGTGTCGGGCCGCCTCGTCAAGGTGTCGAGCTGGTACGACAACGAGTGGGGTTTCTCGAACCGCATGCTGGATACGGCTGTCGCATTCGCGAACGCGAAGTAATCCCGCACGTTGCGCGGCCGCCGCAAGGCGGCCTGCGTAGCGAACGAGCCCGGCCCGGTTTTCCGGCCGGGCTTTTTTATTGCCTGTCGTTATTGCCCGCCGTTATTGCTTGAAGCGGCCGTCACCTGCTCGAGCGCGGCGACGAACGCGCGCTTCAGCGGGCTGTCGAGATCGGTCCATGCGAGGCCGATGCCGGTGCGGTGCCCGGCCAGGTCAAGCGGCCGCGAGAGCACGTTCGGCGGCAGCGCGCTGGCGGCTTCCGCCGGAATCAGCCCGATTCCCATCCCCGCCGCGACGAGCGCGAGCATCGTCGTGAATTCCCCGAACTCCTGCGCGATCTCGAGCGTCGTGCCCGCGCGGCTCAGCGCGAGCAGCATGTCGTCGTGAAAGCCCGGCGCGTAGCGGCGCGCGAGCACGAACGCGGGCTGGCCGCGCAGCGCGGCCGGCGAGATCGCATCGTGCGCGGCGAGCGGATGGTCGAGCGGCAGCGCGACGACGAAGCCTTCCTCGAGCACCACACGCGTGTCGATGCCCGCATACGCGGCCGGCAGCCGGATCATCCCGAAATCGATCCGCCGGTCGCGCAGCGCGGCGATCTGGTCGGGCGTCGGCAGGTCCTTCAGTTCGAGCGCGATCAGCGGATAGCGCTCGCGCATCGTGCGCAGCACGGCCGGCAGCAGTACGGGCAGCACCGACGACACGAACGCGATCCGCAGCGTGCCGATCTCGCCGCGGCTCGACAGCCGCGCCATCTGTTCCGCACGCGCGGCCTGCTGCAGCGTGGCGCGCGCCTCGGGCAGGAACACGCGCCCCGTATCGCTCAGTTCGACCTTGTGCCGGTCGCGCTCGAACAGGCGCGCGCCGAGCTCTTCCTCGAGCGCCTTGATCTGCATGCTCAGCGCGGGCTGCACGATGAACAGGCGCTGCGCGGCGCGCCCGAAATGCAGCTCTTCCGCGAGCGTGACGAAGGCGCGCAATTGCTTGAGTTCCATGGGCGGCGGGCAGGCGAGCGTTGTAATCAGATTTCATGATAACCGGATCAAAAAAGACCATTGGCGCGGCGCCCGGCCGGCGGCCGAAGATACCGTCAACGCGAGACCGGCCGCGATGGGCCGCCGGCTCGACTGGCACGAGGAGACACGCATGACCAACGCGCTTGACCGGTTCCGCCTCGACGGCCGCCGCGCACTGATCACGGGTTCCGGTCGCGGGATCGGGCTGACGCTCGCCCGTGGGCTGGCCGAAGCAGGGGCGGCGATCGTCATCAACGATCGCAATGAGGAGAAGGCCGCGACGCTCGTCCGGCACTTGCGCGAAGAAGGCTTCACGGCCGACTACGCGGTGTTCGACGTCGCCGAGCACGCGCAGGTACGCGCGGCGATCGACGATTTCGAGGCGCGCATCGGCGCGATCGACATCCTCGTGAACAACGCGGGCATCCAGCGCCGCGCGCCGCTCGACGCATTCGAACCCGACGACTGGCATGCGCTGATGCGCGTGAACCTCGACGGCGTGTTCAACGTTGCGCAGGCCGTCGCGCGGCACATGATCGCGCGCGGCCGCGGGAAGATCATCAACATCTGCTCGGTGCAGAGCGAGCTCGCGCGGCCGACGATCGCGCCGTATGCGGCGACCAAGGGCGCGGTGCGGATGCTGACGAAGGGGATGTGCGCCGACTGGGCGCGCCACGGCATTCAGGCGAACGGCCTTGCACCCGGCTATTTCGAAACCGAACTGAATCGCGCGCTGGTCGACGACGCGGCGTTCTCGGACTGGCTGTGCAAGCGCACGCCGGCCGGCCGCTGGGGGCGCGTCGACGAGCTGTGCGGCGCGGCGATCTTCCTCGCGTCGGCCGCCTCCGATTTCGTGAACGGCCAGACGCTGTTCGTCGACGGCGGGCTGACCAGCGCCGTTTGAGCGACGGTGCTTGCGCCGTGTGCGCAGTACCGTTGCGCCGGCTCGCGCCGGCATCCGAATTCCCAGAAGAGTCCGCCATACGAGCGGGCCGATGTCCCGGCGCGATGGCGCCGGGTTCCGGAACGGAAGGCAGGAGACAGGAGACAACGATGGATCGCATTTCCCCGCCGCCCGCGCGGCACGATGCAGGGTCCGGCACGCCGGGCGACACCGTCGAGCGCC
This sequence comes from Burkholderia sp. AU45251, assembly GCF_030482905.1. Lineage (NCBI taxonomy): Bacteria > Pseudomonadati > Pseudomonadota > Betaproteobacteria > Burkholderiales > Burkholderiaceae > Burkholderia > Burkholderia sp. AU45251. The sequence goes on along the minus strand of NZ_JAUJQH010000009.1, from coordinate 149,195 downwards.
GCGGCGTCGACACGAAGCAGCTCAACCGCGCGGCATGGACCTGCTCGCTCGGCAGCGCGCTCGAATACTACGATTTCGCGTTGTACACGCTCGCGTCGGCACTGGTGTTCGGGCCGCTGTTCTTTCCCGCGCAGACCGCCGAGATGCGGCTGATCGCGAGCTTCGGCACCTACTTCGTCGGCTTCGCGGTGCGCCCGCTCGGCGGCGTCGTGTTCGGCGTGCTCGGCGACCGGATCGGCCGCAAGTTCGTACTGACCGCGACGGTGCTGCTGATGGGCATCGCGAGCACGCTGATCGGCGTGCTGCCGACCTTCGCGACGGCCGGCTACTGGGCGCCCGCGCTGCTGATCCTGCTGCGCATCCTGCAGGGCCTCGGTGCCGGTGCGGAACAGGCCGGCGCTGCCGTCCTGATGACCGAATATGCGCCGCCGGGCAAGCGCGGCTTCTATGCGTCGCTGCCGTTCCTCGGCATCCAGCTCGGCACGGTGCTCGCGGCGGCCGTCTATTTCCTGCTGCTCGCGAACATCGATCGCGTCACCGACGGCTGGGGCTGGCGCGTGCCGTTCCTGTTCAGCGCGGTGATCGTCGCGGTCGGGATCTACATGCGTGTGCGGCTGCACGAGTCGCCGACCTTCGTGCGGCTCGAGAAGCGCGCGCAGGTCCTGGCGAATCCGCTGAAGAGCGCCGTGCAGCATTCGAAGCGCTCGCTGCTGATCGGTATCGGTCTGCGGATGGCCGAGAACGGCGGCTCGTCGATTTACCAGGCACTCGCCGTCAGCTATCTCGCCGGCGTGATCGGGATGAAGGGGCCGATCGGCGCGCTGGCGCTGGTGTGCGCGGCGACCGTCGGCGCGTGCACGGTGCCGCTGGCCGGCCGGCTCAGCGACCGCTTCGGCCGCGTGCGCGTGTATCGCACGTTCGCGTGGCTGCAACTCGCGCTCGCGTTCCCGGTGTGGTGGATCTTCAGCCAGGGGAACGTGGTCGCGAGCGTGATCGCGATCTCGGTCGCGCAGGGCTTCGCGAACTGGGGGATGCTCGGCGCGCAGGCCGCGCTGCTGCCCGAACTGTTCGGCGCGCGCCATCGCTACATGGGCGTGTCGTTCTCGCGCGAAGTGTCGGCCGTGCTCGCAGGCGGGATCGCGCCGCTCGTCGGCGCGACGATCATCGCGACCGTGATCGCGCTGCACGGCGGCGACCACACGGCCGGCGTGCGTGCCTGGGTGCCGATCGCCGTCTATCTGGTGCTGCTGACGCTGATCACGCTGTTCACGACATCGCGGATGCCGGAAACGCTGAACCGCGATCTCGACGATCCGCTCGACGCGGCACAGACGGCGCCGGCACCGGACGCCGATGCGCTCGCGCGGCACGCATGAACGCGCCGGGCGGCTGACGCGGCCCGGCACGCTTTCGCATTCAACTTACCTCGACAGGAGCAAGCGCAGATGGCGCACGAATCGACCCAGCGGCCCGAACTGCTGATGACGGGCCCTTACCAGCCGTGGGACGACGCATGGTTGGCCGGCTATAACGTTCACCGGCTGTGGGAAGCCGCCGACCGCGCGGCGTTCCTCGCCGAACACGGCGCCGGCGTGCGCGCGATCGCGACGCGCGGCGATCTCGGCGCGAATGCCGAGCTGATCGCGGCGCTGCCGAAGCTCGAGATCATCTCCTGCTATGGCGTCGGCACCGATGCGATCGATCTCGCCGCCGCGCGCGCACGTGGCATCCGCGTAACGAACACGCCCGACGTGCTGACCGGCGACGTGGCCGACCTCGGCGTCGGGCTCGCGCTCGCGATGATGCGCCGCATCGGCGCCGGCGACGCGTACGTGCGTTCCGGCGCATGGCGCGACGGCGACATGCCGCTCGTCACGCGGCTTTACGGCAAGCGCGTCGGCGTGGTCGGCTTCGGCCGGATCGGCTCGACGCTCGCGCGCCGGCTGTCGGGCTTCGATGTCGAACTCGGCTACTTCGACGTCGCGCCGCGCGAGGACAGCCCACACCGGTTCTTCGGCGACCTTGCGGCGCTGGCCGGCTGGTGCGACCTGCTGATCGTCACGCTCGCGGGCGGGCCGACGACGCGCCACCTTGTCGACGCCGCCGTGCTCGACGCACTCGGGCCGCAAGGCTATCTGGTGAACGTGTCGCGCGGCACGACCGTCGACGAACCGGCGCTGCTCGACGCGCTCGAGCGCGGCGCGATCGCCGGTGCCGCGCTCGACGTGTTCTGGAACGAGCCGCACATCGACCCGCGTTTCCTCGCGTTGCCGAACGTGCTGCTGCAGCCGCACCATGCGAGCGGTACGATCGAGACGCGCCAGTCGATGGGCTGGCTCGTGCGCGACAACCTCGCCGCGCACTTCGCCGGCGCGCCGCTGGTCACGCCGGTCGCCTGAGGAGGCTGTCATGCGTATGCGTTGCATGTGCGTCGTGATCCACGGGCCGAACGACCTGCGGGTGGAAGAGCAGGATCCGGGCGAGATCGGCCCGGGCCAGGTGCGCGTCGATGTCGCGATGGGCGGCATCTGCGGCTCCGATCTTCATTACTTCCGGCACGGCGGCTTCGGTGCAATCCGGCTGCAGCAGCCGATGGTGCTCGGCCACGAGGTGGCCGGCACGGTCGCGGAAGTCGCGCCGGACGTCACGTCGGTGAAGGTCGGCGATCGCGTCGCGGTCAATCCGAGCCGGCCGTGCGGCGCGTGCCGCTACTGCCTCGAGGGGCTGCCGAACCAGTGTCTCGACATGCGCTTCTACGGCAGCGCGATGCGGATGCCGCACGTGCAGGGCGCGTTCCGCAACGCGCTCGTGTGCGATGCCGTGCAGTGCGTGAAGGTCGCCGATCACGTGCCGCTGTCGCTCGCGGCGCTTGCCGAACCGTTCGCGGTCGGGCTGCATGCGGTGTCGCGCGCGGGCCCGCTAATCGGCAAGCGCGTGCTCGTGTCGGGCTGCGGGCCGATCGGCGTGCTGGCCGTCGCGGCGGCGCGCGTGCATGGCGCGGCGGAGATCGTCGCGACCGACGTCGTCGAGGCGCCGCTCGAAGTGGCGAGCGCGCTCGGCGCCGACCGCACGATCAATGCGGCGGTCGATACCGGATGGGTCGAGCGTTACGGCGCCGACAAGGGCACGTTCGACGTGATGATCGAGTGTTCGGGCAATGCGCGCGCGCTGCGCGACGGGCTGGACGTGATGCGTCCGCGCGGGGTCGTCGTGCAGCTCGGGCTCGGCGGCGATGTCAGCCTGCCGCAGAACGTCGTGGTCGCGAAGGAGTTGTCGATCTGCGGATCGTTCCGCTTCCACGCGGAATTCGCGCTCGCGGTGCAGTTGATCAACGCGGGGCGCGTCGACTTGCGGCCGGCCGTCACGCGCGTGTTCCCGATGCGCGACGCGAACCTCGCATTCGAACTGGCCGGCGACCGGCAGCGCGCGATGAAGGTGCTGATCGATTTCGCGGACGAGGCCGCTTAGCGGTCACGCGCTGGCGCGCGTCGGACGGTATCGACCACCCTCGTAAAGAAGGCACGCCCGCGCTTCGCGCGGCGTGCCTTGTTTCGTCGTGCTGCGCAAACGCGCTACCGCATCACTGCGTGACCTGCCGCACGCCGACGCGCTGCGACGCGAGCCACAAGGCGATCAGCACGCCCGCGAGCGCCGCTCCCGCGACGCACACGCCGCGCCAGCCGTCGATGCCGTACGCGACGCTCGCCGCGAACGACCCGAACGCACCGCCGATGAAGTAGCTCGTCAGGTAGATCGTCGTCACGCGGCTGCGCGCGTTGCCGGCCAGCGCATAGATCACGCTCTGATTCGAGATGTGGATGCCTTGCACGCCGACGTCGAGCAGCAGGATGCCCGCGATCAGCGCCGCGAGCGAGTGCGCGCCGGTGGCGATCAGCGCGAACGACGCGAGCACGGCCGCCGCGAACAGCCCCGTCGCCGCATTGCCGTGGCCGCGATCGACCAGCCGGCCGGCCGACGTCGCCGCGAGCGCGCCCACCGCGCCGACGATCCCGAACAGGCCGATCTGCCCTTCGGAATAGCTGTACGGCGGCTGGCTCAGCAGGAACGTGAGGCCCGTCCACAGCAGGCTGAAGCACGCGAACACGAGCGCGCCGTAGGTGGAGCGCAGCGCGATCAGCGGTTGCGCGCGCACCAGCGCGACGAGCGACTTCATCAGCGCCGCATAGTCGAGGCGCGCGTCGCGGCGATCCTTCGGCAGCTTCACGGCGAGCACGGCGGCGAGCGCCGCCACCATCACCGCGGCGATGCCGTACACCGCGCGCCAGCCGAACCCGTCGGCGATCGCGCCGGCCGCGACGCGTGCGAGCAGGATGCCGAGCAGCAGCCCGCTCATCACGGTGCCGACCGCGCGGCCGCGCGAGCGCGCGTCGGCGAGCGATGCGGCGAACGGCACGAGCAGCTGTGTCGAACAGGTGACGAAGCCGACTGCGACGTTCGCGACGACGAACATCGTGAAGTTGGTGCTGAACGTGACCGCGACCAGCGCGACGACGTTGAGCATCAGCAGCCGCACGATCAGCGTATGACGGTTGACCGCGTCGCCGAGCGGGACGATCAGCAGCAGGCTCGCCGCATAGCCGAGCTGCGTCAGCGTGACGAGATAGCCGAGCTCGGTCGGCGCACGCCCGAAGCTGCGTGCGATCGCGGCGAGCAGCGGCTGCGCGTAGTAGATGTTGCCGATGACGATGCCGCACGCGCAGGCGAACAGCAGCGTCATGCCGCGGGTGAGGGGAGGATGGGTGTCGTGATGCGGTTCCATGGTCGCGAAAAACAGCGGCGCCGTCCGGCGGCACGGGGCCGTCGGCTGCGCGGGGTGACGGAAATCGGGGCCGGCGTCAACGGATCGGCGGTGAACCGATGCGCGCCGGGCGGATCGCGGCCGGGCCCGGATCGGGCGGGCGGCGGATCGTCGTGCGGCGGGCGGAGGCAGGGCGGGCCCGGGCGGGCCGATCCGGTGCGGCGCCAGACGCGATGCACGGGAACGGATGTGCGTATGATGCGGGAATCGAACCATAGCGTCCAAGACTGGATCGTTATGCGCTTCATTGGTGAAACCAATACGTCGGCCGCCATGCTCCTCCGCCACATCCGCTATTTCCTGGCCGTCGCCGAGCAGCGCAGTTTCACGCGCGCGGCCGACGTGCTGCACGTCTCGCAGCCGACGCTGTCGCAGCAGATCCGCCAGCTCGAGGAAACGCTCGGCGTGCAGTTGTTCGACCGCTCGGGCCGCACGGTGCAGCTCACCGAGTTCGGCGAGGTCTATGCGCGCCACGCGCGCGCCGCGCTGCACGAGCTCGAGACGGGGCAGCGCGCGCTGCACGACGTCGCCGATCTCGGCAGCGGGTCGTTGCGGCTCGCGATGATGCCGACCTTCGCGGCCTACCTGAGCGGCTCGCTGATCGACGCGTTCCATGCCGACTATCCGAACGTCGCACTGACGATCGACGCGATGCCGCAGGAGCGCATCGAGGCGCTGCTCGCCGACGACCGGCTCGACGCGGGCTTCGCGTTCATGCCGCCACGTGCGCCGGACATCGATGCGCTGCCGCTGTGGGACGAGCCGCTCGCGCTCGTGACGGGCCGCACGCATCGTCTCGCGCGGCGCCGTCGCGCACTGACGCCGGCCGAGCTCGGCGGCGAGCCGCTGGTGCTGCTGAGCCGCGCGTTCGCGACGCGCGAAAGCATCGACCGGTATTTCATCGAGCATGGCGCGCGGCCGTTGATCGCGATCGAGACGAATACGGTCAGCGCGGTGCTGGAGCTCGTGCGGTGCGGCCGGCTCGCGACGGTGCTGCCCGACGCGGTCGCGCGCGAGAGCGCCGACCTGTGCGCGCTCGAGATCGATCCGCCGCTGCCCGCGCGCACGGCTGCGCTGCTCACGCGCAAGGGCGCGTACCGCAGCGTCGCGGCGCGCGCGTTCATCGAGCGTGCGCTCGCGTATCGCGATCCGTCGGGAGGGTGACCGGTACGGCCGGGCGGCGCGCGCGACGGGCGCCCGCCCGGGCCGTCATGTACGCGGTGTCGGGAAGAAGATGCCCGCGCGCTGCGCGGCGTTCGCGATGTGCGTTTCGATCGCGGTGCCGGCGGCAGCCGCGTCGCGCGCGATCAGCGCGTCGACGATCGCACGGTGCTCGTGCCACGTCGACAGCAGCAGTTCGCGCCGGTAGAACGGCATGCGCTGGCTTTCCTTCATGATGTCCGCGCTGCTGCGCAGCACCGATTCGATCGCCGCGTTGCCGGCCAGGTGGATGATCCGCATGTGGAAGTCGAAGTCGAGCTGCGACGCTTCGTCGAGCGCGTTTTCGGTGAGCGCGACGTGCAGGTCGGCGAGGTTGTCCTCGAACCACGCGATGTCGCCATCGCTGACGACGTGCGCGGCCATCCGCGCGGCGAACCCTTCGAGCGCATAGCGCATCTGGTACGTGTCGGGCGGCGACGACTGCTCCGCGAACCGCCATGCGTGCGCGGCCGTGGCCTGCGCGCTTTCGACGTACACGCCCTTGCCGGCGCGGATGCGCAGCATCCCGAGCGCCTCGAGCGTCGACAGTGCCTCGCGCAGCGACGCGCGGCTGATCTCCAGCTCTTCGGAGAGCTGGCGCTGGGCCGGCAGCAGGCTGCCGACCGGATACACGCCTGCCTCGATCCGGTCGCGGATCGTCGCGATGGCGGCGTCGGTCACGGTGTGCGGAACGTTTTTCATGATGTGAACTTTGGCCGGTCTGACCGGCATTGTAATCCGCACGCAGGCGGTGCATGGCCGGCCTACGGGAAAGCCACGATCTGCCCCTGTCAGGTGCATCGAAACCGGGCGGGCAGGGGCGGGAAATCCCTATTTCGTCCGTCCTTGACGCCACTATATCGGCTTCCTACTATCCACCATAACATCACTGGTCTTACCAGTATGAACAGACGAAACTGCAACCGTTGGATCGGGAGAGCGCCGTGTCGAAATTCCTCAATTCGCTGTTTGGCCGGGTAGTCGTCGCACTTGTTCTGGGGATCGCGCTGGGCGCGTTCTTCCCGCATTTCGCCGAGTCGTTGCGACCGCTCGGCGACGGCTTCCTGAAGCTGATCAAGATGGTGATCGGGCCGATCGTGTTCTGCGTGGTGGTCAGCGGGATGGCCAACGCGGGCGACCTGAAAAAGGTCGGCCGGGTCGGCCTGAAGGCCGTCGTCTACTTCGAGATCATGACGACGCTCGCGCTCGGCATCGGCCTCATCCTAGCGTGGCTCACGCGTCCGGGCGTCGGGATGAACATCGACCTGCGCTCGCTCGACGCGTCGTCGCTCGCGTCGTACGCGAAGAACGCCGAAAGCCTGAAGGACACGGCCGGCTACCTGATGAAGATCATCCCCGAGACCGCGATCGACGCGTTCGCGAAGGGCGACATCCTGCAGATCCTGGTGTTCGCGGTGCTGTTCGGCTCCGCGCTGTCGCTGCTCGGCGACAAGGCGCAGCGCGTCAACTCGCTGATCGAGGAACTGTCGCACGTGTTCTTCCGGATCATCGGCTTCATCATCAAGCTCGCGCCGCTCGGCGTGCTTGGCGCGATCGCGTTCACGACCGGCAAGTACGGCGTCGCGTCGCTCAAGCAGCTCGGCTATCTCGTCGCGGTGTTCTACCTGAGCTGCTTCGTGTTCGTCACGGTCGTGCTCGGCACGGTGATGCGGCTCGCGGGCTTCTCGGTGTTCAAGCTGATCCGCTACCTGCGCGAAGAGCTGTCTATCGTGCTCGGCACGGCGTCGTCGGACGCGGTGCTGCCGCAGGTGATGCGCAAGCTCGAATACATGGGCGTGAAGGATTCGACGGTCGGCCTCGTGATTCCCACCGGCTACTCGTTCAACCTCGACGGCTTCTCGATCTACCTGACGCTCGCCGTGCTGTTCATCGCGCAGGCCACCAACACGCCGCTGTCGACGCATGACCTGATCGTCGTGCTGCTCGTGTCGCTCGTCACGTCGAAGGGCGCGCACGGGATCCCGGGCTCGGCGATCGTGATCCTCGCGGCAACGCTGTCGGCGATCCCCGCGATTCCGGTGCTCGGCCTCGTGCTGATCCTGCCGGTCGACTGGTTCGTCGGCATCGCCCGCGCGGTGACCAACCTGATCGGCAACTGCGTCGCGACGGTGGTCGTCGCGGTGTGGGAGAACGACATCGATCGGGCCCGCGCGAAGCGCGTGCTGAACCGCGAGCTGCGCTACGTACCGGCCGAAGAGGAAGATCGCGCGGCGCCGGTCGCCGGCGATCAGGCTCACGCGCTCTGAGCGCAACCCCGCGCGCGGCGGCTTCCCCTGGTCGTCCCGCGCAACCGGAATTCAGGTGGCCGGCGCCTCGATGCGCCGGCACTTCATCGCACCCCAGGAGACGACATGGCAGCCCCCATCCTCGATCCGAACGCGCCGGCCTTTACGCGGCGTTACATGAACCTCGCCGACCCGCGCCTCGGGGCGCAGGCGCTCTTTGCCAGCGACGAATTCTTCGCGCCGAAGGAGCGCATGCTGAATCCCGAGCCGGCCGTGTTCATTCCCGGCAAGTACGACGACCACGGCAAGTGGATGGACGGCTGGGAGACGCGCCGCAAGCGCACGACCGGCCACGACTTCTGCGTGGTGCGGCTCGCGCGGCCGGGCGTGATCCACGGTGTCGACCTCGATACGAGCCACTTCACCGGCAACTTCCCGCCGGCCGCGTCGATCGACGCGTGCGTGGCCGAAGGCGACACGCCGCCCGATGACGCCGAATGGCGCCCGATCGTCCCGGCGACGACGCTGCAGGGCAATTCGCATCACTACGTGAGCGTCGGCGATGCGCGGCCCTATACGCACCTGCGCGTGAACCTGTATCCGGACGGCGGGCTCGCGCGGCTGCGCGTCTACGGCCAGCCGCAGCGCGACTGGCGCCAGGTGCCGGCCGGCGAGCTCGTCGATCTCGCGGCGATCGAGAACGGCGGCTACCTGGTGGCCGCGAACAACCAGCACTTCGGCCCGGCCTCGCAGATGCTGATGCCGGGGCGCGGCGTGAACATGGGCGACGGCTGGGAAACGCGGCGCCGCCGCGAGCCGGGCAACGACTGGGCGATCGTCGCGCTTGCGCGGCCGGGCATCATCCGGCGCGTCGAGGTCGATACCGCGTTCTTCAAGGGCAACTTCCCCGACCGCTGCTCGCTGCAGGCCGCGCATGTCACGGGCGGCACCGACGACTCGCTCGTCACGCAGGCGATGTTCTGGGCCGAACTGCTCGGCGAGCAGAAGCTGCGGATGGATCACGTCCACACGTTCGACCCGCTCGCGGCGCTCGGCCCCGTCACGCATGTGCGTTTCAACATCTTCCCGGACGGCGGCGTGTCGCGCCTGCGTCTGTGGGGCGAGCCGGTTTGAAGGAGGGCAACGGCATGAGCGGATCCCACCTGCTGCGCGTCGAGCGCCTGACCCGCGAAGCGTTCGCGCCGTTCGGCGATGTGATCGCGCTCGAAGGCGCACGGCATTTCCCGATCAACGGCGGCACGACCGAGCGCTTCCACGATCTCGCGACGATCGACGTGTGCGCGGACGGCGGCCGCCCGCTCGTCAGCGTGTTCCGCGCGCAGCCGCGGACGCTGCCGGTCGCCATCACGCTGATGGAGCGCCATCCGCACGGCAGCCAGGCATTCATCCCGCTCGCGGCCGTGTCGCGCTACGCGATCGTCGTCGCGCCGGCCGGCGATTTCCGGCCCGACGCGATGCGCGCGTTCCTCGCGGAAGGCTGGCAGGGCGTGAACTATGCGAAGGGTGTCTGGCACCATCCGCTGCTTGCGCTCGACGCGGTCAGCGATTTCGTGATCGTCGACCGCGGCGGCCCGCAGCCGAACTGCGACGAGATCCCGCTCGAGCGCGCGTGGGCGCTCGAGTTCGAGCCGGCCTGCGCGGCCTGACGCAGGCACAGCGTCAGGCTCGGGCTGCCTGACGGCAGCCCGCGCGGGCACGTCGAAGGGATTTCGAAAGCCTGGGCCGCACGGCTCGCACGGCGGTACGCCGACGCCATCCCGATCCGGGTGCTATCCCGAAAAGAACACGGCCCGGGCGGCGAGATGCCGGCCGGGCCGTGCTGCGTGCGAGGGTCGCGCGACTCAGTGCTTGCGATGCGGGCAGTTCTCGGTCGTGCAGGAACCGTACATCGCGAGCGAGTGCTCCTGGAGCTTGAAGCCGCGCTCCTTGGCGATGGCCTGCTGGCGGCCTTCGATCTCGGCGTCGAAGAACTCCTCGACACGGCCGCAATCGAGGCACACGAGGTGATCGTGGTGCGAGCCTTCGTTCAGTTCGAACACGGCCTTGCCGGATTCGAAGTTGCTGCGCGTCAGCAGGCCGGCCTGCTCGAACTGCGTCAGCACGCGGTAGACGGTGGCGAGCCCGATGTCGAGCTGCTCGTTGAGCAGGTTCCGGTAGACGTCTTCTGCCGTCAGATGGCGCACGGGGCTCTGCTGGAAGATCTCGAGAATCTTGAGGCGCGGTAGGGTGGCCTTTAGCCCGATATTCTTGAGATCCGTCGGATTGGTCATGGCTAGGCATCCCTAGAGTACAATGCAGGGCTTCAATGTTACCGGCTTTTCGCCGTTCCAGAAACACGCGCGGCCTGCGATGCGGGCCTGCACGGTGAGGGAAATGATTCCAGAATCTCTTTCGCACTTTCAGAGGAGCCGCATGCGGAGTGTCATCATCGCTGCCGCCGCCGTTGCCGCGCTGGCTGGTTGTTCGTCGTACGACAGCGTGACGCAGCGCATCGCGCAGAGCATCACCCCCTACCGGATCACCGTCGTGCAAGGCAACTTCGTGTCGCAGGAGAAGGCCGCGCAGCTGCAGGTCGGCATGTCGCGCGAGCAGGTGCGCGCGCTGCTCGGCACCCCGCTGCTGGCCGACATGTTCCACGCCGACCGCTGGGATTACCTCTTCTACTTCAAGCGCGGCTCGACGGCAGTCGTCCAGCAGCGCGATCTGGTCGTGACGTTCTCGGGCGATCGCCTGGCGGGCTGGACGGGGGCGGACAACCTGCCTTCGGAACTCGACCTGCTGGCCGATATCGACGGCGACCGTGGCGGCAAGAAGGCGAAAGCGGCCGCAGCGGCGAAGAAGGCCGCCGAGGCCGCCGCCGCCGCGAGCGCCGCGCAAGCGGCGAGCGCGTCGGCGCCGGAGGCTGTCGCCAGCCCGGCCGCCGTGCCGGCGTCGGGCGCGGTGGTCGACCAGGATGCGAACGCGCAGGCCGCCCGCGCGGCGAACCGTGCGACCAACCAGGTGTCGGGTCAGGGCACGGCCGCGCGGCGGTTCACGCCGTCCACGCAGGCTGCCGGCGGTGCGCCGGTGCCGGGCGGCCAGCCGCCGGGCGCGGTTCCGGCGATCCAGCCGCAGTTCCAGTTCCATCGTCCGCCGCAGCCGAACGTGTCGAACGAGGCGTCGCCGCCGGTCGGCCCGCAAGGCTCCGACACGCTGCAGAACCAGCCGCTCACCGCGCCGGCGCAGTAAGTCCGCGTGTGGAAACAGGGCGGCATGCGCCGCCCGTCTTTAGACCTGTCGTGTAGAAAGCCATGAAGATTGCGATTGCCGGCGCATCGGGCCGAATGGGCCGGATGCTGATCGAAGCCGTTCTCAACGATTCCGACGCGCAGCTGGTCGGCGCGCTCGACCGTGCCGACTCGCCGTTCCTCGGCCAGGACGCCGGCGCGTTCCTTGGCAAGGACACCGGGGTCAAGCTGACCGCCGATCTCGACGCCGTGTTCGCGCAGGCCGACTACCTGATCGACTTCACGCGTCCGGAAGGCACGATGGCCCATATCGAGGCCGCGCTGCGTCACGACGTGAAGCTCGTGATCGGCACGACCGGCTTCACCGCCGAGCAGAAGGCCGAGTTGCAGGCCGCGGCGGGTAAGATCGGCATCGTGTTCGCGGCGAACATGAGCGTCGGCGTGAACGTCACGCTGAAGCTGCTCGAATTCGCGGCGAAGCATTTCTCGCACGGCTACGACATCGAGATCATCGAGGCGCATCACCGTCACAAGGTCGATGCGCCGTCCGGCACCGCGCTGATGATGGGCGAAGCCGTCGCTGGCGCGCTCGGCCGCTCGCTCGACGATTGCGCTGTGTACGGCCGTCACGGCGTGACGGGCGAACGCGACCCGTCGTCGATCGGCTTCGCCGCGGTGCGCGGCGGCGACATCGTCGGCGACCACACCGTGCTGTTCGCCGGGATCGGCGAGCGCATCGAGATCACGCACAAGTCGTCGAGCCGCGTGTCGTACGCGCAAGGCGCGCTGCGCGCGGTCCACTTCCTGTCGGCGCGCGGCGCCGGCCTGTTCGACATGCAGGACGTGCTCGGCCTGCGCTGACCCCACGGGGAAACTCCGATGGCGATACCCACCGGCGTTGTCCACTACCTCGAAAGCGGCGATGCGATCACGCACGCCGTCGCCTATGTGCTGCTGGCGATGTCCGTCGCCAGCTGGTGCTTCCTCCTCACGAAAGCCTGGCTGCTGGTCCGTGCGAAGCGGCAGGGGCCGCGCGCGCTCGCCGCGTTCTGGCGCGCGGCGTCGCTCGACGCGGGCATTGCCGCGCTCGCCGGCGCCGATCGCGAGCGCGTGTTCGTGCCGCTGGCCGAAGCCGCGCGCGATGCGGCCGACGACCACGATCCGGCCGCACTGGCCGCGCGCGTCGAGCGCAGCGAGCGCGTGCTGCGTGCGTTGCGGCACGCGATGCTGCGCTCGCAGCGGCGTCTCGAATTCGGCCAGGTGCTGCTCGCGTCGATCGGCAGCACCGCACCGTTCGTCGGGCTGCTCGGCACTGTGTGGGGCATCTACCACGCGCTCGGCAGCATCGCCGCGAGCGGGCAGGCGCAGATCGAGAACGTCGCGGGGCCGGTCGGCGAGGCGCTGATCATGACCGCGTTCGGGCTCGTCGTCGCGATTCCCGCGGTGCTGGCCTACAACATCCTCGGGCGGCTCGTGCGGCAGCTCGCCGAGGAACTCGACGGCTTCGCGCGCGACCTGCACGTGTTCGTGTGCGCGCAGGAAGCCTGACGCGCCCATTCCGGGGGAGGAGCGACCATGGCATTCGGCGGACTCGAGCACCACAAGACGTCCGCGCCGATGGCGGAGATCAACATGACCCCGCTGATCGACGTGATGCTGGTGCTGCTCGTCATCTTCATCATCACCGCGCCGCTGATGACGCACGCGATCCGGCTCGACCTGCCGAAGGTGGCGGCCAGCGTCGCGCGCGATACGCCGCAATCCGTCACCTTGTCGATCGACGATGCGGGCAAGCTGTACTGGGACGACACGCCCGTGGCGCTCGACGCGCTGCCCGCGCGCTTTCGCGCCGCCGCCGCGGGTGGCGCGCCGCCCGAGTTGCGGCTGCGCGCGTCGCGCGCGACCCGCTACGACACGATCGCGCAGGTGATGGGCGCCGCGCAGGCCGCCGGCCTCACGCGGATCGGCTTCGTGACCGACGTGCCGCCGCAGGCGGGCGGTTCGGCGGCAGCGCCTGCCGTGCCGGCCAACCGCTGAGCGGATCCCGTGGGCCCATCCCTGCCGCGGGATCGGGCCGCACGCCGCAAGACCGGTCGAATGGGCCGGCGCGGGCGGTATAATCAACGTTTTTCCCGGTTGGCAGGCTTTTTTCAGGTAACCCGGAATTTTCCAGGCTACCCGGGCATGCCGCGGGTTACCCGGAAAATTCCCGGAAACCGTGAACAGGTCCGGCAACAGCGAACCTGCCAGTCCGCCGGGCCAGCACGACTTTCGATCCACATCCGCGCGCGAGCCGTCGCGCCGCTTAAAGCCTAGTCCGAACCACACCATGCACGAGAGATACGTACCCGCCGACGTCGAAGCCGCCGCCCAGGGCGACTGGCGCGCAGCCGATGCCTACAAGACGCAGGAAGATTCGCAGAAGCCGAAGTTCTACTGCGTGTCGATGCTGCCGTACCCGTCCGGCAAGCTGCACATGGGTCACGTGCGGAACTACACGATCAACGACGTGATGTACCGCTATCTGCGGATGAACGGCTACAACACGCTGATGCCGATGGGCTGGGACGCGTTCGGGATGCCGGCCGAGAACGCCGCGATGGCGAACGGCGTGCCGCCCGCGAAGTGGACTTACGACAACATCGACTACATGAAGGGCCAGATGCAGTCGATGGGTCTCGCGATCGACTGGTCGCGCGAAATCGCGACGTGCAAGCCCGACTACTACAAGTGGAACCAGTGGCTGTTCCTGAAGATGCTCGAAAAGGGCATCGCGTACAAGAAGACGGGCACCGTGAACTGGGACCCGGTCGACCAGACCGTGCTCGCGAACGAGCAGGTGATCGACGGCCGCGGCTGGCGCTCGGGCGCGCTCGTCGAGAAGCGCGAGATCCCGATGTACTACCTGCGCATCACGCAGTACGCGGATGAGCTGCTGAACGACCTCGACGGCCTCGGCTGGCCGGAGCGCGTGAAGATCATGCAGCAGAACTGGATCGGCAAGAGCTTCGGCGTGAACTTCGGCTTCCCGTACGAACTCGACGGCGAGAAGACGCTGCTGCGCGTGTTCACGACGCGCGCCGACACGATCATGGGCGTCACGTTCTGCGCGATCGCGGCCGAGCATCCGCTCGCCACGCGCCTCGCCCAGGACAAGCCCGAGCTGCTCGCGTTCATCGACGAATGCAAGCGCGGCGGTGTCGCCGAGGCCGACGTCGCGACGATGGAGAAGAAGGGCGTCGCGACGGGCTTCTCGGTCATGCATCCGCTGACCGGCGAGCCGGTCGAGGTGTGGATCGGCAACTACGTGTTGATGAGCTATGGCGAAGGCGCGGTGATGGGCGTGCCGGGCCACGACGAACGCGATTTCGCGTTCGCGAAGAAATACGACCTGCCGATCAAGCAGGTGATCTCGGCCGAAGGCCAGCAGTACTCGCTCGACGCATGGCAGGAGTGGTACGGCGACAAGGAAACCGCGGTCTGCGTGAACAGCGGCAAGTACGACGGCCTGCACTACGCGGAAGCCGTCGACGCGGTCGCGGCCGACCTGAACGCCGGCGGCTTCGGCGACAAGCAGGTCACGTGGCGCCTGCGCGACTGGGGCGTGTCGCGCCAGCGCTACTGGGGCACCCCGATCCCGATCATCCACTGCCCGTCGTGCGGCGACGTGCCGGTGCCGGAGCAGGATCTGCCCGTCGTGCTGCCGGAAGACCTCGTGCCGGACGGCTCGGGCAACCCGCTCGCGAAGTCGGAAGCGTTCCTGAACTGCGCGTGCCCGAAGTGCGGCGCGGCCGCGAAGCGCGAAACCGACACGATGGACACGTTCGTCGATTCGTCGTGGTACTTCTCGCGCTACACGGCGCCGGACGCCGAGACGATGGTCGACGCGCGCACCGACTACTGGATGCCGATGGATCAGTACATCGGCGGTATCGAGCACGCGATCCTGCACCTGCTGTATTCGCGCTTCTGGACCAAGGTGATGCGCGACCTCGGCCTCGTGAAGTTCGGCGAGCCGGCGAAGAACCTGCTCACGCAGGGGATGGTGCTGAACGAGACGTACTACCGCGAGGACGCATCGGGCAAGAAGACCTGGTACAACCCGCTCGACGTGACGGTCACGCACGACGACAAGGGTCGCCCGGTCGGCGCGACGCTGAACGCGGACGGCCAGCCGGTCGTGCTCGGCGGCATCGAGAAGATGTCGAAGTCGAAGAACAACGGCGTCGATCCGCAACTGTTGATCGACCAGTATGGCGCCGATACCGCGCGCCTGTTCACGATGTTCGCCGCGCCGCCCGAGCAGCAGCTCGAGTGGTCGGGTGCGGGTGTCGAGGGCGCGAGCCGCTTCCTGCGCCGCGTGTGGAGCTTCGGCGCGACGAACCGCGAAGCGCTCGCCGCGCGCGCGGGCTTCGATGCGGTCGCACTCGGCGAAGCCGACAAGGTGCTGCGCCGCGAGATCTACAGCGTGCTGAAGCAGGCCGATTTCGACTACCAGCGTCTGCAGTACAACACGGTCGTGTCGGCCGCGATGAAGATGCTGAACGCGATCGACGGCGCGAAGGGCGCGACGCCCGGCGTGCTGCGTGAAACGTACGGCGTGCTGCTGCGCGTGCTGTACCCGGTCGTGCCGCACGTCACGTTCGAGCTGTGGAAGGCGCTGGGCTATGCGGACGAATTCGGCCCGCTGCTCGACGCACCGTGGCCGAAGGTCGACGAGGCCGCGCTCGAGCAGGCCGAGATCGAACTCGTGCTGCAGGTGAACGGCAAGGTGCGCGGCGCGCTGAAGGTGGCGAAGGACGCGAGCCGCGAGGCGATCGAAGCCGCGGCGGTGGCCGACGACGCGTTCGCGAAGTTCAGCGACGGCAAGCCGGCGAAGAAGATCGTCGTCGTGCCGGGCCGCCTCGTGAACATCGTCGTCTGACGGCCGCTGGCCGTCGGACGTACCCAGAAGGAGCGAAGGTGATCCGCAGATCGTTTTTGATGCTCGCTGTCGGCAGCGCGGTTGCGCTGTCGGCATGCGGCTTCCAGTTGCGCGGCCAGCAGGACTACGCGTTCAAGCGCCTGCTGATCGCCGGCGCGCCGCCGCCCGTCGAGGCGCGCCTCGTGCGTCTCGTCGAGGCCGGCAGCGACACGAAGATCGTCCAGTCGGCGGGCGACGCCGATGCCGTGCTGACCATGTGGGAAGCGCGTAGCCTGAATACGCTGACGCTCAACAAGTACGGTTCGGCACAGGAATACGCGCTCTTTTATACGTTGCGCTACCAACTGACGAGCAAGGACGGCACGGTGCTGATTCCGATGAGTGCGATCGCGCTGAACCGCGCGATGACGTACAGCGATCAGTACACGAACGCAAAGGCGCAGGAATCGGAACTCCTGTACGGCGACATGCAGAACGATGCGGTCGACCAGCTGATGCGACGTCTCGCGATCGTCCACTCGCTGACGCCGGCGTCGGAAGATGTGGTGCCGGGCGTCGCTCCGCGCGCGCCGCTGCCGCCGCCGCCGCTCTGATCGACGGCGTACGTACCGATGCAACTGCGACTTGATGCGCTGGAGCCGCACCTCGCGAAGGGGTTGGCCGGGCTCTATACCGTCTACGGCGACGAGCCGCTGCTCGCGCAGGAAGCGTGCGACCGCATTCGTGCGGCCGCGCGCGCGGCCGGCTTCACCGAGCGTTCGGTGCATACGGTCGAGCGCGGTTTCGACTGGAGCGTGCTGCTCGGCGCTACCCAGGCGATGTCGCTGTTCGGCGAGCGCCAACTGATCGAGCTGCGCATTCCGTCGGGCAAGCCCGGCAAGGAAGGCGCCGATGCGCTGAAGACGCTCGCGGCCACGCCGAACCCCGACGCGCTGATGCTCGTCACGTTGCCGCGCCTCGACGCGGCCACGCAGAAATCCGCGTGGTTTACCGCGCTGCAGAACGGCGGCGTCGCGTTGAAGATCGATCCGGTCGACCGCGCGCAGCTGCCGAACTGGATCGGCCAGCGTCTTGCCATGCAGGGCCAGCGCGCCGCGCCCGGCGAGGACGGGCGGCGCGCGCTGCAGTTCATCGCCGAGCGCGTCGAAGGCAACCTGCTTGCCGCGCACCAGGAAATCCAGAAGCTCGGGCTGCTGTATCCGCAGGGCGCGCTGTCGTTCGAGCAGGTGCACGACGCGGTGCTGAACGTCGCGCGTTACGACGTCTTCAAGCTGAACGAAGCAATGCTCGCCGGCGACGCCGCGCGGCTCGCGCGGATGATCGACGGGCTGAAGGGCGAGGGCGAGGCGATCGTGCTCGTGATGTGGGCCGTCGTCGAGGAGTTGCGCACGCTGCTGCGGATCAAGCGCGGCACGACGGCCGGCAAGCCGCTCGCGACGCTGCTGCGCGAGAACCGCGTGTGGGGGCCGCGTGAGCGGCTGATCGGCCCCGCGCTGAACCGCGTGTCGGAAGCCGTGCTCGAGAAGGCGCTCGCGTTTGCCGCGAAGCTCGACCGGCAGGTCAAGGGGCTCACGGCCGTCGCGCCGGGTCGCCGCACGCAGGACGAACCGCCGCCCGATCCGTGGGACGGGCTGTTCCAGCTCGCGATGACGGTGGCCGGTGCCCGCGGCGAGCGACCGCCGACCGCGGGCCACGTGCGACGCTAAGTCCCGTTCGGGCCTTCAGCGCGCGCTGCGCAACCCGCTTACAATGTTTTGATCGCTGGCGCGGCTCTCCGGCCGCGGCCGCTCACGCTTCCCCACGAATTCATGCCGCCCAGCGCGGCGCGCTTCTCGAGTCACACGATGGATATCGATCAGTACATGACCGACCTGGGCCGTCGCGCCCGGCACGCTTCCCGCGCGATGGCGCGTGCCAGCACAGCCGCGAAGAACGCGGCGCTCGACGCCGTGGCGCGCGCGATCGAACGCGACGCGCAGGCGCTGAAGGATGCGAATGCGCGCGACGTCGAACGTGCCCGTGAAAAGGGGCTCGATGCGGCGTTCGTCGATCGCCTGACGCTGTCGGACAAGGCGCTGAAGACGATGGTCGAAGGCTTGCGCCAGGTGGCGTCGCTGGCCGATCCGATCGGCGAGATCAGCAACCTCAAGTATCGCCCGAGCGGCATCCAGGTCGGCCAGATGCGTGTGCCGCTCGGCGTGATCGGCATCATCTACGAATCGCGCCCGAACGTGACGATCGACGCAGCTGCGCTGTGCCTGAAGTCGGGCAACGCGACGATCCTGCGCGGCGGCTCCGAAGCGCTCGAATCGAACGCGGCGCTCGCGAAGCTGATCGGCGAAGGGCTCGAAGCAGCCGGCTTGCCGCAGGACGCAGTGCAGGTCGTCGCGACGGCCGATCGCGCGGCGGTCGGCAAGCTGATCACGATGACCGAATACGTCGACGTGATCGTGCCGCGCGGCGGCAAGAGCCTGATCGAGCGCCTGATCAACGAGGCCCGCGTGCCGATGATCAAGCATCTCGACGGCATCTGCCACGTGTACGTCGACGATCGCGCCGATCTCGCCAAGGCGCTGACCGTCTGCGACAACGCGAAGACGCACCGCTACGGCACCTGCAACACGATGGAGACGCTGCTCGTGTCGAGCGGCGTGGCGGCGAAGCTTCTGCCGCCGCTCGGCAAGCTGTATCGCGACAAGCAGGTCGAACTGCGCGTCGATGCGGCCGCGCGCACGGTGCTCGCCGATGCGGGCGTCGGCCCGCTCGTCGATGCGACCGAGGAAGACTGGCATACCGAGTATCTCGCGCCGGTGCTCGCGATCAAGGTCGTCGACGGCCTCGATGCCGCGATCGAGCACATCAACCATTACGGCTCGCACCACACGGATGCGATCGTCACCGAGGATCACGACCGCGCGATGCGGTTCCTGCGCGAGGTCGATTCGGCGAGCGTGATGGTCAACGCGTCGACCCGTTTCGCGGACGGCTTCGAATTCGGCCTCGGCGCGGAAATCGGCATCTCGAACGACAAGCTGCACGCACGCGGCCCCGTCGGCCTGGAAGGGCTGACGTCGCTGAAGTACGTCGTGCTTGGGCACGGCGAAGGCCGCCAGTAACCAGCGAGGCGCGCAACCGATGGCAATGCTCTGGGTCAAGACGTTCCATATTGTTCTGATCGCCGCGTGGTTCGCGGGGCTGTTCTACCTGCCGCGCATCTACGTGAACCTGGCCATGGAAACCGATCCGGCCGCGGTGCGGCGCCTGCTGCTGATGGCACGCAAGCTGTTCCGCTTCATGACGATGATCGCGGTGCCGGCGCTGGCCTGCGGGTTGTGGCTCTGGCTGTCGATCGGTATCGGGCAGGGGCAGGGCTGGATCCACGCGAAGGTGACGGTCGTGCTGCTGCTGATCGTCTACCACGCGTATTGCGGGCATCTGCTGAAGGTGTTCGAGCGCGGCGAGAACCGCCGCACCGACAAGTGGTATCGCGTGTTCAACGAGCTGCCGGTGCTCGGCATGCTCGCGGCGGTCGCGCTGGTCGTGATCAAGCCGTTCTGAGCGGCATGGCCGGCGAGGTTGCCGGCGCCGCCCGATGCGCAACGGCGCCCCACGGGGCGCCGTTGGTCGTTTACGCGCGGTATGCGTGGCGCGCGCTCAATCCTTCGCGCCGTCGTCGATCCGGCGGCGCGTGATCGCCTCCTTCGCACGGCCGACCCGTTCCATCAGTGCGGGGCCGCGCGACAGCGCGACGCCGACCGCGAGGATATCGCCGATCGCGAGATGCGACATCCGCGACGTCATCGGCGAGAACACGTCCGTTTCCTCCGCCACGTTCGACGCGAGACTCACCGTCGCGAGCTTCGCGAGCGGCGAATGGCTCTGCGTGATCGCGACGACTTTCGCGCCGCACGCGAGCGCGGAGCGCGCGGCGTCGACGATGTCGCGCGTGCGGCCGGTGTTCGAGATCGCGACGACGACGTCGTGCGGCCCGAGCAGCGCCGACGACATCGAGAACGTGTGCGGATCCGAATATGCGACGCTCGGCACGCCGAGCCGGAAGAACTTGTGCTGGATGTCCTGCGCGGCGATGCCCGAGCCGCCGGCGCCGTAGAACTCGATCCGGGATGCGTTCGACAGCAGCGCGATCGCATCGGCGACGCTGCCCGCGGACAGGCTGTTGCGCACCTCGATCAGTGCGCCGATCGTGCGGTCGAACACCTTGCCGATGATGCCGGGTGCCGGTTCGTCGGGCTCGACGTCGCGATAGACCGACGACACGCCCGGCGCGACGCTCTGCGCGAGCCGGATCTTGAATTCGCGAAAGCCGCTGCAGCCGAGCGCCTGGCAGAAGCGCGCGATCGTCGGCTGGCTGACGCCCGCGCGCGTCGACAGCTCGGTCATCGCTAGGTCGAGCACCTCGCGCGGCGCGGCGAGGATGTAGTCGGCGAGCTTGCGCTCGGACGGGCGCAACTCGGCGCGGATCGCTTCAATGCGGGGCAGCATGGGACGGCAGGCAGAAATCGGGTTCGGATGAGCGAGTGTATCGCAATCGAATTGTAGAAAATCTACATGAAAATGCTAGCGCCGACGTGGTTCTTTTGTTGAGGCAGGTTAGGGTTTTCACTAGGTAAAGCCTTGCTGGTAGCGGGAATAAGGGTTGCGGGGCGACGAATCTGCATTGCGTGCGTGTAGTTTTTCTACTAGACTGACTTCGTTCTGTCGACGTGTTCGACCGTCCCCACGATTCCAACGCCGGTGTCGGCCGGCATACAGGAGCGCCCAGCATGACGTCGCTGCACCCCACCCTGGCGAAGGTCACCGAACGCGTGATCGCCCGCAGCCAATCGACCCGTTCCGCCTATCTGCAGCGCATCGACGGCGCGCAGGGCAAGTTCCCGGCGCGTGGCGCGCTGTCGTGCGCGAACCTCGCGCACGGCTTCGCAGGCCTCGAGGGTAACGACAAGTTCGCGATCAAGGCGATCCGCGAACCGAACATCGGCATCGTGTCCTCGTACAACGAGATGCTGTCCGCGCACGCGCCGTACAAGGATTTCCCCGACATCATCAAGGCGGCCGCGCGCGAGAACGGCGGTGTCGCGCAGTTCTCGGGCGGCGTGCCGGCGATGTGCGACGGCGTCACGCAGGGCAATCCGGGGATGGAGCTGTCGCTGTTCTCGCGCGAGGCGATCGCGATGGGCACGGCCATCGCGCTCACGCACAACATGTTCGACGCGGCGCTGTGCCTCGGCATCTGCGACAAGATCGTGCCGGGCCTGCTGATCGGCGCGCTGCAGTTCGGCCACCTGCCGACGATCTTCGTACCGGCCGGCCCGATGACGAGCGGCCTGTCGAACGACGACAAGGCGAAGATCCGCCAGCAGTTCGCGACCGGCCAGGTCGGCCGCGACGCGCTGCTCGAAGCCGAATCGGCCGCCTATCACGGCCACGGCACCTGCACGTTCTACGGCACCGCGAACAGCAACCAGATGCTGATGGAGCTGATGGGGCTGCACCTGCCGGGCTCGGCATTCGTCCACCCGCACACGCCGCTGCGCACCGCGCTCACGGCCGAGGCCGCGCGCCGCGTGCTCGACCTGACCGTCGAGCGCGGCCAGTACACGCCGATCGGCCATGTGATCGACGAGAAGGCGATCGTCAACGGGATCGTCGCACTGCTCGCGACCGGCGGCTCGACCAACCACACGCTTCACCTCGTCGCGATCGCGCGCGCGGCCGGCATCCTGATCGACTGGAACGATTTCGACGAACTGTCGGCCGTCGTGCCGCTGCTCGCGAAGATCTACCCGAACGGCAAGGCCGACGTGAACCACTTCCACGCGGCGGGCGGCATCGCGTTCCTGGTGCGCAACCTGCTCGAAGGCGGGCTGCTGCACGAGGACGTGACGACGGTCGCCGGCCGCGGCCTGTCGCACTACACGAAGGAGCCGAAGCTGATCGACGGCAAGCTCACGTGGGTCGACGGCGCGGCCGAGAGCCACGACACGAAGGTGCTGCGCGGCATCCGCGAGCCGTTCCAGCCGGACGGTGGCCTGCGCCTGATGCAGGGCCGGCTCGGCCGCGGCGTGATCAAGATTTCGGCGGTCGCGCCCGAGCACCGCAAGGTGACCGCGCCCGCGATCGTGTTCGATTCGCAGGAAGCCGTGCAGGAAGCGTTCGATCGTGGCGAGCTGAAGCGCGATTTCGTCGCGGTGGTGCGCTTCCAGGGTGCGCGTGCGAACGGGATGCCCGAGCTGCACCGTTTGACGCCGCTGCTCGGCGTGCTGCAGGATCAGGGCTTCCACGTCGCGCTGGTCACCGACGGCCGCATGTCGGGCGCGTCGGGCAAGGTGCCGGCCGTGATCCACGTGTCGCCGGAAGCGCTGCTGGCTGGCCCGCTGGGCAAGGTGAAGACGGGCGACACGCTCGTGATCGACGCTGAAGCCGGCGTGCTCGACATCGAGATCGATGCGGCCGAGTGGCAGGCGCGCCCGGTTGCGCAGCCGCTGCACCAGGCCGAGAACGAGGTCGGATTCGGGCGTGAACTGTTCGGCGTGTTCCGCGCGGCCGCCGCGCCGGCAGAGCAGGGCGCATCGGTTTTCGGTACGCTGGTCGGCGAAACGGCCACCCACGTCGCCGCATGAATTTCAAGGAGCCACATCAATGAAGACGATTGCTGAAATCGTGAAGCTGGGCCCGGTCATCCCGGTGCTCGCATTCGACTCGGTCGAGCAGGGCGAACACGTGTCGCGCGCGTTGCACGCGGGCGGCGTGAAGGTGCTCGAGATCACGCTGCGCACGCCGGCCGGCCTGGAGGCGATCCAGCGCGCGAGCCAGCTCGCGGACGACATCATCGTCGGCGTCGGCACGATCACGAAGCCCGAGCATTGCGCGCAGGCGAAGCGCGCGGGTGCGAAGTTCGGCGTGTCGCCGGGGCTGACCAAGGAACTGCACCTCGCATCGCTCGACGCGGGCCTGCCGCTGCTGCCGGGCGTGATGACGCCGAGCGACATCATCCAGGCGCTTGAATTCGGCTACGAGATCGTGAAGTTCTTCCCCGCGCAGCAAGCCGGCGGCGTGCCGATGCTGCAGGCGTTCCACGGTCCGTTCCCGGCGCTGAAGTTCTGCCCGACCGGCGGCATCACGGTCGACACCGCGCCGAATTTCCTGAAACTGCCGAACGTCGTGTGCGTCGGCGGTTCGTGGCTCACGCCGAAAGCCGCGCTCGCCGCGCAGGACTGGGCCGAAGTCACGCGCCTCGCGCAAGCCGCGAGCCAGCTCCCCCGTTAAGAATTGTACGAAATGACGGTTTAACCCTCGGACGACGAGCGCTTAGTGCTTGTTTTACCGAGGGTTTTTGCTGATGGAACCGGTTCTATCCGCGAGCCGCAAAGATCAGTAAAATTCAGCGTCCTGACGGGGTGGGTACCCCCCGTGTTTCGGAGACCTGCATAGCCGGGCATACTCGCAACAACTCGCCCGGTTCGAACAATTCTAGGAGGAGTGCCACATGGGGGCTGTCCAAGGCAGCATGCTGCTCGTATTCACGCTGATCGCGATCGCCGCGCTGATCCTGATGATCGCGCGCTTCAAGATCTACCCGTTCCTGGTGCTGATCATCGTTTCGCTCGGCCTCGGTCTCGTCGTCGGCATGCCGATGGACAAGATCGTCAAGTCGTTCGAGGCGGGCACCGGTGGCACGCTCGGCCACATTGCGATCGTCGTCGGCCTCGGCACGATGCTCGGCAAGATGATGGCCGAATCGGGCGGCGCCGAACGGATCGCGACCACGCTGATCGACTGGTTCGGTGAAAAGAACATCCACTGGGCGATGATGTTCGTCGCGATCATCGTCGGCCTGCCGGTGTTCTTCGAAGTCGGCTTCGTGCTGCTGATCCCGATCGCGTTCAACGTCGCGAAGCGCACCGGCAAGTCGCTGCTCGTCGTCGGCCTGCCGATGGTGGCCGGCCTGTCCGTCGTGCACGGCCTGATCCCGCCGCACCCGGCCGCGCTGCTCGCCGTCCAGCAATACGGCGCCGACATCGGCAAGACGATCGCGTTCGGCCTGATCGTCGGCGTGCCGACCGCGATCATCGCGGGCCCGCTGTTCGCGCTGACGATCTCGAAGTTCGTGAAGCTGCCGGAGAACAATCCGCTCGCCGCGCAGTTCGTCGATACGCATACGGACGGCCGCAAGCGCGAACTGCCGAGCTTCGGCATCACGCTGTTCACGATCCTGCTGCCCGTCGTGCTGATGCTCGTCGGCAGCTGGGCCGACCTGCTGTTCACGCCGAAGTCGCTGCCGAACAACCTGCTGCGCTTTGCCGGCAACTCGGACGTCGCGCTGCTGATCGCCGTGCTCGTGAGCTTCTTCACGTTCGGCAAGCTGCAGGGCTTCAACCGCGACCAGATCCAGAAGTTCTGCGGCGAGTGCCTGGCACCGATCGCCGGCATCACGCTGATCGTCGGCGCGGGCGGTGGCTTCGGCGGCGTCCTGCGCGACAGCGGGATCTCGCAGCAGATTGTCGAGACCGCGAAGCACGCGCACCTGTCGCCGCTGCTGCTCGGCTGGTTCGTCGCGGCGCTGATGCGTCTCGCGACGGGTTCGGCGACGGTTGCGATGACGACGGCCTGCGGCATCGTCGCGCCGATCGCGGCGGCGGCCGGCACGACGGTCAGCCCGGAATTGCTGGTGCTGGCCACGGGCTCGGGCTCGCTGATCTTCTCGCACGTGAACGACGGCGGTTTCTGGCTGATCAAGGAATACTTCGGGATGACGGTCGGTCAGACGTTCAAGACCTGGTCGTTGCTCGAAACGATCATCTCGGTGCTCGGCCTCGGCTTTACACTGCTGCTGAGCATGGTTCTGTAACAAGGGGTAGTCAATGATTCTGATCGCAATGGGCGTGTCGGGTGCGGGCAAGTCGCGAATCGGCGAAATGCTGGCGGAACGCCTGTCGTGCAGCTATACCGATGGCGACGCGTTTCACAGCGCGGCGAACAAGGAAAAGATGCACCACGGCATTCCGCTGACCGACGACGACCGCTGGCCGTGGCTGCGCACGATCCGCGAGGCCATCGAGGAAAAGCAGCGTGCCGGTGAGACGGCCGTGTTCACGTGTTCGTCGCTGAAGCGGTCGTACCGCGACGTGCTGCGCGGCACCGACACCGACGTGCGGTTCGTGTATCTGAAGGGTTCGTTCGAGGTGTTGCACGAGCGCCTGAAGAGCCGCACCGGCCATTTCTTCGATCCGGCGCTGCTGAAGAGCCAGCTCGACACGCTCGAGGAGCCGGGCCCGGACGAAGCGATCGAGGTCAGCATCGAGCTGACGCCCGAACAGATCATCGATCAGGTCATGCTGAAGATCGGCATCGCGCAGCAGCACTGAGCGCGGTTCGCGGCAATCGTCATGAAAAAGGCGCCCTTCGGGGCGCCTTTTTCGTGGGCGGCCCGCGGGCCGTAGGCGGGTCAGGCCGCGCGTGCCTGCTTCGCGATGCCGTCGAGCAGCACGTCCAGCATCGTGTCGTGCACGGCTGCCGGATCGAGCTGCGCATAGAGCGGGGCGGCCGCCTTGACGAGCGGATGCGCGGTGTCGGACAGCGCTTCCATCTCCGCGAGCTCGACGTCGTTCGCGGCGCGCGTGAGGCCGCCGGCTTCGGCGGCGGCCAGCCCGATCACGCTCGCATACCAGCCGACGCACACCGACGGCAGCGCTGCGCGCGGGATGCCGGCGTCGGCCAGCGCGCGATGCACGGCCTCGATGTGCGCGAGATCGGCCGGCCCGGTACTCATGTGCCGCTGCAGCAGCGCGAACGCGGCCGGGTAGCGCAGCGCGAGCGCGCGGTACTGGCGCGCGAGGTCGCGCAGCCGTTCGCGCCACGGCAGGGCGGTATCGACCGGCACGAGCGAGCGCGACAGCGCGTTCGCGATCGCACGGCTCAGGCCTTCCTTCGACTTGAAGTGATACAGCACGCTCATCGGATCGCAGCCGACCGACTGCGCGAGCTTGCGCACGCTGAATGCGGCTTCGCCGACGTCTTCGAGCAGTGCGAGCGCGGCCGCGACGATCGCGTCCTTGTCGAGGCCGCGCGGGCCCTGGGCGGGTTTGTCTTTCATCGATGCGGGCTGACGGGCCGGCGTGGCACCGGCTGTAAACTTGACGAAAGCTTATTCTACACTGTAGAATTATTTCTGCGGTGTAGAAATTGGGTGTCCCGGCACCTTTCAATACGTGCTTTCGCACAGTCCGGGATCCAGGCGGCACGAGCGTGTCCGCCGTCAACACGGGCCATCGCGCCCCTTTATCTCGTTGACACCCATGTGGAACCGGCTGCCCCACCCGCGAAGCCAGAAGGCTCTTCGACAGGCGGCCCAAGACCATGCAAGTGCAATCATGACTTTCAACAATCAACCCCTGATCCAAGGCGAATCGCGTTTCGAACAAACGCAACTGAACATCGAAAAAGACAACTGGAACTGGTGCGACCCGGCCCGCTACGACGGCGAGCGCCCGGCGAACTGGTACGAGGCGTCGCTGTCGCGCCACGCGAACAGCGCGCCGCTCGCGCACGACGTGGTCTGCGACGTGCTCGTGATCGGCGCAGGCCTGCTCGGCGCATCGGCTGCGCTGCATCTCGCGGAAGCGGGTGTCGATACCATCCTCGTCGACAAGCACCACGTCGGCTCGGCCGCATCGGGCCGCAACGGCGGGCAGCTCACGCCCGGCCTCGCGCGCTGGGAAGCCGCCGACATGATCGATCACCTGTCGCACGACGACGCAAAGCGGCTGTGGCGCTTCGCATCGACCGAATCGATGGACCTGATCGATGCGATCGGCGCACGCTACGCGCTCGAGCTCGACCGCAAGCGTGGCCACGTGACGGCCGCGGTCCACCCGGGCCACATGAGCGCGCTGCTCGACGGCGCGGATGCGCGCCGCCATCTCGGCGACGCGGGCGTGACGCTGGTCGGCCGCCATCAGCTGCATGACGAATACGTGCGCTCGGGGCTCTACCACGGCGCGGCGATCGACGCGATCGGCGGACAGATCCATCCGCTCGCGCTGGTGCGCGGCCTCGTGCACGGCTTCCGGCTGAACGGCGGCGCGCTGTTCGAGGGCACCGAGGTGCTCGAACTCGTCGAAACGCCGGAGGGTGTCGTCGCGACGACGCCGGGCGGCACGATCACCGCACGCAAGGGCGTCGTGCTCGCGCTGCACAACACGACGTTCCGGCTGCTCGACGACGGCGCCGCGACGACCGTGCCGTTCTTTACCTACGTGAGCGTGACGGCGCCGCTCGACGTCGACGTCGCGACCTTGATGCCGGCCGGCATGCCCGTGTACGACACGCAGTTCCAGATCGACTACTACCGGCCGGTACGCGGCAACCGCCTGTTGTTCGGCGGGCAGGGCACCGGCACCTGCTGGGCGCAGCCGGACGTGAACGCGTATCTGCTGACGCGGCTGAACACGGTGTTCCCGCAGCACGACGGCCAGTTTGCGCTCGACTACTGCTGGAGCGGCGTCAGCGACTTCACGCTGAACGGCGCGACCGACAGCCGCAAGACCGACGGCCGCGTGCCGATGTACATGGTGCAGGGCTGGAGCGGCCACGGCGTCGCGCAGACGGTGCGGATCGGCAAGGCGATCTGCGACGATTTCGTCGGCCGCAACGACGACTTCTCGATGCTGACCGGCATCGACCATCGCGCGATTCCGCTCGGCCGCCAGCTGTCGCCGATCGCGATTCCGGCCGCGAAGGCGGCGATGAGCGTGATGAGCGCGCTCAATCCGGGCAAGATGATCTCGTTCTGATCGCCCGAACAGCAAAAAGCCCGATGCGATCGCTCGCATCGGGCTTTTTTATCGGCGGAGACGGCAGTGCTTACGCGATCCGCTTCGCCAGTTCGACGGCCTTGCCGATGTACGACGCAGGCGTCATCGCGAGCAGAAGATCCTTCGCGTCCTGCGGGATCGCGAGCGTGCCGACGAATTCCTGCAGCGCTTCGCGCGTGATGCCCTTGCCGCGCGTCAGTTCCTTCAGCTGCTCGTACGGGTTCTCGATGCCGTAGCGGCGCATCACCGTCTGCACCGGCTCGGCGAGCACTTCCCAGCAGTTGTCGAGGTCTTCGTTCAGGCGCTGCGGGTTCACTTCGAGCTTGTCGAGGCCGCGGATCAGCGAGTCGTATGCGAGCAGCGAGTAGCCGAGCGCGACGCCCATGTTGCGCAGCACCGTCGAGTCGGTCAGGTCGCGCTGCCAGCGCGACACCGGCAGCTTGTCGGCGAGGTGGCGCAGCGTCGCGTTCGCGAGGCCGAGGTTGCCTTCCGAGTTCTCGAAGTCGATCGGGTTGACCTTGTGCGGCATCGTCGACGAGCCGATTTCACCGGCCTTCGTCTTCTGCTTGAAGTAGCCGACCGAGATGTAGCCCCACACGTCGCGGTCGAGGTCGAGCAGGATCGTGTTCGCGCGCGCGACCGCGTCGAACAGCTCGGCCATGTAGTCGTGCGGCTCGATCTGGATCGTGTACGGATTGAACGTGAGCTTCAGGCGGTTCTCGATCACGTCGCGCGAGAACGCTTCCCAGTCGAATTCCGGATATGCGGAGAGATGCGCGTTGAAGTTGCCGACCGCGCCGTTCATCTTGCCGAGGATCTCGACCTTTTCGATGCGCGTGATCGCGCGGGCGAGGCGGGCCGCGACGTTCGCGAGTTCCTTGCCGAGCGTCGTCGGGCTGGCCGGCTGGCCGTGCGTGCGCGACAGCATCGGCTGTTCGGCGTGCGCGTGCGCGAGTGCGACGAGGCGCTGGTAGACCGTGCGCAGCGCCGGCAGGATCACGTGCTCACGCGCGCCGGCGAGCATCATGCCGTGCGACGTGTTGTTGATGTCTTCCGACGTGCACGCGAAGTGGATGAATTCGCTGGCCTTTTCGAGTTCTTCCTGGCCCTTCACCGATTCCTTCAGCCAGTATTCGACGGCCTTCACGTCGTGGTTCGTCACGCGCTCGATGTCCTTGATGCGGGCGGCGTCGTGCGCGGTGAAGCGCTCGGCGAGCTGCAGCAGGAACTGTTCGGAGGCATCGGAGAAGCGCGGGACTTCCGCGAAGCCGGCGCGCGACAGCGCGATCAGCCAGTGCACCTCGACGGTGACGCGGTGGCGCATGAAGGCGGCTTCGGAGAGCCAGTCGCGCAGCGCTTCGGTCTTGCTGGCGTAGCGGCCGTCGATGGGCGAAAGCGCGGTGAGGGCGAAAAGCGTATCGGGACGAGTGTCGGACATGATCGGGCGGGCCTTGGGGCCGGGTCGAGCGAGGGGAAGGAGAATCCGGCATTTTACCATCGGCGCGGGACGATCCCGGCTGAGCGTGGCCCGCGGGCGCCGCCGCATGCGGACACAGTGCCGGCGCCCGTTGGCGGCGGGGCGCCGCGCCGTTCGCTGCACCGCCGGCCGGGGCCGCCCACCGGTAGAATGCAGGCTTCTTCCCGACCGCCGCCCGCCGCGCCCGCCTGCATGGAACTGAAATGGCTCGAAGACTTCGTCTCGCTCGCGGAGACGCGCAGCTTTAGCCGGTCCGCCGAACTGCGGCACGTGTCGCAGCCGGCGTTTTCGCGGCGCATCCAGGCGCTCGAGGCATGGCTCGCGACCGAACTGATCGATCGTTCGGTCTATCCGACGCGGCTCACGCAGGCCGGGCAGATCTTCTACGAACAGGCGCTGACGATGCTGTCGCAGGCGCACGAGGCGCGCACGCTGCTGCGCGGCCACGTCGGCGCGCCGGTGCCGACGATCGAGTTCGCGGTGCCGCACACGCTGTCGCTCACGTATTTCCCGCGCTGGCTGCAGCGGATCGAGGCGAAGATGGGCCAGGTCCACACGCGGCTGCGCGCGCTGAACGTGCACGACGCGGTGCTGTCGCTCGTCGAGGGCGGCTGCGATCTCGTGATGGGCTACCACCACCCGAGCCATCCGGTCGCGCTCGACCCGGCGCGCTACGACATGCTGATCCTCGGCAGCGAGCCGATCAGCCCGTTCTCGGCGCCGGGCCGCGCGGGGCGGCCGCGCTATACGCTACCCGGCACGGCAGACGCGCGCGTGCCGTACCTGTCATATACGCCGAACGCGTATCTCGGCCGGATGACGGAGGTGATCGTCGCGAATGCGTCGACGCCGCTGTTCCTCGATCGCGTCTATGAAACCGACATGGCCGAAGGGCTGAAGGCGATGGCGCTCGCGGGCCACGGCATCGCGTTCCTGCCGCACAGCGCGGTCGAGGATGCGGTCGCCGGCGGCCGCCTGATCCGGCTCGACCGGTCGGTGCGTGGCGGCGCGTACCCGTTCACGCTGACGATGGAGATCCGCCTGTACTGCGACAAGCTCGCGCTGCAGGGCGACGATCCGCGGCAGAAGCTCGTGCGTGCGCTGTGGGACGTCGTGCGCGACGAACTGCGCGAAACCGCGGGTTAACCGTGGGCAGTTAACCGTCGGCCGGCTGTCGTCGAGCTTGCGGCGCCTGTCGGACGGCTGTCCGGCGGCCATCACGCATCCAGGAAACACGATTTTTCACGCACGCGATGCACGAGCGATCGCGTGCGTTCTTGCGCAAATCGACCGCAGATTTGCGAAAAATCGCGATCATGCAAGAAACGCATAATCGAATAAGCAAACGGCATTGGATAAAAAAAACGGGTTTTTCGACAATGTGCGCACCTGTTGACCGTTGGAGCATCCATGTCTTCGCAATTGCAGTCCATCCCGTCCTACCTGCACGCCGACGATCTCGGCCCGTGGGGCAACTATCTTCAGCAAGTCGATCGCGTCGCGCCGTACCTCGGCTCGCTGTCGCGCTGGCTCGAAACGCTGAAGCGCCCGAAGCGCATCCTGGTCGTCGATGTGCCGATCGAACTCGACAACGGTACCGTCGCGCACTTCGAAGGCTATCGCGTGCAGCACAACGTGTCGCGCGGCCCGGGCAAGGGCGGTGTGCGTTACCACCAGGACGTGACGCTGTCGGAAGTGATGGCACTGTCCGCATGGATGTCGGTCAAGAACGCGGCCGTGAACGTGCCGTACGGCGGCGCGAAGGGCGGTATCCGCGTCGACCCGCGCAAGCTGTCGCGTGGTGAGCTCGAGCGCGTGACGCGCCGCTACACCAGCGAAATCGGCATCATCATCGGCCCGAACACCGACATTCCGGCGCCGGACGTCAACACCAACGAACAGGTGATGGCGTGGATGATGGACACCTACTCGATGAACCAGGGCCAGACGTCGACCGGCGTCGTGACCGGCAAGCCGATCGCGCTGGGTGGTTCGCTCGGCCGCAAGGAAGCAACGGGCCGCGGCGTGTTCGTCGTCGGCTGCGAAGCGGCGAAGAAGAAGGGCCTGGAAATCGAAGGCGCACGCATTGCCGTGCAGGGCTTCGGCAACGTCGGCGGCATCGCGGCGAAGCTGTTCCAGGAAGCGGGCTCGAAGGTGATCGCGGTGCAGGATCACACGGGCACGATCTACCAGCCGGCCGGCCTCGATTCGAACAAGCTGCTCGACCACGTTGCCCGCACGGGCGGCGTCGCGGGCTTCGACGGTTCGGAGCCGATGCCGAACGACGAGTTCTGGACGGTCGAAACCGACATCCTGATCCCGGCGGCACTGGAAAACCAGATCACCGAGAAGAATGCAGCGAAGATCCGCACGAAGATCATCGTCGAAGGCGCGAACGGCCCGACGACGACGGCGGCGGACGACATCCTGACCGCGAACGGTGTGCTCGTGATCCCGGACGTGATCGCGAACGCAGGCGGCGTGACCGTGTCGTACTTCGAATGGGTGCAGGATTTCTCGAGCTTCTTCTGGACGGAAGACGAGATCAACCACCGTCTCGAGCGCGTGATGCGCGAAGCGTTCTCCGGCGTGTGGGCAGTCGCGGAAGAGCACAAGGTGTCGGTGCGTACGGCGGCGTTCATCGTTGCGTGCAAGCGCATCCTGATGGCACGCGAAATGCGTGGCCTGTACCCCTGATCGGCGGTTGCCGATTTCAGATCGGTTGACTACGATCAATCCATGACGCAATCCATCCGGTTGCGTGCATGAACCCTCGCGGGCGGTGCCGAATCCGGTACCGCCCGCGCGCGCATTCGGGCGCCGGAAGGGGCCGAAGCCGGGAGGAAGGCTTCGCGCAGTACGATTCGTAGTGCGGTAAACAACCAGTTCTTTCAAAAATATTACTTTGATACACTGGCGCGGGTTTTAGCCAAGGAGATGACCAAAATGAAATACCAAAAGGCAGTCCTGATGTTCGCGGCGCTTTGCGCGTTCGCAGGTGGCGCGCATGCCCAGGAGACGGGCACGCTGAAGAAGATCAAGGACACGGGCGTGATCGCGCTGGGGCACCGCGAGTCGTCGATCCCGTTCTCCTACTATGACGAAAAGCAGCAGGTGGTCGGCTATTCGCGCGAATTCCAGATGAAGGTGGTCGACGCGGTGAAGAAGAAGCTGAACCTGCCGAACCTGCAGGTGAAGAACATCCCGGTCACGTCGCAGAACCGCATTCCGCTGGTGCAGAACGGCACGGTCGACATCGAGTGCGGCTCGACGACCAACAACGCCGAACGCCAGCAGCAGGCCGCGTTCTCCGACACGATCTTCGTGATCGGCACGCGCCTGATGACGAAGAACGATTCGGGCATCAAGGATTTCGCCGACCTGAAGGGCAAGACGGTCGTGACCACCGCCGGCACGACGTCCGAGCGCCTGCTGCGCAAGATGAACAACGAAAAGCAGATGGGCATGAACATCATCAGCGCGAAGGATCACGGCGATTCGTTCAATACGCTGGAATCGGGCCGCGCGGTCGCGTTCATGATGGATGACGCGCTGCTCGCGGGCGAGCGTGCGAAGGCGAAGAAGCCGGGCGACTGGGTGATCGTCGGCACGCCGCAATCGGAAGAAGCGTACGGCTGCATGATGCGCAAGGGCGATGCGGACTTCAAGAAGGTCGTCGACGATGCGATCTCGCAAGTCGAGAAGTCGGGCGAAGCCGCGAAGATCTACGCGAAGTGGTTCGAGAACCCGATCCCGCCGAAGGGGCTGAACCTGAACTTCCCGCTGTCCGATTCGATGAAGAAGCTGTACGCGAACCCGAACGACAAGGCGCTCGACTGACCGCACGGCCGTTGATGCAGAAATGACGCTAATGAGACGGAAGAGGCCCCGCTTCTTCCGTCTCTTTTTGCTGGAGTCTTGCCCATGTCTTACCACTGGAACTGGGGCATCTTCCTGAGCCCCGTGTCGACCGGCGAGCCGACGACTTATTTCGGATGGCTGATGTCCGGCTTCTGGGTGACGATCGAAGTGTCGCTCGTCGCCTGGGTCATCGCGCTGATCGTCGGTTCGCTGTTCGGCGTGCTGCGTACCGTGCCGAACAAGTGGCTGTCCGCGATCGGCACCCTGTACGTGTCGATCTTCCGGAACATTCCGCTGATCGTGCAGTTCTTTGTCTGGTATCTCGTGATACCCGAGCTGCTGCCCGCGTCGATCGGCACCTGGATCAAGCAGTTGCCGCCCACCACGCAGTTCTTTACCGCGTCGATCATCTGTCTCGGCCTGTTCACGGGCGCGCGCGTGTGCGAACAGGTGCGCGCCGGGATCAACGCGCTGCCGAAGGGCCAGCGCGCCGCCGGCCTCGCGATGGGCTTCACGCAATGGCAGACGTACCGCTACGTGCTGCTGCCCGTTGCGTACCGGATCATCGTGCCGCCGCTCACGTCGGAATTCCTGAACATCTTCAAGAACTCCGCCGTCGCGTCGACCATCGGCCTGCTCGACCTGTCCGCGCAGGCGCGCCAGCTCGTCGACTACACCGCGCAGACGTATGAATCGTTCATCGCGGTTACGCTCGCGTACGTGATCATCAACCTCGTCGTGATGGCGTTCATGCGCTGGATCGAAGGCCGCACGCGGCTGCCCGGCTATATCGGAGGCAAGTGATGCATCAGTTCGACTGGAGTAGTATTCCCGGCGCGCTGCCGACGCTGTGGACGGGGGCGATCGTCACGTTGCAGATCACGCTGATCGCGATCGTGGTCGGGATCGTCTGGGGCACGCTGCTGGCGCTGATGCGGCTGTCGGGCGTCAAGCCGCTCGCGTGGTTCGCGCAGGGCTACGTGACGGTGTTCCGCTCGATCCCGCTCGTGATGGTGCTGCTGTGGTTCTTCCTGATCGTGCCGCAGCTGCTGCAGGGCGTGCTCGGGTTGTCGCCGACGATCGACATCCGTCTCGCATCGGCGATGGTCGCGTTCTCGCTGTTCGAAGCCGCGTATTATTCCGAGATCATCCGCGCCGGCATCCAGGCGGTGCCGCGCGGCCAGGCGAACGCCGCATTCGCGCTCGGCATGAACTACGCGCAGGCGATGCGCCTCGTGATCCTGCCGCAGGCGTTCCGCGCGATGGTGCCGCTGCTGCTCACGCAGGCGATCGTCCTGTTCCAGGATACGTCGCTCGTGTACGTGATCAGCCTCGCGGACTTCTTCCGCACGGCGGCCAACATCGGCGATCGCGACGGCACGACCGTCGAGATGGTCCTGTTCGCCGGCGCATGCTATTTCGTGATTTGCTCGTTGGCGTCTGCTCTCGTCAAGGGTCTCCAGAAAAAGGTCACAAGATGATTTCCATCAAGAACGTTTCGAAGTGGTACGGCCAGTTTCAGGTCCTCACCGACTGCACGACCGAGGTCAAGAAAGGCGAAGTGGTCGTCGTGTGCGGCCCGTCCGGTTCGGGTAAATCCACGCTGATCAAGACCGTGAACGGCCTCGAGCCGTTCCAGCAGGGCGAGATCCTCGTGAACGGCCAGTCGGTCGGCGACAAGAAGACGAACCTGTCGAAGCTGCGCTCGAAGGTCGGGATGGTGTTCCAGCATTTCGAGCTGTTCCCGCACCTGTCGATCACCGAGAACCTGACGCTCGCGCAGGTCAAGGTGCTCGGCCGCGGCAAGGACGAGGCGAACGAGAAGGGCATGAAGCTGCTCGATCGCGTCGGCCTGAAGGCGCATGCGCACAAGTTCCCGGGCCAGCTGTCGGGCGGCCAGCAGCAGCGGGTCGCGATCGCGCGCGCGCTGTCGATGGATCCGATCGCGATGCTGTTCGACGAGCCGACGTCCGCACTCGACCCCGAGATGATCAACGAAGTGCTCGACGTGATGGTCGAACTCGCGCAGGAAGGGATGACGATGATGGTCGTCACGCACGAGATGGGCTTCGCGAAGAAGGTGGCCCATCGTGTGATCTTCATGGACAAGGGTGCGATCGTCGAGGACGACCGCAAGGACGATTTCTTCTCGAATCCGAAATCGGAACGCGCGAAGGACTTCCTCGCGAAGATCCTGCACTGAGCGTTCGCGCTCGTCGACGCTGCATGTGCGTCGCTGCGAAAACCGCCCGGCCTCGCGCCGGGCGGTTTTTTTTCGTCCGCCGCCAGCGGGCGTTACCAGCTGTAGCGGTAGCCGACCTGCCCGACGATGCCGCGCCGGTAGTCGCCGCCGATGTTGCGCGCGATCTTCGCGTTCGCATACAGCTCGCCCGACTTGCCGAAGCCGGCGGTCACGCCGACGCCGAGCTCGTACCACGTGCGGCCGAGATGCGTCGCGAACGGTGTGCCGCCGACGACGGTCTGGCCCGGCGACAGGAAGTCGTGCAGCACGTCGGCCGTGAAGTACGGCGTCGCGGCACCGCCGCCCGAATCCGACTGGAGGTTCGGCCGGAAGATGCGCACGCCGACGCGGCCGCGCAGCGCGTTCGTCGTCGTGCCCGAAACCGCCGAGACGTTGTCGTTGAATCCGTTCAGCTTCAGGTACTGGACCATCAGCTGCGCCTGCGGTTCGACCGCGACCGGCAGCGCGCCGATCGCGAACGGCTTGCCGACTTCCTGCGACAGTGCAACACCGAAGCCGTTCTGCGACGCCTCGTTGCCGTAGCTGTCGCGATAGCGGTTGCCGTAGTGCGTGACCTGCCCGACGCTGTCGAAGTACGTGCCGTCGGACAGGTACTTCGTCCAGTAGCCGCCGACGCTCTGCGCGTGCATCTCGACCGAGCCCGTCGACGTCGACAGGTAGGCCGTGTCGGCGCGCGCCATGTCGCTGAAGCTCGCGTTCGACACGCCGATGCTGGCCGTCACGCCCGCGTGCGTGCTGCCGCCGCCGTTCGGCGCCTGGTCGAGCGTCCAGTCCTTGCCGAACTGCGCGAAGAACGTGCGCGCGTCGGCCGCGAAGCGGCCTGCGTTCGCGTCGAGGCTCTGGCCGCCGATGCGCCCCCACACGCCGTCGCGATTGCCAGGCTGTTGCTTGCCGAGGTTGTAGATGTCGCCGACGCGCTCGTGCAGCTTGCCGAGTGTCGAGAAGCCGTAGTCGGCGTTCAACAGCGGCGTGAGCGCGTAGCCGGCGACGCCGGGGCGATACGCGAGCGTGCCGCCGTTGCCATTCCCGTTGCTGTTACCGTCGCCGCCACCGGACGGGTGGATCGGGTCGCCGGGGTCCGACGGATCGAGCTGCGACCGCAGGTACCAGCCGTTCGCGTCGCCTTGCCCGCCGCGATACAGCCGGTATTCGTACGCGCCCGCCTGCACGGGCCCCGCAAGCTGGAACGCCGATGCGGTGGTCGTGCCGCCGTTGGCCGTGACGACCACCGGAATCCCGTCGCCCATCGTCTGCGCGCCGGTGCCGGCCGTGTTGGCGATCTTCAGGCCCGTCGTGCCGCTCGCGGCGCCGCCGTTCACGATCACCCGGTCGGTCGGCGATGCGTCGGCACCGAGGAACGTGTTGAGCGCGATCGTGCCGCCGTTGCCGACGTAGCTGCCGGTCGTCAGCGTCTTGTAGCTGCCCGCGAGCGTCGGCGAACCGGTCGGTGCGGCGAACGCGACCAGGCCCGCGTTGTTCAGGCTGCTCAGCACGGAGCTGCCCGTCATGCGCCAGGTGCTGCTGCTGTCGACGGTCAATGCGACCGGATCGATCGTGCCGGTCAGCGTCGTGCCGTTCGCGAGGAACACGTTGCCGATGCTCGATGCGTCGGAGACGACGTTGCCGGTCAGGTTCACGGCCGACGCGGTGAAGCTGGCGTGGCTGCCGTTCGACAGGTCGAGCAGCGTGCCGTTGCCGGCCGTCACGACCGTGCCGTTGCGCACGGCGATGTCGGCCGTGCCGCCGCGCACGGCGAAGGCCGGCCCGGTGGCGGACGTGACGCTGCCGCCGTCGACGAGCACCGAGCTCGTCGCGCCGTTGGCGAGCGTATCCGACGCCAGCACACCGGCCGTCGCGCCCTTGAGTGTCGTGCCGGTCAGCGCGAGCACGCCGCCGCTGTCGGCGGTTGCGCCGTTGCCGGCGGCGCTGGCGATCGACGAGCCCGTATCGCCGATACGGCCGCCGTTCTGCGCGACGAGGCCGTCGGCCGCCGTGCCGGCTGCGGTGATCTTCGCGCCCGACAGCAGCGCGGTCGCGCCGCCATTCGTCACGATCGCGGCCGAACCCGCGCCGGTCGTCGCGACGGTCGTGCCGTTGGCCGTCAGCGTCGAATCGGCGCCCGACACGAAGAAGCCGCGCGCGTTGTCGCCGGTGGTCCGGACGACGGTCGCCGCATCGGTCGCGATGCGTGCGCCGGCGCCGGTCGACGACAGGCCGTCGGCGCCGCCGCCGGTCGTGCCGATCTGCGTGCCGGACAACGCGACCGTCGCGTTCGTCCCCTGGTTGTCGATCCCCTTGCCCGAGCCGCCGACCGCGATCGACGTCGCGCCGGCCGCGAGCCCGCCGC
This sequence comes from Burkholderia sp. AU45251, assembly GCF_030482905.1. Classification (NCBI taxonomy): domain Bacteria; kingdom Pseudomonadati; phylum Pseudomonadota; class Betaproteobacteria; order Burkholderiales; family Burkholderiaceae; genus Burkholderia; species Burkholderia sp. AU45251. Next base: position 110,976 of record NZ_JAUJQH010000009.1, on the reverse strand, counting down.
CCGTCACGCTCGAGTCGATCAGCACGCCGTCGGCGCTGCCGTTCGCGATCACGGTGCCGGCGCCCGACAGCGCGACCGATGCGCCGGCGCCCGTCAGGTGCACGCCCGCGATGCCGTCGTCGGCTTCGATCGAACCCGCGTTGGCGAGCGTCGCCGACGCACCCTGGACGAGCGCGCCGGTGCCGTCGGAGACGCGGATCGTCGACGCGTTGTTTACCGTGCCGAGCGTGCCGATCACGACGCCCGTCGAGCCGGCGCCAGTCAGCAGTACCGTGTTGCGGTTCTCGAGCGTGCCGAGGCGTTGCGCGACGAAGCCCGTCACGCCGGCAGTCGATGACGTGACGGCGGCGCTGTTGGTGAGCGTCGTCGCGACCGGTGCGCCGGCATTGGCGCCGGCGAGGTCGTGCGCCTGGCCGTCGACGACGCCGGCGATCGCGCCGGCCGCGTTCAGGTTGATCGTCGCGCCCGCGTCGATCGTGCCTTGCGCGCCGCCTTCGACTGCAATCGCGATGCCGTTCGCGCCGTTGACGTTGTAGATCGCGTTGCCGGTCGACAGCACGGTGCCGGCGTCGGTTGCGAGCACGCCGCGTGCGCGCTGGCCGTTGACGTCGGTCGTCAGCGCGCCGGCCGTCGACGCGCCCGTGTAGGCCGCTCCGCCCGCGACCCGGAACAGCGTCGAATCGTCGGTGTCGACGCGGAGGTGCTGCGCGGCGACGTTGATCTGCGAGCCCGCGCCATAGGCGTAGAAGCCGATCTGGTTCGTGCCCGACCTGAAGGCGGGCACCGCATTGGCGCCGACGTCGATCGTCGCGCCCGAACGCGCATGCACGCCGATCGCGCCGGTGCCCGTCAGGTTGAGCGCGCCGTCGAGCGTGGCCGTCGCGCGCGGCCCTTCGGCCCACACGCCGTAGTTGCGTGTGCCCGAGGCAGGATCGAGGCCGCCGGCCACGTTGATCGTGCCGGTCGAGGTCGCAGCCGTCGCGGTCGTGCCGGTCCCGACGACCATGATGCCGATGCCGTTGACGCCGTTCAGCGTGATGGTGCCGGTATTGGTCACGGTCGCGGCCGTGTTGGCCGCGAGCATGCCGACGTTGGCGAGCGGCGTGCCGGACGCCGCGCCGTTGACGACGATCGCGCCCGCGTTGTTCAGCGTGCCGGACGACGAGCCGATGCTCGCCAGTGCGGCGCCGTTCTGTGTCTGCGAGCCGATCACGATCGTGCCGAGGTTGCTCGCGGTACCCGATGCGCCGAGCAGGATGCCGTACGCGTGCGCGGACAGCGCGACGTCGTTCGCGGCTTCCGGCGCGCCGGCATCGTACTGGGCCGCCCGGCCGAGGTAGATCGTGCCGCCGGCTTCGTTCGTGAAGCTGCCGCCGGCAACGAGGCCGCCGATCACCTGGCTGTCGAGCGTCGTCGCGTTGACGCCGACGTTGATCGTGCCCGCATTCGATGCGGTCGCACCGTCGGTCGCGGCCACCGCATAGTTCTGCAGGTTCGGTCGCGTGGTGTTGTAGGTCCACGCGCCGACGTTCATCACGCCGTGGTTGACGAAGGTCGTGCCGGCGCCGTTCGCGTAGACGCCGTTGCCCTCGGTGTACGCATTGAAGCCGAAGTTGGCGGGCGGTGCGGCGCTGCCTGTGTTGAAGTTGTCGCCGGCGGCGTAGCCGGACGAGATCACGCCGTTGTTGACGCCGCTCGCACCGGTCAGCAGGCGCACGAGCGTGAAGTCGCCGGACAGGCCGCCGTCGTTGACGAAGTGCGCGCCGTTTTCCGCGAGGACCGCCGAGCTCGAGTCGATCGTGTTGGTGCCGCGGAAGTCGATCTGCCCATCCTTGCCGATATGCAGCGTCGCGTTCGCGCCGGTGCCGTGCAGCGCCGTCAGGTAGTTCATCGGCAGCGCATTCTCGTCGCCCGGCGACACGTTGTTCGCGTACCCGAACGATTGCGTGGTGAACGTGACGGCCTGGTTGAATGCGCTGTCGTAGGCGGCCTGCGAGCCGAGTGCGCCGCTACTCACCGAGTGCACGAGGAAGTTGTTGTACGCGGCGAGCGACGCCGCGTCGGTGACGGTCCATGCGCTGCCGTCGAACGCGGTGAAGCTGCCCGCATACGTCGGCACCTCGAGCAGGACATGGCCGACGGGGCCGCCGTTCGCGAGATAGTCGCCGGTACCCAGCCAGATCTGGTTGCGCGAATTCCAGTTGATGACGCTTTGCGCCGAGCCGGTGCCGTCCGCGACGAACAGGTCCGTCTGCTTCGGTGCCATCGTGATCGCGTTACCGGCTGCCGTGGGCGAGCCTGCCGGATTGCCGATCGACACGTCGAGCGTTCCGCCGGAGCGTTCGACGGTGCCGATTCGCGTGTTCACGTACTGGTTGCCGTTCACGTCGTGATAGACCGACACGTCGGTCGAGCCCGCACTCGATGCGGAAAACGTGCCCGAATCGTAGGTCGCGATCGAGGTCTGGCCACCGGTGATCGAGTCGGGCGTGCTGACGCTTTGTGTCTTGCCGCCGATCGACAGCAGCGGTTGATTCGGGTTGCCCGACACGACGGACGTGCTGCCGAGCGGCATCTGCGTGTAGCCCATGTCGCCGGTTGCACCGGTCCACGCGCCCGTCAGGCTGACCCGGTCGCCGCCCGACACGGTCGTGGCGCCGACGAGGTTGTCGTTGACGGTCGGGCTGAAGCTGTCGAGCGCGCAGGTGCCGTTGCTCGCGACGGCCGCGCCGCTGCCGCACGTCGACGCGTACGCGGAGCCGGCCGACAGTGCGGCCAGCGCGGCGCCGACTGCCGCGACGCGAAGCGATGTCCGGTGCGGTGCCGCGTGCGCGGCGCGGCGGCTCGTGCCCGACGGGCGGCCCGAACGCTTGCCGCGCGCCCGTGCCGTTTCCGCAGCCGCGACCCAGCAGCCGGTGGTCTCGCTCCATATCGATCGAAATGAATGATTCACGACAAGCCCCTCTCTCTTGTTTTGATGTGGTTTTCACCGCGGTGCAGTGAAATCGCAATCCGCGGTGGGGAATGGCGTGAATGGGTGTGCGGCGGCTGTGGCCGTGTCCGTGCCAATCGCGATTCGTTACACCGAGGATGAGCGGAGTCTATTGACCGGGAGGAGGGTCGATTGTCGGGAAGCTTACAAATGCGGCATTAATGCTGTTTCTGCTGGGTATTTTTTGTTTGTGTGATGAATCGAACTGAGGGCCCTTGTGGATAAGGATTTGGTCGATTTTTAGTGTGTGACGTCGCGATCGCCGTGTCGGTGGGGCGGCGCACGGTTTGCATCAGGTTAGTCCGTTAAAATGCGGTTTGCAGATTATGTGCTCTCTGGTGATGTGATTTATTCTTTTCTCTTGTTGATGATTTTCTATTGGAGATGAATTAAATCAGGAGAATATTGCGTGACGTTGCTTCGATATACCGGAATGTTGGCCGGATGAACGGAGTTGGCACGGGCGAGCGATAGGGCCCGAAGCGTTACGGCACCGTGTGTGCAAAACAGCCCGCCGCAATCGCGCATGGCGGGCGACCGTCTTGCGGAGCAGCGGCTGGCAGGAGAGAGGAGCGGGCGCGGGTGCGCCGGGCTCAGAAGTCGATTGCGTCGTCGGAATCGACGTCCGCGGCGGTGGCGAGCGCCTCGCGTGTGTCGCGCGACGCCGACGCCGATGCGTCGAGCGCCGGATTGCGCAGCTTCTCGAGCACGCGCTCGGGCACCGGGATCCGCATCCGCGCGGCGACGTCGCCGCACTGGAACATGATCAGCTCGCCCGGCTCGAACGCGGTCCAGACTTCGTTGTCGGTGAGCGGCTGCGTCGCGATCACGGCGACGCGATCCTCGGGCGTCGTGTATTTCGCGAAGTCGATCGACAGGTCTTCGTCGACGAGGTGCGCGGTCGAGAACGGCCAGCGCCGCACGAGGTAATGCAGCCGCGTCGAGCAGTGTGCGAACAACGCCTGGCCGTTCGACATCAGGAAGTTGAACACGCCGTGATCGGTGATGCCGCGCGTCAGCTCGCCGACGCGCTCGAACAGCTCGGGCAACGGCGGCTGCGCACCGGGGAACGCTTCGCGCAGCCCTTGCATCAGCACGCAGAACGCCTGCTCGCTGTCGGTCGTGCCGACCGGGTGGTAGACGCTGCCTTCCATGTCCGGTGCGTAGTCCTGCAGGTCGCCGTTATGCGCGAAGATCCAGTGCCGGCCCCACAGCTCGCGCATGAACGGATGGCTGTTCTCGAGCAGGATGTGGCCTTGCGTAGCCTTGCGGATGTGCGCGATCGTGTTCTTGGACTTGATCGGGTAGCGCTTCACCATTTCGGCGATCGGCGACGTGGCCGATGCCTGGTGATCGATGAACAGGCGGCAGGCTTTATCTTCGAAGAACGCGATGCCCCAGCCGTCGGCATGGTGATCGGTGAGCCCGCCCCGGGCCGCGAAACCTGTGAAGGAGAATGTGACGTCCGTCGGCGCGGCGCAGTTCATTCCTAAGAGTTGGCACATTTTACTTGGGGCAGCAGGCTGAGGCGGGGGGTAACGAACCGGGCGAACCCCGGTACAATGCGGCTTCTAGCATATCACCGAGCCCTGAGCGGTAAAAAGCGGATTCCGCTGGCCAAAGGTCCCGTGTTGCGGTTTGCCGTCAGTCGGCCCGCGGCATGCGTGTTCCGGCCCCGCCGACGGCAAGCACGTTCCTCACGACGCCTCCTATGACTGCCTCGAACGCTTCCTCCCCGGCGACGCTCTCGCTCGCCCGTCCCGACGACTGGCACCTGCACCTGCGAGACGGCGACATGCTGGCCGCCGTGCTGCCGCACACCGCGCGCCAGTTCGGCCGCGCAATCGTCATGCCGAACCTGAAGCCGCCGGTGACGACCACCGCGCAGGCGCAGGCGTATCGCGAGCGCATTCTCGCCGCGCTGCCGGCCGGGATGACGTTCGAACCGCTGATGACGCTGTACCTGACCGACAACACGCCGCCCGACGAGATCCGTCGCGCGCGCGAAAGCGGCTTCGTGCACGGCGTGAAGCTGTATCCGGCCGGCGCGACGACGAATTCCGACCACGGCGTCACCGATCTCGCGAAGTGCGCGAAGACGCTCGAGGCGATGCAGGAAACCGGCATGCCGCTGCTCGTGCACGGCGAGGTGACCGATGCGTCGATCGACCTGTTCGATCGCGAGAAGGTCTTCATCGACCGCGTGATGACGCCGCTGCGCCGCGATTTCCCGGGCCTGAAGGTCGTGTTCGAACACATCACGACCAAGGACGCAGCCGACTACGTGCGCGACGCCGACGCGGCGCCCGGCCTGCTCGGCGCGACGATCACCGCGCATCACCTGCTGTACAACCGCAACGCGCTGTTCGTCGGCGGGATTCGCCCGCATTACTACTGCCTGCCGGTGCTGAAGCGCGAGACGCATCGCGTCGCGCTGGTCGAGGCCGCGACGTCGGGCAACCCGCGCTTCTTCCTCGGTACCGACAGCGCGCCGCATGCGCGCGACGCGAAGGAAACCGCGTGCGGCTGCGCGGGCTGCTACACGGCGCTGCACGCGCTCGAACTGTATGCGGAAGCGTTCGACCACGCTGGCGCGCTCGACAAGCTGGAAGGCTTCGCGAGCTTCTTCGGCGCCGATTTCTACGGGCTGCCGCGCAGCGCCGAGACGGTCACGCTGCGTCGCGAAGCATGGGAACTGCCGCGCGAGATCTTCGCGGGCGATACGCCCGTCGTGCCGCTGCGCGGCGGCGAGACGATCAGCTGGAAACTGGCGTGACGGTCGCGCCGCCGCGCGAACCCGGCCACACGGCCGGCAGCGGGGCGGCGGATTTTGCGCGGATCGACTGGTCCGTGCCATGGCTCGCGCCCTATGCCGGGCGCGGCCGGGTTGCACAGGCAGCGGTACGGGCGGGCGAGGCCGCGCTGCTCGACGCGCTGAACGGCGCGTTGGGCGACACCGGGCCCGACGGCCCGCGCGTCACCGGCCGCGGCCGGCTGCTGCGGTTCGTGCCGCAGGCCGCGTTGCCGCCCGGCGTGGCGTACGAGACCCATATCGCGGAGACGGGCGGCGTCCCGACTCGCGTCAATCTGCACGACTTCTTCAACGCGCTCGTCTGGTTCGCGTATCCGCGCATCAAGGCCGCGCTGAATGCACGCCAGGCCGCGGCGATCGACGCCGCGGGCGGTGTCGGCCCCGTGCGCGGCACGCTGCGCGATGCGCTCACGTTGTTCGACGAGAATGCCGCGCTGTTCGTGACGGCCGACCGCGCGCTCGCCGACGCGTTGCGCGGGTTCGACTGGCCGCGGCTGCTGGTCGCCTCGCGCGATGCGTGGGGCACGCGCTGCGAGGCCCGGCTCATCGGCCATGCGCTGCTCGAGCAGCTCGTCGCGCCGTACAAGTCCTGCACCGCGCACACGTGGATCGTCGAAGTGAGCGCCGACTATTTCTCTTGGCCCGACGCGCAACGCATCGCGCATGTCGATGCGCGTGTCGCCGCCGAACTCGCGGCGCGCGCGCTGACGAGCCGCGATTTCGCGCCGTTCCCGGTGCTCGGCGTGCCGGACTGGTGCGATGCGAATGCCGAGGCCGCGTTCTACGACGATCCGGCCGTGTTTCGCAGCGGTCGCCGTTCGCGCAATGCCGAAGGCGGCGCGCAGTGCTAGAATGCGCGTCGCAAAGCAGGCCAGGCAGTCGCGGCCTCGCCGCCTTCGGGCGCGCGGGGGCGAGGAAAGTCCGGACTCCACAGGGCAGGGTGATGGCTAACGGCCATCCGTGGCAACACGCGGAACAGGGCAACAGAAAGCAAACCGCCGATGGCCCGGCGCAAGCCGGGATCAGGTAAGGGTGAAACGGTGCGGTAAGAGCGCACCGCGGCGACGGCGACGTTCGCCGGCACGGTAACCTCCACCCGGAGCAATTCCAAGTAGGCAGGCGCGCATTTTCGGATGCAGGACGGGGCCCCCGTCTCGTCTGCGGGTAGGAAGCTTGAGCGCGTCAGCAATGGCGCGCCTAGAGGAATGGCTGCCACGCGTTGCGTGCTTCGGCACGCAGCGTGCACAGAATCCGGCTTATCGGCCTGCTTTGCCGTTCGAATGCGAAAGGGCCGGTGCTCCCCACGGAGCGCCGGCCCTTTTTTCATGCGCGCTCGCCGTGCGTTCAGGCGGCGACGATGTCGAACGAGTGCGTGAGTTCGGCCGTCTTCGCGATCATGATCGACGCGGAGCAATACTTGTCGTGCGACAGGTTGATCGCGCGTTCGACCGTGGCCGGGTTCAGGTTGCGGCCGGTGACGGTGAAGTGGAAGTGCACCTTCGTGAACACTTTCGGGTCTTCGCTCGCGCGCTCGGCCTTCAGCGTGACCGAGCAGCCGCTGACTTCCTGGCGGCTCTTCTTCAGGATCAGCACGACGTCATAGGCCGTGCAGCCGCCGGTGCCGAGCAGCACCATTTCCATCGGGCGCGGGGCGAGATTGTGGCCGCCGCCTTCGGGCGCGCCATCCATCGCGACGAGATGGCCGCTGCCGGTCTCGGCGGAGAACGCCATGCCGTCCTGACCCATCCAGCTTACTTTGCATTCCATGCTTGCACTCCAGCGTTGCCTGATTCGGATTCGATCCGGCATTGTAGCCCGCTGCGCAACGGTCGGCTGATGCGCTGCACGACGCGCAACGCCGGCGCCGTGCGCGCGGCGCGCCGGGCGGCCAACGCCCCTCCGTTTTTAGGGGTTTTGCTCTAGATGAGGGGAGATCCTGATCCTGCCGGCCAGGATCAGGTGATTGATTTCAAAGAGAAAACCAATTTTTCAAACACGCCGCCTTAAATTTCGCATTATGGTGTTTGATTTCGTAATGCAAATTTTCTTGTGAAGTCGGCAACGCGTTCGTATAATGAGCCTCATTGGTTGTCGCGCTGCGGCAACCTCCGAATGTCTCCTCCACCCTCCTCCTATGGTGGATTAAGCCCGAACCAGCCGTTCGGGCTTTTTTTCGTCCCATGCAAACATCGGCGCGCGGCTTGCGCGCGCTGGCATCGTCACACCGGCTGCTTTGCGGCCGACTGCGACGTCGCGCCACCGGACGGCACGCCGCGCGAGCGAGCGTCAGGGGCAGGCGCGTGGACGGCCGACGCATGGCCGTGGCCGCGTGCGCAGAAGTGGCGGACGCGTTCGCGCACCGCGCGCAGGCGGACGACGCGATCCTCGGCATGGGCCGCGCGGGCTTCGGTAATGCGCGTATCGAGCGCGTCGAGCTTGGCTTCGCAGCCGGCGCGGGCGGCGACGGCAGGCGCCGAGGCGGCCAGCAGCGCGGCCGCAAGGAAGGGCGTAAGTCGTTGATTCATCATGCTTGTTTGTTGTTTTCCAGATTCGGCCGGTCTGGCGCGGCAAGGTCATGTGCCGCGCGTCGATGGGTGCCTCCCCGGGCGCTCGGTTCGCCTGGCTTGTCGGGGCACGACCGGATTTTGGCCCATTTCGGCCGCCGTGGACACGGGACGTGGATTCCCTTTGACCGCGTTGCCGTATTTCCTTTATAATTCAGGGCTTTTCCGCATTCATGCCCACGGAAAAAGAACAGGGAGAGCCTGCACCGCGCCTTGAAGCGCACACAGACAAGCAGGAAGAACACATCGGGCAAAGCATTTTTTTTGGATCGATCATGAAGACGTTTTCCGCAAAAGCCCATGAGGTGACGCGCGAATGGTACGTGATTGACGCGACGGATAAGGTTCTCGGCCGTGTTGCCAGCGAAGTGGCACGCCGTCTGCGCGGCAAGCACAAGCCTGAGTTCACCCCGCACGTCGACACTGGTGATTTCATCATCATCATCAACGCAAGCAAGTTGAAAGTAACGGGCAACAAGACTCTGGACAAGAAGTACTACCGTCACTCGGGTTACCCGGGCGGCATCTATGAAACGACGTTCGGCAAGATGCAAGAACGCTTCCCGGGCCGCGCGCTCGAGAAAGCGGTCAAGGGCATGCTGCCGAAGGGCCCGCTCGGCTACGCGATGATCAAGAAGCTGAAGGTCTACGCTGAAGCTACGCATCCGCATTCGGCTCAACAGCCGAAGGCGCTCGAGATCTAAGGGGAGCCCACATGATCGGTAACTGGAACTACGGTACGGGCCGCCGCAAGAGCGCAGTCGCACGTGTCTTCATCAAGGCTGGCAAGGGCGACATCATCGTCAATGGCAAGCCCATCGCTGACTACTTCTCGCGCGAAACGTCGCTGATGATCGTGCGTCAACCGCTGGAACTCACGAACCACGGCCAAACGTTCGACATCAAGGTCAACGTCAACGGCGGCGGCGAAACGGGTCAGGCAGGTGCAGTGCGCCACGGCATCACCCGTGCACTGATCGACTACGATGCGACGCTGAAGCCGTCGCTGTCGAGCGCAGGCTTCGTAACGCGCGATGCACGTGAAGTCGAGCGTAAGAAGGTCGGTCTGCGCAAGGCACGCCGCGCCAAGCAGTTCTCGAAGCGTTAATTCCGCTTCATGGCTTCGCCGCTCTCGGGCGGCGTCTGCCCGAAAAACCGCCAGCTTTCGCGCTGGCGGTTTTTTTATGTCCGCTTCCAGGCGCGTGCTGCCGCGGCCCGCGCGGGCGTGTTTGATGAAATCGACAAGAACCTATTGATTTCATGGACTTCAGCACGATCTTCTGATCGGCCCTACAATAGCGGCTAAAGCTTTTTGGAGAGTTCGCAATGAACGCTGTTACCGAATCCGCAGCAACGACGGCCGAAATGCCGGTTCCGTTCGTCTTCACCGACGCCGCAGCCGACAAGGTCAAGCAACTGATCGACGAAGAGGGCAATCCCGACCTGAAGCTGCGCGTGTTCGTGCAGGGCGGCGGCTGCTCCGGCTTCCAGTATGGCTTCACGTTCGACGAGGAAGTCAACGAGGACGACACCGTGATGAACAAGAACGGCGTCCAGCTCCTGATCGACTCGATGAGCTACCAGTACCTGGTCGGCGCCGAAATCGACTACAAGGACGACCTCAACGGCGCCCAGTTCGTGATCAAGAACCCGAACGCGAGCACCACCTGCGGGTGCGGCTCGTCGTTCTCGGTCTGAGCGCACGATCGATCGTGTCCGGTTCGCCGGAATGAAAAACGGGGCTTCATGCCCCGTTTTTTTACGTCCGTGCGCAATGGCGATGCAACGCCCGCGTTGTGGCGGGTGTCGCGTCAACGCGGATAGAGCGCGCCCAGCACGCGGTTGCCGGCCGCACCCGTGACCGTCGCGAGATTGCCGGGCTGGCGCGCGGTGAAGCGGTACGCGAGCCAGGCGAACGCGAGCGCCTCGACCTGTTGAGGCGGCACGCCGAGCGCGGCCGTCGTATCGACCGTGGCCGCCACGCCGGCCACGTGCAGCGCGTGCCGGAGCGCGTCGAGCAGCACCGGATTGCGTGCGCCGCCGCCGCAGACGAACACGGCCTTGCAGCCCGCTGCGTGCTGCGCGATCTCGCGTGCGACCGACACGGCCGTCAGCGCGGTGAGGGTCGCCTGGACGTCCTGCGGCGCGAGTTGTGCGAACGCGGCGAGCTTCGCGTCGAGCCACGCCGGATTGAACAGGTCGCGTCCGGTGCTTTTCGGCGGCGGCGCAGTGAAATACGGCTCGTCGAGCAGCGCGTCGAGCAGCGGCGCGTGGACGGTGCCGCGCGCGGCGAACTTGCCGCCGTCGTCGTACGGCTTGCCGAGATGGCGGGTCGCCCATTCGTCGAGCAAAGCATTCGCGGGGCCGCAGTCGAAGCCGCGCACGTCGCCGCCTTCGCCGGGCAGGATCGTGATGTTGCTGATCCCGCCGAGATTGCAGACGACGCGCGTCTCGCCCGGCGCGCCGAATACCGTCGCATGGAAGGCCGGCGCGAGCGGCGCGCCGTGGCCGCCTGCTGCGACGTCGCGGCTGCGGAAATCGGCGATCACGTCGACCTGGGTCAGCTCGGCGAGCAGGGCGGGGTTGTTGATCTGCCGCGTATAGCCACGCTCGGGGCGATGGCGCACGGTCTGGCCGTGCACGCCGATCGCACGGATCTCGTCGCGCGACAGCCCGGCGGTGCGCTGCAATTCGTGGCAGCACACCGCGTAGCGCGTGACCAGCGCGTTCGCCGCGAGCGCTTCGCGGTCGATTTCATCGTCGCCCGGCTGCTGCAGCGCGAACAGCGCGTCGCGCAGCGATTGTGCGAAGCCGACGAACGCTTCCGCGAGCACGACCGGCGGCTTGCCGGCCTCGAAACGCGCGGCGACGCCATCGACGCCGTCCATGCTGGTTCCCGACATCAGCCCGAAGTAGATGCCGTCGGCCGGATGGGCGTTTGGCGGCTGTCGTTGCGGCACGTTGGGTTCTCCTGGATCGTGCGGCGCGGGCCGGTGCCGCGCGCCTTGCGCCCGATTATCCGCGCAACATGACGCGCCGTTAAGCGATGCGCGCGCAAGTTATGGGAAAATCCCTGCTTTTGCGACATTCTTCCTGGCACCGATGAGCACCGAACCCAGTTCCAAGCCTGTTTTCCCGATCACCGACGAAGTCCGGCATGCGCTCGCCGTCACGAAGCGCGGCGTCGACGAGCTGCTGGTCGAGGAAGAGTTCGCGCAGAAGCTCGCGCGCAGCGCGGCCACGGGCACGCCGCTTCGCATCAAGCTCGGCCTCGACCCGACTGCGCCTGACATCCACATCGGCCATACGGTCGTGCTGAACAAGATGCGTCAGCTGCAGGACCTCGGCCACACGGTGATCTTCCTGATCGGCGATTTCACGTCGCTGATCGGCGACCCGTCGGGCCGCAACGCGACGCGCCCGCCGCTCACGCGCGAGCAGATCGAATCGAACGCGAAGACCTACTTCGAGCAGGCCGCGCTCGTGCTCGATCGCGACAAGACCGAGATCCGCTACAACAGCGAATGGTCGATGCCGCTCGGCGCGGACGGGATGATCAAGCTCGCGTCGCGCTACACGGTTGCGCGGATCCTCGAGCGCGAGGATTTCACGAAGCGCTTCCAGGGCGGCGTGCCGATCTCGATCCACGAATTCCTGTACCCGCTGATGCAGGGCTACGACTCGGTCGCGCTGAACGCCGACCTCGAGCTCGGCGGTACCGACCAGAAGTTCAACCTGCTGGTCGGCCGCGAGTTGCAGAAGCAATACGGCCAGGAACAGCAGTGCATTCTCACGATGCCGCTGCTCGAAGGCCTCGACGGCGTCGAGAAAATGTCGAAGTCGAAGGGCAACTACGTCGGCATCAGCGAGCATCCGAACGACATGTTCGGCAAGCTGATGAGCATCTCGGACACGCTGATGTGGCGTTACTTCGAACTGCTGTCGTTCCGCCCGATGGACGAAATCGGCGGCTTCAAGCGCGAGATCGAAGGTGGCCGCAACCCGCGCGACTTCAAGGTGCTGCTCGCGCAGGAAATCGTCGCGCGCTTCCACTCGCAGGCCGACGCCGAGCGTGCGCTCGAGGATTTCAACCACCGTGCGAAGGGCGGCGTGCCGGACGATATCCCGTCGGTCACGCTCGCGGGCGCGCCGCTCGCGATCGGTCAACTGCTGAAGCAGGCCGGCCTCGTGCCGTCGACGAGCGAGGCGCTGCGCAACATCGAGCAGGGCGGCGTGAAGATCGACGGCGCGACCGTGTCGGACAAGGGCCTGAAGGTCGAAGCCGGCGAGTTCGTCGTGCAGGTCGGCAAGCGCCGCTTCGCACGTGTCACGCTGACCGCATGATCGCGCTGATCCAGCGCGTGAAGCGCGCCGACGTGCGCGTCGGCGATCGCACGACGGGCGAGATCGGCGCGGGCCTGCTCGCGCTGGTCTGCGCGGAGCGCGGCGACACCGACGCGGCAGCCGACAAGCTGCTGGCGAAGATGCTCGGCTATCGCGTGTTCAGCGACGCGGCCGGCAAGATGAACCTGCCGGTGTCGAATATCGACGGCGAGGGCCGCGCAGGCGGCCTGCTGCTCGTGTCGCAGTTCACGCTGGCGGCCGATACCAACAGCGGGCTGCGGCCGAGCTTCACGCCGGCCGCGCCGCCCGACGAGGGCGCGCGGCTGTTCGACTATTTCGTCGCGTCCGCGCGTGCGCGCCATCCGGTCGTCGAGACGGGCGAGTTCGGCGCCGACATGCAGGTGTCGCTCGTCAACGACGGCCCCGTGACGTTCTGGCTGCAAGTGCGGCCCTGATTCTTCCCCGGAGACGCGCCGCGATGGCCACCACGCAGATTCTTTTCATCCGCCATGGCGAGACGGCCTGGAATCGCATCAAGCGCATCCAGGGTCATATCGACATTCCGCTGGCCGAAACGGGCCTCGAGCAGGCGCAGCGGCTCGCCGTGCGGATCGCGCGCGAGGCGCGCGACGGCGCACGGCTCGATGCGATCTATTCGAGCGACCTGATGCGCGCGCAGCAGACCGCGCAGCCGTTCGCCGATGCGCTCGGGCTGTCGCCGCGGCTGCGGGAAGGGCTGCGCGAACGCTCGTACGGCCAGTTTCAGGGGCATGACAGCGCCGAGATCGAGACGCTGTTCCCCGACGCCTACGCGGCTTGGCAGACGCGCGACCCCGGTTTCGCGCCGGAGGGCGGCGAGTCGCAGCGCGAGTTCTATCACCGCGTGCTGCATGCGCTCGAACCGATCGTCGCCGAGCATCCGGGCGGCCGGATCGCGTGCGTTGCGCACGGCGGCGTGCTCGATTGCGTGTACCGGTTTGCGAACGGCATCGAACTGTCGGCGCCGCGCAATTATCAGCTGCTCAACACGAGCATCAACGTCGTCGATTACGTGGATGGCCGTGCGCAAGTCGTGCAGTGGGCCGACGTGTCGCACCTGGACGCGGCAAGCGACGACGACGGGTACCGCAAGGTGCTCTGAGCCAGCAGGCCCCGTCCGGCATCGCCGGCCGGGGCTCCCTTCCGGTGTGGTGCTGCCGCTTACGGTTTACTGCGGCAGCGCGTGGCGCGTCTTGTAGTCGAGCGCGTACGCGATCTTGCCGGGCTTGTCCGCCGCGATCGGCTGGCGCAGCTTGTCGAATTCCCCCTTGTTGTACTTCTTCCCGCCGTTGATCGCGTCCGCGCGCCCGAGGTCGGCGCCCGTCTTGCCGTCGATCACCGGATCGGTGGCCGCGACCATCCGCGTCGACGCATTCCAGACCGCGTTCAGGTAGCCCGTGTCGGCCTTCGCCGGATCGGGATCGGTTGCGCCGGCGCGCGTCAGATCATAGCCGGCGAGTGAGAACGTGCCCGGTTGTGCGCGCAGCCAGTCGGCCCAGTAGAACTCGAGGTAGTCGGTGGCCTGCGCGGGCTTGCTGTAGCCGATGTCGCGCGTGAAATAGACGAGCGAGCGGTAGCGGTCGTTCGTCATCCCGAGTTTCAGGCCGAGCCCGGTCGGCAGTTGCGCGGCCGTGATCGGCTTGCCTTCGCCGTTCTTGAGGCGCAGATAGCCGCGACTCTGCATCTGCTGCCAGAACGCGTCGCCCGAGTAGTCGCTGAGGTTGTCCTTGACGACGACGTGCACGTGCAGCGCCGGGCCGCCGTCGGGCGTCTCGTAGTAGGTCGACAGGCCGTGGTGGCCGTCGGTCAGGTACAGCGCATCGCCGTTCGGGCCGATCACGACCGGGTTCAGTACCGAGCGGTCGCGGGCGTTCCCGTCGGTCGTCGTGCACGTGTAGCTCGCGGGTTCGCGCAGCGCCGACCTGGCCGTGTAGCCGCTCGAAGCGACGCCGCCGAGGCCTTCGTCTGCGCAGAAGTCGTCGAACTTCTTGTCGGGCTGTAATTCGTAGCGGCCAAGCTTGTAGTAGATCTGGTCGTAGCCGATCGCGCCCTGCGTCGGATGGAGGTCGCCAAGCGTCACGTCGATCAGGTCGCCCGCGCGAGCGGCCTTCCACTTGCCCGGTTGCGGCGTGACGGTGGCGGGCGGCGTGGGAGCGGGCGCGGTCGGGGTACCGCCGGACGGCGTTTGCGCGTCCGAGCGCGCGACGGCAGTGACATCGTCGCCTCCGCAGGCGGTGAGGGCGAAGACGGTGGACAGGCTGGCGGCAAGGGCGAAACGGATCGGCAGGCGTGGCATCGCGGGCATCGGGTGTCGGTCGGGTTGGCGGGACACCGCGCGGGTCACGGACAGGCGGGACGTACGGCACGTGCGACCGTGCGCGGGTGCAAGCCCGTCAGCTTGTCACAGGTATTTGACAGTAAATTGAAATGATAAGAGGAAGCGAATCGTCAGGCAGGCGGCTTGCCGTCGGGCGGTGTCGCTGTGGCGCGCCGGCGCGCGCGCTTTGACGCGCCGTTCACGAGCGCCCAGCGCAGCACGGGTGCGACGACCCGTATGCCGGGCCGGACCACTGCGCGGCGCAGCGGCGCGAACGCGGCCACGCCGAGCATGCGCTGCGCCCACGGCGGCAGCAGGTCGATCCCGGCATGCATCACCAGCGACGCCGCCGGCCGCAGCGCGGGCCTCGCAACCGGCACGTTCAGCAGGATGGACATCACGTCGAAGGTGCGCGGCCCGGCCTCGAGCTCGGGCTGCATGCGCGCGAGATAGGCGGCCACATCGGCGCGCGAACGGGGCACCTCGTGCGCGCCGAGCAGCTCGGCGATCAATGCCGTTTCGGCGTAGTAGCGATCCTGCAACTCGCCCGGCAGCGCCGGATTGACGTAGCGCAGATGCGCAGCGAGGAAACTCGACACTTCCGCGACATGCACCCAGGTCAGCAACGCCGGATCGTCGGCGCGGTACGGCCGGCCATCCGGCGCGGTGCCCGAGATGTGCGCGTGGATCGATTTCACGCGCTCGATCAGCGCGAGTGCGTCCGCGCGGCTGCCGAACGTCGTACCGGTGATGAATGTGGCGGTGCGCCGCAAGCGGCCCAGGATGTCGGTGCGAAACGACGAGTGATCCCAGACACCCGCGAGCGCGAGCGGATGGAGCGCCTGCAGCAGTAGCGCGGCGATGCCGCCTGTCATCATCGACGTGAAGTCGGCATGCACGCGCCAGCAGACGGCGTCGGGGCCGAACAGCCCCGGGTCTCCCGGCGGCGAAGAGAGGTCGAGCGACGGGCCGCCGCCGCCCGCCGTCAGGTGCGTGACGCCGGCCACGAGCCGCTTGCGGATCGGCTCGGCCCAGCGCGGGCCCGGTGCGGGTGTGGCGGGGTGGCGGGTGGGCGGCGTCGTCATGGTGGGTGCGGCTCGGGCGACGGGTTACTTCCCGTCGGGGGTATCCCACTCGCCGCGTTCGGTGCGGCCGGTGTCCGGCACGGAAAGCCCGAAGTGGCGATAGGTGAGCAGCGTCGCGACGCGCCCGCGCGGCGTGCGCTGCAGGAAGCCCTGCTGGATCAGGTACGGCTCGAGTACGTCCTCGATCGTGTCGCGCTCTTCGCCGATCGCTGCGGCGAGGTTGTCGATGCCGACCGGGCCGCCGTCGAACTTGTACAGGATCGCCTCGAGCAGCTTGCGGTCCATCAGGTCGAAGCCGACCGGATCGACGTCGAGCATCGCGAGCGCGGCATCGGCGACGGCCGCGGTGATCTGGCCGTCGGCCTTCACTTCCGCGAAGTCGCGCACGCGGCGCAGCAGCCGGTTTGCAATCCGCGGCGTGCCGCGCGAGCGCTTCGCGATTTCGAGCGCGCCGTTCGGATCGATCTGCGCGTTCAGCAGCGACGCCGAGCGCCGCACGATGCGCGACAGTTGCTCGGCGTCGTAGAACTCGAGGCGCGCGACGATCCCGAAGCGATCGCGCAGCGGGTTGGTCAGCATCCCGGCGCGGGTGGTCGCGCCGACCAGCGTGAACGGCTGCAGGTCGAGCTTCACGCTGCGCGCGGCCGGGCCTTCGCCGATCATGATGTCGATCTGGTAATCCTCGAGTGCCGGATACAGGATTTCCTCGACGACCGGCGACAGCCGGTGGATCTCGTCGATGAACAGCACGTCGTTCGCCTCGAGGTTGGTCAGCAGCGCGGCGAGATCGCCCGCGCGCTCGAGCACGGGGCCCGACGTCTGGCGCAGGTTCACGCCCATCTCCCGCGCGATGATGTGCGCGAGCGTCGTCTTGCCGAGGCCCGGCGGCCCGAACAGCAGCACGTGGTCGAGCGGCTCGGAGCGGCGCTTGGCGGCTTCAATGAAGATCTCGAGCTGGCCGCGCACCTTTTCCTGGCCGACGTAGTCGTCGAGCTGGCGCGGCCGCAGCGCACGTTCGAACACCTCCTCGTGCGACGAGGCGGGCGTGGCGGCGATGATCCGCTGCTCGGTGGCGAGTTTGTCGGTTTCAATCATGCGGCCATTGTACCGCGCGCCGCTGTCCCGCCCACCTGGCCGAACGGCCGACTGGCGAGCGTCGCGCAGCCGCGCGACACTGGCTTCGACGCACCGATTGGCGGCGCGTCATGCGGGCGTTACACCTTCGACAGCGCCTTCAGTGCGAGCTTGATGCCTTCCGATACACCGGTGCCGGCCGGCACGTTCTTGATCGCGGCGAGGCCTTCCTTTTCGGAATAGCCGAGCGCGAGCAGCGCGTTGAGGATGTCGGTCGCATGGTCGGACGGCGACGCGGCGCCGGCGAGCGCACCGAGATCGGCGCCGAGCTTGCCCTTCAGTTCGAGCAGCAGGCGCTCGGCCGTCTTCTTGCCGATGCCGGGCAGGCGCGTGAGGCGTGCGGCGTCCTGCATCGTCACGGCCTGCGCGAGTTCCTGCACGCTCATGCCGGACAGCACGGCGAGCGCCATGCGCGCGCCGATGCCGGTGATCTTCAGCAGCTCGCGGAAGGTCGTGCGCTCCTGCGGCGTCAGGAAGCCGTACAGCAGGTGCGCGTCCTCGCGGATGATCTGCTGCGTGAGCAGCACGATGCGCTCGCCCGTTTGCGGCAGGTTGTAGAAGGTGCTCATCGGCACGTCGATTTCATAGCCGACGCCGTTGCAGTCGACGAGCAGGTGAGGCGGGTTCTTTTCGAGCAGGATGCCGGCGATGCGACCGATCATGGATGGCTTGGTGCGAGGAAGAAAGCGCGAGTGTAGCGCACGTGCGGCGCTATGCCGACGGGATCGGCCGTCTGGCCGAAGCGATACGTGCCGCGCATACGTTGTGCGAGGCTGGAATGGCCGGCGCGGTCGAAAGCGGTCGCCCGGTGCGCCAGGCGATGGCGTGCGCCAGCGTTAGCCGACCAGCCGCCCGCGTCGCACGCGCAGCCCTTTCTTCGCGAGCGCCGGCGCGAGGCCGCCGAGCGTGCTGAGCGTGTTGCCGCCGTGGGCGTGGCAGATCGCCATGCCGAGCGCGTCGGCCGCGTCGGAGCCCGGTTGTCCGGAGAGGTTGAGCAGCCGCGTGACCATTTCCTGCATCTGCGTCTTGGTCGCGCGGCCGTAGCCGACCACGGCCTGCTTCAACTGCAGCGCGGTGTATTCGGCCACCGGCAGGCCTCCCGCGACGAGGCCGCAGATCGCGGCGCCGCGCGCCTGGCCGAGCAGCAGCGTCGACTGCGGGTTCACGTTGACGAACACTTTTTCGATCGCGGACTGGTCGGGGGCGTGCTCGCGCACGATGGTCGAGACGCCCTGGAAGATCGTGCCGAGCCGGGTGGCCAGGTCGGCGGTCGGCGTGCGGATCACGCCGCTCGCGACATAGGCGAGCCGGTGGCCGCTGACGTCGATGACGCCGAAGCCGGTGACGCGCAGGCCGGGGTCGATGCCGAGAATTCGCATGGGTAAGGAGAGAAGCCTGATGCAGCGATACTACAACGAATGGTGCGGTGCGCTGGCCGCACGGTTGCGTACGAGGGCGCCGCGCAATAAAAAACCCGGCGGGTGCGATGCCGCCGGGTTGTCGAGCAGCGGCCGCGCGGGCCGCAGGCGATCAGTGACGGAAGTGGCGCACGCCCGTCAGGATCATCGCGATGTTGTGCTCGTCGGCTGCGGCGATCACTTCGTCATCACGCATCGAGCCGCCCGGCTGGATCACGCAGGTCGCGCCGGCTGCCACGACGACGTCGAGGCCGTCGCGGAACGGGAAGAACGCATCCGATGCCACGGCCGAGCCGGCCAGCGTCAGGCCCGCGTTCTGCGCCTTGATGCTCGCGATGCGCGCGGAATCGACGCGGCTCATCTGGCCTGCACCGACGCCAAGCGTCATGCCGTTGCCGCAGAACACGATCGCGTTCGACTTCACGTACTTCGCGACACGCCATGCGAACAGCAGGTCGTCCATTTCCTTCGGCGTCGGGTGGCGCTTCGTGACGACACGCAGTTCGTGCGGCTGCACGTTCTTCGAGTCGAGCGACTGCACGAGCAGGCCGCCGCCCACGCGCTTCAGGTCGAATGCGTTGTGGCCGTCACCCAGTGCGATTTCGAGCAGGCGCACGTTCTGCTTCGCGGCGAACACTTGCTTCGCGGCGTCGGAGAACGACGGGGCGATCAGCACTTCGACGAACTGCTTCGCGACAGCCTGGGCCGCCGTTTCGTCGACTTCGCGGTTGAACGCGATGATGCCGCCGAACGCCGAGGTCGGGTCGGTCTGGAACGCCTTTGCGTACGCGTCGGCCGAATCGTTGCCGACCGCGACGCCGCACGGGTTCGCATGCTTGATGATCACGCAGGCCGGTGCGTCGAACGTCTTCACGCATTCCCACGCCGCGTCCGAATCCGCGATGTTGTTGTACGACAGTTCCTTGCCCTGCAGCTGGCGGTAGTTCGCGAGCGCGCCGGCCGGCGTCGTGAGGTCGCGGTAGAACGCCGCGCTCTGGTGCGGGTTCTCGCCGTAGCGCAGGTCCTGCACCTTGTCGAACGCCATGTTCAGCGTCGCCGGGTACGCGCTGCGCGATGCGTGCTTCAGCTCGTCGGTCAGGCTCGTCAGGTAGTTCGTGATCGCGCCGTCGTATTGCGCGGTGTGCGCGAACACCTTCGTCGCGAGGCGGAAGTTGGTCGGGTAGCCGACCGTGTTGCCGTTCGCCTTCATTTCATCGAGCACGACCGAGTAATCGGCCGGATCGACGACGACCGTCACGTCGCGGTGGTTCTTCGCGGCCGAGCGCAGCATCGTCGGGCCGCCGATGTCGATGTTCTCGATCGCGTCGGCGAGCGTGCAGTCGTCCTTCGCGATCGTCGCGACGAACGGATACAGGTTCACGACCAGCAGGTCGATCGTCGGGATGCCGTGCTGCTCCAGCGCCTGCATGTGCTCGGGCAGGTCGCGGCGGGCCAGGATGCCGCCGTGCACCTTCGGGTGGAGCGTCTTCACGCGCCCATCGAGCATTTCCGGGAAGCCCGTGTAATCGGCCACTTCGGTAACGGGCAGGCCCGCGTCGGCGAGCAGTTTCGCGGTGCCGCCGGTCGACAGCAGCTTGACGCCGAGGTCGGACAGCGACTTCGCGAAGTCGACGATGCCGGTCTTGTCGGAAACGGAAATGAGCGCTTGCTTGATCATGATGGAACCACCAATAGCCAGGGAAACGGGGACGGGACGGCCGCCTACAGCAGGCCGTGCTGCTGCAGCTTCTTGCGCAGCGTATTGCGATTGATGCCGAGGTACTCCGCGGCGAGCGACTGGTTGCCGCCGGCCTGTACGAGCACGACCTCGAGCATCGGCTTTTCGACGCAGGACATCACCATTTCATAGACGTCGTGCGGATTGGAGCCGTCTAGATCCCGGAAATACACGTCCAGGCTCTCGCGGACACATTGTTCGATGTTGTGCTTGCTCATGCTGCTAACTGGTTATGGTCGTCCGACTCGCCCTGGCCGTTTTCCTCTTCGTCATCGACGTAGACGAGGTGGTCCGACAGCGCCTTTTGCGCCTCGAAGAATGCATTGACGGCGGCGAGCTGCTCGCGGGTGGAATCGAGCGTGTTCATCCTGTGCCGGAACCCGTTGGCACCGGAAAGGCCGCGAGTGTACCAGCCGATGTGCTTGCGCGCAGTACGGACGCCCGTGAATTCACCATAGAAAGCGTAGTGGTCTTCCAGGTGTTCGTTCATCACGTGCTGGATCTCGTCGATCCGCGGCGGGGGCAGCAGCTCGCCGGTTTGCAGGAAATGATCGATTTCGCGGAACAGCCACGGCCGACCTTGCGCGGCACGACCGATCATCAGGGCATCGGCACCGGTTGCGTCGAGTACGGCCTTCGCCTTCGCGGGCGACGTGATGTCGCCGTTCGCGACCACCGGAATCCGCACCGCCGCCTTCACGGCCGCGATGGTTTCGTATTCGGCGTCGCCGCGGTACAGGTCGGCGCGTGTGCGGCCGTGCACGGTCAGCATCGAAATGCCGGCGGCTTCGGCCAGGCGCGCGACCGTGATCGCGTTCTTGTGATCGCGATCCCAGCCCGTGCGGATCTTCAGCGTGACGGGCACCGCATCGGGCCCCGTGCCGACCGCCGCGACGACCGCCTCGACGATGCGCTGCACGAGCGGCTCGTTCTGCAGCAGCGCGGAGCCGGCCGCGACGTTGCAGACCTTCTTCGCCGGGCAGCCCATGTTGATGTCGATGATCTGCGCGCCGTTGTCGACGTTGTAGCGGGCCGCTTCGGCCATCATCGCCGGATCGGCGCCGGCGATCTGGACCGCGATCGGCTCGACTTCGCCTTCGTGGTTCGCGCGCCGCATCGTCTTCGCGCTTTTCCACAGCTGCGCGTTGGACGCGACCATCTCGGACACGGCGTAACCGGCCCCCAGCCGCTTGCAGAGCTGGCGGAACGGACGATCCGTCACGCCGGCCATCGGGGCGACGAACAGGTTGTTACGCAATACGTGAGGGCCGATAACAGGCATCGCAATGGCACCGCCCGCGGCGGGCGCGGGCAGGGAAAGGGCAGACGGAAACGCGCATTTTACCGTATTCCCATGTCCCGCCGATTTGACCCGGTTTGAGTGGCGCGACTGTGCGCGCCGCGCGTCAGTTGCGCTGGCCGAACATCATCTGGCGCGCGATCAGCTTCTTGAGCGGCGGCACGAACTCGAGCGCGGTGAGCGCGGCACCGCGCAGCAGCGGGAGCGGGCCCGCGTCGATCGTGAACAGGCGCGCCAGCGTGTCGGTCGCGCCGATCGTGAAACGCCGGTCGAGTGCGCGGCGCGCATTGAAGGTGGCGAGCGCGGTCGCTTCGAAGCCTTGCGCGGACAGCGTGTCGACGAGCGTATGCGCATCGCGCAGCCCGAGGTTGAGCCCCTGGCCCGCGACGGGGTGCAGGGTTTGCGCGGCATTGCCGACGATCGCGACGCGGCCGCTGACGAGCGTTTGCGCAGCGTTCAGGCCGAGCGGGAACGATGCGCGGCCCGCGATCGCGACGAACTCGCCCATGCGTTCGCCGAACGCGCCGCCGAGTTCGCGCAGGAACGCGTCGTCGGGCAGCGCGGCGCGGCGCGCCGCTTCGTCGGGCGTGCAGCACCAGACGAGCGCGTACTCGGCCTGGCGCGGCCCGCCGAGTGGCAGCAGCGCGAGCGGGCCTTCGTGCGTGAAGCGTTCCCATGCGACGTTCGGGCGCGGCGCCGAGACCGTGACCGTGCCGACGAGCGCGGTCTGCCCGTAGTCGCGGCGATGCTTGGTCGTATCGGCCTGCTGTTCGTGGAACAGCCCGCCTTCGGCATTGATGACGACGCGCGCGCGCAGCGTGCGCTCGCCTTGCGGGCCGTCGAGCGTCAGCGTGACGCCGTCGGCATCCTGCTGCGGTGCGCGCGCGGTGGTCGACATGCGCCAGTCGACGCGCGTGCCGCGTACGGCGCCCGCGAGTGCCTGCATGAGCGAGCCGTAGCGCACGACATAGCCGAGCGCGGCGACGTCGTGCTCGTCGCGGTCGATCAGCGTGCGGCCGAAATGACCGCGCTGCGACACGTGGATATGTTCGATCGGCGTCGCGTCGGCGGGCCATGCGAGCGTGTCGAGCAGCACGCGGCTGCCGTGCGACACGGCGATCGCGCGCGGATCGCTCGCGCTCGCGGCCGGTTCGCGCGCATCGATCAGCACGATCGAAGCGTGCTGCGTGGCGCTGCGGCGCGCGAGCCAGCCGGCGAGCGCGAGCCCGACGGGGCCCGCGCCGACGATGGCGAGGTCGTAGTCCGGCGTGGCCGGGGAGGAAGCGGTCGTCATCTTGATTCGTGAAACGGAAGTAACGGTCGGCGGCAGCCGGTCATGCGCCCGCGCGCATCAGCGCTTCGATTTCGTCCGCCGCGACGGGCACGCCGCGCGTGATCAGCTCGCAGCCGTGCTCGCGCACGATGGCGTCGTCCTCGATGCGGATGCCAATGTTCCAGTACTCGGGCGGCACGTCGTCGGCGGCGCGCACGTACAGGCCGGGTTCGACCGTCAGCGTCATGCCGGCCTTCAGCGTGCGCCACGGCAGCGCGCCGTTGCCGTCGCGCTCGGCGAGCCGCTCGCGGTAGTCGCCGCAATCGTGCACGTCCATGCCGATCCAGTGGCCGGTGCGGTGCATGTAGAAGCGCGTGTACGCGCGCTCGGCAATCACGTCGTCGACGTTCGAGAAGCGCGCTTTCGGGATGATGCCGGTGTCGAGCAGCCCCTGCGCGAGCACGCGCACGGCCGCGTCGTGCGGCGCCTCGAAGGGCACGCCGGCGCGCGTCGCATCGATCGCCGCCTGCTGCGCGGCGAGCACGATGTCGTACAGCGTGCGCTGCGCGGGCGAGAAGCGCCCGTTGGCCGGGAACGTGCGCGTGATGTCCGACGCGTAGCCGTCGAGTTCGCACGCGGCGTCGATCAGGATCAGGTCGCCATCCTTCGCGGCTGCGTTGCCGGCCGGGTAGTGCAGCACGCACGCGTTCGCGCCGGCCGCGACGATCGAGCCGTACGCGGGCGACTGCGCACCGTGCTTGCGGAACACGTACAGCAGCTCGGCTTCGAGTTCGTATTCGCGGATGCCGGGCCGGCACGCCTGCATCGCGCGGCGATGTGCGAGCGCGGAGATGTGCGCGGCGCGCATCATGATCGCGAGCTCGTGCTCGTCCTTCACGAGCCGCATGTCGTCGAGCAGCGGCGTGAGGTCGAGCATCGCGTCCGGCGCGGCGACGCCCGTGCGCGCCCGCGCGCGCACCGCGTCGACCCAGCCTGTGAGCTGGCGGTCGAAGTCGGCGGATGCGCCGAACCGGTAGTGCACGGTGCCCGAGTCGGCGAGCAGGCGCGGCATCTCGGTGTCGATCACGTCGACCGCGAATGCCGCGTCGAAGCCGAACGCGTCGCGCGCGGCTTCGGGCCCGTAATGGAAGCCTTCCCAGATCTCGCGATCGGCATTCTTGCCACGGCAGAACAGGATCGACTCCGGCGTGCCGTGCGGCGCGGCCGCGTTCAGCACGAGCACGGCATCCGGCTCGCTGAAGCCCGTCAGGTAATGGAAGTAGCTGTCGAACCGGTACGGATAGTCCGTATCGCGGTTGCGCGGCACTTCGGGCGCGGTGGGGACGATGGCGACGCCGCCGCCGGCGGCACGCAGTGCGGCAAGCACGCGTTCACGGCGCTGGCGGTAGACGTCGACGGCGATGGCGGTATCGAGGGGCGCGTTCATTCGTGCGATTGTAGCGCCGCGGGACGCCGCGCGTGAAAGAGGGGCGGGAAGCCCGCTGGAAAGCCCGCGTGGCGGTTGTTGCAAACCATCCACAGGCCGGCCGGGCGATTTTCTATCGCGCAACGCTGGCCGGTTATGATCGACGACAACGTATACTCCCGGCGGTTCCCAAAAAAAGGCAGATGATGAAATTAATC
Organism: Burkholderia sp. AU45251; assembly: GCF_030482905.1. NCBI lineage: Bacteria > Pseudomonadati > Pseudomonadota > Betaproteobacteria > Burkholderiales > Burkholderiaceae > Burkholderia > Burkholderia sp. AU45251. Next base: position 86,316 of record NZ_JAUJQH010000009.1, on the reverse strand, counting down.
GGTTCGCTCAGCAGCCCGTACGTCCGCAAGGCGCGGATCGTGCTGGCTGAAAAGAAGATCGACTACAAGCTGGAGCTCGAGAACGTGTGGGCGCCGGAGACGGATATTCATGCATCGAATCCGCTCGGCAAGGTCCCGTGCCTCGTGATGGAGGATGGTGCCGCGGTGTTCGATTCCCGCGTGATCTGCGAATACGTCGATACGCTGTCGCCGGTCGGCAAGCTGATTCCGCCGTCGGGCCGCGAGCGCGTCGAGGTGCGCTGCTGGGAAGCGCTGGGCGACGGCGTGATCGACGCGTCGGTCGCGATTCGTATCGAACATACGATGCGCGACGAGGCGCAGCGCAGCGCGAGCTGGATCGCGCGCCAGCAACGCAAGATCGACGACGGTCTCGTCGCGATGTCGCAGGGGCTCGGCGGCAAGACGTGGTGCGTCGGTAATCATTACACGCTCGCCGATATCGCACTCGGCTGCGCGCTCGGCTATCTCGACTTCCGGATGCCGGAGCTCAACTGGCGCGATCGCCACCCGAACCTCGACAAGCACTTCGTGAAGCTGCTGCAACGGCCGTCGTTCGCCGACACGCTGCCGCAGAACTAAGCCGCATACACGGATTCGGCAGACGAAAGAAAAGCGCCCCGCGGGGCGCTTTTCTTTTTGCCGGGCCGCCCCGCGGCGGGGGCGGTCGCCCGCGTCACTCGATCGACGCGTACACGGCCTCGCCGAGCGTGAACGAATCGCTGCGCGAGATCGGCCACCACTTGTCGTACAGCGTAAAGCCGCAGGTGTTGCCGTCGAGCAGCGCGCCGGGCTTCAGGTACTTCAGCAACTGCGACATCAGCCGGACCTCGTGCGGCGCGATGCGCTGCACGATGTGATGCGCGCGCATCTCCGACGGATGCGCGAGGCCGGCCGCCTGCACGAGTTCCTGCAGCGCGTGCAGCGTATTGCGGTGGAAGTTGTATACGCGGTCGGCCTTGTCCGGCACGACGAGCGCGCGCTGGCGCACCGGGTCCTGCGTCGCGACGCCGGTCGGGCAGCGGCCCGTGTGGCAGGTCTGCGCCTGGATGCAGCCGACCGCGAACATGAAGCCGCGTGCCGAGTTCACCCAGTCCGCACCGATCGCGAGCGTGCGCGCGACGTCGAACGCGGTGATGATCTTGCCGCTCGCGCCGAGCTTCACGCGGTCGCGCACGCCGATCCCGACGAGCGTGTTGTGGACCAGCAGCAGCCCTTCCTGCAGCGGCACGCCGACGTGGTCGGTGAATTCGAGCGGTGCCGCGCCGGTGCCGCCTTCCGCACCGTCGACGACGATGAAGTCCGGCACGATGCCGGTTTCGAGCATCGCCTTCGCGATCCCGAAGAATTCCCACGGGTGGCCGACGCACAGCTTGAAGCCGGTCGGCTTGCCGCCCGACAGCGTGCGCAGCCGTTCGACGAATTCGAGCAGCCCGCGCGGCGTCGAGAACTCCGAGTGCGTCGCCGGCGAGATGCAGTCCTTGCCCATCGGCACGCCGCGCGTCTCGGCGATCTCGGGCGTGATCTTCGCGGCCGGCAGCACGCCGCCGTGGCCCGGCTTCGCGCCCTGCGACAACTTCACTTCGATCATCTTGACCTGCGGATCGGCGGCCTGCTTCGCGAACTTGTCGGGGTTGAAGGTGCCGTCGTCGTTGCGGCAGCCGAAGTAGCCGGACGCGATTTCCCAGATGATGTCGCCGCCGTTTTCGCGGTGATACTTCGACAGCGAGCCTTCGCCCGTATCGTGCGCGAAACCGCCTTTCTTCGCGCCGAGGTTCAGCGAGCGGATCGCGTTCGCGGACAGCGAGCCGAAGCTCATCGCCGAGATGTTGAAGATCGAAATGTCGTACGGTTGCGCGCGATTCGCGCCGACGCGGACGCGGAAATCATGGTTCGGCAGCTTGGTCGGCGCGAGCGAATGGCTGATCCATTCGTGCGCGACGGCCTTGACGTTCAGTTCGGTGCCGTACGGGCGATTGTCGGCGACGTTCTTCGCGCGCTGGTAGACGAGGCTGCGCTGTGCACGCGAGAACGGCTTCTCGTCGGTGTCGTCCTCGACGAAGTACTGGCGGATTTCAGGTCGGATGAATTCGAACAGGAAGCGGAAGTGGCCCCAGAGCGGGTAGTTGCGCAGGATGGCGTGGCGGTCCTGCTTCAGGTCGTACAGGCCGAGCGCGACGAGGGCGGCCGGGATCACGAGCCACAGCCACGCGATCGTGTGCCGGGCGGCGAGCGCCGCGACGGCCACGAACAGCAGGACCGCGCACCACATCGCGATATAGCGTCGGGAAAACATGGGGACTCCATCGTAATTGTCTGGATCGCCGTCACGTCGCCAGGATCGCGCGACGGCCGGCAGGTCGGCGCCCGAGGCATCGCGCGGGCCCGGCGGGCATGCTGCCCGTGCCGTACCCGCCGCCGCCGGCGCCCACGATGGTCGAGAGTCTACTACGGGTGTCGTGAAGCCCGCGTTGCCAAGACGGGGCCTAGCTGCCCGCGCCGGTCGGGCGGATGAACGGGCTGTACGCCGGGCTGCCGGGCTTCAGCCTGGCGTCGTCGTCGAAGTCTTCGTCGCAATTGAACGGCACCCGCGGCCACGCATGCCAGTCGCGCAGCCGCGCACGGTAGCCGGCGAAACTGTGCGCGAGGTGCGCGTCCTGCCGCTGAGCGGCGTCGCCCGCGAGGCCGCCGCGGACGTCGTGGATCAGGTGCGGTTCGAGCACGTCGAAGCCGACGTAGCGCAGCGCGTACATGATCGGCCACAGTAGCAGACGGGTGTCGCCTTCGCGGCCGTCGGGCGCGCAGGCGGCGGCCGATGAGCCGGTCGTGACGCTCAGCAGTGCGCGCCGCCCATGCAGCACGCCGCGATCGTGGCGCTGCCGGCTGCTGTAGAGGCCGCCGTAGACGAACACGCGATCCATCCAGCCCTTCAGGATCGCGGGCGCGCCGAACCACCACAGCGGGAACTGCAGGATCAGCGCGTCGGCCTGCCTCAGCAGGTCGACCTGATGCGCGATCTCGGGCGCGAGCGTGCCGCGTTCCCAGTGATGGCGCTGCTCGCGCTGCGTGTCGAAGCGGGCGGTTTCGAGCCGGTCCGCATAATGGCGCGGCGCTTCGCACGGGTCGAACGCGTCGGCGTACAGGTCCACGATCGTCGCGGTATGGCCGCCCGCGCGCCACGCGTCGGCCGCCGCGCCGGCGAGGGTGGCGTTGAACGACTGCGGTTCGGGATGGGCGACGACGATCAGCACATGCATGGCGGGCTCCGGGAGTATGCGACGATGATGGCCGGCGGCGACGGGGCCGCGCAATCACGCACCCGGAGGTAACCATGGCATTTCCCGGCGACGTCTATGCGGCGGACTGCTCGGCACGCGACGCGCTGGCGCTGATCGCCGGCAAGTGGTCGCTGCTGATCCTGCCCGCGCTGGCCGAGCGGCCGCTGCGCAACGGCGAGCTGCTGCGGCGTATCGGCGGGATTTCCCAGAAGGTGCTGACGCAGACGCTGCGCGAGCTGGAGCGCAACGGGCTGATCGAACGCATCGCGGTGGCTGCGCGGCGCGCGCACGTCGAATACCGGTTGACGGCGGTGGCGGGGTCGCTCGTGGAGACGCTCGTGGCGCTCGACCGCTGGGCCGAGCGCCATTTTCCCGAGCTGGACGCGGCGCGTGAGCGCTACGACGCGTCGGTGCGGAACATGCGGTGAGCGGCGCGGCCGCTTCCGGCCGGCGGCCGCTTGCGCAGCGCCGGCGGCGGCGCGTCAGCGGGCGAGCGCGAGGGCGGGCGCGTCGTTTGCCTGCGTGTTGCCGGACAGCGCGGATTCGATGATCCCGCCGCCGAGGCAGATTTCACCGTCGTACAGCACGGCCGACTGGCCGGGCGTGACGGCCCACTGCGCGTCGTCGAACGCGAGTGAGAAGCGCGCTTCGCCTGCCGGGCCGGGCGTGGCGGCGCCGAATGCGCACGCCGCGTCGGCCTGCCGGTAGCGCGTCTTCGCGCCGCACGCGAAGCCGTCGGCCGGCGGCTCGCCGGCGACCCAGCTCACGTTGCCGGCGACGAGCTGGTGCGCCAGCAGCCACGGATGATCGTGCCCCTGCACGACGTACAGCGTGTTCGACGCGATGTCCTTCGCGGCAACGAACCACGGGTCGCCGTTGCCGGTCTTGCTGCCGCCGAGGCCGATGCCCTTGCGCTGGCCGAACGTGTAGAACGCGAGGCCGATGTGCTCGCCGACGACCTTGCCGTCCGGCGTCTTCATCGGGCCGGGTTTCGTCGGCAGATAGCGGTTCAGGAAATCGCGGAACGGCCGTTCGCCGATGAAGCAGATGCCGGTCGAATCCTTCTTCTTCGCGTTCGGCAGCCCGATCTGCGCGGCGATCTCGCGCACCTTCGTCTTCGGGATCTCGCCGAGCGGGAACATCGTCTTCGACAGTTGCGCCTGGTTCAGCCGGTGCAGGAAGTACGACTGGTCTTTCGTATGATCGAAAGCCTTCAGCAGTTCGAACCGCCCGTCGCGCTCGCGCACGCGCGCATAGTGGCCGGTCGCGATCATTTCCGCGTCGAGCGACATCGCGTGATCGAGGAACGCCTTGAACTTGATCTCGGCGTTGCACAGCACGTCGGGGTTCGGCGTGCGGCCGGCCGAGTATTCGCGCAGGAACTCGGCGAACACGCGGTCCTTGTATTCGGCCGCGAAGTTGACCGCTTCCACGTCGATGCCGATCAGGTCGGCCACCGACACGACGTCGATCCAGTCCTGGCGCGTCGAGCAGTATTCGCCGTCGTCGTCGTCTTCCCAGTTCTTCATGAACAGGCCGACTACGTCGTAACCCTGTTCCTTCAGCAGCCACGCGGTCACCGACGAATCGACGCCGCCCGACATGCCCACTACTACACGGCGCTTGCTCATTTGTTGACCGCCTGACGTTCGAATGCTTCGGGGCGCGGCGCGACCGAATGCGTGTGCACGAAATCGAGCGGAATGCGCCGCCCGGCGAGGTAATCGTCGACGCAGCGCATCACCGCGGGCGAGCGATGGCGCTCGCTGCACGCGCGCAGTTCGTCGGCGGTCATCCACAGCGTGCGGACGATGCCGTCGTCGAGCGCGTGGCCCGCGATCGGCTCGCCGGCCGCGCCGCAGAACGTGAAGCGCAGATAGGTTGCGCCGGCGGTGCCGGGACGGTCGTAGTGCGCGAGATAGACGCCGACGAGCGCGTCGGGCGTGAACGGGTGCGCGGTTTCCTCGAGCGTCTCTCGGATCACGGCGTCGGCCAGCGTTTCGCCGGCTTCGAGATGGCCTGCCGGCTGGTTGATGCGCAGGCCCGACGAGGTTTCTTCCTCGATCATGAGAAAACGGCCGGCGTGCTCGACGAGCGCCGCGACCGTCACATGCGGGGTCCAGATTTCGGGTTTCATGGTTCGGCATTTTACCGGTTGCGCCCGAACGCTGCCGGGCGCTGCGCTAAACGAATCCGACCCTGACAATTCGTCTGTCCAGCCGATACGCGGCGACGCCGGCCCGGGCTGGCGCGGCCTCTCGCACGATCGTGGAGCCTGCTGGTACGGCCATCGCTTTCGCCTAAAGTGAAGAGTGAGTGTCGTCGCTCGTGAGCCGGTCGTCAGCCTGCCCGGCTCGTTGTGCAGAAAAATCGCAACAAACGAAATACTGACAATGACTGGAGGGACCGGCGATGCATATTGGCGTGCCTGCCGAAACGCGGGCGAACGAGGCGCGTGTGGCTGCGACGCCGGAAACCGTGAAGAAATACGCGGCGGCCGGGCATCGGGTCAGTCTCGCGAAAGGGGCCGGCATTGCCGCGAGTTATCCCGACGCAGCCTATGCGGCCGCCGGTGCCGAACTGACCGGCCAGTCGGCTGCTTTCGATGTCGACATCGTGCTGAAGGTCCAGGCGCCCACCGACGCCGAACTGCCGCTGCTCAAGCGCGGCGCCGTGCTGGTCGGCATGCTCGAGCCGTTCAACGGCGAGCAGGCGGCGAAGCTCGCCGCGGCCGGCGTGACGGGCTTCGCGCTCGAAGCCGCGCCGCGCACGACGCGTGCGCAGAGTCTCGACGTGCTGTCGTCGCAGGCGAACATCGCGGGCTACAAGGCCGTGCTGGTGGCCGCGGCGTTGTATCCGCGCTTCTTTCCGATGCTGATGACGGCTGCGGGCACCGTGAAGGCCGCGCGCGTGCTGATCCTCGGCGCGGGCGTCGCGGGCCTGCAGGCGATTGCGACCGCGAAGCGCCTCGGCGCGGTGATCGAGGCGTCCGACGTGCGGCCGGCCGTGAAGGAGCAGATCGAGTCGCTCGGCGCGAAATTCCTCGACGTCCCGTACGAAACCGACGAAGAGCGCGACGCGGCGCAGGGCGTGGGCGGCTACGCGCGTCCGATGCCGCCGTCGTGGCTCGGCCGCCAGGCCGCGCTCGTGCACGAGCGCGCGAAGCAGGCCGACATCGTGATCACTACCGCGTTGATTCCCGGGCGCCCGGCACCGACGTTGATCTCGGTCGAAACCGTGCAGTCGATGAAGCCGGGCTCGGTGCTCGTCGATCTCGCGGCCGGCCGTGGCCCGGAATTCGATGGGCGCAAGAGCGGCAATTGCCCGCTGACGGTCGCCGACCAGGTGATCGTGCACGACGGCGTGACGATCGCCGGCTACACGAATCTCGCGTCGATGCTCGCAGCGGACGCGTCGGCGCTGTATGCGCGCAACCTGCTCGACTTCATGAAGCTGATCGTCACGAAGGAAGGCACGCTCAACATCGACCTGACCGACGACATCGTCGCCGCGACGCTGTTGTGCCGCGATGGCGAAGTCGCGCGCAAGTAACCGGGGAGGAGGCGACCATGGACGTCATCAATCACACGGTGATCAACGTGATCATCTTCGTGCTGGCGGTGTACGTCGGCTACCACGTGGTGTGGAACGTCACGCCGGCGCTGCATACGCCGCTGATGGCCGTGACCAATGCGATCTCGGCGATCGTGATCGTCGGCGCGATGCTGGCGGCGGCGCTCACCGTCGGCACGACCGGCAAGGTGTTCGGCACGCTCGCGGTCGCGCTCGCGGCCGTCAACGTGTTCGGCGGCTTCCTCGTGACGCGGCGCATGCTCGAGATGTTCCGCAAGAAGGCGCCGAAGCAGGCCGAGGGCGGCAAGGAGGGCGCGCGATGAGCATGAACGTCGTCACGCTGCTGTACCTCGTCGCGTCGGTGTGCTTCATCCAGGCGCTGAAGGGCCTGTCGAACCCGAAGAGCGCGCGGCGCGGCAACCTGTTCGGGATGGCCGGGATGGCCATCGCGATCCTCACGACGATCGCGCTGATCGTCAAGCAGGCCGCGTGGCTCGGCGCGAACCTGCCGCTCGGCATCGCGCTGGTGCTCGGCGCGCTGATCGTCGGCGGCGGCGTGGGGGCGTTCGTCGCCGCGCGCGTCGAGATGACGAAGATGCCGGAACTCGTCGCGGCGATGCACTCGCTGATCGGGCTTGCAGCCGTGTGCATTGCGTACGCGGTGGTGTCGGAGCCGGAAGCGTTCGGGCTCGTGCCGCAGGATGCGGTGTCGTCGAACTTCATCCCGTACGGCAATCGCGTCGAGCTGTTCATCGGCACGTTCGTCGGCGCGATCACGTTCTCCGGTTCGGTGATCGCGTTCGGCAAGCTGTCGGGCAAGTACACGTTCCGGCTGTTCCAGGGGGCGCCGGTCGTGTATGCGGGCCAGCACCTGCTCAACCTGATGCTCGCGCTGGCGATGCTCGGCTTCGGCATCCTGTTCTTCATCACGCAGTCGTGGCTGCCGTTCATCATCATGACGGCGATCGCGTTCGCGCTTGGCGTGCTGATCATCATCCCGATCGGCGGCGCGGACATGCCGGTGGTCGTGTCGATGCTGAACTCCTACTCCGGATGGGCGGCGGCCGGCATCGGCTTCTCGCTGAACAACGCGATGCTGATCATCGCCGGGTCGCTCGTGGGCTCGTCGGGCGCGATCCTGTCGTACATCATGTGCCATGCGATGAACCGCTCGTTCTTCAACGTGATCCTGGGCGGTTTCGGCGGCGAGGCAGCGGCCGGTGGCGTGGCAGGTGCGAAGGAACAGCGGCCGGTGAAGTCGGGCTCGGCCGAAGACGCATCGTTCATGCTCGGCAACGCGGAAACGGTCGTGATCGTGCCGGGCTACGGGCTGGCCGTGGCCCGTGCGCAGCACGCGCTGAAGGAACTGACCGACAAGCTGGTCGAGAAGGGCATCGACGTGAAGTACGCGATCCATCCGGTCGCGGGGCGGATGCCGGGGCACATGAACGTGCTGCTCGCGGAAGCGGAGGTGCCGTACGAGATCGTGCACGAGATGGACGACATCAACGGCGAATTCGGCCAGGTCGACGTCGTGCTCGTGCTCGGCGCGAACGACGTGGTGAACCCGGCCGCGAAGAACGATCCGCAATCGCCGATCGCGGGGATGCCGATCATCGAGGCGTACAAGGCGCGCACGGTGATCGTCAACAAGCGCTCGATGGCGGCCGGCTACGCGGGCCTCGACAACGACCTGTTCTACATGGACAAGACGATGATGGTGTTCGGCGATGCGAAGAAGGTCATCGAGGACATGGTGAAGGCGGTCGACTAGCGCACGCGCCGGCAACGCGGCTGCCTGCTTCGATTCACGGGCAGCGTGACCGGACATTGGACAGGCCCGACCGGTGCAAGCCGGCCGTGCCTTGTTCATGGCGCGACGAGGTTCGCGACGCACGCGGCGATCGTGTCGCGCACGCGCACGATCGCCGGGTCGCGCTGCGTGCTCGTGCGCCAGCCGATTTCCACCGGGTAGTGCGGCAAGTCGACCGGGCATGCGAGCGCGCGCAGCGGTGTCGATTGCGCGATCGCGCGCGCCGCGTGCGCGGGAATCGTCGCGACTGCGTCGGAGCCGGCGAGCAGGTACGGCAGCGCGGCGAAATGCGTGGTCGACGCCGCGACGCGCCGCTTGTGGCCGAGCGTGGCCAGCGCCTCGTCGACGATCCCGATCACGCCGCCCGACGACACGAGCAGGTGATCGCGCCGCAGGAAATCGGCGAGCGTCAGCGTGCGCGGCGGCCGCTCGCGGGCGGCCGGGTCGATCAGGCACGCATAGCCGCCCGTCGCGACCGCGCGTCGGCTGAGCCCGTTCGCAGAGAAGCCGCCCGACGCGATCGCGAGGTCGACGCCGTGACGCAGCAGCGCGTCGCCGGCGATGCCGCTGTGCGTCTGCCGGAAGATCAGCCGGATGCCGGCAGCTTCCCGCGCGACGGCGTCGATCAGTGCGCGGCCGAGCGCGATCTCGAAGTCGTCCGACAGCCCGATCGAGATCGTGCGGCCGACGCGGTCGCCGCCGTCGGCCGCGATCGCGAGGCTTTCGCGGCAGCGGTCGAGCGCGTCGGACAGGATCGGCTTCAGTTCGTCCGCGCGCGGCGTCGGCGCGAGGCCGCGGCCGGTGCGCACGAACAGCGGATCGGCATAGATCACGCGCAGCCGCGCCAGCGCCGCGCTCACCGCCGACTGCGTGAGGCCGAGCCGCAGCGCCGCGCGGCTCGCGCCGCCTTCCTCGTACAGCGCCTCGAACACTTTCAGCAGGTTCAGGTCGAGGCTGGCGATATCATCCGTATTCATGACACTTATCGTTCTATCGATTTGATCGATGACATCATATCGATAAAGATGGCGTTACCCCATTCATCGGAGACGCCTTCATGTCCACGTCAGTCATCGCCGCGCTGCAGATCGGCGCATCGCCCGCCGGCACGCGCGCCACGCTCGATACGATCCTCGGCTACGAAACTGCGATCCGCGACAGCGGCGCGTCGCTCGTCGTACTGCCCGAGGCCGTGCTCGGCGGCTATCCGAAAGGCGAGATCTTCGGCACGCGGCTCGGCTACCGGCTGCCCGAAGGCCGCGATGCCTATGCGCGCTACGCCGCGCAGGCGATCGATGTGCCGGGGCCGGAAATCGACGAGCTGGCCGCGCTGTCGCAGCGCACGGGCGCGAGCCTCGTGGTCGGCGCGATCGAGCGCGGCGGCAGCACGCTGTACTGCACGGCGCTGTTCTTCGACCCGCGCGACGGGCTCGTCGCGAAGCACCGCAAGCTGATGCCGACCGGCACCGAGCGGTTGATCTGGGGGCAGGGCGACGGCTCGACGCTGCCCGTCGTCGAGACGGCGGCCGGCCGCGCGGGCGCCGCGATCTGCTGGGAGAACCACATGCCGCTGCTGCGCTGCGCGATGTACGCGAAAGGCGTGCAGATCTGGTGTGCGCCGACCGTCGACGAGCGCGACCTGTGGCAGAGCTCGATGCGGCACATCGCGCACGAGGGGCGCTGCTTCGTCGTGAGCGCGTGCCAGGTGCAGCCGTCGCCGCTCGCGCTCGGCATCGACGTGCCGGGCTGGGATCCCGAGCGGCCGCTGATTCGCGGCGGCAGCGTGATCGTCGGGCCGCTCGGCGACTTGCTGACGGAGCCGCTGATCGGCGAGGCCGGGCTCGTGACCGCGCGCATCGATACCGACGAGCTCGTGCGTGCGCGCTACGACTTCGACGTCGTCGGCCACTACGCGCGTGCGGACGTGTTTTCGCTGCACGTCGACGAGCGGCCGAAGCGGCCGGTGGTGTTCGGCGGGTAGCGAAAGCGGGGCCGGGCGCCGTGCGGCGCCCGGGCAATGAAGGGCGGCGGCGCGCAGCCTCGCGCTCGCCGTCGTGCCGCGTCAGCGCATCGGCGCTTCCGCGATCCGCATGTAGTCGGCGATCCGCCGCCCTTCCATGTCCGGAAACTGCTCGTGCACGGTGATGTCGCCCATCCGCGCGATGTCGAAGGTGCGGAAATCGTCGCGCAGCTCGCACCACGCGCCGATCGTCCAGCGCCCGCCCCAGTAGACGAGCCCGAGCGGCCACACGCGGCGTTGCGAATGCGCGCCGAGCCGGTCGCGGTAGCCGAAGCTGACGACATGGCGCGTGTCGATGGCCTGGTGGATCGCGTCGACCTTCGCGCAAAACGTTTCGTCGATGTGGAACGACGGCGCGAACACGGGCAGGCGGTCGAGCGTCGTGCGCTTGTCGGCCGGCATCGCCGACGCGATCTTCGCGAGCGCCGAGCGCGCGCCGCTCGCGAAGCGCGCACCGCCCCAGGTTTCGAGCATGCGTGCGGCGGTGGCGAGCGCCGCGAGTTCCTCGGCCGTGAACGTGAGCGGCGGCAGGCTCGCGTTGCGGTTCAGCCGATAGCCGATGCCGGCTTCGCCTTCGATCGGCACCCCTGACAGTTGCAGGTCGCGCACGTCGCGATAGACCGTGCGCGGCGACACCGACAGCCAGTCGGCCAGCTGCTGCGCGGTCGTGAGACGACGCCCGCGCAGCAGCTCGGCGATCTGGAACAGGCGGTCGGCACGGCGCGTCATGACGGCACCTCGACTCCAACGGCGGTGGGGACTTCGCGATGATAGCGCCGCGCGAGCCCGACGGCCGGTGCGCTCAGTGGCATTTCGGCGCGTGCAGGCCGACGCGGTTGCCTTCCGTGTCGATAAGGTAGCCGACGTAGCCGTAGTTGTTCGGCAACTCGACGACCGAGCCCTGCACGACGCCGCCCGCGCGCTTCGCGCGTTCGAGCGCCGCGACGACCGATTCGCCGGCGTTCAGGTAGACGAGTACGCCGTTCGCGCTCGGCTTCATCTGCTGCGGATCGAACACGATGCTGCCGCCCGTGCTCGATGCCTCGTGATCGAACGTGGCCATCGGCACGCCGCCGATGACTTCGCGCTGCAGCGTCGTTTGCAGCACGGTTTCGTAAAAGCGGATCGCCCGGTCGAAATCGAGGGACGGAATATCGAACCACGCGATCGCGCGCTCCAGGGTGGCGGTGGCAGTTGCGGACGTCATGACGTGCTCCTTGTTGCGTGGTTGTTCGGGTTCGGTGTGGAAACCGGCGATGCATTGCGCCGGGATTGCAGTGTGATCGCGCCCTGCTGACACCGTCTTGTCAGTAGAGTTGTCGCCCTTGACATGCAACTGTTTGGTTGCATAATAAGCGCATTGACCCGGGAGCGGCATGGATCTCGTTTTCAAGGCGCTGGCCGATGCCACGCGCCGCCAGTTGCTCGACCTGCTGCATGCGAAAAACGGACAGACCCTGTCCGAGCTGTGCGACGGGCTCGCGATGAGCCGGCAGGCCGTGAGCAAGCATCTCGCGCTGCTCGAGGCCGCGAATCTCGTCGCGACCACGTGGCGCGGCAGGGAGAAGCTGCATTACCTGAATCCGGTGCCGATCCACGACATCGCGGAACGCTGGATCGGCAAGTTCGAGCGTCAGCGCCTGCAGGCGCTGGCGGATCTCAAGCGCGGGCTGGAAGCGGCCGGCGATTCTGGAGGCAACGATGAGTAATCCCGCCTTTGTGTACGTGACGTTCATTGCGTCGACGCCCGAGCGCGTGTTCGATGCGCTGACCAACGCCGAGCTGACGAAGGACTACTGGGTGCGGCACCGCAACGCATCGCCCGACTGGCGGCCGGGTTCGCGCTGGGAACATCAGGACTACGACGATCCGTCGCGGGTCGACATCGTCGGCGAAGTGGTCGAGAACGATCCGCCACGCCGGCTGGTCGTCACGTGGCGCGCGCCGTCGGGGGAGAGCGGGGAATCGCGCGTGACCTACGTCGTCGAGCCGCACGAGGGCGTCGTGAAGCTGACCGTCACGCACGACGGGCTGGTGCCAGGCTCGGAGATGGATCGCGGGATTCGTGGCGGGTGGCCGGTCGTGCTGTCGAGCCTCAAGACGCTGCTCGAGACGGGGCAGGCGCTGCCGTTCACGACGGGGCGCTGGGAGCATTCGAAGCACTGAAACGAAACGCCGCCGTTGCCGCGGGTGCGGTAACGGCGGCGTTCCGGGTGCCGCAGCGGGGCCGCACCGGCGGCCCCGCTGCGATCATGATGCAGACAGGTTACGCGTCGCCTTCCGGCGTGGCCGGGCGCGCCTTCACGCTGCCGGCGATCAGGTCGAAGCGGAACAGCCGGCATTCGAGCGCGCCGTTGAACAGCGGCGTCTTCGCCGATTCGCGCAGCCGCAGCTGGCCCGGCAGCGAACGGTCGGACGTCAGCAGGAACGCCTGCCAGCCCGTGAAGCGCTGCTTCAGCGCATCACCGAGCGCGTTGAAGAACTCGCTGTCCGGCGCATCGGTGTGGGTGCGGCGGAATGCGTCGTCGTTGCCGCGATTGCGGCCCGTCTCGCGTACCTCGCCGCGCGCGCTGCGGCCACGCACCTCGATCCGCTCGCCGTACGGCGGGTTCGCGAGGATGATGCCCGGGCCGTCGCACGGCGGCGTCATCCCGCGCGCGTCGACCTGCTTGAGCCATACCGACGGCACGCCCGCGCGCTCGAGGTTCGCGCGCGCCTTCTCGAGCATGTCGCCGGAGATGTCGCTGCCGTACACGCCAAGCGCTTCGCTGCGTTTGCCGCGCGCCGCGCGCTTCGCGTCCAGTGCCGGGACCTTCAGCCCCTGCCACGCGGTGATGTCGTACTGCTTGAGTTTCTCGAAGCCGAACCGGCGCTCGACGCCGGGCGCCACGCCGAGTGCGATCTGCGCGGCTTCCGCGAGGAACGTGCCGCTGCCGCACATCGGGTCGTACAACGCCGTGCCGGGCGTCCAGCCCGTCAGGCGCAGGATGCCGGCCGCGAGGTTCTCGCGCAGCGGCGCCGCACCCTTGTCGAGACGCCAGCCGCGCTTGAACAGCGGTTCGCCCGACGTGTCGAGGTACAGCGTGCACTCGCCCGCCGTCAGGAAGGCAAACACGCGCACGTCCGGCGCACCCGTGTCGATGCTCGGGCGCGCGCCGGTCTTGTCGCGCATCCGGTCGCAGATCGCGTCCTTCACGCGCAACGTCGCGAATTCGAGGCTCTTCAGCGGCGACTTGATCGCCGTGATGTCGACGCGCAGCGTCTGCGTCGCCGCGAACCAGCGCTCCCACGGCTGCTCGAGCGCGAGCGCGTAGACGTCCTGCTCGTTGCGGTATGCGCGGTGCGCAATCTTCAGCAGAACCCGGCTCGCGATCCGCGAATGGAGGTTCGCGGCCATGCCGGCGGCCCAGCCGCCGCTGAAGTGGACGCCGCCCGGCACCTGCGCGCCCGCGGTGAACGGCGCGCCGTTCAGGTGGCGGCCGGCGATTTCGGCCAGCTCGGCGGCGAGCGCCGCTTCGAGGCCGCGCGGGCAGGGGGCGAAGAATTCGTACAGGGTGGGCGAGGACATAAGGCGGGTGAGGACGTGCAAAAGTCCACTATTGTACGCGGCGCGGGCGGCCGGGGCCGGCGTTGTGTCGCGTTTCGGTGCTGCGGCGCGGGCCCGGCGCCGCGCGAGCGCGCCCGGAGGCCGGCGCGGCGGTGCCCGGCCGGGCACCGCCATCGCGTCGCGGGCTCAGTGCGAGTCCGGCTGGCCGGCGCGCGCGGCCGGGCTGTTGCCCGGCCAGAACAGCGCGAGCGGGTTCGACAGTACCGTGCGGACGATCGCAGCGACGAGCGCGCGCACCTTGGTTCGGCGCAGGCTGCGCGAGCGCACGGCCATCGTGAACGCGAGCGCGAAGCTCACGAGCACGTTGAGGATCGCCATGCTGAGCACGCCGGCGCCGGCCCACCACAGCTCGGGCGTGCCGAGCGCGTCCTTGCCCAGCACGCCGAGCGCGATCCCGATCGAACCGGCCGACAGCGTCACGTGCCGTACCTCGAACGGGAACATGAATACGGTGACGATCGCCGGAATCAGGCCGAGCATCAGGCCGAGGCCGACGTTCGCGACCACGCCGGCCACGTTCGACCGGCAGAAGTGCGCGAGCTTCGCCGCGCCGGCCGCGCCGAGCGTGATGCGCAGCCGGCGGTTGTACGTGAGCGCGTCGCCGACCCGGTGCAGCACGAACCAGTTGTCGGCCCAGCCCGCGAGCAGGCTCGACGCCCACAGCAGCACGCCCGTCAGCGCCGCGTAGAGCGGCGTCGGGCCGAGCAGCGAAAACGAGCGCAGCGTCGCATGGGCTTTTTCCGGCGAGATCAGGTTCGCGTGCAGCAGGTTGCCCGCGAACAGCTGCACCAGCAGGCACACGGGCAGCACGACGAGCACGTTGCCGGAAATCGCGGCGGCCTGCGTGCGGATCAGCGCGATCACCGATGCCACGAACGCCTTCACGCCTTCCTCGTGGCCGGTGTCGTCGAGCTCGCGCGCGAGCGTCGGCGCGGTCATCGCGGGCTGCTTGGTCGCGAGCGTGAAGTGCAGGAAGTGCATCAGCATGAAGCTGGCCGCGTAGTTGACGCCCGCGAGCAGCCCTTCGAGCATCGACTGCAGGTGTGCGCCCGTGATCGCGAACTTCACGCACACGGTCACGACGGTGACGAGACCGCCGCCCGCGGCCATCCGCAGCATCTTCAGGTACTCGGCGCGGCCGCGCGAGATGTAGTGCTCGCCGGTGTCCGCGTTGGTCTCGACGAGCTTGCGCGCGAACAGCGAGAAGTTGCTGCGCACGAGGTGCGACACGCTCTGGCTGTTGTGGTTCGCGTCGATGAGCTCGGCCGTCAGGTGCGCCATCCCGTGCAGGTCGTCGCGCGCCATCCACGCGTTGAGCAGCATCTCGGCGCGCAGGATGCGCATGCGCATCCGCTCGACCTGGAACACGATGTCGACCGACACGCCGTTGCGGTACAGGTGCGAGAACACCTCGTCGACGGCGATCCGGCATTCGTCGAGCAGCACGCGCAGGTAGTTCACCTCGTGCAGCAGCTTGCTCGGGTCGCCGCCGTCCTCGACGGCCGCGTGCGCGGTCTCGACCGCGAGCATCGCGCGCGTGAGGCGGTAGAACGGCTGCGTTTCGAGCGGCTTGCGCGCATCGTCGTCGGAGAGCCGGCTGCGCACCGTCTGCGACAGGCCGGTCGAACTGATCTGACAGGTGAGGTTGTGCAGCGCGGCCAGCAGGTCGCGCGAGAACGAACCCGGCTCGTGGCGCTCCTCGTCGGTGATGTCGAACGAGATAAGCTCGGCGAGGCGGGCGAGCAGATCGTCGGGCAGCGCGTCGATCCATTGCGCGTCTTCCGGCGTCGGGAACATCAGCGTGAACAGCGCCGACAGCTCGCGGCGGTTCGGCGCGGGCGGGATCAGCGACGAGTCGATCCGCTCGAACAGCGCGCCGAAGAAGCCCGAGTGCACGGGCATGCCGGCGTCGCACAGGAGCGAGATGCCGTCGCACTCGCGCAGGATGCCGCGCAGGATGCGCGCGGCGTGCGTTTTCCACGCGGGATTGCGATCGAGCACGTGGAACAGGTAGCGCAGCCGCGCATGGGCCGGATACGCGCGCGCATCGGCGGCGCGATCGGCCGGCGCGTCCTGCATCGTGCCGATGCGGCGCAGCCAGTGCGCGAGCTCGATCAGCCATTCGCTGCGCTCGGCGTACGACGCATCGGCGTCGGCGTGCGCGAGCAGCGCATCGAGCTGGTGACCGGCATTGCGCGACGCGCGCCACTTCTTGATCAGGGTCGTCAGGGAACGAAACATAAACGGAATAGCGAAAGCCCTCGACGGGCGGGTTCGGGATGCCGGCCGGGGAAACGGCGCGGCGCCGGGGAGAACGGGTGAGACGGGGCCGGTTGCCGGGCGATGCGCGGCGACCCGCGATGCGGCTGCCCCGCTGCGGTGCACGCCGAACGCGTGCGGGCGCCGGGAGGCACGGCGGTCGGGCCGAACGCGGCCCGGCGCCGCTGGCTGGCGCGCACGACGAGCGGCGCGAGCCGGAAAGTGCGTAGGATCGTCAATCGGGCCGGAAAACGCAAGCCGACCGTATGGTATGACGCCGGTTCCGGCCGACTTTGACAAACAATGCAAAGTCGCCGTTCGGCGCGATCCGCGTGATGTGACGCAGGCGGCGGTCGGCGCGCGCTACCGGACGTACCGGGCCGGACGAAGCCGACCAACGCTGCTTCCGACGCTCGCCTGCGTGCCGAACGCTTACGTGCCGGACTTGCCTGTCGCGCCGGCGTCGCCGCCCGGTGTCGGGTTGGCCGGACACGGCACGACCGGCGCGGCGGCCGTCTTGCCGCCGGCCGTGGGCGCCGTCGCAGCCGGCACGCCGCGGCGCGCGGCCATCGTGCGCACGCCGGCCGCGGCTTGCGCGGCAATCACGTCGAGCGCGCGCCGGTGGCCGGCGACGAGCGCGTCGTAGCCGTCGGCGACCGGTTCCGCGACGCTCGTGCGGCAGGTCATCACGGCCTGCGTGGCGAGCGAGCGCACGCTCCACACGGCGTCGACCGCCGCGCGCTTGCCGGGCCACGATTCGAAGCGCTGCACGTTCACGCTGACGCGATACACGGGCACGCCGGGCGGGTGGGCGGAATTCGCGACGTCGATCGTGCCGAGCTGCGCGGCGAGATCGTCCGACAGCGCGCGGCGGATCTCGTCGGCGGGCGGCGACGCCCAGCGTTCCTGCTCGAGCACGTCGACCTGCGCGGCGTTCTTCTGCACGACCAGCTGGTTCTTCGCGATCTGCTCGGGCACGCCGACGGACGGTACTTCGATCAGGAACGCCGGGTTGGCCGGCGCGGTGCGCAGCGGCGCTGCGGCGTCGGCCGGGCTGAGCGTGTAGAACCGCGCGGGCGGCGAGCTGCACGCGGCGAGCGCGAGGGCGGCGACAGCCGCCGCCGCGCCGCTCGCGAAACCGTTCACGCGTGTCGTCATTGTTGATCTCCTGGCTTGCCCTTGAGCAGCGATTCGGGGTGGCGCTCCAGATAGTCGGAGAGCGCGTTCAGCGACTGCAGCGTGCGCGTGAGTTCTTTCAGCGCGCCGCGCACGTCGGATTGCAGCGGCGAATCCTGCTGCAGCGTCGCTTCGGCGGTCGAGAAGGTCTGCTTCGCGGCCGACAGCG
The DNA here is from genome assembly GCF_030482905.1 of Burkholderia sp. AU45251. NCBI lineage: Bacteria > Pseudomonadati > Pseudomonadota > Betaproteobacteria > Burkholderiales > Burkholderiaceae > Burkholderia > Burkholderia sp. AU45251. Next base: position 68,403 of record NZ_JAUJQH010000009.1, on the reverse strand, counting down.
TGTCGCGCGCTTCCGGCGCGACCTGCGTGTCGAGCTGCTTGAACAGCTTGTCGGCGTTCGACAGCGCGCTGTTCAGGTTCGCGCCGATCTGGTCGAACGGCACCTTGTCGAGCTTCTTCGCGATGTCGGCGACCTGCAGCTGCAGCTCGTCGAGCGTGTTCGGCACGGTCGGCAGCTCGAGCGGCTGGCGTGCCGTGTCGATCTGCACGGCCGGTGCCTTCGGGAAGAAATCGAGCGCGACGTACAGCTGGCTCGTCAGCAGGTTGCCGGTGCGCAGCTGGCCGCGCAGCCCGTGCCGGACGAGCCGCTCGACGATCTCGCGACGGGCCGGTTCGCCCTTGCTCTCGATCGTCTCGCGGAAGCGGCGGCCGAGGCGCTCCGGATAGATGTTCATCGTCACCGGCATCAGGAAGTTCTTCGTCTTCGGATCGAAGTCGATGCCGATATTGGTGACTTCGCCCAGCACGATGCCGCGGAAGTCGACCGGCGCGCCGACGCCGAGCCCGCGCAGCGACTGGTTGAAGTTCATCACGACCTGCAGCGGCTGGCCGTCCGGATCGCGCATCGCGTCGGCTTCGTCGGAGCCGAGCCGGAAGGTCGAGTTGTTCGCCGCGGTCGTGCCGGAGCCCTGGTTCGGCGGCGTCTGGAACGCGATGCCGCCGAGGATCACGGTGGCGAGCGACTGCGTGTTCAGCTTCAGGCCGCTCGAATCGAGCCGCAGGTCGACGCCGCTTGCCTGCCACCAGCGTGAGTTCACGCCAACGTACTGGTTGTACGGCGCGTTGACGAACACGTGGAACGTGACGCCGGTGCCGTCCTTGTCGAGCGAGAAGCCGACCACCTGGCCGACCTGCACGCGCCGGTAGTAGACCGGCGAACCGATGTCGACCGAGCCCAGCGAATCGCCACGCAGCACGTATTGCGTGCCCTTCTGGTCGCCGGTGACGGCCGGTGGCGTTTCGAGACCCGTGAAGTCGCTCTGGGTATCCTGCGAGCGCCCGGCGTCGACGCCGATGTACGCGCCGGACAGCAGCGTGCCGAGCCCCGACACGCCGGTCGCGCCGATGCGCGGCCGCACGATCCAGAAGCGCGAGTCCTTGACCGCGAAATCCTCGGCTTCCTTCTTCAGCTGCACCTGGACGAGCACGCGCGACAGGTCTTTCGACAGCTTGATCGTCTTGACCATGCCGATCTCGACGTCCTTGTACTTGACCTGGGTCTTGCCGGGCTCGAGCCCTTCGGCGCTGTGGAAGCTGATCGTGATTTCCGGGCCGCGCTCGCGCACGGACTTGATCACGAGGCCGATGCCGATCAGCGCGGCGATCAGCGGCACGAGCCAGACCAGCGACGGCAGCCAGCCGCTTTTCGTCGAGATCGTCGGATCGGGCGGCCGGGGCGCGTCGTGCTGCGGGCCTTGTGGACTATTCATGGTGATTCCCTGAGGTTTCGACTGGATCCCAGATCAGGCGGGGATCGAACTGCATCGACGCGAGCATCGTCAGGATCACGACGGAACCGAACGCGAGCGCGCCGGGGCCGGCCGTGATGATGGCGAGCGAACGAAAATGGACGAGCGCGACGGTCAGCGTCACGACGAAGATGTCGAGCATCGACCAGCGGCCGATGCGCTCGACGATCCGGAACAGGCGCGTGCGCTGCAGCGGCCGCCAGGCGGTGCGGCGCTGCGCGCTGATCACGAGGATCAGCAGCACGCCGAGCTTGAGCATCGGCACGAGGATGCTCGCGACGAACACGACGACGGCGAGCGGCCAGTCGCCCGAGATCCAGAAATAGATGACGCCGCTCATGATCGTGTCTTCCTGCGAGCCGACGATCGACGCCGTGCGCATGATCGGCAGCAGGTTCGCGGGAATGTACAGGATCGCGGCCGCGAGCAGCAGCGCCCACGTGCGCATCAGGCTGTTCGGCGTGCGGAAATGGAGCGCGCTGCCGCAGCGTGCGCAGTGTGCGTGCGGATGGTCGAGCGTCTGCACGAGGCCGCACACGTGGCAGCTGGCGTAGCCCTCGCGGGCGGCGGTCGGGATCGTCATCGGCGGGCGGCTTCCGGCAGCGGGGCGGCATCGTCGGGCTGCCCGGGCGAGCGCCCGGCGCGCAGGTCGTCGGCGATGTCCCACAGCGTGCGCGGATCGAACATCAGCACGACGGCGATCATCAGCGTGAGCGCGGCGAACGCGAACAGCGCGGCTTCGGGAACGACTCTTGCGAGACTCACCATCTTCACGATCGTGACGAGGATCCCGAGCATGAACACCTCGATCATCCCCCACGGCCGCACGAGCTCGATCGCGCGCAGCACCAGGTTGAAACCGGGCGGCACGACGCCGCGGCGGATCGGCAGCAGCAGGTACAGCAGCGCGGCCATCTCGACGAGCGGGAACAGCACGGTCGAGCAGAACACCATCACGCCGACGATCGCCATGTCCTGGCGCCACAGCGAATCGATCGCGCCGATCAGCGTGGTCTGCACACGGTTGCCGTTCACGTCCATTTCGAGGATCGGGAACGCCTGCGCGATCGTGAACGTGATCAGCGCCGCGAGCGCGAGCGCGCAGATCCGCTCGATCTGCGCGGCGCTGTTGCGATAGAGCAGTGCATCGCAGCGCGGACAGCGCGCGGATTCACGTCCGCTCAGGCGCGGTTTGTGCAACAGTGCGTCGCACTCGTGACAGGCAATCAGGTCGTTTCGTTGCATGGAAAAGGCAGTTGTGCGACGGCTGGGGAGACGCGTCGACGGGGCCGGAACCCGCGCCAATCTTACCAAAAGGCCTTTTTCGGTGTGTCAACGATCGTGTGTTCGGTGACTGATCGGTAACATGACAGGAAACCGTCAGCCGGCTGGCGCGCCTGTCTTCAGAGTCCGCGCGCGTCAAAAGGTTGCGGTAGCATGGCGCCCTTGACAAGCGTCGGACAAATTGCCGGCGCGGCTGTTCGCTGAACTGAGGAATCCAAGATGGCATCGAAATCGCTGCCGGCCACGCCGGTACGCTATACGCAGACTGCGATCGCACTGCACTGGCTGATCGCGCTGCTGATCGTCTGCGCGTTCGCGCTGGGCTGGGTGATGACCGACATCCCCGGCTTCACGCCGACCAAGCTGAAGTACTTCTCGTGGCACAAGTGGATCGGCGTGACGGTATTCGCGCTGGCCGTCGCGCGCGTGCTGTGGCGTGCGACTCATGTGCCGCCGGCGCTGCCGGGCGATACGCCGGCGTGGCAGCGTGCGGCGTCGCACGGCGTGCACATCCTGCTGTACGTGCTGATGATCGTGATTCCGGTGACGGGCTACCTGTACAGCTCGGCGTCGAACATCCCGGTCGTCTACCTCGGCATCGTGCCGCTGCCGCGGCTGATCGACCCCGATCCGGTGCTCAAGGAAACCTTCAAGACGCTGCACGTGTCCTTGAATTACATTCTGCTTGCGCTCGTCTCGCTGCACGTGCTCGCGGCGTTCAAGCACCAGTTGTTGGACCGCGACGGCCTGCTGTCGCGGATGCTCCCCTTTGCCAAATGAAGGATCCCATGAAAGTGTCTTTCTCCCGCTCCATGCTGACCGCCTTCGCCGCGGTGTCACTTCTCGCGTCGGGCGCGGCGCTCGCCGATGTCGACCTCGCGAAGAGCAAGGTGTCTGCCGTGTCGAAGCAGATGAACGTGCCGACCGAAGGCGCGTTCAAGAAATTTTCCGCGCAGGTGAAGTTCGATCCGGCGAAAGCCGCGCAGGGCAGCGCCCAGATGACGATCGACGTCGCGAGCTATGACCTCGGCGACAAGATGTACAACGACCAGGTCGCCGGCAAGGACTGGTTCGACGCGAAGGGGTATCCGCAGGCGACGTTCGTGTCGTCGGCGATCGCGCCGGCGGGCGGCAACAAGTACAACGTGACCGGCAAGCTGACGATCAAGGGCAAGTCCGAGAACGTCACGGTGCCCGTCACGGTCACGCAAAGCGGCGCGACGCAGACGTTCGACGGCGTGCTGCCGATCAAGCGTTCGGCGTTCAACGTCGGTACCGGCGAGTGGAAGGACACGTCGGTCGTCGCGGACGAAGTGCAGATCAAGTTCCATCTCGTCGCCACCAAGTAAGCGGCGGGCTGTCGCCTCACCTGAATGCCGCGCGAGGGCGCGGCGCCGTTCCAAGGAGAAAGAGTTTGAAAAAGCAACTGATCATCGCCGCGGGCGCGCTGGCCGCGTCGCTGTCGTTCTCGGCGTTTGCCGATAGCGCAACGTACCAGTTCGATCCGAGCCACACGTACCCGAGCTTCGAGGCCGACCACTTCGGCGGCCTGTCGGTCTGGCGCGGCAAGTTCGACAAGTCGAGCGGCACCGTGACGCTCGACCGCGCGGCGAAGACGGGTACGGTCGACGTGACGACCGACATCGCGTCGATCCACACCGGCAGCGCGAAGCTCGACGAGCACCTGCAGACGGCCGAGTTCTTCGACGTCACCAAGTTCCCGCAGGCGAACTACAAGGGCACGATCAAGTTCGACGGCGACAAGCCGGTGTCGGTGGTCGGCAACCTGACGATGCATGGCGTTACGAAGCCGGTGACGCTGAAGATCGATTCGTTCAAGTGCATGCCGCACCCGATGCTCAAGCGTGAAGTGTGCGGTGTCGACGCCGTCGGCGAATTCAGCCGCGACGATTTCGGCCTCGACTACGGCAAGCAGTACGGCTTCAAGATGAAGACGAAGCTGCTGATCACGGCCGAAGCCGTCAAGCAGCAGTAACGCTTCCGGCCGGGCCGGCCGCCGCGCTGGCCCGCCGCGAGTACACCGCCGCGTTCCCGTCAGGGGGCGCGGCGGTATTTTTTTGCGCGCCTATAATCGCCCGAGCGCCGTGCGCGGCGCCGGGCAGGCCGACGGCGCGCGCGAGTGCATCGAACAGAACGTACAACGACAAGGAGATCGCCGATGCATGCCGTCACGCAGTCCCGTTCCATTGCCTCGTCGCCGCGCGTGTGGCGCGCGGTGGTCGCCGCGTCGATCGGCAACGCGCTCGAGTGGTTCGATCTCGTCGTCTACGGCTTCTTCGCGGTGACGATCTCGAAGCTGTTCTTCCCGGCCGGCAACGACACCGTGTCGCTGCTGCTCACGCTCGGCACGTTCGGCGTGTCGTTCTTCATGCGCCCGCTCGGCGCGATCGTGCTCGGCGCGTATGCCGATCGCGAGGGCCGCAAGGCCGCGCTCACGCTGTCGATCCTGCTGATGATGGGCGGCACGCTGATCATCGCGGTGCTGCCTACCTATGAGACGATCGGCGTCGCGGCGCCGGTGATCCTCGTCGCCGCGCGGCTGATGCAGGGTTTCTCGGCCGGCGGCGAGTTCGGCAGCGCGACCGCATTCCTCGCCGAGCACGTGCCGGGCCGGCGCGGCTTCTTCGCGAGCTGGCAGGTCGCGAGCCAGGGGCTCACGACGCTGCTTGCCGCCGGCTTCGGCACCGTGCTGAACGCGCAGCTGTCGGCTGCGCAGATGGCGTCGTGGGGCTGGCGCGTGCCGTTCTTCTTCGGCCTGCTGCTCGGGCCGGTCGCGTACTACATCCGCACGAAGGTCGACGAGACGCCCGAGTTCCTCGCGGCGGAAGGCACCGCGAACCCGCTGCGCGACACGTTCGCGTCGCACAAGGCGCGCCTCGTCGCCGCGATGGGCGTGGTCGTGCTCGGCACCGTCGCAACCTATCTCGTGCTGTTCATGCCGACCTACGGCGTGAAGCAGCTCGGCCTCGCGCCGTCGGCCGCGTTCGCGGCGATCCTCGTCGTCGGCGTGATCCAGATGGCGTTCGCGCCGCTCGTCGGCCACTGGTCGGACACTTACGGCCGCGTGCGCGTGATGATCGCGCCGGCCATCGGCATCCTCGTGCTGATCTATCCGGCGTTCGCGTACCTGGTCGCGCATCCGGGCTTCGGCACGCTGATCGCGCTGCAGGTGCTGCTGGCCTTCCTGATGACGGGTTACTTCGCGGCGCTGCCGGGTTTGTTGTCCGAAGTGTTTCCGGTGCAGACGCGCACGACCGGGATGTCGCTTGCGTATAACGTCGCGGTGACGATCTTCGGCGGCTTCGGGCCGTTCATCATCGCGTGGCTGATCAAGGCGACCGGGATGAAGACCGCGCCGAGCTTCTACCTGATGTTCGCGGCCGTGTTGAGCCTCGTGGCGCTCGTCGTGCTGCGCCGGCGGTTCGGATTCCGGTAACCGGTCGGGCGGCGCGCGTCAGTTGCCGACGCGCTCGCACACGGGCTGCGCCGGCATCAGTTGCGGCTTGGTTTCGACGGTCTGCACAGGGCGCCCGGCGAGTGCGGCGAGCGCCTGCCTGAGTTGCCAGTCGGTTGCCGTGCCGAACACGCGCTGCGGCAGCGCCGCGCTCTTCGCCGTGTCGATCTTCGCGAGCGCACGCTGCTCGCGCAGCTTCTGCCGTTCCTTGCGCCCCTTCGCGAACGGATCGGGCGCCAGCCGGTCCGCATACGGCGCACGGGGGAGGTCGGCTTCCCGGTACCACAGCAGCACGCCGTCGACGTCCGAGTCGCGGCGCGGCGGCACGAGCCAGTCCGGCACGACGCCGTAGCCGTCCATCGGGCAGCCGTTCGGCCGCAGGTTGCGCGCATACGTGAAATTCAGGCGCGTGCCGTCGATCAGGTCGACGCCCGTCTGCGCGAGGCCCTTGCCGTAGGTCGGCATGCCGAGCAGCTTCGCGCGGCCGAGATCCTTCAGCGCCGCTGCGGTCGCTTCGGCGGCCGATGCGCTCTGTCCGTCGACGAGCACGACGAGCGGCACGGTGCGCCACCAGTCGTCGGCCTGCAGCGGCGCGAGCGGATCCTGCCCGCGCATGACCGGTAGTTCGTAGTCGGGCCAGTTGGTCGTGTAGCGGCGGCGGTTGGCGTCGCCGCGCTCGACCGTCACCATCGCGGTGCGGTCGCGGCCCGCGAACAGAGCGATGATGCCGATCGCCGCATTGATTGCGCCGCCGCCGTTGATGCGCAGGTCGAGAATCAGGCCTTTCACCGGCGGGCCCGCGCGGCGCGCGGCCTGCACCGTGTCGATGTAGTCACCGACCGCCGGTTCCGGGAAGCTCGACAGCCGCGTGTACAGGATGTCGCCGTCGAGCCGCTTCGCGGTCGCCGGATGGGGTTTGAGGATCTTTCGCACGGGCGTGAAGCTCAGCGTCGCGTGCGACGGGCCGCGCTGAACCGTGAGCTTCAGCGGCACGCCCGCGTCGCCCTTTGAGAGCTTGGCCAGGTCGGTGGGGTCGATGCCGACGACGCTCGTATCGTTCATCGCGACGACGAGATCGTCGGGGCGCACGCCGGCCTGTTCTGCGGGCGCGTCGGGAATCACGTCGACGATGTGCAGCCCGTCGGGCCGCGTCTCGAACACGATGCCGATGCCGGGCGTGCCGTCGCGCGCGCGTCGTTCGTCGTCGCGGCGTTCCTGCTCCTCCTTCGCGTCGAAGAACCGTGCGTACGGCAGCGTCTTGATTCCTGCGTGGGTCGTTGCGTCCAGCAGCGCGCCGATGTCGACGTCGGTCAGGTGCTGCCGCTTCAGCACTTCCACGGCCGCCTTGAGCTCGCAGATCTGCGGCTCCCAGTCGGGCGGGCAGGGCGAAGGCGGCTGGGCGGCGGCGGGCGAGACGGCGCCGGGTGCGGGTGCGGAAGCGGGCGGCGCGGCCGCCGCCTGTTGCGCACCGACGGACGACACGCAGGGCAGGAGCGCGGCCGAGACGGCTGCGCAAACGGCAAGGCGAACAACGACACGCGTGGGAGGCATCATCGGGACCGCACGTTTGAACGGAGGGCGAAGGTGCTGTCCCGCCGACGCGCGGCCGGCGAGCGGCGCGGCGGGACGGTCACGATTGTAGCCGACGCGCGCGACGGGGCAGGGCGAGCGTGCGGCGCGATGCACGGCAGTGGCGCAGCCATGAAAAAAGCCGGCCCAATCGGGCCGGCTTGTCGTCTGTGCCTAAGCAGCGTGGCGCTTAAACCTGCGCGCCTGCGTTCGGATCGTCCGGATCGTGCGCGGTCTTCTTTTCCTTGACCAGGTCCTCGCGCTTGATGCCGAGCCACATCGCGAGCGAACCCGCGACGAACACCGACGAGTAGATACCGAACATGATGCCGACCGTCAGCGCGAGTGCGAAGTAGTGCAGCGTCGGGCCGCCGAAGAAGAACATCGACAGCACCATCATTTCGGTCGACGTGTGCGTGATGATCGTGCGCGACATCGTGGTCGTGATCGCGTGGTTGATCACTTCCTGCACGCTCATCTTGCGTTCGCGGCGGAACGTTTCGCGGATCCGGTCGAAGATGACGACCGACTCGTTGACCGAGTAGCCGAGCACCGCGAGGATCGCCGCGAGCACCGCCAGCGAGAACTCCCACTGGAAGAACGCGAAGAAGCCGAGAATGATCACGACGTCGTGCAGGTTGGCGATGATGCCGGCCACTGCGTACTTCCACTCGAAGCGGAACGACAGGTAGATCACGATGCCGATCACGACGCACGCGAGCGCGAGCAGGCCGTCGGTCGCGAGCTCCCGGCCGACCTGCGGGCCGACGAACTCGACGCGTTGCAGCGTGACGTCCGGGCTCTGCGCCTTCAGCGCGCCCATCACCTGGTCGCTCTGCTGCGCGGACGTGAGGCCTTCCTTCAGCTGCAGGCGGATCAGCACGTTGCGCGACGTGCCGAAATTCTGCACCTGCGCGTCGGCGTAGCCGAGCTTGCCGAGCGTCGCGCGCACGGGTTCGAGTTCCGCGGCCTGCTGGTACTGCACCTCGATCACCGTCCCGCCGGTGAATTCGACGGACAGGTGCAGCCCGCGGTGGAACAGGAAGAACACGGCGGCGAGGAACGTGACCAGCGAGATCACGTTGAACACCAGCGCGTGCCGCATGAACGGAATGTCTTTACGGATGCGGAAAAATTCCATGGTCTTCTCCGGGGCCTTATTGGGTCGAGCCCGGTTTCTTCGGCGACACGCCTTGCTGCGCGCGATTGCGCAGCTGCGGCTTGCCGGCGCGCGGCGCGTTGCTCTTCGCGGGGGCGGCGAGCTTCGCGGCGCGTGGGGTGTCGGTCGATTCGTCGGCGTCGGTGAACGACGCGCCGGCAGCGGCGCCTTCCGGCTTCCACACCTGGCCGATCGCGAGCGACTTCAGCTTCTTGCGGCCGCCGTACCAGAGGTTGACGATCCCGCGCGAGAAGAACACCGCGGAGAACATCGACGTCAGGATACCGAGGCAGTGCACGATCGCGAACGCGCGAACCGGGCCCGAGCCGAATGCGAGCAGCGCGAGGCCGGCGATCAGCGTCGTGACGTTCGAGTCGAGAATCGTCGCCCATGCGTGCGCGTAGCCGGCCTGGATCGCGAGCTGCGGCGGCTGGCCGGCGCGCAGTTCTTCACGCACGCGCTCGTTGATCAGCACGTTCGAGTCGATCGCCATACCGAGCGCGAGCGCGATAGCGGCGATACCGGGCAGCGTCAGCGTCGCCTGCATCAGCGACAGCACGGCGACGAGCAGCAGCAGGTTCACCGACAGGCCGATCACCGACACCACGCCGAACAGCATGTAGTACGCGATCATGAACACGGCGATCGCGCAGAAGCCCCAGATCACCGAGTGGACGCCCATCTTGATGTTGTCGGCGCCGAGGCTCGGGCCGATCGTGCGTTCCTCGATGATGTCCATCGGCGCTGCGAGCGAACCGGCGCGCAGCAGCAGCGCGAGGTCGGCCGCGGCCTGCGGCGTCGGCTGGCCCGTGATCTGGAAGCGGTCGCCGAGTTCGGACTGGATCGTCGCGACCGTCAGCACTTCGCCCTTGCCCTTCTCGAACAGCACCATTGCCATCGGCTTGCCGATGTTGTCGCGCGACACCGTGCGCACCGCGCGGCCACCGGCCGAGTCGAGGCGGATGTTGACGGACGGACGCTGGTGTTCGTCGAAGCCGGCCGATGCATCGATGATGCGGTCGCCGGTGAAGATCACGTCCTTCTTCAGCAGCACGGGCGCCTGGATGCCCTGCGTGAACAGTTCTTCGCCCGGCGGCACCGGATCGTTCGGGTTCGGGTGCGTGTTGATCGGGTCGGCGAGGCGTGCTTCGAGCGTCGCGGTACGGCCGATGATGTCCTTCGCCTTCGCGGTGTCCTGCACGCCCGGCAGTTCGACGACGATGCGGTCGCTGCCTTGCTGCTGCAGGATCGGCTCGGACACGCCGAGTTCGTTCACGCGGTTGTGGAGCGTCGTCAGGTTCTGCTTGAGCGCGGCGTCCTCGACGGACTTCTGCACGGCCGGCGTAAACGTGCCGACGACTTGCGTGCCGCCACCGCCGGGCTGGGTCGCCCATTGCAGTTCGGTGATCGACAGCGCGAGCACCTTGCGGGCGTCTTCCGCCGTCTGCGCATCGCTGAAATTGACGACCACGGACTGGTCGACGCGGCTGACGCCGCCGTCGCGGATGTTCTTGTCGCGCAGCAGCGTGCGCGCGTCGGATGCGTCGGAATCGAGCTTCTTCGTCAGCGCGCCCGTCATGTCGACCTGGAGCAGGAAGTGGACGCCGCCGCGCAGGTCGAGGCCGAGATACATCGGCAGCGCGTGCAGGGCGGTCAGCCAGCGCGGCGACGCGCTCTGCAGGTTCAGGGCGACGACGTACTGCGGATCGTTCGGGTCGGCGTTCAGCGACTTCTGCAGCAGGTCCTTGACGCGCAGCTGCGTATCGGTGTCCTTCAGGCGCACGCGGATGTTCGCGTTGGTCGCCGTGTTCTCGAAGGTGACGTCGTCCGGCGTGATCTGCGCGGAGGCGAGCGCCGATTCGACCTGGGTCAGCGTGGTCGAGTCGAGCTTGACCGTGGCCTTGCCGCTCGACACCTGCACCGCCGGCGCTTCGCCGAAGAAGTTGGGCAATGTGTACAGAAGGCCGATGGCGAGCGCCACGACCATCACGACATATTTCCAGAGTGGATAACGATTCATGAGGGAGCCGAACGGGTGGTTGGCGTGAAAGCGTCGCGTCCGGCGCCGCGGCGGCCCGCTCTCTCAGGCGGGCACGGCGCGGGGAGCCGGACGCTCGGTGAAAGCCTTACAGCGACTTGATCGTGCCCTTCGGCAGAATGGTCGTGACGGCAGCCTTCTGCACGGTGATTTCGGTGCCTTCGGCGATTTCGACGCCGATGTAGCCTTCGGTGACCTTCGTCACCTTGCCCACGAGGCCGCCGCTCGTGACGACTTCGTCGCCCTTGGCCATGGCCGCGAGCATGTTGCGATGCTCCTTCTGACGCTTCATCTGCGGACGGATCATGATGAAGTAGAGCACGGCAAACATCAGGATGAGCGGCAGGAAGCTCATCAGGCTCGATTCGGCGCCACCGGCACCTTGTGCGAACGCGTTGGAAATGAACGGCACGTTGGTCTCTCCGTAAGGGAAGATCGAAAAATAAGCCGGTTATTCTACCACCGGCCCCATGCGCAAACGGATCGGCAAATGCGCTTTCGGATCAAGCTGTTAAAGCGCGAACCGATACCGTTGCGACTTGTTTGGAAAGGTAATTGTAATATTTGGCGGTCGGGTTCGACAGTCGGGACGCGTTATTTAGTACGCGTCCCATGTGACGAGCCGCGGTGCGGGCCGCCGGCCCGTCAGTCGACCCCTCTCGCGCGATCCTCCGCGAAGCGCTGGCGGAACGCGTCGAACGTGTGGGTTTCGATCGCGTCGCGGATCTCGCTCATCAGTTGCAGGTAGTAGTGCAGGTTGTGGATCGTGTTGAGCTGCGCGCCGAGGATCTCGCCCACACGATGCAGGTGATGCAGGTAGCCGCGCGAGAAGTTCTGGCACGTGTAGCACGTGCAGCTCGCGTCGAGCGGCTTCAGCGAGTTCTTGTGCGTCGCGTTGCGGATCTTCACGTCGCCGAAGCGCGTGAAGAGCCAGCCGTTGCGCGCGTTGCGGGTCGGCATCACGCAGTCGAACATGTCGATGCCGTTCGAGACGCCTTCGACCAGGTCCTCCGGCGTGCCGACGCCCATCAGGTAGTGCGGCTTGTTGGCCGGCAGCTTCGGGCCCACGTGCCGCAGCACGCGCATCATGTCTTCCTTCGGCTCGCCGACCGACAGCCCGCCGATCGCGAGGCCGTGGAAGCCGAGCTCGGCGAGCCCCGCGAGCGATTCGTCGCGCAGGTCCTCGAACATCCCGCCCTGGACGATCCCGAACAGTGCATTCGGATTGCCGAGCCGGTCGAACTCGTCGAGCGAGCGCTTCGCCCAGCGCAGCGACATCCGCATCGAGTCGGCCGCTTCCTTGTGCGTGGTCGGCACGCCGTTGGTCGCGTACGGCGTGCATTCGTCGAACTGCATCACGATGTCCGAGTTCAGCACCTTCTGGATCTGCATCGACACTTCCGGCGACAGGAACAGCTTGTCGCCGTTGATCGGCGACGCGAACGTGACGCCGTCCTCGGTGATCTTGCGCAGGTCGCCGAGCGAGAACACCTGGAAGCCGCCCGAGTCGGTCAGGATCGGCTTGTTCCAGCCCATGAAGCCGTGCAGGCCGCCGTGCGCGTCAATCGTGTCGAGGCCCGGGCGCAGCCACAGGTGGAACGTGTTGCCGAGGATGATCTGGGCCTTGATCTCGTGCAACTCGCGCGGCTGGATCGCCTTCACGGTGCCGTAGGTGCCGACCGGCATGAAGATCGGCGTCTCGACCACGCCGTGGTTGAGCTTCACGCGGCCGCGGCGCGCGTGGCCGTCGGTCGTCAGCAGTTCGAATTCAAGCCCGTTCGCCGGGCGGTCCTGCACGGCAGCGTGCGTATCGTGGGATGAACCTTCGGTCATCGCGTCATTCTCCTTGCTACCGGAAAACAGTCCGGCGCATGTTGGAAGCGCCGCCGGAATACCGGCGGCGGTGAAAAAACGGGTGCGCGCCATCGTAGCGCGCGCAGCGGGAAAACGGGGCACGGCGGCCGCGCGGTGCGTGGGCCGCCGCGCATGCCGCGCTTACGCGCGCGGCGCCTCCGGCGTGTCGCGGCGCGTGAGCAGCATCGCGTCGCCGTAGCTGAAGAAGCGGTAGCGCTCGTCGATCGCGTGCCGGTACGCGGCGCGGATCGTCTCGACGCCCGCGAACGCGGACACCAGCATCAGCAGCGTCGATTTCGGCAGGTGGAAGTTCGTGACCAGCCGGTCGACCACGCGGAAACGATAGCCGGGCGTGATGAAGATGTCGGTCTCGGCCTGCGTGGCCGCGAGCGGGCGGCCCGCTTCGTCGGCCGCGCGCGCCGCGGCTTCGAGCGCGCGCATCGACGTCGTGCCGACCGCGATCACATTGCCGCCGCGTGCGCGGGTCGCGGCGATCCGGTCGACGAGCGACTGCGGCAGGTCGTACCACTCGCTGTGCATCTTGTGCTCGGCGATGTTGTCGACGCGCACCGGCTGAAACGTGCCGGCGCCGACGTGCAGCGTCAGCGTCGCGCGTTCCACGCCCATCGCGTCGAGCCGGTCGAGCATCGGCCGGTCGAAGTGCAGCCCGGCCGTCGGCGCGGCGACCGCGCCCGGATTGCTCGCGTAGACGGTCTGGTAGCGCGTCTCGTCGGTCGCGTCCGGATCGTGCTCGATATAGGGCGGCAGCGGCAGGCGGCCGTGCTGCTCGATCAGGTCGAGGCACGGCGCGGGGAAGTGCAGCGTGAAGAACGGCTCGACGCGCTCGCCGACCGTCACGTCGAACGCATCGGCGAGCCGCAGCGTCGTGCCGGCGCCCGGCGACTTGCTCGCGCGGATCTGCGCCAGCGCCGTATGCGTGCCCGTCACGCGCTCGATCAGCACTTCGATCTTGCCGCCGCTGGCCTTCTGGCCGAAGAAACGCGCCTTCAACACCTTGGTATCGTTGAAGACGAGCAGGTCGCCGGCAGCGATGCACGACGGCAGCTCGGTGAAATGGCGGTCGACGAGGCGCGCGGGCGCGACGGTGCCGTCCACCTCGAGCAGGCGGCTCGCGGTGCGATCGGGCAGCGCGGTTTGTGCAATCAGCTCGGGCGGCAGATTGAAATCGAAATCGGAAAGCGTGAACATGCGGGCTGGTTCGAAGCGGCCGGCGGGCGTCGCCGGCAGGGCGGAAACGCGTAAATGGGGCGCGCGAGCCGCTATGATGACGGGATGCGCGGCCTGGCCGGCGTCGTTCGTTCGGACGACGTGAAAGCCGCTATTGTACTTGCCTTGCGAAGCACCCAGACGATCCGATGCCTGTGTCACCACGCCGTTCCCCTGCTGCAGTTGCCGATTCCGCCGATCCGTTCGACGCGGAGGATGCCGCGCCGCCCGCTCAAGACGCGGCGGAGCGTGCCGCCCCGCGCCGGGCCGGCCCGAAGCGCGGCGCCGACGGCAGGCTCGCGCAGCCGGCCGCCGCCGCGCCCGATGCCGATGACGCCGCCGCGACCGACGCAGCGGGTACGGCCGGCGCGAAACGCAAGAAGAGGCCGGCCGCCGACAAGCCCGTGAAGACCGTCGACAAGCTCGCGAAGCTCGGCCTCACGCGTTCGATCGATCTCGTGCTGCATCTGCCGATGCGCTACGAGGACGAAACCACGCTCACGCCGATCGGCGAGCTGCTGCCGGGCGGCATCGCGCAGGCCGAAGGTGTCGTGTTCGACAACGAGGTCGCGTACCGGCCCCGCCGCCAGCTGGTCGTGAAGATCCAGGACGACGACGGCGAGCACCTCGTGCTGCGCTTCCTGAATTTCTACGGCTCGCAGGTCAAGCAGATGGCCGTCGGCCAGCGGCTGCGCGTGCGCGGCGACGTGCGCGGCGGCTTCTTCGGGATGGAGATGGTGCATCCGGCGGTGCGCGTCGTCGAAGCCGATGCGCCGCTGCCGCAGGTGCTCACGCCCGTCTATCCGAGCACGGCCGGCGTGTCGCAGGCCTATCTGCGCAAGGCGATCGAGAATGCGGTCGAGCGCACGCCGCTGCCCGAACTGCTGCCGCCCGAGATCCAGCGCGATTACCTGTTGCCGCTCGACGTGCCGTCGCTCGAGCAGGCGGTGCGGATCCTGCACCACCCGCGCGTCGATTCCGACGAAGCCGCGCTGATGGACGGCTCGCATCCGGCGTGGACGCGCATCAAGTTCGAAGAACTGCTGGCGCAGCAGCTGTCGCTCAAGCGCGCGCACGAGGAGCGCCGCACGCGTGCGGCGCCCGCGATGCCGCGCCGCGCCGCGAGCGATGCCGATGCGCTGACGACCCGGCTCTACGCGGCGCTGCCGTTTACGCTGACGGGAGCGCAGGGGCGCGTCGTCGACGAGATCGCGAACGACCTCACGCTCGCGCACCCGATGCAGCGCCTGCTGCAGGGCGACGTCGGCAGCGGCAAGACGGTCGTCGCGGCGCTGGCCGCCACGCAGGCGATCGACGCCGGCTACCAGGCCGCGCTGATGGCGCCCACTGAAATTCTCGCGGAACAGCACGCGCGCAAGCTGCGCGCGTGGCTCGAGCCGCTCGGCGTCACGGTGGCGTGGCTCGCGGGCAGCCTGAAGGCGAAGGAGAAGCGCGCGGCGATCGAGGCGGCCGCGCTCGGCACCGCGCAGCTCGTGATCGGCACGCACGCGATCATCCAGGACACCGTCGAATTCGCGCGGCTCGGCCTCGTGATCGTCGACGAGCAGCACCGCTTCGGCGTCGAGCAGCGGCTCGCGCTGCGCGCGAAGGCCGCGAATGCGGCCAACGGCGCGCGCGACTTCCAGCCGCACCAGCTGATGATGTCGGCCACGCCGATTCCGCGCACGCTCGCGATGACGTATTACGCGGATCTCGAGGTCTCGACGATCGACGAGTTGCCGCCGGGCCGCACGCCCGTGCTGACGCGCCTCGTCGGCGATGCGCGGCGCGAGGAGGTGATCGCCCGCGTACGCGAGGCCGCGCTGACCGGGCGCCAGGTCTACTGGGTGTGCCCGCTGATCGAGGAGAGCGAGACGCTGCAGCTGCAGACGGCCGTCGAGACTTACGAGACGCTGGCCACCGCGCTCCCGGAGCTGAAGGTCGGGCTCGTGCACGGCCGGCTGTCGCCGGCCGACAAGGCGGCCGTGATGGAAGCGTTCACGCGCAACGACGTGCAGCTGCTCGTCGCGACGACCGTGATCGAGGTCGGCGTCGACGTGCCGAATGCGTCGCTGATGGTGATCGAGCACGCGGAGCGCTTCGGCCTCGCGCAGCTGCACCAGCTGCGCGGCCGGGTCGGGCGCGGCACCGCGGCGTCGGTGTGCGTGCTGCTGTACACGGGGCCGCTGTCGCTCACGGGCCGCGAGCGCTTGAAGACGATGCGCGAGACGACCGACGGCTTCGAGATCGCACGGCGCGACCTCGAGATCCGCGGCCCCGGCGAATTCCTCGGCGCACGCCAGTCGGGCGCGGCGATGCTGCGCTTTGCGAACCTCGAGACCGACGGCTGGCTGATCGATCCGGCCCGAGAAGCCGCGACGCGGCTGATTGCCGCGTATCCCGAGATCGTCACGCAGCATCTCGCACGCTGGCTCGGCGCGCGCGAGCAGTATCTGAAGGCCTGATTCGCGGGTCGGAGCCGGATTTCAAACCGCCGTTTGAAGCATTCCGATGCAGAGAAACTTGGCGAACCGGTGTCACAGGGTGTATAAATTAAACCTATCGCTTGTATATCTCTGATTGACCCACAATGACGCTGACTGAATTGAAATACATCGTCGCGGTCGCGCGCGAACGGCATTTCGGCCGCGCGGCCGAAGCATGCTTCGTGAGCCAGCCGACGCTGTCGGTGGCGATCAAGAAGCTCGAAGACGAGCTCAACGTGCAGATTTTCGAACGCGGTGCGAGCGAAGTGAGCGTGACACCGATCGGCGACCAGATCGTCACGCAGGCGCAGCGCGTGCTCGAGCAGACCTTCGCGATCAAGGAGATCGCGAAGCAGGGCAAGGATCCGCTGGTCGGCCCGTTCCGCCTGGGCGTGATCTACACGATCGGGCCGTACCTGCTGCCGACGCTCGTCAAGCAGATGATCCAGCGGGTCCCGCAGATGCCGCTGATGCTGCAGGAAAACTACACGCTGAAGCTGCTCGAATTGCTGAAGCAGGGCGAGATCGACGCCGCGATCATGGCGCTGCCGTTTCCGGAAACCGGCCTGATGGTGCGCCCGCTGTACGACGAACCGTTCGTCGTTGCGCTGCCCGCCGGCCATCCGTGGGAAAAGCGCGAGGAAATCGACGCCGAGGACCTGAAGCAGGAAACCATGCTGCTGCTCGGCAACGGCCACTGCTTCCGCGATCACGTGCTCGGCGTGTGCCCGGAGCTGATGCGCTTCTCGCAGACGGCCGACGGCATCCAGAAAACCTTCGAGGGCTCTTCGCTGGAGACGATCCGCCACATGGTCGCAAGCGGTGTCGGCATCACCGTGCTGCCGCGGATGTCGGTTGCCGAGGTCGGCCCGCGCGCGAACGGCCCCGATGCCGAACTGCTGTCGTACGTGCCGTTCAACGAGCCGGTACCCGACCGCCGCGTGGTGCTCGTGTGGCGCAAGAGCTTCACGCGGATGCCCGCGATCGACGCGATCAGCGACGCGATTTCCGCGTGCGAGCTGCCGGGCGTCGCGAAGCTCGACATGCCGGCGACGATGAACTGAGCACGCTGCAGCATGCACATGTGGCAGCACGATGAACGGGGTCTTGCGACCCCGTTTATTTTTCTCTATCGCATAGATGAAATTTATCAAATTCAATAATTCAATAGATTTAGATAGAATCCTCACCATGGATCGGCGTGAAGTCGACGACTGATCCACACGTCGAATGCAAGCGTCAAAGGAGGGTGTCATGATGCAGTCGGTATTGCAGCGTGCGCAGCGGAACATCCCGTCGCGCGACGCGGTCGTACATCGCGCCTGGGCGGCGGTTCGCAGCCTGCGTCCGATTGCGTTCGCGTACCTGGCGGACCGTGTGTATGGTGGCTGAACGCCGCCTCGCGCGGGTTCAGCGTTCCCCCGCATCACCCGCCGTCAAGCCATGAGGGAGCATCGCATGTCCGAAAGCTGGAATACCGTCCGCAGCGCCGGCACGACGCCTGCCGGTAGCCAGTTCCCCGAGCGTCCCGCCTGCGGTGCATCGCAGCGGGAGCGCGCGTCACAGGCCACGCACGACATCCCGTAGTACGACAGGAGGACCAACCTGTTCCGTTTCCCATCCCCGCAATGACACTCCGCCAACCGCGCCCGGCATGCCGCCGGAGCGAACGGGTGGAGTCATATGAGCAAGCCAAGGAGAAATCGCATGTCGAACGAAACGAAGTGCCCGTTCAACCACACCGCTGGTGGCGGCACGACGAACAAGGACTGGTGGCCGAATCAGCTTAACCTGAGCATCCTGCACCGGCATTCGGCATTGTCCGATCCGATGGACAAGGATTTCGACTACGCCGAAGCGTTCAAGAAGCTGGACCTTGCGGCGGTGAAGAAGGACCTGCACGCGCTGATGACGACGTCGCAGGACTGGTGGCCGGCCGACTTCGGCCACTATGGCGGCCTGTTCATTCGCATGGCCTGGCACAGCGCCGGCACGTACCGCACGGCCGACGGCCGCGGCGGCGCGGGCGGCGGGCAGCAGCGCTTCGCGCCGCTGAACAGCTGGCCGGACAACGTCAGCCTCGACAAGGCGCGCCGGCTGCTGTGGCCGATCAAGCAGAAGTACGGCCGCAACATCTCGTGGGCCGACCTGCTGATCCTGACCGGCAACGTCGCGCTCGAATCGATGGGCTTCAAGACCTTCGGCTATGCCGGTGGCCGCGTCGATACGTGGGAGCCGGACGACGTGTACTGGGGTTCGGAAAAGATCTGGCTGGAACTGAGCGGCGGCCCGAACAGCCGCTACTCGGGCAAGCGCGACCTCGAAAGCCCGCTCGCCGCGGTGCAGATGGGCCTCATCTACGTGAACCCGGAAGGCCCGGACGGCAACCCCGACCCGGTCGCCGCCGCGCATGACATCCGCGAGACGTTCGCGCGCATGGCGATGAACGACGAAGAGACGGTCGCGCTGATCGCGGGCGGCCACACGTTCGGCAAGACGCACGGCGCCGGTCCGGCCTCGAACGTCGGCGCCGAGCCGGAAGCCGCGGGCCTCGAAGAGCAGGGCCTCGGCTGGAAGAGCACGTTCGGCACGGGCAAGGGCAAGGATGCCATCACGAGCGGCCTCGAAGTCACGTGGACGTCGACGCCGACGCAGTGGAGCAACGACTTCTTCAAGCACCTGTTCAGCTACGAATGGGAGCTCACGAAGAGCCCGGCCGGCGCGCACCAGTGGGTCGCGAAGGACGCCGGCGATGTGATTCCGGATGCGTTCGATGCGTCGAAGAAGCATCGTCCGACGATGCTGACGACCGACCTGTCGCTGCGTTTCGATCCGGCCTACGAGAAGATTTCGCGCCGCTTCTACGAGAACCCGGCCGAGTTCGCCGACGCGTTCGCGCGCGCATGGTTCAAGCTCACGCACCGCGACATGGGCCCGCGTGCCCGCTATCTCGGCCCGGACGTGCCGGCCGAGCATCTGTTGTGGCAGGACCCGATCCCGGCCGTCGATCACAAGCTGATCGACGACGCCGACGTCGCGGCGCTGAAGGCGAAGGTGCTCGCATCGGGCTTGTCGGTGTCGCAGCTCGTGTCGACCGCATGGGCGTCGGCTGCGACGTTCCGCGGTTCGGACAAGCGCGGTGGTGCAAACGGTGCGCGTATCCGCCTCGCGCCGCAGAAGGACTGGGAAGTGAACCGTCCGGCCGAACTCGCGAAGGTGCTCGCGACGCTCGAAGGCGTGCAGAAGGCGTTCAACGACGCGCAGACGGGCGGCAAGAAGGTATCGCTCGCCGACCTGATCGTGCTGGCCGGTGCGGCCGGCGTCGAGCAGGCTGCGAAGAACGCGGGCGTCGCGGTGACGGTGCCGTTCGCACCGGGCCGCGCGGATGCGTCGCAGGAAGAGACCGACATCGAAGCGATGGCCGTGCTCGAGCCGGTTGCAGACGGCTTCCGCAACTTCCTGAAGCACGCCTACCAGACGCCGGCCGAGGCACTGCTGGTCGACAAGGCGCAACTGCTGACGCTGAGCGCACCCGAGATGACGGCACTCGTCGGTGGCCTGCGCGTGCTCGGTGCGAACGCCGGCGATGCGAAGCACGGCGTGTTCACCGACCGTCCGGAAGCGCTGACGAACGACTTCTTCGTGAACCTGCTCGATATGGGCACGGAATGGAAGCCGGTGTCGGCCGCGAACGACGTGTTCGAAGGGCGCGATCGTGCAACGGGCAAGGTCAAGTGGACCGGCTCGCGCGTCGACCTGATCTTCGGCTCGCATGCGCAACTGCGTGCGCTGGCCGAGGTGTACGGCAGCGCGGATGCGAAGGAGAAGTTCGCACGTGACTTCGTCGCGGCCTGGAACAAGGTGATGAACCTCGACCGCTTCGACCTCGCGTGAGCATCGCCGTGCAGTAGTGCAGTAGTGCGGTAATGCAGTAACGGGAAACGGCCGGTCATCCAGCCGGCCGTTTCTTCCTGACCCTGGGTTTCGTTGAAGGAGTGACGATCATGACGCAAATGAAGTTGAACATGCGCGCCGCACTGGCGGCGCCGGCCGAGATCGCGCGGTACGTAGTCGGATTCGCGATCGTCATCGGCGGTGCGGCCGAACTGGCGTCGCAGGCGCTGCACGCGATCGCCTGAGCGCGGCGTTTCACGCGCCACGCGTAGTGGCGAGCACTGTGTGCGAGTGGTGTGGTGTAGACAGGCAGGTAACCCGATTCGCTTTCATGGCTCCGGTTGATTGAATAAGGAGTCCAGAACATGATCGGGAAGACTCCCGCTGGCCGGATCAACATCGGCATCAGCGACAAGGACCGCAAGAAGATCGCGGAAGGCCTGGCATGAGGCGGTCGTACGCACCGCGCGCGCAATCTTCCCGCTCGCTGATGCGGCGAGCGACGAGCCGACCGCCGACCTGTTGACGCAGCGCTTACAGACGCATGAAAAACCCGCGTGGATGCTGCGGTCGCTGCTCGCGTAGGCGTGCAACGCGCGCCAGGCTGGCAGAAGCCCTCGCGCGCCGCTCCGGCCCTGATTGATCCGCCTGCATCGGGCCGAGCGCAGGCCGGTGCGCCCGACGGGTCCGCGCGTGCGCCGGCTCTGTCCCTTGATTGATGCGCTTTGCGGCTCGGCCGTGTGCAGCGGGCACACGCAGCGCGCTGGTGTCCCGCAGCTACCGCCCGCCAGCTGCGCCGACATGACGCGAAGCACCGCTCGGCTCTAAAATGCCGGGGTTATCTTCCCGGTGCTTCGCCATGCTTGCCCGCTTTCCCCTGTATCTGCGGCTCGTCCGGATGGACAAGCCGATCGGCAGCCTGCTGCTGCTGTGGCCGACGCTCAACGCGCTGTGGATCGCGTCCGACGGCCATCCGCGCTGGCCGCTGCTCGTGATCTTCTCGCTCGGCACGCTGTTGATGCGCTCGGCCGGCTGCGCGATGAACGATTATGCCGACCGCGATTTCGACCGCCATGTGAAGCGCACGGCCGACCGGCCGCTGACGTCGGGCAAGATCCGCGCGTGGGAAGCCATCGCGATCGCGGTTGGGCTCGCCTTCATCTCGTTCCTGCTGATCCTGCCGCTCAACACGCTGACGAAGCAGCTGTCCGTCGTCGCGTTGTTCGTCGCGGGCTCGTATCCGTTCATGAAGCGCTTCTTCGCGATTCCGCAGGCGTATCTCGGCATCGCGTTCGGCTTCGGCATTCCGATGGCGTTCGCGGCCGTGCAGGACACGGTGCCGACGATCGCGTGGGTGATGCTGATCGCGAACATTTTCTGGTCGGTCGCGTACGACACCGAATACGCGATGGTCGATCGCGACGACGACATCAAGATCGGGATCCGCACGTCCGCGCTGACGTTCGGCCGCTTCGACGTCGCGGCCGTCATGCTGTGCTACGCGGTGACGCTCGGCATCTACGTGTGGATCGGCGTGACGCTGGGCTTCGGCCTCGCATACTGGGCCGGCTGGGCGGCGGCGGTCGGCTGTGCGCTGTATCACTACACGCTGATCAAGGACCGCGAGCGGATGCCGTGTTTCGCGGCGTTCCGGCACAACAACTGGCTCGGTGGCGTGCTGTTCGCGGGCATTGCCGTGCATTACCTGCTGGCAGGGAGCTGAGCTTCCCGATCTGTCCGCCGGCGTCATGTCGTGCGGATCGCGGCAACAAAAAAGCGGCCTGGGCCGCTTTTTTTGTTGGTCGAGCAAGGCAGAGGGACGGCCCATGCGGCGCAGAAAGCACCGGGCCGGTACCGCCGGTGCGCTTACGCGCGACCGAGCTCGTCGCCCATTTCCTTCGCGCGCGCTTCGGCCGCGAGCGCACCGCGCACGATCGCGTCCTTCACGCCTTGCGCGTCGAACGACGCGAGCGCGGCGGCCGTCGTGCCGCCCTTCGACGTCACGCGTTCGCGCAGCACGCTCGCAGGCTCGCCCGATTGCGCAGCGAGTTGCGCGGCACCCGTGAACGTCGCGACCGCGAGAGCACGACCCTGTTCGTCGTTCATGCCGAGCTGGCGCGCGGCTTCCTGTAGCGCTTCGATGAAATAGAACACGTAGGCCGGGCCGCTGCCCGAAATGGCCGTGACGGCGTCGAGCTTCGACTCGTCGTCGAACCACACGATCTCGCCGACCGCGCCAAGCACGTTCGACGCGAGTTCGCGGCCCGCCGCATCGACGCCCGGCAGCGCGGCGAGGCCCGTCACGCCCATGCCGACGAGCGCGGGTGTGTTCGGCATCGTGCGCACGACGCGCGGGTAGTCGCCGAGCCAGCGCGCCAGATCGCTGCCGCGGATGCCGGCTGCGATGCTGATCACGAGCTGCGACTTCAGGTGCGGCGCGAGCGCCTGCGCGACGTCCTTCAGCACCTGCGGCTTCACTGCGAGCACGACCGCGTCGTAGTCGGCGAGCGTCGCGTCGATGGCCGCGCCGGTGCGCACGCCGAACTGCTGCGCGGCGCGCGCGCGCACCTCTTCGTTGACGTCGATGGCATACAGGCCGTCAGCGGCAACGCCGCGCTTGATCAGGCCGCCGATCAGGGCCGCGGCCATGTTGCCGCCGCCGATGAATGCGATTTTCATGATGTCCGATTGAGCGAGTGAGTGAACAGTAGGGCGTAAAGGGTGCGGTGTTCAGTGCGAGTAATCGCGCGCGCCGAAGATCGCGGTGCCGACGCGCACGATCGTCGCGCCTTCCAGCACGGCCGCATCGAGATCGGCGGACATGCCCATCGACAGCGTGTCGAGCGGCAGGCCGTCGGCGCGTAACGCGTCGAACAGTATGCGCAGCGCGCGATGCGGCGCGCGTTGCGCTTCGGTGTCGCCGGCCGGTTCGGGAATCGCCATCAGGCCGCGCAGCCGCAGCGACGGCAGCGCCGCGACCGCGCGCGCGACCTCGGCCACGTCGGCCGGCGCGACGCCGCTCTTCGACGTCTCGCCGCTGATGTTCACCTGCACGCACACGTTGAGCGGCGGCAGGTGCGCGGGGCGTTGTTCCGACAGGCGCTGCGCGATCTTCAGCCGGTCGACCGAATGGACCCAGTCGAAGCGTTCGGCCACCGGGCGCGTCTTGTTCGATTGCAGCGGCCCGATGAAATGCCATTCGAGGCTGGCGCGCAGGTCGGCGAGCGCGTCGATCTTGTCGATCGATTCCTGCACGTAGTTTTCGCCGAAGGCGCGCTGTCCGGCCGCATGCGCGGCGCGCACGTCGTCGGCGGGAAACGTTTTGGACACGGCGAGCAGCGACACGGAGGCGGGATCGCGGCCGGCCGCGCGGGCGGCGTCGGCGATGCGGTGATGAACGGATTCGAGACGGGCGGCGAGATCGGACATGACGGACACGAAAGCAGGCACGGAAGCGGGCATGGAGCGGATGCGCCGCGGCACGCGACGCATCGATCCGCCCATTATACGGACGCCGCGCGCGAGGCCCAGCGCCCATCCGTCATTCGCATGAACCGGCCCTACCCGTACAGCAGATGCTCGACGAGCTGGATCCAGTGGGCGACCGGAATCTGCGTGCCGCTCTGCAGGTGCGCGATGCAGCCGACGTTGCCGGAGACGATCATCTGCGGTTCGAGCGCCTGCAGCTTCAGCAGCTTCTGCTTGCGCAAGCGGTACGACAGCGACGGCTGCGTCAGCGAATAGGTGCCGGCCGAGCCGCAGCAGAGATGGCTGTCGGCCGGCAGCCGCACGTCGATGCCGAGCGTCTCGAGCAGGCGTTCGACCTTGCCGCGCGACTGCTGGCCGTGCTGCAGCGTGCACGGCGGGTGGTACGCGACCGTATGGATCGCGCGGCGTCGCGCGAGCGTCGCGAGCTCGGCCTCGAACGCGAGCAGCACATCCGAGATGTCGCGCGTGAGCGACACGATGCGCTGCGCCTTCTCCGCGTAGGCCGGGTCGTCGCGCAGCAGGTGCGCGTATTCGAGCACCGTCGCGCCGCAGCCCGACGCGTTCATCACGATCGCCTCGACGCCCTGTTCGACATGGGGCCACCATGCGTCGATGTTGCGGCGTGCGTCGTCGAGCGCTTCGTCGTGATAGTTCAGGTGCAGGCGGATCGCGCCGCAGCAGCCCGCATCGGGCGCGACGACCGTTTCGATGCCGAGCGCGTCGAGCACACGCGCGGTCGCGATGTTGATGTTCGGCAGCATCGACGGCTGCACGCAGCCGCCGAGCATCAGCATCTTGCGCGTATGCGTGAGGTGCGGCCATTCGAGCAGCCGCGTGCGCGGCGGCACCTTGTCGCGCAGCCGCTTCGGCAGCAGCGGCCGCACGTGCTGGCCGAGTCGCATCACTGGCGAGAACAACGCCTCGTTCGGCACGAGGCTCGCGAGCAGGCGGCGCACGAGCCGCTGCTGCACCGGGCGCTTCACCTGCGCCTCGACGTGCTTGCGGCCGATCTCCACGAGCCGGCCGTACTGGACGCCGGACGGGCAGGTCGTCTCGCAGCTGCGGCACGTGAGGCAGCGGTCGAGGTGCTGCTGTGTGCTGCGCGTGACGGGCGCGCCTTCGACCATCTGCTTGATCAGGTAGATCCGGCCGCGCGGGCCGTCGAGTTCGTCGCCGAGCAACTGGTAGGTCGGGCAGGTCGCGGTACAGAACCCGCAATGCACGCACTTGCGCAATATCGCGTCGGCCTCGTCGCCGTCGGGCGTATTGCGGATGAAATCGGCGAGGTTCGTTTGCATCGCTCAGAGATCCGGGTAGAGCCGGCCGCGGTTGAAGATGCGCGCGGGATCGAACGCGGCCTTCAGCCCGCGGTGAATTTTCATCATCGGGGCGGGGAGCGGCGTGAACACGCCCGCGCTGCGGTCGTACGCGTCGCCCGCGCGGAACAGCGTCGCGTGGCCGCCGGCCTGCTTTGCGCTCATCCGCACGGTCTGTGCATCGGCGTCGGTGATCCACCAGCGCTGCGCGCCACCCCATTCCATCAACTGGGTGCCCGGCAGGTGCATCGGTTCGGTGATCGACGGCAGTGCGAGGCGCCACAGCGCATAGCCGGGCGGGATGCCGTTGAAGAACGGGTCGGTATGCTCGCGCAGGCCGGCCCAGAAACGCTCGGCCTCGACCGCGTCGACGACTTCGCCGCCGAGCTGCGTCTTTGCGGATTTCACGGCTGCCTCGGCGCCCGACAGGCGCAGCACGAGCGTGCCGTTGCGCCACCCGCTCGCGCTGACGGGCAGCGGATGGCCGCCCCATTCGTTGAGCTTGCGTACCGCGTCGGTCGCGGTCATCTCGAACTTCAGCGTGACTTCGGCGACGGGCATCGGCAGCACCTTGATCGACAGGTCGAGCATCAGCCCGAGCGTGCCGAGCGCGCCGGCCATCAGCCGCGACACGTCGTAGCCGGCGACGTTCTTCACGACCTGCCCGCCGAAGCGCAGCATTTCGCCGCGGCCGTTCATCAGCGTGACGCCGAGCACGAAATCGCGCGGCGCGCCGCAGGTAGCGCGCCGCGGGCCCGCGAGACCGGCCGCGACGCAGCCGCCGACGGTGGCCGCGCGGCCGAAGTGCGGCGGCTCGAACGGCAGCATCTGGCCGCACTCGGCGAGGACGGTTTCAAGCTGCGCGAGCGGCGTGCCCGCGCGGACCGTGACGACGAGTTCGGCCGGGTCGTACGACACGACGCCCTGAAACGCGCGCGTGTCGAGTATTTCGCCCTCGAGCGCCTGGCCGTACCAGTCCTTGGTGCCGCCGCCGCGAATCCGCAGCGGCCGGCCGTCGGCACTGGCGGCGCGGACGCGCTCGGCCCATCCGGCGACGATGTCGTCCTCTTCCATGTTCTGTTGCTGCCTCGACTTGTTGTTCGGTCGATTGTACCGGGGTGGCGCGAATCCACATCGCGACTATCCCTAAGCCCCGTATCGCAGACGGCATGCTTGCGCCGCCGCGCGAACGTGGCCGTCCGCCGCGACCCGGCCGCCGGCCCGGGCCGGCGTACCGCGCGCAATGCTCAGAAACGCGGCAGGTCGGGGTGCGGCAGCAGCCCGCCGCGCACGTGCTGGCGACCGTACTCGGCGCAGCGCGCACGGGTCGGGATGCCCTTGTCCGGGTTCAGCAGCCCGGCCGGATCGAACGCGCGCTTGACCGCGAAGAACGCATCGCGCTCCTGCGGCGAGAACTGTACGCACATCGAATTGAGCTTCTCGATGCCGACGCCGTGCTCGCCCGTCACGCTGCCGCCGAATTCCACGCAGCATTCGAGGATTTCCGCGCCGAACTGCTCGGCGCGGTGCAACTCGTCCGGATCGTTCGCGTTGTAGAGGATCAGCGGATGCATATTGCCGTCGCCCGCGTGGAACACGTTGATGCAGCGCAGCCCGTAGCGCGTTTCGAGCTGCTCGATGCGCGCGAGCAGCGGGCCGATCGCACGGCGCGGCACGGTGCCGTCCATGCAGTAATAGTCGGCGGAAATCCGGCCGGCGGCCGGGAACGCGTTCTTGCGGCCCGACCAGAAGCGCAGCCGCTCGTGTTCGTTGCGCGATACCTGGATGCGCGTCGCGCCATGCTCGCGCAGCACGGCCGTCATCCGCACGATCTCTTCCGCGACTTCTTCCGGCGTGCCGTCCGATTCGCACAGCAGGATCGCTTTCGCGTCGAGGTCGTAGCCCGCGTGCGTGAACGCCTCGACGGCCTGCGTGGCCGGCTTGTCCATCATTTCGAGCCCGGCCGGGATGATCCCCGACGCGATGATCGCCGCGACGGCCTCGCCGCCCTTGACCACGTCGTCGAAGCTCGCCATCACGAGCTGGGCCGTTTGCGGCTTCGGGATCAGCCTCACCGTGACCTCGGTGACGATCGCGAACATCCCTTCGCTGCCGATCATCACGGCGAGCAGGTCGAGGCCCGGCATGTCGAGCGCGAGCGAGCCGAACTCGACGATCTCGCCGTCGATCGTCACCGCGCGCACGCGCATCACGTTGTGTACGGTCAGCCCGTATTTCAGGCAGTGCACGCCGCCGGAATTTTCCGCGACGTTGCCGCCGATCGTGCACGCGATCTGCGACGACGGATCGGGCGCGTAATACAGGCCGTACGGCGCGGCGGCTTCCGAGATCGCGAGGTTGCGCACGCCGGGTTGCACGGTCGCCGTGCGCGCGTAAGGATCGACTTCGACGATGCGCGTGAAGCGCGCAAGCGACAGCACGACGCCGAGCGCGATCGGCAGTGCGCCGCCCGACAGGCTCGTGCCCGCGCCGCGCGGCACGATCGGCACTTCCATGCGGCGGCAGATCTGCACGATCCGCTGCACCTGCGACTCCGTTTCGGGCAGCGCGACCGCGAGCGGCAGGCGGCGGTACGCGGACAGGCCGTCGCATTCGTACGGTGCCGTGTCTTCGTCGCGGTACAGCAGGCAGTGCGTCGGCAGCACGGCCATCAGCGCCTGCACGACTTCGCGCTGGCGCTGCGCGCGTGCCGCGCTCGACAGTTCGACGGGAGCGTTCATGGGATCTCCTGCAGCAGGCGGCGCGGTGTCGCGACGCCGTCTCAGCACGTGAAAATCTTGCCCGGATTCATCAGGTTGCGCGGATCGAGCGCGAGCTTGATCGCACGCATCGTGTCGATCGCGTTGTCGCCGTGCTCCTTCGGCAGGAAGCGCATCTTGTGCAGTCCGACGCCGTGCTCGCCCGTACAGGTGCCGCCGAGGCGCAGCGCGCGCTCGACGATCCGGTCGTTGATGTGCTCGGCTTCGGCGATTTCCTCCGGCTTGTCGGGGTCGATCAGGATCGCGACGTGGAAATTGCCGTCGCCGACGTGGCCGACGATCGGGCAGGGCAGCGACGACGCGCGCAGGTCGACCTCGGTTTCCTCGACGCACGCGGCGAGCTGCGAGATCGGCACGCAGACGTCGGTCGTCACCGCGCGGCAACCGGGTTTCAACTGCAGCATCGCGAAATACGCGTTGTGGCGGGCGGCCCAGAGGCGGCTGCGGTCTTCGGGGCGGGTTGCCCATTCGAAGCCCTGGCCGTTGTTTTGGCCCGCGAGCGCCTGCACGAGCTCGGCCTGTTCCTTCACGCCGGCCTCGGTGCCGTGGAATTCGAAGAACAGCGTCGGCGCTTCGGTGAGCGTCAGGTTCGAATGGCGGTTGATCGAGCGCACGGCAAGCGCGTCGACGAACTCGACGCGCGCGATCGGCACGCCGATCTGGATCGTCTCGATCACGGTGCGCACCGCGTCGCTCATCGACGGGAACGTGCAGATCGCGGCCGATACGGCCTCGGGCAGCGGATGCAGGCGCAGCGTGATCTCGGTGATCACGCCGAGCGTGCCTTCGGAGCCGACGAACAGGCGCGTGAGGTCGTAGCCGGCCGACGACTTGCGGGCGCGCGAGCCGGTTTTCACCACGCGGCCGTCGGCGAGCACGGCGGTCAGGCCGAGCACGTTCTCGCGCATCGTGCCGTAGCGCACGGCGTTGGTGCCCGACGCGCGGGTCGCAGTCATCCCGCCGATGCTGGCGTCGGCGCCCGGGTCGATCGGGAAGAACAGGCCGGTGTCGCGCAGCGCTTCGTTGAGCGCCTTGCGCGTGATGCCCGGCTCGACCGTCACGGTCAGGTCTTCGGCGTTGATCGACAGCACGCGGTTCATGTCCGAGAGGTCGAGCGATACGCCGCCGCGCACCGCGAGCAGGTGACCTTCGAGCGACGAGCCGGCGCCGTACGGGATCAGCGGTACGCTGTACAGCGCGCACAGCGACACGACTTCGCGCACGTCGTCCGTGCTGTGCGCGAACACGACGGCGTCGGGCAGTTGCGGGTCGAACGGCGATTCGTCGCGGCCGTGATGGGCGCGGACGGCGTCGGCGGTCGACACGCGCTCGCCGAAGGCGGCGCGCAGCGCATCGAGCATGGCAGGGGGAAGGGGACGGCGCGTGGCGGCCGGCGGGGCGGGGTGATTCACGAATGTCTCCTGACGACTGCTTGTCAAACTTTCGGCCCATTCTACGCTGGAACGCCTGCTGCGGCCCCCGCCGCGGGCTGCGATAATCGCGTTCCACGGCAACCCGTGGCCGCACGGCGGCCGCGCACCAGAGGACATTCGCATGGGCAACCGCTTGAGCAAGATCGCCACGCGCACCGGCGACGATGGCACCACCGGCCTCGGCGACGGACGGCGCATCGGCAAGGACGATGTGCGGATCGCCGCGATCGGCGACGTCGACGAACTGAATTCGAACCTCGGCGTGCTGCTCGCCGAGCCGCTGCCCGACGACGTGCGCACGGCGCTCGTCACGATCCAGCACGACCTGTTCGACCTCGGCGGCGAGCTGTGCATCCCCGGCCACACGGTGATTGACGACACGCACCTCGCGCGCCTCGACCGCTGGCTCGCCGATTACAACGGGACGCTGCCGCCGCTGAAGGAGTTCATCCTGCCAGCCGGCTCCCGCGCGGCGTCGCTCGCGCACGTGTGCCGGGTGGTGTGCCGCCGTGCGGAGCGCTCGATCGTCGCGCTCGGGCGCAACGACGCGCTCAATGATGCACCGCGGCGTTACGTGAACCGGCTGTCGGATCTGCTGTTCGTGCTGGCGCGCGTGCTGAACCGCACCGACGGCGGGGCGGACGTGCTGTGGGAGCGCGGCCGCGTCCGCTGACGCCGCGCAAGGATTGCCGCACTGCGACAATTTGCCCGAGGGACGGGCAATTTTAAAGATGTATCGTATCTACATGTTTAACGGAGAACGAACATGACCCCCATTACCGCTGACCAGATGGCTCGCGTGAAGGCCACTGCCCCTGTCCTCGCCGTGCACGGTGCGACGATCACGAAGCACTTCTACCAGCGCATGTTCGCGCGCCATCCGGAACTGAAGAACCTGTTCAACCAGACGCACCAGAAGACCGGCAGCCAGCCGGAGACGCTCGCGAAGGCCGTCTATGCGTATGCGGCGAACATCGACAACCTCGGCGCGCTGGGCGGCGCCGTGTCGCACATTGCGCACAAGCACGCGAGCCTGAACATCCGCCCCGAGCATTACCCGATCGTCGGCGAGAACCTGCTCGCGTCGATCGTCGAGGTGCTCGGCGATGCAGTCGACGCCGACACGCTCGAAGCATGGCGCGTCGCGTACGGCCAGCTCGCTCAGATCCTGATCGGCGCCGAGGCCGACCTGTATGCAGGCGCCGCATGGAGCGGGTTCCGCCCGTTCAAGGTCGAGCGCAAGGTGCGCGAGAGCGACGAGATCACGTCGTTCTACCTGACGCCGGCGGACGGCGGCGCGGCACCGACGTTCGAACCGGGCCAGTACATCACGGTGAAGCGCTTCGTCGGCGACCTCGGCGTTGACCAGCCGCGCCAGTACAGCCTGTCCGACGCGCCGAACGGCAAGTGGCTGCGCATCTCGGTGAAGCGCGAAGCCGGCAAGCCGGAAGTCATTCCGGCCGGCAAGGTGTCGACGCTGATGCACGACGGCGTCGAGGAGGGTGCGATCGTCGAGGTGACCGCGCCGATGGGCGAATTCTCGCTGAAGCGTGGCGTCGAGACGCCGGTCGTGCTGATCTCGGGCGGCGTCGGCATCACGCCGATGATGTCGATGGCGTCGACGCTGGTCGCGGAAGGCAGCAAGCGCGACGTGCGGTTCGTCCATGCGTGCCGTTCGGGCGCGGTGCACGCGTTCCGCGACTGGCTGAACGACACGGTGCGGGCGAATGCGAACGTGAAGCGCACGGTGCTGTACGAGCAGGTCGGCCCGAACGATCGCGTCGGCGTCGACTACGACCTCGAAGGCCGTCTCACGCTGGAGCGCGTGAAGGAATTCGCGCTGGTGCCGGATGCCGACTACTACATCTGCGGCCCGATCGCGTTCATGAAGGCGCAGCGTGACGCGCTGATCGCACTCGGTGTGGCGTCGGAGCGCGTGAACACCGAAATCTTCGGTTCGGGCGCGCTCGAGTGACGCGTACCCGCAAGGTCTGCGACCAATGAAAAAGCCCGGCGCGAGCCGGGCTTTGATTTTGTGGCAGGCAGCGCGTCAGGCACGCAGCATCAGCGTGGCGTGATAGCGCCACACCTTGGGATCGGCACTGACGAGCGGCATGCCTTCATGGAGGGCCTGCGCGACCATCACGCGGTCGAACGGATCGGCATGATCCGGAAAATCAGGCAATGCGGCGACCCCTTCGATGTGATCGCTGCTGATCGGCAATTCCGCAAAACCAGCGAGCCGGAACGCCGAACGCGCATCGCGCGGATGGACGGGCAGATTGCCTTTGCGATACTTGATCGCGATTTCCCAGATGGACGCGGCGCTGACGTACAGCGTGTTTTCGGGATGTTCGATCAATGCGGTCGCGGTCGCCGAAAGGTGAGGCGCGCCTTCGGCTGCCCAGAGCGCGATGTGCGTATCGAGCAGCAGCTTCACGGTGCGAGCCTGTGTTCCGAGCTGGCATCGAAGTCTGCAGCGATCGATTCATCGCCGGCATTGAATGCCTCGACGGTTGTCGGGATGTTCAGCCCGGCAAGCAACTGACGGGCTGCGCCGATCCGCTTTGGCGCAGTATAAGGAACGATCCGGGCAACCGGATGACCATTTCGGGCGATCACGACTTCGGATTCGCGCCCCACAGTTCAAGCGCTTCAACGAGGCTTGAGAGCCGCGATTTGGCATCGTGCATGTTGACGGTCGGCATGGTCACCCTCCCTGGTTAGCTAGATGATGTTAGCTAGTCTGGCAGAGCGAAACGACGACCGCAGGCTGACCGCATGGCCAACCCGCCGTCAGGCGGGGCCATGCGGTCAGCCTGTCTCAGTGTGCGATCAGTTCCCGCTGCCGCGCGTGACGCGGCGTGCCTTGACCGATTCCGCGAGACCTTCGAGCACCTTCACGCTGTCGTCCCACGCGATGCACGCATCGGTGATGCTCTGGCCGTAGGTCAGTTCGCAGCCTTCCTTCAGATCCTGGCGGCCCTCGACGAGGTGCGACTCGATCATCACGCCGATGATGCGGGCGTCGCCGGCCGCGACCTGGCGGCCGATGTCCGCGCACACGGGGATCTGGTTCTCGTGTTTCTTCGAGCTGTTCGCGTGGCTCGCGTCGATCATCAGGCGTGCGGCGAGGCCGGCCTTGCCGATGTCCGCGCAGGCGGCGTTCACGCTGTCCGCGTCGTAGTTCGGCGTCTTGCCGCCGCGCAGGATCACGTGGCAGTCCTCGTTGCCGGCGGTCGACACGATCGCCGAATGGCCGCCCTTCGTCACCGACAGGAAATGGTGCGGCTGCGACGCGGCCTTGATCGCGTCGACCGCGATCTTCACGTTGCCGTCGGTGCCGTTCTTGAAGCCGACCGGGCACGACAGCCCCGACGCGAGTTCGCGGTGCACCTGCGACTCGGTGGTGCGTGCGCCGATCGCGCCCCACGAGATCAGGTCGGCGATGTACTGCGGGCTGATCATGTCGAGGTATTCGGTCGCGGCCGGCAGCCCCATTTCGTTGATCTGCAGCAGCAGCTCGCGCGCGGTGCGTAACCCTTCGTTGATCTTGAAGCTGTTGTCGAGGTGCGGATCGTTGATGAGGCCCTTCCAGCCGACCGTCGTGCGCGGCTTTTCGAAGTACACGCGCATCACGATTTCCAGTTCGCCCTTGAAGCGCTCGCGCTCCTTCGCCAGCCGCCCCGCGTACTCGATCGCCGCCTTCGTGTCGTGGATCGAGCACGGCCCGATCACGACGATCAGCCGGTCGTCCATCCCGTGCAGGATGCGGTGCATCGACTGGCGCGAGTTGTAGATCAGCTCGGACGCGGCTTCGGAACACGCGAATTCGCGAATCAGGTGGGCGGGCGGCGTGAGTTCCTTGAGTTCACGAATGCGGACGTCGTCGGTGTTGTGCGGGGGCATGCTGTTTCTCCTTGGTTCCGGGCGCCGTTCGGTCAGTGCGCGTGCGGCAGATTCATCAATTCAAGCGATTCAGTGGTTTCGGTCGGGGCCGCGGGACCGCTGCGGCGGCGACCGGGTGGCGAAGGGCGAAAAAAAACCGCCGGGTTCGCCGGCGGTTTTTTCGGGAATTTCGGTTGCGCTTTACGCGCCATCAACCCTCTCGATCCGCCAGCGGTCTGAGATACCAAAAAAAGTAAAAGTAAAACTTGGCGGACATGACGGAGATTCGGTTCGTCAAAAAAGTTGATTCGGAATTTATACCCCGTCGCCGGGCGGCTGGCAACCGGGGAACGTCGAAAATGCGGACATTCCGCGCGTTTTCTTCAAAATGCGCGGAATGTCTGCGCCGCGATGCGGTTATGCCGTACCGCCGACCGTCATCCTGTCGATCCGCAGGGTCGGCTGGCCGACGCCGACCGGTACGCTCTGGCCTTCCTTGCCGCACACGCCGACACCCGAGTCGAGCGACATGTCGTTGCCGATCATGCTCACGTCCTTCAGCGATTCGGGGCCGCTGCCGATCAGCGTCGCGCCCTTCACCGGGTAGGTGATCTTGCCGTTCTCGATCATGTACGCCTCGGACGCCGAGAACACGAACTTGCCGTTCGTGATGTCGACCTGGCCGCCGCCGAAGTTCACCGCGTACAGGCCGTTCTTCACCGACGCGATGATTTCCTGCGGATCCTTGTCGCCGTTCAGCATGTACGTGTTGGTCATGCGCGGCATCGGCAGCGCCGCGTACGACTCGCGCCGCGCGTTGCCCGTGACCGGCATCTTCATCAGGCGCGCGTTCAGCGTGTCCTGGATGTAGCCCTTCAGGATGCCGTCCTCGATCAGCGTCGTGCACTGCGTCGGGTTGCCTTCGTCGTCGATGTTCAGCGAGCCGCGGCGGTTCGGCAGCGTGCCGTCGTCGACGACGGTCACGCCCTTCGCGGCGACCCGCTCGCCGATCCGGCCCGCGAATGCCGACGAACCCTTGCGGTTGAAGTCGCCCTCGAGACCGTGGCCGATCGCCTCGTGCAGCAGCACGCCCGGCCAGCCCGGCCCGAGCACGACCGTCATCGCACCGGCCGGCGCGGGACGGGCGTCGAGGTTGACGAGCGCCGCATGCACGGCGTCGTCGACGTAGCGCGACAGCACTTCGTCGGTGAAGTAGCCGTAGTCGAAGCGGCCGCCGCCGCCGCCGGAGCCGATCTCGCGGCGGCCGTTCTGCTCGGCGATCACCGTGACCGACACGCGCACGAGCGGGCGGATGTCGGCCGCGAGCGCGCCGTCGCTGCGCGCGACCAGCACGACGTCGTATTCGCCGGCGAGGCCTGCCATCACCTGCGTGATGCGCGGGTCGCGGCCGCGCGCCATCTGTTCGATGCGCTCGAGCAGCTTGACCTTGGCCGTCGCGTCGAGCGACGCGAGCGGATCGGACGGCAGGTACAGGTCGCGGCCCGAGATGCCCTTCAGCGACGTGGCCGCCTTGATTTTCTGGCGGCCGCCGCCGGCCGCCGCGATCGCCTTGGTGGCCGCCGCGGCTTGTGCGATCGCTTCCGGCGACAGGTCGTCCGAGTACGCGAATGCGGTGCGGTCGCCCGCGACCGCGCGCACGCCGACGCCCTGGTCGATGCTGAAGCTGCCCGATTTGACGATGCCTTCCTCGAGGCTCCACGCTTCGCTGCGGGTCGCCTGGAAGTACAGGTCCGCGTAGTCGACGCGATGCGTGAAGATGTCGGCGATCGTGCGCGTGAGCAGGCTTTCGTCGAGGCCATACGGCGTGAGCAGGATGTCCTTCGCCAGCGCGAGGTTGCGGATGCCGGGTTCGATGATGTTCATGCGGATATCGGGGTTTCTCAAAAAGTTGTCGGGTGCTTCTGGGCAGATGGGTTGGCCGTGCGGCGTTTCAAGCGGCGCGGGGGATTCAGGTCAGCACGCGGTGCCGCCACGCGGGCAGGCTCTGGCGCACGTCGGTGATGCGCTGCGGATCGATCGCGCCGAGCACGACGCTGGCGCCCACGTCGCGAACCGCGACGATCTCGCCCCACGGGTCGATCAGCATGCTGTGGCCCCAGGTGCGCCGGCCGTTCTCGTGCTTGCCGCCTTGCGCGGCCGCGAGCACGTAGCACTGGTTTTCGACGGCCCGCGCGCGCAGCAGCATTTCCCAGTGCGCGCGGCCCGTCGTATACGTAAACGCCGACGGTACGACGATCAGCGCGCAGTCGCCCATCCTGCGATACAGCTCCGGAAAGCGGAGATCGTAACAGACCGACAGGCCGACCCGCCCGAACGGCGCATCGAACGCGACGACCGTATCGCCCGCGCGGATCGTGCGGGCCTCGTCGAACGACTCGTCGCCTTTTTCGAAGTTGAATAGGTGGATCTTGTCGTAGCGCGCGGCTTCGTTGCCGGACGGATCGAACACGAGCGTCGTGTTCAGCACGCGATCGGGCTCCGGCGCCTTCAGCGGCAGCGTGCCGCCGATCACCCAGATGCCGTGGCGACGCGCGGCGTCCGCGAGGAAGTGCTGGATCGGGCCGTCCCGGTAGGGTTCGGCGAGCGCGAGCTTGTCGGTGTCGCGGTGCCCCATGAAGCAGAAATACTCGGGCAGCAGCACGAGCTGCGCGCCTTCGCCAGCAGCTTCCGCGATCAGGCGGCGGGCTTCGGCGAGATTGCGCGTGACGTCCGGCGTGCTCACCATCTGCAGCGCGGCGACCTGGAAGGACGTGGCGGAACGGG
Organism: Burkholderia sp. AU45251; assembly: GCF_030482905.1. Lineage (NCBI taxonomy): Bacteria > Pseudomonadati > Pseudomonadota > Betaproteobacteria > Burkholderiales > Burkholderiaceae > Burkholderia > Burkholderia sp. AU45251. The sequence goes on along the minus strand of NZ_JAUJQH010000009.1, from coordinate 32,259 downwards.
TAGGGTCGGTCATCGCTGGATCGGTTGCGTCATAAAAATGGGGTGCGGCCCGGTACCGTGCGCGGTTCGGCGCGCGGCTCAATGGTTCGCCGCATCGGCCGGACCGTGATTCATCTTACCCTGATCGCCTTGCACCCGCTCGATGTGCGGGTGCGCCCACGAGCCGGTGATTGCGTAGTCGAGCGCGAACGCGCGCGACAGCGTCTCCGACAGCGCATAGTTCGCGGCCAGCACGCCGACGCCGAGCAGCGGGTTGATGATGGCCGCCCCGATCGCGGCTGCGCCCGCGCTGATTTTCGGCGCGACGTGCGCATGCAGGTCCTGCGTCTCGGTGCCGAGATCGACCGCGCCGCGCACGGTGACGTTCGCGGGCCCCGTCATCATCGAAAAGTCGTCGGTGCGGGCAATCCCGTTCGAGATCTGGCCGGTACCGGTGATCTTGTCGAACGGCAGCCCCTTGCCGATCACGTCGCGGAAATTCAGCGTCAGGAAGCGCGCGAGGCTCTGCAGGCTCAGCACGCCGAGGAGTTTCGCCGCACCCGGATCGACCTTCAGGATCTGGCCGTGTTCGAGATCGAGCGCAATCTGGCCGCCGAGCGACGGGAAGTCGAGTGCGGTCGGGCCGCCGCGCCAGCCGACCTTGCCCGTGACCGTGCCATGGCCGTCGGCAAGCGTGCGGGGCAGGCCGACGCGGTCGAGCAGTGCGCCCGCGTTGTCGATGTCGAGCTTGAAGTCGAACACCGTGCGGCGCGGCGCGTCGTTTTCGTCGGCGCCGCGGGCAAGCGCACGGCGTGACGTGCGCCAGTTGCCGGTCGCCGTCAGCTTCGCGGCCGGGTTCGACAGCTCCAGCTTGTCGAGCTGCCAGACCGGCGTGCCGGCTTCGTCGATATTGCGCGCGTTGACGACGAGGCGGCCGATGTCGTGGTTGCGCGCGACGACCTGGTCGACGATCAGGTCGATCGACGGCATCGGACGGTCGGTCGGCGTCGGCAGGTTCATCGCGCGGCCGACGAGATCGTGCTGCGCGCTGTCCGGGACCACGAGCTTCGCGAGCCGCGCGTTCAGCACGCCCGCGCCGTTGTGGCCGCCGCCCGGCGCCCACGACAGGTAGCCCGACACCTGGTTCGACGCGATGTTCGCCTGCCAGAGCTCGTCGATGTGCGACGCGCCGACGATCACGTTTTCCCAGTTGCGCTTGAGCAGCTTCAGCGTGCCGAAATGGAACGCGAAGCGCTTCGGCACGAAGCTCGCGAAATCGACGCGCGGCGCAGCCTGCGGCTCCGGCGCGCGCGGCGTGTCGGGTTTCAGCGTATGGGCCAGCGCGAGCCACGCATCGGCGTCCAGTTCGTTGACGTCGACGGCCGCGCTCACGCCGTCCTGCGGCATGTCGGGCATCCGGTGGATGCCCATCGCGCCGCGCACCGCGCGCAGCGGCTGGCCGCGCGTCGCGTCGAGCAGGTAGGTCGCGGACACGGGGCCGAGCGTCAGGTCGGCGTGTTCGAGGCGCTTGCCGTCCGCCTGCGGCGCCGGCTGTAGCGTGAAGCTGAACGGCATCGGCGTGCCGGCTGCCTTCGCGAACGGCGCCGGGAACTGCAGAGCGACGCCGGTCAGGTCGGAATGCGCGCTGATGTCGGGCAGGCGGCCCGGCGCACCGCGCACCGCGACCTTGTAGGGCGCGTCGCCGACCACGTGCTCGAGCAGCGCGGCGGCCGGGCCGTGCAGGTTCAGGCCGCGCGCGGCGTCGAGCGCGAGCCGGCCGTCCACGTCCACCGTGTACGGGCCGTGCGACTGGAAGTTACCGTTCGCGCGCACCGGGCCGCCGAGGAAGCGTCCCGACAGGTCGTGCAGCGACGCGCCGGCCTCGGTGAACCGGACGCTGCCTCGCAGCGCCGACAGCGGCGGCACGCCACTGGCCGTCAGCGTATTGCCGCCGAACGCGAGCGCGCCTTCGACGTGCGTGTGCGGATGCGCGACGTGCTGCGGAATCGTGATCTTGAGCGCGAGCGACGCGGGCCCCTGCGCATCGATCCGCTGGCCGATATGGTTGCTCATCGTGCCGAGCGAGCTGTTGTCCGCGTAGTCGATCAGGTCGGCGAGCGGGCCCTGCGCATGGCCGTCGATGATCAGCGGCGAGTGGGTCGGATTGCCGAGATCGTCGATGCGGCCCGCGACCTTCGTCAGCGCGACGCGCTTGTAGTGCGCGCGGTGGATGTCGAAGCGCAGCTTGTTCTGCGCCAGCTCGAACACGCCGTCGATCCCGTCGAGCGCCGGCCAGACGCTCGGCGTGCCGTTCGCGAGCTTGCGCGGCGGGTACGGCGTCGGCTCGAAACGGCCGCCGGTGAACGGCGCGACGATGTGGAACACGCCGGCGTCCGGCTCGTGTTCGAACGGGAATTTTTCGAGCGGGCCGCGCGCGACGATCGACGCGCCCTTGGTCACCTGGCCGTCCTGCAGCGCGTGGCCGAGATAGTCGCGCAGGTGTTCGGACATCCCGGTCGGCAGGTAGCGCGGAATGCGCGCCACCGATGCGCGGGCGAAATCGGCGCGCAGGTCGAGCGAGCCGCGGCCGTGGCCGGGGTTCGTGTACGAGCCGGACACCGCGATTTCGGCGTCGGGGTTCGAGACGAGCAGGTCGGGCAGCGTCACGTCGACGCGCGCGTGCTTGTCGCCCGCCGCCGGTGTGATCACCCATCGGGCGTTGCCGCGCAACCGGTCGAACGTCAGGCGCGGCTCGTCGAATTCGCCGGGTACCGTGACGGCCGCGTTGACCGTATCGAAATGCGCGCTGCCGCCTGTCTCGGTCGCATCGACGCGGCCCCACAGATTCTCGATGCCTGGCCAGCCGGCGCGCGGGTGGCCGCGCGGCGACAGGCCGGGCGGCGGTTCCTGCGCGGCGAAGCTGATGCCCTGGAGATCGCCGAGGAAACGGTAGCGGACGATCGGTGCGGCGCCCGTGCGCCGCTCCTCGTCGGCGAGGTCGGCCCGCGCGGGCTTCGCGCGTTCGACCTCGATGTGATAGTTCGACACCATCCCGCGCGGGTCGATCTTGATCAGCTCGTTGCGCAGGCGTGCCGGCAGTGGCAGACCGCGGATGAACTCGCTGAGGATGCCGAGATCGACGCGATCGCCGACGACGCTCAGCAACTGCCCCTGGCTGGCGGTCGGCACGCGGTAGCGGGCCGTCAGCGTCGACAGCGCGAGCGAGCGGGCGAGCGGCGTGCCGTCCGGCAGCGGCGGCTGGCCGAGCTCCGCGTTGAAGCGCGTCAGGTGCAGCGTGTAGTCGTGCCCGGCATCGAGCTGCATGTCCCAGCCGAAGCCGACCGTCGGCACGTCGAGCCGCGGCTGCGTCGGACGCACGCGCAGCGCGACGTCCGCGCCTTGCAGGTCGCCGCCTGCCGAATGCAGGTGGCCGTCGCTGAAGGTGGCCCAGATCGCGTTGTCGATCCGGCCCGCGTGGATCGTGAGCGGCATGTCGAGGTAGCGCGCCAGCGTCTGCAGGTCGACGGGGCCCGTCGACAGGTACGCGTCGCCCGTCCAGTTCGACGGCTTGCCGACCGGCGCGAGCGGCTTGTGCCTGAAGCGCGCGCGGAAATCGAGCGGGCCGAGCAGCAGCGTGCCGTTCGCGGGCGCCTGCAGCGCGGCTTTGTGCACGCGGCCATTGTTGAGCACCGCGAGCCGGATGCCCGACAGCACGAGCTCCGGCGCGTCATGTTGCGCGTCGCGCCAGCGCAGCGTGCCGCCGCGCAGCACGATCGCCTCCTGCTTCAGCAGCCACGTGCCGAACGTGTCGTTGCCGCCGTGGGTGGTCGCCACGCCGACGCCCGCGATGCTCAGCGAGCCGTCGGCCGCACGCGCGACCACGAGGTCGGGCTGGTCGACGATCAGGCTCGACAGCGCGGGCGACAGCCGCAGCAGCGACATCCACGACAGCGCGGCCGTCGCATGCGGCACCGACAGCGCGACCTTGCCGTCGCGGCCGCGGATCGTCAGGTTCGTGAGTTCGACGCCCGGCTGCATGCCGGACCAGTTCGGGGAAAGCTTGCCGATCGAAAGCTGCGCGTGGAGCTTGTCGGACACCGCGCGCTCGATGCGCGGGCGGAATTCGTCGATGCGGGGCAGCAGGACGTAGCGCAGCCCGAGGAACGCGCCGGACGCGACGAAGTAGGTGCCGATCCCGACTGCCAGCGTCACCCTGAACACGCGACGCAAGACCGGATGATCGTGCTTCGGAGGTCCCGCTTCGGGCGCAGCTACGGCGGATTCCTGACGGTCGGACATGCGGCGGACGGGCGGCGATATGGTAGTTTTGCAGACTGACGTTGAAATGTATCACACGGGTTCGTGCCGGCGGCCGTTGCGGCAGCGCGGCACGGGCTTTCCGGCGCGCGGTTTCGCGACGGGCGCACGCGCGCCCCGCGATGCCGCGCCGAGTTCATGGGCCGGTCGGGGGCGGGGCGCGCATGCGCTTCCCGTGCCGGCCGGTCGTTCCGCCAGGCCCGCTTCTCGATGACCGACGCTTCCGCCCTGATCTGCACGTCCTATTCCCGTTACCTGGCCCGCGCGGCGGCCGCGCGCCCCGCGCTGGCCGACCAGGTCGCCGCGTGGGCCGCCGCGCCGCTCGGCCGCGCGCAGCTCGACGCGCGCCTCACCGAACTGATCGCGACGCCGGCCGGCACCACCGCGCCGACCGAGGAGCAACTGAAGCGCGCGCTGCGGCAGTTGCGTGCGGAGGCATTCGGCGCGGTCGCGGAGCGCGACCTGCGCGGGCTGGCGGACGTCGCCGAGGTGACGGGCGCGATGACCGATCTCGCCGAAGTGGCCGTGCAGCGCTCGCTCGCGCTGCTGTCGGCCGAGCTCGAGGCGCTGTACGGCGAGCCGCGCGGCGCCGACGGCCAGCGCGTCGTGCTCGGTGTGGTCGGGATGGGCAAGCTCGGCGGCCGCGAACTGAACGTGTCGTCGGACATCGACCTGATCTTCGTCTATGAGGACGACGGCGAGACGACCGGCGGCGCGCGCGCGCCGCTGTCCACGCAGGAATACTTCACGCGGCTCGGCCGGCGCCTGATCGGCGTGCTGTCCGAGGTCACGGCCGACGGCTACGTGTTTCGCGTCGACATGCGGCTGCGCCCGAACGGCGATTCGGGTCCGCTCGTCTGCAGCCTCGGCATGCTCGAGGAATATTTCTACGTGCAGGGGCGCGAGTGGGAGCGCTATGCATGGATCAAGGGGCGGCTCGTGTCGGAAGGCGACAGCGACGCGGCGCGGCGGCTGGAGTCGCAGCTCGAGTCGATCGTCAAGCCGTTCGTGTACCGCCGCTATCTCGATTTCGGCGTGATCGGTGCGATCCGCTCGCTGCACCAGCAGATCCGGCAGGAAGCCGCGCGCCGCGCGTCGATGCGGCCCGACAAGGCCGACGACATCAAGCTCGGGCGCGGCGGGATCCGCGAGATCGAATTCAGCGCGCAGGTGTTCCAGCTGATCCGTGGCGGCCAGGATGCGGAATTCCGCGTGCGGCCGACGCTCGCGGTGCTGCGCCATGCGCAGGCGCGCGGGCTGATCGGCGAGGACGTGCGCGCAGGCCTGACCGACGCCTACAACTTCCTGCGCACGCTCGAGCACCGGCTGCAGTACCGCAACGACGCGCAGACGCACGCGATGCCGGTCGAGCTGGACGAACGCGCGGCGCTGGCCGCGTCGCTGGGCTTTGCCGACTATGCGGCGCTGATGACGGTGCTGGACGGCCACCGCACGTTCGTCGAAGCGCAGTTCGACCAGATTTTTGCGGACAAGGCGAGCGGCGCGCCCAGCGCGAGCGGCGACGACTCGGCGGCCGCGTGGATCTGGAGCGGCGCGCTGGCCGACGACGGCGAGGACGACGCGCTGGTCGCCCGTCTCGACGGCCTCGGCTTTACCGATCCGGCCGCCGTGCTTACCCGGCTGCGCGCGATCTGGCAGTCGTCGCGCTACACGGGCCTGGCGGAGAAGAGCCGGCAGCGCTTCGACAGCGTCGCGCAGCGGGCGCTCGAGGCCGCGCCGACCATCGACGCCGCGCGCCGCGACGACACGATCGTGCGCCTGTTCGACCTGCTCGAGACGGTCAGCCGGCGCGGCGTCTACCTCGCGCTGCTGACCGAATATCCGGCCGCGCTCGACCGCGTGCTGTCGGTGCTCGGTGCGACGCGCTGGGGCGGCGGCTACCTGATCCGCCACCCGCAACTGCTCGACGAGCTGCTCGACGACGAGGCGATCGCGAGCCCGTTCGACTGGCCCGCGTTCAAGGACGCACTGCGTGCGCGCCTCGCCGCGGCCGATGGCCCCGAGCAGCAGATGGACCTGCTGCGGCACGCACAGCACGCGGAAGTGTTCCGGATCCTGCTGATCGATCTGGCCGGGCAACTGTCGGTCGAGCACGTGAGCGACCGCCTGTCCGAACTGGCCGACGCGGTGCTCGACGTGACGATCGAAGTCGTCTGGTCGCAGCTCGCGAAGCGCCATCGCGACGTGCCGAAGTTCGCGGTGATCGCGTACGGCAAGCTGGGCGGCAAGGAACTCGGCTACGCATCGGATCTCGACCTGATCTTCCTGTATGACGATGCGGACGATCGTTCGGCCGATGTCTATACGACCTTCACGCGGCGGCTCATCACGTGGCTCACCACGGCGACCGGCGCGGGCGCGCTGTTCGACATCGACTTGCGGTTGCGGCCGAACGGCGAGGCCGGGCTGCTCGTCACCGATCTCGACGCGTTCCGCCGCTACCAGTTGCGCGAGGGCGATGCCGCGAATACCGCGTGGGTCTGGGAGCATCAGGCGCTGACGCGCGCCCGCTACAGCGCGGGCGACGCGCAGATCGGCGCGGACTTCGAGGCGATCCGCCAGCAGGTGCTGACGACGCCGCGCGACGGCGGCGTACTCGCGAAGGAAATCGTCGACATGCGCGGCAAGGTGTTTGCCGGCCACCCGAACCAGACCGAGCTGTTCGACCTGAAGCACGATCGCGGCGGGATGGTCGACATCGAGTTCATCGTCCAGTACTGGGTGCTGCTGCACGCGTCGAGCGACGCCGAGCTGATCCGCAATACCGGCAACATCGCGCTGCTGCGCGAGGTCGCGCGCTTCGGGCTGATGGGCGAGGACGAGGCCGAGCGCGTCGGGGCGGCGTACCGCAAGTACCGGAAGCTGCAGCACAAGCTGCGGCTCGACGGGATGGAGAAGGCGCGGGTCGATCCGGCCGTGGTGGCCGACGAGCGGGCGGCCGTGACGGCGCTGTGGAACCGTGTGTTCGGGGCGGTTGAAACGGATAGTTGAAACGACCGTTCGATGCGGTGCGGCAGGGCGGACGCGATTGTGCCGCCATGCCTAAAAAAAGACCGGCGCATGCGCCGGTCTTTTTGCATTCGATGAACGGATAACGGATGGCCGGCGTCAGGCCGCCAGCATTTCCTTCGCGTGCTTGCGCGTCGTGGCCGTGATCTCGATCCCGCCGAGCATGCGCGCGACTTCCTCGATCCGGTTGGTGCGGTCGAGTGCAATGACCGTCGATACCGTGCCGCCGCGCTCGTCGGCGCCCTTCGCGACCTGGAAATGGTGATCGCCGCGCGCGGCGACCTGCGGCAGGTGCGTCACACACAGCACCTGGCGGTCGCGCCCGAGCTGGTGCAGCAGGCGGCCGACCACTTCGGCGACGCCGCCGCCGATTCCCGTATCGACTTCGTCGAAGATCAGTGTCGGCGTCGGGCTGGCCGCGCTGGCGATCACCGCGAGCGCGAGGCTGATCCGCGCGAGCTCGCCGCCCGACGCAACCTTCGCAAGCGGCCGCAGCGGCACGCCGGGGTGCCCGGCGACCCGGAATTCGACCTGCTCGAGCCCGTGCGGGCCGCCATCGGCGAGCGGGATGAGCGCGACTTCGAAGCTTCCGCCCGCCATCGACAGTTCCTGCATGCCGGCCGTGACGGCCGTGCCGAGCGCCTTGGCGGCCTGTGCGCGCGCCTTGGACAGATGTTTGGCATCGGCGAGATAGCCTTCCCGCGCCTTGGCCTGCACCGCTTCGAGTGCGCCGAGATCGGCCGCCGCATCCAGTGCGGCGAGCTGCGCGCGGCGTGCCGCGTGTTCTTCGTGCAGCGTGTCGGGCGGCAAGCGGAACTTGCGGGCGGTCGAGTGCAGCGCATCGAGGCGGGTTTCGACCTGCGCGAGTCGTTCGGGGTCGAGATCGACGCGCTGCGCATAGTGCGACAGCGAATAGACGGCTTCCTGCAACTGGATCTCGGCCGGTTCGAGCGACGCGAGCGCATCGCCGAGCGTGGTGTCGTAGTCGGCGAGGCTGCGCAGCTTCGACACGATCGCGCCGAGTTGCGCGAGCATCGCGTCGTCGGACTCGGACAGCGCGTTGAGCGCGCCGCGCACGCCTTCGATCAGGTTCGCCGAATGCGACAGGCGCTTGTGCTCGTTGCTGACTTCGTCCCATTCGCCGGGCTGCGGCGCGAGCTTGTCGAGCTCGGCGAGCTGCCAGGCGAGCTTTTCGCGTTCGAGCTGCAGCTCGCGCTCGTGCGCTTTTGCTGCGTCGATCGCCTGCGTCGCGTCGCGCCACACGCGCCATGCGCGCGCGACGTTCGCCGCATCCGCGACGAGTCCCGCGTGGGTATCGAACAGCTCGCGCTGCGCGTCGGGCCGCATCAGCAGCTGATGCGCATGCTGGCCGTGGATGTCGACGAGCATTTCGCCGAGTTCGCGCAGTTGCGCGAGCGTCGCGCTGGTGCCGTTGATGAACGCGCGCGACCGGCCGTTCGCATCGATCACGCGGCGCAGCATCACGGTGTCCTCGGTGTCGAACGCGTGTTCGTCGAGCCAGCGCGCGACGCGGTCGTGCGGCGTGAATTCGGCGGTGATGTCGGCGCGGCCGCAGCCGGTGCGTACGACGCTTGCATCGGAACGTTCGCCGAGCGCGAGGGCGAGGGCGTCGATCAGGATCGATTTACCGGCGCCGGTCTCGCCGGAAAAGACGGAAAAGCCGCTGTCGAATTCGAGATCGAGCGCGGCGACGATGACGAAGTCGCGGATCGAGAGGTGGCGGAGCATGGTGTCGGGCGGGGTGGCGTCAGGACGCCTTGTCGTCTTCGTTCGAGGCGTGTTCGTTCCAGTGCAGCTTCTTGCGCAGCGTCGCGTAGTAGCTGTAGCCGATCGGGTGCAGGAACGGCACCGTGTGCTTCGAGCGGCGCACCTCGATCGTGTCGTTCAGTTCGAGCGCGGTGAACGACTGCATGTCGAAGTTCACGTTGACGTCGCGCCCGCCGACGATCTGGATCGCGATTTTCGAATCGTCGGGCAGCACGATCGGCCGGTTCGACAGCGCGTGCGGCGCGATCGGCACGAGCACGATGCCTTGCAGCTGCGGGTGGAGGATCGGGCCGGCCGACGACAGCGCGTAAGCGGTCGAGCCGGTCGGGGTGGCGACGATCAGGCCGTCCGAACGCTGGTTGTACATGTACCGGCCGTCGACCGATGCGCGCAGCTCGACCATCCCGGAGAAGCCGCTGCGGTTCACGACGACGTCGTTGAAGGCGATCGCATGGTAGATCGGTTCGCCGTCGCGCATGATCCGGGCCTCGAGCAGCGCGCGCTCCTCGCGCTCGAACTTGCCCGACAGGATCACCGGGACGAGCGCCTGCATGTCGGCCGCCGCGATATCGGTGATGAAGCCGAGCCGCCCGTGGTTGATCCCGATCAGCGGTGTCTTGTACGGCGCGAGCTGACGGCCGATGCCGAGCATCGTCCCGTCGCCGCCGAGCACGACCGCGACGTCGGCGCGTGCCCCGATTTCGGCCGGGGTCAGCGCCGGGTAGCCGGTGATGCCGATCTCGCGCGCGGTCTCGGCTTCGAAGACGACCTCGAAGCCCCGCTTGGCGATGCAGGCGGCCAGCGTGGCGAGCGGCTCGGCGATGTTCGGCGTGTTGCTCCGGCCGACGAGCGCGACAGTGTTGAACTGATTACCGGTTTTCATGCCGGCATTACACCATAGCTCGTTGACGAAAAGAACCGGCTGTGCGCAGGCGGGGCCGGATCGGGCCGGCCCGCGCATCGGTGGCTGCGCCACTCGCCGCGGTCGCGCGGTTGCGCTAAAATTTTCCACCATGCTAGATCCTCGCGCACGAACCCTCCTGAAAACCCTGATCGAACGGTATATCGCCGACGGTCAGCCAGTCGGATCGCGCACGTTGTCCCGTTACTCCGGGCTCGAGCTGAGCCCGGCGACGATCCGCAACGTGATGTCCGACCTGGAGGAGCTCGGCCTCGTGTCGAGCCCGCACACGTCGGCCGGCCGCGTGCCGACGCCGCGCGGCTACCGGCTGTTCGTCGACACGATGCTGACGGTCGAGGCGCCGATCGACGCCGAAGCCGTCGCGCGGCAGGTGCAGAACACGCTGCAGGCCGGCGAGCCGCAGCAGCGGGTCGTGGCGGCCGCCGCGAGCGTGCTGTCGAACCTGTCGCAGTTCGCGGGCGTCGTGCTGACGCCGCGCCGCAGCCACGTGTTCAAGCAGATCGAGTTCATGCGCCTGTCGGACAAGCGCATCCTGCTGATCATCGTCACGCCCGAGGGCGACGTGCAGAACCGGATGCTCGCGACGCCGCGCGATTACTCGCCGTCGCAACTGACCGAGGCATCCAACTACATCAATGCGCATTTCGCCGGACTGTCGTTCGACGAGGTGCGCCGCCGCCTGCGCGACGAGATCGACCAGTTGCGCGGCGACATGACCACGCTGATGCATGCGGCCGTGACGGCCAGCACCGAGGTGCCCGATACCGAGGACACCGTGCTGATTTCCGGTGAGCGCAACCTGCTCGAAGTGGCGGATCTTTCCTCCGACATGGCGCGGCTGCGCAAGCTGTTCGACGTATTCGACCAAAAGACGGGCCTCCTGCAACTGCTCGACGTGTCGAGCCACGCCCAAGGCGTGCAGATCTTCATCGGCGGCGAATCGACGCTCGTGCCGATCGAGGAAATGAGCGTCGTTACCGCGCCTTACGAGGTGAACGGGCAGATCGTCGGCACGCTCGGCGTGATCGGCCCGACCCGCATGGCGTACAACCGCGTGATACCGATCGTCGATATCACGGCGCGCCTGCTGTCGCTCACGCTGAGCCAGCAGTAGCCTGCCTTCGCCAGCGCGATCCTGCCCCGTCATCGTGCCCCGGCGCCGCGTAAGTAGACAGTCGGCCGAACGGCCAGCCGACCGGCCCGGGGCGGCCCGCTATAATTGAGAGCCGTCCGGTCCCGTGCCCCGAGCACGTAATTGCCCATGCGTTTCGATCTTGAGCCGCCTTCGAGCATCGCGGCTGCCCATCGCATCGGCGTGCTGCTGATCAATCTCGGCACGCCTGACGCGCCCACGCCGCGCGCGGTGCGGCGCTACCTGGCCGAATTCCTGTCGGATCCGCGGGTCGTCGAGATTCCGCAGGCCGTCTGGCAGGTGCTGCTGCGCACGCTGATCCTGCCGCTGCGCGGCCGCGCGTCCGCGAAGAAATACGCGGCCGTCTGGATGCCCGAGGGCTCGCCGCTGCGCGTGCACACCGAGCGCCAGACCGACGGCGTGCGGCACTTGCTTGCGTCGAACGGTTATCAGGTGCAGGTCGACTACGCGATGCGCTACGGCAGCCCGAACATTTCGCACGCGCTCGCGCAGTTCAAGCGCGCGGGTGTCGAGCGCGTGTTGCTGATGCCGATGTATCCGCAATACTCGGCGTCGACCACCGCCACCGCATTCGACGCCGCATTCAACGCGCTCGCGCGCATGCGCAACCAGCCGGAGGTGCGCACGGTGCGGCACTATGCCGACCACCCGGCCTATATCCATGCGCTGGCCGAGCAGGTGCACCAGTACTGGGCGCAGCACGGCCGGCCCGACTTCGCGGCTGGCGACAAGCTCGTGCTGAGCTTTCACGGCGTGCCGAAGCGCACGCTCGATCTCGGCGACCCCTATCACGACCAGTGCCAGCAGACGGGCGCGCTGCTGATGGCCGCGCTCGGGCTGTCGACGACCGAATGCCGCATCACGTTCCAGTCGCGCTTCGGCAAGGCCGAATGGCTGCAGCCTTACACCGCGCCGACGCTGCGCGAGTTCGGCGAGGCCGGCGTGCGGCGGGCGGACGTGTTCTGTCCCGGTTTCACAGCCGACTGCCTGGAGACGATCGAGGAGATCGGCATGGAAGTGCGCGACGAGTTCCTCGCCGGCGGCGGCAAGGCGTTCCACCGCATTCCGTGCCTGAACGGCGCGCCCGCGTGGATCGGCGCGCTCGGCGAGATCGTCGCCGAGAATCTGCAGGGCTGGCCGGTCAGGGCCGCGCAGCCTGAAACGGTGAGTTGAACGCGATGAATTACAAGATTTCGACCGAACCGGGCGCGAAGCTGCGCATCGACAAATGGCTGTGGGCCGCCCGGTTCTTCAAGACGCGCTCGCTCGCGACCGATGCGGTCGACAAGGGGCACGTTAAGATCGGCGGCGCGGCCGTCAAGCCGGCCAAGGACGTGCGCGTGGGCGACGAGGTCGAGATTGCGATCGACGGCATCGTCTGGCACATTGCCGTGCTTGGTGTGTGCGACGTGCGCGGGCCGGCGAGCGTTGCGCAGACGCTTTACGCGGAAACGGAAGCGGGGCGGGCCGCGCGGCTCGCCGAACTGGAGCGGCGCCGCACGTATCGCGAGCCGGCGGCCGAATTGCACGGCCGGCCGACGAAGCGCGACCGGCGCATCATCGACAGATTTTCTGGTGGGAGCTGAACATCTGGTCGAACGTCGCCCGCGCGCTCCCGTATTCGGTCGTGCGGTCGGTGACGGCTCCCGACAGGCAGATGGTGGTGGTGCCGGCAATGAGTACCAGCGCGACCACCGATATCGCAAAGGTCAGTTTCACGGTACTCCCCTCGAGAAGACGGGTGAAAACGGCGCCAGGTGGATGTCAGGCGGCGGTCAGCTAGGGGTAAACACGCTTTTCCGACGCTTGAGTGGAGTGTAGTGCAGCGGGCCTGTGCCAAGCTAGTACTTGCCAGGTAAGCGTTGTTACAGCCCGTTTCGCCCGATCTGACGGACTATGCGGGCGATGCACCGGTGCGACGCGCGGTTGTTTCGCGGCATTGGAGAATGCCGGCGAATAACCCTCTTGAAATCGTAGTTTTCACCCTTATTTGCACCAGCAATGTGCGGTACCGCCGGGTATACGGTCCGGCGGTTGCCGATTTGGCTTCAACCTCTAATCGACTTTCAGCGACATGGAAAACACGCAAGAGAACCCGGCTACCCAATCGGCCGAAGATATCGGCAGCGAGAAGCAGGCGGCGCAAGGCGCTGCTCCCGTCGCCGAAGCAGCCGACGCGGCGCTCGCGGAGGCTCAAGCCAAGGTCGCCGAGCTGCAGGAGAGCTTCCTGCGGGCGAAGGCCGAGACCGAGAACGTCCGCCGCCGCGCGCAGGACGACGTCTCGAAGGCGCACAAGTTTGCGATCGAGAGCTTCGCGGAGCACCTGCTGCCCGTGCTGGACAGCCTGGAAGCAGCCGTCAACGATACGTCGGGCGACGTCGCGAAGGTCCGCGAAGGCGTCGAACTGACGCTGCGCCAGCTGACGAGCGCGCTCGAGAAGGGCCGTGTCGTCGCGCTGAACCCGGTCGGCGAGAAGTTCGATCCGCACCAGCACCAGGCGATTTCGATGGTGCCGGCCGAGCAGGAGCCGAACACGGTCGTCGCGGTGCTGCAAAAGGGCTACACGATCGCCGACCGCGTGCTGCGTCCGGCGCTCGTCACCGTCGCCCAGCCGAAGTAAGGCCGTCGCGATGGTGCCCGCCGGCGTCGATCCGGCCGCATTCGACGCGTTCGACATGCAGGCGCTGGACGCTGGCACGTTCGACGCGGCGATCGACGGCGCGGGCGACGCGCTCGCGGTGGTGTTCTTCTGGGGTGTCGACTGCTTCAACTGCGAGATCGCGAAGAAGGCGATGCTCGCCCAGCCCGACGCGATCCGCGCGCTGGGCCTGAAGTGGTTCCATTGCAACGTGTACGAACACCACCAGCTTGGGCGCCGCTTCGGGCTGCACGGCGTGCCGACGTGGTTCTTCTTCCACCGCGGCAAGCGGCTCGGCCGCGCGACGGGCTGGCATGGCCTCGCGCAGTTCCAGGCCGCCGTGTCGGCGGCGTGCGCGAAGATTGCCGCGGCGACGGGCCATCCGCCGGGCGGCGATCCGCTAGCCGGCGGCGATTGAAAAAATTTAATATCCGCATCGCTTGTCGGGTCTTGAAAACGGATCGGACGGACGCATTTCGGGAACAGAGTTGAATTCTGGCGCGCGAAACCGCCCCAAAACGCGGGGTTTTGCGCAGCAAACAAGCATTTCTGGAGATTAGGAAAAAATGGGAAAGATCATCGGTATTGACCTCGGCACCACGAACTCGTGCGTCGCCATCATGGAAGGCAACCAGGTCAAGGTCATCGAGAACTCGGAAGGCACGCGCACCACGCCGTCGATCATCGCCTACATGGACGACAACGAAGTGCTGGTTGGCGCGCCGGCCAAGCGTCAGTCGGTGACCAACCCGAAGAACACGCTGTTCGCAGTGAAGCGCCTGATCGGCCGCCGCTTCGAAGAGAAGGAAGTCCAGAAGGACATCGGCCTGATGCCGTACAGCATCGTCAAGGCCGACAACGGCGATGCATGGGTCGAAGCGCACGGCGAAAAGCTCGCGCCGCCGCAGGTTTCGGCGGAAGTGCTGCGCAAGATGAAGAAGACGGCCGAAGACTACCTCGGCGAGCCGGTCACGGAAGCCGTGATCACGGTGCCGGCGTACTTCAATGACAGCCAGCGCCAGGCAACCAAGGACGCCGGCCGCATCGCGGGCCTCGAAGTCAAGCGGATCATCAACGAGCCGACCGCAGCTGCGCTCGCGTTCGGCCTCGACAAGGTCGAGAAGGGTGACCGCAAGATCGCCGTGTATGACCTCGGCGGCGGTACGTTCGACGTGTCGATCATCGAGATCGCGGACGTCGACGGCGAAATGCAGTTCGAAGTGCTGTCGACCAACGGCGACACGTTCCTCGGCGGTGAAGACTTCGACCAGCGCATCATCGATTACATCATCGGCGAGTTCAAGAAGGAGCAGGGCGTCGACCTGTCGAAGGACGTGCTCGCGCTGCAGCGCCTGAAGGAAGCCGCTGAAAAGGCGAAGATCGAGCTGTCGTCGAGCCAGCAGACCGAAATCAACCTGCCGTACATCACGGCGGACGCGTCGGGCCCGAAGCACTTGAACCTGAAGATCACTCGCGCAAAGCTGGAAGCGCTGGTGGAAGACCTCGTCGAGCGCACGATCGAACCGTGCCGCGTTGCGATCAAGGACGCAGGCGTCAAGGTGTCGGACATCGACGACGTGATCCTGGTCGGCGGCCAGACGCGCATGCCGAAGGTGCTGGAAAAGGTGAAGGAGTTCTTCGGCAAGGATCCGCGCCGTGACGTGAACCCGGACGAAGCCGTCGCAGTCGGCGCGGCGATCCAGGGCCAGGTCCTGTCGGGCGACCGCAAGGACGTGCTGCTGCTCGACGTGACCCCGCTGTCGCTCGGCATCGAGACGCTCGGCGGCGTGATGACGAAGATGATCAGCAAGAACACGACGATCCCGACGAAGCACGCCCAGGTGTACTCGACGGCGGACGACAACCAGGGCGCCGTGACGATCAAGGTGTTCCAGGGCGAACGCGAAATGGCAGCCGGCAACAAGCTGCTCGGCGAGTTCAACCTCGAAGGCATTCCGCCCGCACCGCGCGGCGTGCCGCAGATCGAAGTGAGCTTCGACATCGACGCGAACGGCATCCTGCACGTCGGCGCGAAGGACAAGGCGACCGGCAAGGAAAACAAGATCACGATCAAGGCGAACTCGGGCCTGTCCGACGCTGAAATCGACCAGATGATCAAGGACGCGGAAGCGAACGCAGCGGAAGATCACAAGCTGCGCGAGCTGGCCGATTCGCGCAACCAGGGCGATGCACTCGTCCACAGCACAAAGAAGGCGCTGACCGAGTACGGCGACAAGCTGGACGCGGGCGAGAAGGAAGCGATCGAAGCGTCGCTGAAGTCGCTCGAGGAAGTGCTGAAGGACGCATCGGCCGACAAGGCTGCGATCGACGCGAAGGTCGAGGAACTCGGCAAGGTTTCGCAGAAGCTCGGCGAAAAGATGTACGCCGACATGCAGGCTCAGCAAGCAGGTGCGGCCGGTGCAGCGGGTGCAGCGGAAGGCGCGGCCCACGCGGGTGGCGCGCAACAGGCTGCCGACGATGTCGTCGACGCCGAGTTCAAGGAAGTGAAGAAGGACTAAGCCGGGTTGCCCCGGTGCCGCACGCCGCGCGCGCAACCCGCGCGCGGCGCGGCTGACGGGTTGGCTGACAAGCGGTCTGTCTTTCCTTCCGGATGGCCGGATCGACTCCACGCCTGGCGGGCTTCGCGGCCCTCCGGGCACATTTGTTTTTTGGCGGGCGCTGCGTAACCGTCCCGAACGGGCCGGAGCCAGACGCGTCGAGAGACTTTACTGCGAGCGAAAGGAGCCGCCGCGTGCATGAGGCGCGGACGGCACAGTGAATCGATATGGCGAAACGGGATTACTACGAGGTTCTTGGCGTCGCAAAGAATGCGAGCGACGACGAAATCAAGAAGGCGTATCGCAAGCTTGCGATGAAGTATCACCCTGACCGCAATCCGGACAACAAGGATGCGGAAGAGCATTTCAAGGAGGTGAAGGAAGCCTATGAAATGCTGTCGGACGGCCAGAAGCGGGCAGCGTACGACCAGTACGGCCACGCGGGCGTCGATCCGAACATGGGCGGTGCGGGCGCACAGGGCTTCGGCGGCTTCGCGGACGCGTTCGGTGACATCTTCGGCGACATCTTCGGTCAGGCCGCGGGCGGCGCCGCGCGCGGCGGCCGTGGCGGCCCGCAGGTGTATCGCGGCGCCGACCTGCGCTACAGCATGGAAATCACGCTCGAGCAGGCCGCACACGGCTACGACACGCAGATCCGCGTGCCGAGCTGGGTGTCGTGCGAGGTCTGCCACGGGTCGGGCGCGAAGCCCGGCACGAAGCCGGAAACCTGCCCGACCTGTCACGGCCAGGGCACGGTGCGCATGTCGCAGGGCTTCTTCAGCATCCAGCAGACCTGCCCGAAGTGCCATGGCACGGGCACCTACATCCCCGAGCCGTGCGTGCATTGCCACGGGTCGGGCAAGGTGAAGGAAACCAAGACGCTCGAAGTCAAGATCCCGGCCGGGATCGACGACGGGATGCGGATCCGCTCGGCCGGCAACGGCGAGCCGGGCATCAACGGCGGGCCGCCGGGCGACCTGTACGTCGAGATCCACATCAAGCCGCACTCGGTGTTCGAGCGCGACGGCGACGATCTCCACTGCCAGATGCCGATCCCGTTCACGACCGCCGCACTCGGTGGCGAGATCGAGGTGCCGACGCTGGCCGGTCGTGCGTCGTTCCCGGTGCCGGAAGGCACGCAGTCGGGCAAGACGTTCCGCCTGCGCGGCAAGGGCATCAAGGGGCTGCGTTCGAGCATCGCGGGCGATCTGTACGTTCACGTGCAGGTCGAGACGCCGGTGAAGCTGACCGACAACCAGCGCGACCTGCTCAAGCAGTTCGAGAAATCGCTGGCCGAGGGCGGCGCGCGTCACAGCCCGCAGAGCAAGAGCTGGTTCGATCGTGTGAAGAGCTTCTTCGAGTAACTCGAGTAACAGCATGACTGAAGGCAACGAGAGCGCGTCGTTCGCGCTCTTGGACGATTGCGACTCGACTGCGTCCGCGCGGTCGAGTCGTTTGTATTCGGGGTTCGTGCGCGAACGCGTGTGCACGGATCCGGCTCGGCTCGACGAGGTCGATGCGGCGGTGGCGCAGGATCTGCGCGACGGGCTGCATGCGGTCGTCGTCGGCGATTACGAATTCGGACGCAACCTGCAACGAGCGCAGCCGGGCCATGCCCCGCTGCGCTTTTTGCTGTATGCGCGCTGCGAGCGCCTGTCGCGCGACGAAGTCGACGCGTGGCTCGCGCAGCAGGACGGCGGCGCAACGCCGTCGATCGCGGGCGTCGCGCATGTCGAAAAGAGCGTGTCGCGCGATGCGTTCGACGCGGCGATCGCCGCGGTGCACGACGCGCTGCGCGCAGGCGATTCGTATCAGGTCAACTACACGTACCGGCTGAACTTCGACGTGTTCGGCACGCCGCTTGCGCTGTACCGGCGGCTGCGGGCGCGCCAGCCGGTGCGCTACGGCGCGCTGATCGCGTTGCCCGACGGACCGTGGGTCGTGTCGTGTTCGCCCGAGCTGTTCGTCGAGAAGCACGGCGACGTGCTGGGCGCGCGGCCGATGAAGGGCACGGCACCGCGTTCGGCCGACCCTCGCGACGATGCGGCGGCCGCCGCGTTCCTCGCGAACGATCCGAAGAACCGCGCGGAAAACGTGATGATCGTCGACCTGCTGCGCAACGACGTGTCGCGGATCGCGCGCACCGGGACGGTCCGCGTGCCGGCGCTGTTCTCCGTCGAGCCGTATGCGTCGGTGTGGCAGATGACGTCGACGGTCGAGGCCGGCTGGCGCGACGGGACGACGTTCGCGCAGATGCTGCGTGCGCTGTTTCCATGCGGATCGATCACGGGCGCGCCGAAGTACAAGACGATGCAGTTGATCGATGCGATCGAGTCGACGCCGCGTGGGCTCTACACGGGCGCGATCGGCTGGCTCGACGCTGCGAAGCAAGGCGCGGATTCCGACGCGCCAGCTGATCGCCTGGCAGGCTGTGGCGATTTCTGCCTGTCGGTCGCGATCCGTACGCTGACGCTCGACGCAGCCGGCAAAGGTGCGGTCGATGCCGACGCACGCAATCCGGCAGCGGCAACCGCCGGCCGGCGCCGCGGCACGATGGGCGTCGGCGCGGGCATCGTGCTCGACAGCGTCGCGGCCGACGAATATGCGGAGTGCGAATTGAAAGCGCGATTCCTGACGGATGCCGATCCCGGCTTCCAGCTGTTCGAAACGACCGCCGCCACGCGTGCGGACGGCATCCGGCATCTCGATCGCCATCTCGCGCGGCTGCAGCGTAGCGCGGATGCGTTCGGTTTCCACTTCGACGCCGATGCATTGCGTCGCGAGATCGACGCGCGCTGCGCGGCGCTCGACGGCGACGGCGCTTACCGGATGAAGCTCGCGCTCGCGAAGGACGGCACGGTCGAGATCGTCTCGGCACCGCTCAAGCCGCTGCCGGCGGGGCCGGTCGGCGTGCTGCTGGCGTCCGCGCACGGCTTCGCACCGACCCGTGCGAGCGATGCGCTGCTGCTGCACAAGACCACACGCCGCGCCGAATACGATCGCGCATGGCAGGCGGCGGAGGCACTTGGCGCGTTCGACATGCTGTTCGTCAACGAGCGAGGCGAGGTGACGGAAGGCGGGCGCTCGAACCTGTTCGTGAAGCTCGACGGCCAGTGGGTGACGCCGCCGCTCGAGTCTGGCGTGCTGCCGGGCGTGATGCGCGGCGTGTTGCTCGAAGATCGCGCGTTCGGTGCGACGGAGCGGGTCGTGACCCGCGACGATCTCGCGCGCGCGGACGCGCTGCTGCTGACCAACGCGCTGCGCGGCGCGCTCGACGCGGTATTGAAGTAACCGGTCGATAATCGACCGTTGTCGGCAGCGCAGGAAAGAAAAAGCGCGGTGCCCCGCAAAGGGCGCCGCGCTTTTTTTCATCAAGGGGCCGGCGAACGCATCGCTGGCCCCGTGAAGGGCGTCAGAACGAGTGCTCGGGGCCGGGGAACGAACCGTCCTTTACCGCGCGCACGTACGCTTCGACGGCTGCCTGGATGTTCGGCTCGCCCTGCATGAAATCCTTCACGAAGCGCGGCCGCTTGCCGGGGAACACGCCGAGCATGTCGTGCAGCACGAGCACCTGGCCCGAGCAGTCGGCGCCGGCGCCGATGCCGATCGTCGGCACGCGCAGCATCTGCGTGACTTCGGAACCGATCAGCGTCGGCACGGCTTCGATCAGGACGACCTGCGCACCGGCTGCTTCGACCGCGCGCGCGTCGCGCAGCAACTGCGCGGCACTGGCTTCGGTCTTGCCCTGCACCTTGAAGCCACCGAACGCGTGCACCGACTGCGGCGTAAGGCCCACGTGCGCGCACACGGGCACCGCACGCTCGACGAGGAAGCGGATCGTCTCGGTGAGCCATTCACCGCCTTCGAGCTTGACCATCTGCGCACCGGCGCGCATCAGCTTGACGGAGCTCGCGAACGCCTCGGCCGGCGTGCCATACGTGCCGAACGGCAGATCGGCCATGATCAGCGCGCGCGGTTGCGCACGGGCGACACAGGCGGTGTGATACGCGATGTCGTCGAGCGACACGGGCAGCGTGGTCGTATGGCCCTGCAGCACGTTGCCGAGCGAATCGCCGATCAGCAGCACGTCGACGCCCGAACGGTCGAGCAGTGCGGAAAAGCTCGCGTCGTAGCAGGTGAGCATCGCGATCTTCTCGCCGGCGTCGCGCATTGCCTGCAGCTTGGGCACCGTGACGGCAGGCCGGCTCGATTCCTGGAGATAGGTCATGGGAAATCCGGTTCGAATGGGAAAGGAACGACAGGCGAGGACGCGTCAGCGCGTCGTCTCGCCCTTGACGAAGAACTCCTTGCGGCCACGCATCGTCTCGATGCGCTCGACCAGCAGAGCGAGATCTTCGGGGGAGTCCAGCGGGTTCAGGTGTTCCGCGGCGACCGTCAGCACCGGCGTGCGGTCGTAGTGGTAGAAGAATTCGTTGTACGCGTCGACGAGCGAGCGCAGGTACGCATCGCTGATCTGCAGCTCCATCGGCAGCCCGCGCTTCTGGATCCGCGAGAACAGCACTTCGGGGCTCGCCTGCAGATAGACGACGAGGTCGGGCGACGGCGCCTGCGGCACGTCCACGTGCGCCGCGACCGAGCGGTACAGCTGCCATTCGTCTTCCGGCAGGTTCAGCCGCGCGAAGATGTCGTTCTTCTGCGGCATGAAATCGGCGATGACCGGGCGGCCCGTTTCGAGCGCGCCGATCAGCTCGCGCGCCTGCTGCGCGCGCTGCAGCGCGAACGACAGCTGCACGGGCAGCGCGTAGCGCGCGGTGTCGCGATAGAAGCGTTCGAGGAACGGGTTGTCCTGCGGGCGCTCGAGCAGCGTCTGCATCGACCAGCGTTCGGCGAGCAGGCGCGCGAGCGTCGTCTTGCCGACGCCGATCGGGCCTTCGATCACGAGATAGCGGTGCGGGGCGCGCAGGTCGGGCGCGGTGACGGTGAGGGGAGTCGGGGTCATTGGCAGCGGTTCTTGTCGGCGTCTTCGCTGGCAGCGAGCGCCTTCTGCATCAGGCACTGGCAGGTCTGCACCTTCTCGACGCGCTGGTCCGCGACGGCGGCGAGGAAGGCATCGGCACGGCCGCGCGCGGGGATGTCGAGTGCCGGCTCGATTTCGACGAGCGGCACGAGCGCGAACGCACGGTCGGTGAGACGCGGGTGCGGGACGATCAGGTCGGGTTCGTCGATCGAGTCGGCGCCGAACAGCAGGATGTCGAGATCGAGCGTGCGCGGCGCGTTGCGATACGGGCGCTCGCGGCCGAAGTGATGTTCGATCTTCTGGCAAAGCGCGAGCAGCTCGCGGGCCGACAGCGTCGTGTCGAGCTTGACGACGCAGTTGTAGTAGTCGTCGCCGCCCGCTTCGAAGGGCGCCGTGCGATACAGGCTCGATTTGCCGAGGATCGAGATGGTGCGCTGCTGTGCGAGGCACACCACCGCGTCCTTCAGGGTCTGGCGCGCATCGCCGAGATTCGCCCCCAGTCCGATATATGCAACCGTCATGGCATCACTTCCTACGTCGTTCGCCAGCGAGCGCGTCAGTCGTCGGAACCGCCCGGGGTGTCCGGTGCCTGCTCGGCGGCACCTTCACCCGGCTTGCGGTTTCGCACACCGCCGCGGCGGCGCCGCTTGCGGGGCGATTTTTCCTTCGAGCCGCCTTGCGTGAGCAATGCCTCGCGAGCGGCCGCGTCGCCTTCGATGAAATCCGTCCACCACTGTCCGACTTCCGCATCGAGCTCGCCGGATTCGCAGCGTAACAGGAGGAAATCATACCCCGCTCTAAACCTTTGGTGTTCCAGCAGCCGCATCGCGCTGCGGCCCGAGCGTTTCTCGAGGCGCAACTGCAGGCCCCAGATCTCGCGCATGTCGGCCGAATAACGCTTGTGGATCGCGAGCTTCTCGGTCTGCATGTCGAGCACGTCGTCCATCGCGCGATGGAGCGCCGGCACCGGGATTTCGCCTTCGGCCGTGTATTGCTCGAAGCGCTGGCGCATGTCGTGCCACAGCAGCGTCGCGAACAGGAAGCCCGGTGAGACAGGCTTGCCGGCGCGCACGCGTGCATCGGTGTTGTTCAGCGCGAGCGTGATGAACTTCTCGCCCTGCGGCTGTTCGAGCACGACGTCGAGCAACGGCAACAGCCCGTGGTGCAGGCCTTCCTTGCGCAGCTGCTTCAGGCACGCGAGTGCGTGGCCCGACAGCAGCAGCTTCAGCATTTCGTCGAACAGGCGCGCGGCCGGCACGTTGTTGATCAGGTCGGCGAGCCCGTTGATCGGCTCGCGCGTATGCGGCTCGATCTCGAAACCGAGCTTCGCCGCGAAGCGCACGACGCGCAGCATCCGCACCGGATCCTCGCGGAAGCGCGTGGCCGGGTCGCCGATCATCCGCAACAGGCGGGCGCGCATGTCGGCCATCCCGTCGTGGTAGTCGAGCACCGTCTGCGTCGACGGGTCGTAGTACATCGCGTTGATCGTGAAGTCGCGGCGCGCGGCATCTTCGTGCTGCTCGCCCCACACGTTGTCGCGCAGCACACGGCCGCTCGCGTCGACTGCGTGCGTGCGGCGATCGAGTTCGTCGCGCTTCAGGCGCTTCGGCGGCTCCGAGGCGGCCGCCTCGGGTGGCGCATCGACCAGTGCGCGGAACGTCGACACTTCGATCAACTCCTGGCCGAACTGCACGTGGACGATCTGGAAGCGGCGGCCGATCAGGCGTGCGCGGCGGAACAGGCGCTGCACTTCGGTCGGCGTTGCGTCGGTCGCGACGTCGAAGTCCTTCGGCGCGATGCCGAGCAGCAGGTCGCGTACCGCACCGCCGACGATGAACGCACGGAAGCCTGCCTGCTGCAGCGTGTCGGTCACGCGCACGGCATTCTTCGAGATCAGCGCCGGGTTGATGCCGTGCACGCTGGCCGGCACAACGGTCGGTTCATGGTTGCTGCGCGGTTTCTTCGCGCCGCCTCGGGCGCCTTTCGACGCGCGCGGAGCAGGGGCCGCTTCGTTGGCCGGGGCCGTTGCGGGAGAGGTTTGCTCGGTTTCGTCCTGACCGAGCAGCTTG
This sequence comes from Burkholderia sp. AU45251, assembly GCF_030482905.1. Classification (NCBI taxonomy): domain Bacteria; kingdom Pseudomonadati; phylum Pseudomonadota; class Betaproteobacteria; order Burkholderiales; family Burkholderiaceae; genus Burkholderia; species Burkholderia sp. AU45251. Next base: position 8,827 of record NZ_JAUJQH010000009.1, on the reverse strand, counting down.
CGGATGAATTTTTTGATCACGACGTTCAGAAGAGATCGAGGATGCGCCAGCCGCGGTTGCTTGCATGCGCACGCAGCGTGTCGTCAGGGTTGGTCGCGATCGGGTCGGTGACTTTCTCGAGCAACGGAATGTCGTTGTGCGAGTCGCTGTAGAAATAGGTGTGCGCGAAGTCGCTCCATTGCTTGCCGAGCGACGCGAGCCACGCTTCGGTTCGCACGATCTTGCCTTCGCGATAGCTCGGCGTACCGGTCGGCCGGCCCGTGTACGGCGAATCGGGATGCCCGTCGGTCGTTTCGACCTCGCAGGCGATCAACGTGTCGACGCCGAACGCGGTGGCGATCGGGCGCGTGATGAATTCGTTGGTCGCCGTCACGACGCAGCACAGGTCGCCCGCATCGAGGTGCTTGCGCACGAGCTCGAGCGCGGCGGGTGTCATGGCGGGGCGGATCACCTCGTGCATGTACTGTTCGTGCCATTCGGCGAGCTGCGCGCGCGAATACTTCGCGAGCGGCGTGAGCATCGCCGTGAGGTACGCGTGGATGTCGAGCTTGCCGGCCTTGTAGTCGGCGAAGAACTGATCGTTCTGACGCGAGAAGCTTTCCGCGTCGACGATACCGAGCTTCACCATGAAGCGGCCCCATTCGTGGTCGCTATCGGTCGGGATCAGCGTGTGATCGAGGTCAAAGAGTGCCAGATTAGTCATGGAAGCGCATTTTACTCGAAGCGGTTCGGGCCCGTGCCCGGTGGTGTGATGTCGTCGCCGGGACGCGCCAGCATGCGGCGCAGCAACGGCAGCGTGACGGCGCGTTTTTGCTCGAGCGAAAAGCGGTCGAGCGCGTCGAGCAGCGCCATCAGGCTTGGCATGTCGCGACGGAAATGGGTCAGCAGGTAGGCGGCGATGTCGTCGGTGAGCGCGATCCCGCGCTCCTTCGCCGCGAGCTTGAGCACGGCGATCTTGCCGGCGTCGGACGGCGGCGACAGGTGGAACACGAGCCCCCAGCCGAGGCGCGTGCGGAGATCCTCGCGCACGTCGAGCGCGAGCGGCGCCGTGGGGCCTGCCGCGACGAACGCGCTCGACGGATGCGCGCGCACTTCGTTGAACAGGTTGAACAGCGCGACCTGCTGCGCGTCGCTCATCCGGTCGCAGTCGTCGATCGCGTAGATGCCGATGCGCGGGTCGAACGTGAACGCGCCGAGCGGGCTTTGCGGCGTCAGGTAGCGCGCATAGCCATACGACGCGTCGCTCACGAGCGCCTGCAGCAGATGGGTGCGGCCGCAGCCGGGCTCGCCCCAGATGTAGAACGATCGATCCGGCACGGGGCCCGCCGCGAGCGCGAGGTCGAGCTTCTGCAGGCGCGAGATGAGCTCGTCGTTCTCCTCGTTCATGATGAAGTTGTCGAACGTGGCGGGCGGCGGCGTGCCGAGATCGAGCGTCAGTTGACGGGACACAACAGTCACAATGCGGGTCGGTTGAAAATACGCGTGCCGTACGCCGGGCACGCGCCGGGAACTGCGCCTTCATGGGCTTCACGCACGCCCGCACGCACGGCGCCACGCCGGTTTCGGCGCGGTTCGCTCGGCGATGAAAACGGGGACGTGTTGACCAAGATGCAATCCCTGACGATTCGGTGCTGGGAATTCCGGCCAACCGGCCGGCTTCGGGTAAAATCGCATTTTACCGACCTTCTCGCATTCCCCCATGAATCCTCCGAAATCCGCTCCTGACGCTCAGGGTCTGTCCTATCGCGACGCAGGTGTCGACATCGACGCGGGCGACGCACTCATCGACAAGATCAAGCCTTTTGCGAAGAAAACCCTGCGCGACGGCGTGCTCGGCGGCATCGGCGGGTTCGGCGCGCTGTTCGAAGTGCCGAAGAAGTACAAGGAGCCCGTGCTCGTGTCGGGCACCGACGGCGTGGGCACCAAGCTCAAGCTGGCGTTTCATCTGAACAAACACGACACCGTCGGCCAGGATCTCGTCGCGATGAGCGTGAACGACATCCTCGTGCAGGGCGCCGAGCCGCTGTTCTTCCTCGACTACTTCGCGTGCGGCAAGCTCGACGTCGACACCGCTGCAACGGTTGTCAAGGGCATCGCGCAGGGTTGCGAACTGTCGGGCTGCGCGCTGATCGGCGGTGAAACGGCCGAAATGCCGGGCATGTACCCGGACGGCGAATACGACCTGGCCGGTTTCGCGGTCGGCGCGGTCGAGAAGAGCAAGATCATCGACGGCAGCACGATCGCCGAAGGCGACGTGGTGCTGGGCCTCGCATCGAGCGGCATCCACTCGAACGGCTTCTCGCTCGTGCGCAAGATCATCGAGCGTGCGAATCCCGACCTGTCGGCCGATTTCCACGGCCGCTCGCTGGCCGACGCGCTGATGGCGCCGACGCGCATCTACGTGAAGCCGCTGCTCGCGCTGATGCAGAAGCTGTCGGTGAAGGGCATGGCGCACATCACGGGCGGCGGTCTCGTCGAGAACATTCCGCGCGTGCTGCGCGAAGGCCTCACCGCCGAGCTGGACCAGAACGCATGGCCGCTGCCGCCGCTGTTCAAGTGGCTGCAGGAGCACGGCGGTGTCGCCGATGCGGAAATGCACCGCGTGTTCAACTGCGGCATTGGCATGGCCGTGATCGTCTCGGCGGCCGATGCCGACGCAGCGATCGCCGACCTGACCGCCGCCGGCGAACAGGTGTGGAAGATCGGCACCGTGCGTGCGACCCGCGAAGGCGAGGCGCAGACGGTCGTGGTCTGACGCACTGCCTGCAGCAGATGCAGCAAGGAAAGCCGCCCGGAGTCGATCCGGGCGGCTTTTTTTTCGGGCGTCGCGCGGCGGACGGACGCCCGCCGACGCTCATGCGGACGGCCGTGCCGCGCCCGCTGGCCGCGCACCGGCCAGCAACGGCGGGACGAGCAGATAGAGCAGCGCCGCCGCGGCCCAGACGAGCCCCGGCCACGTCGCGCGTGTCGCCGCATAGGTTGCGGTGACGACCAGCGGCCCCGCGACGCCGATCAGGCTCGCCACGCTCGCGAGTGCGCCTTGCAGTTCGCCCTGGCGCGCATCGTCGACCTGCCGCGCGAGCATCGCCTGCAACGCCGGCAGCGTCATGCCGCCCGCCGCGAACAGCGGCAGCAGCGCGAACGGCACCCACGCGGCGGTCGCGAACGCGATCGCCGCGAGCCCGAGCGCGTCGCCCGCGAGGCCCAGTGCGAGCGCGCGGCGTTCGCCGAGCCGCGCGATCAGCGGCCCGATTGCGAATGCTTGCGCGAGTGCATGACATGCACCGTAGCCCGCGAGCGACAGCCCCGCGATCGGCGTCGACCAGCCGAAATGTTCCTGGCCGTACAGGATCCATAGCGTCGCGGGTGCCTGCGACACCAGCGCCACGATCACGTAAATGCCGATCAGCGGTACGAGCGCCGGTGCGCCGCTCAGCCTGCGCAGGCTGGCGAACGGGTTGAGCGCGCCGACCGCATGGCCTTCGCGGGCCGAACGCGGCCGCGATTCCGGCAGCGCGCGCCAGACGAGCGCGAGATTGAGCGCATTGAGCACGGCGGCCGCGACGAACGGCGCGCGCACATGCAGCGCGCCGAGCAGGCCGCCGATCAACGGGCCCGCGATGAAGCCGATGCCCATCATTGCACCGAGCTGGCCGAAGCGTCGTGCGCGGTCGGGTTCGGCGGTGACGTCGGTCATGTATGCAGTCGCGACCGCGACGTTCGCGCCGGTGATGCCCGCGATCAGCCGCCCGACGTACAGCCACGCGAGCGTCGGCGCGAGCGCCATCAGCAGGTAGTCGAGCGCCGCGCCCGCGAGCGACACGAGCAGGACGGGCCGGCGGCCGAAGCGGTCGCTCAGCGCGCCGAGCAGCGGGGCGCACAGGAACTGCGCGAACGCGTACAGCGCGAGCAGGATCCCGTAGTGGGTGTCGGTGCTGCTCGCGTCGGCAAGCGAGCGCAGCAGCCCGGGCAGGATCGGCATCACGATCCCGACGCCGATCGCGTCGAGCAGGACCGTGGCCAGGATGGCAATCAGGGACGGATTCAAGAGCGTGACTCTATCGGTGATAGAGTGGCGATTATTCCACAGCTTTCCCTATCGGTGATAGAGATGAAGGACACAGGGGCGCGGCTGACGCGCGACACGGTACTGCGCGCGGCGCTCGAACTGCTCGATGAAGTCGGCATCGACGGGCTGTCGACGCGGAAGCTCGCCGAGCGGCTCGGCGTGCAGTCGCCGACGCTTTACTGGCATTTCCGGAACAAGGCCGAACTGCTCGACGCGATGGCCGAGGCGATCATGCTCGAGCGTCACGATGGGTCGCTGCCGCGACCGGGCGACGCGTGGGATGCGTGGCTGGTCGACAACGCGCGCAGTTTCCGTCGCGCGCTGCTGGCGTATCGCGACGGCGCGCGTCTGCATGCCGGCACGCGGCCGCGCGCGCTGCATTTCAGCTCGATCGAACGCAAGGTCGCGCTGCTCGGCAATGCGGGTTTCGCGCCGGATGAAGCAGTCGACGTGATGTATGCGCTGGGCCGCTTCGTGGTGGGCTGGGTGCTGGAAGAGCAGGCGGAACCGGGCGGCGACGCCGATGCGCCGCTGCCGGATGCGGCCGAGTATCCGCTGCTCGCGAAGGGCTGGGCCGCGCTGCGCGAGCGCAGCGGCGACGAGGCGTTCGAGCGTGGGGTCGCGTGGATCGTCGATGGCGCCCGCGCGCGCCTCGCAGCGCGCGAGCGCGGCTGACGCGGTCAGCCCGGCGTGCTGCTGTCGAGCACGCGTTCGAGCGCGTCGAGTGCGCGGGCCGTCGAGTCCGGCGCGATGCAGTCGACGACGATCCGCTCCGGCATCGCGCGCAGCCAGGTGATCTGGCGCTTGCAGAGCTGGCGCGTCGCGAAGATGCCCTTGTCGCGCATCGTCCGGTAGTCGGTGTCGCCGTCGAGGAATTCCCACGCCTGCCGGTAGCCGACGCAGCGCATCGACGGCAGGTCGGGATGGAGGTCTTCGCGACGGCGCAGCCGTTCGACTTCGTCGATGAAACCCGCGTCGAGCATCGCGTCGAAGCGTTGCGCGATCCGTGCGTGCAGTACCGCGCGATCGGACGGTTCGAGCGCGACCGGCACGAAGCGGTACGCGGCGGCCGCATCGTCGGTGCGGCGCGGCGCGGCGAGCAGCACCGACATCGGCTGCCCGCTCAGCGTGAACACTTCGAGCGCCCGCTGGATCCGTTGCGAATCGTTCGGCGCGAGCCGCGCGGCCGTATCGGGATCGACTTGCGCGAGCCGCGCGTGCAGCGCGGGCCAGCCGTCGCGCTCGGCTTCGGCATCGAGGGTCGCGCGCACGTCCGGATCGGCGCCCGGCAGGTCGTTGAGCCCCTGCGTCAGCGCCTTGTAGTACAGCATCGTGCCGCCCGCGAGCAGCGGCGTGCGGCCGCGCGCGGCGATTTCGTCGATCAGGCGCAGCGTGTCCGCGCGGAAACTCGCGGCCGAATACGCGTCGGCCGGATCGATGATGTCGATCAGGTGGTGCGGCACGCTTGCGCGCTCGTCGCGCGACGGCTTCGCGGTGCCGATATCCATGTCGCGGTAGACGAGCGCCGAATCGACGCTGACGATCTCGATCGGGCGGCGCGCGGCGAGCGCCAGCGCCGCGGCCGTCTTGCCCGAAGCGGTGGGGCCGAGCAGGCAGGCGATCGTCGTCGGGCTGGAGTGCGGTGCTGCGCTCATTGGCCGCGCATGAAGAGGCGGTCGAGATCGTTCAGCGTGAGCTGATACCACGTCGGCCGGCCGTGATTGCACTGGTCCGCGCGTTCGGTCGCCTCCATCTGTCGCAACAGCGCGTTCATCTCGTCCAGCGTCAGGCGCCGGTTCGCGCGCACCGCGTGGTGACAGGCGAGCGTGCCGAGCAGTTCGTGCTGACGCTCGGTGAGCACGCGCGAGCCGCCGAACGCATGCAGGTCGGCGAGCACCGCGCGCGCGAGCGACTGCAGGTCGGCATCCTTCAGCAGTGCCGGGACCGCGCGGATCGCGAGCGTCGTCGGCGACAGCACCGCCAGGTCGAAGCCGAGCGATTCGAGCGTGTCGCGTTCTTCCTCGACCGTGCCGATCTCGATCGGCGTGGCCGTCATCGATACCGGCAGCAACAGCGCCTGCACGGCGACCGAGCGGTCGGCCAGCGCGTTCTTGAACTGTTCGTACAGGATCCGCTCGTGGGCCGCGTGCATGTCGACGATCACGAGGCCGTGCGCGTTCTGCGCGAGCACGTAAATGCCGTGGATCTGGCCGAGCGCGAAGCCGAGCGGCTGCTCGTCGTGCACGGTGGCGGCGATCGGCGAGGCGGTGAAGCCCGGCAAGGGCGCGACGGGTGCGCCGGCCGAATCGCGTGCGATGGTCGTTGTGCCGTCCGGCGTGCCGGCGCCGGTGTCCTTGCGGCCGAACAGCGCGTCATAGAGCGCGAGCGGCTGCGCGACCGGCAGCGTGCCCTGGGTCATCCGCGCCTGGCGCATCCAGGTGTTGCCTGACGATGAGGACGACGACGGCGAGAAGCCGCTGCCACCGCTGCCGCCGGTCGCGTGGCCCTGGCTCTGCCCGAGCGGGGTATCCAGGAACGACGACGGCCCGCGCGGTGCCGGTTCGAGATGCGCGGCATGGCCGCCCGCCGTGGTTTCCGGCGACGCACCCGCGTGGCGCGCGAGCGCGCGCTGGACCGCATGGAACACGTACTGGTGGATCGAGCGCGAATCGCGAAAGCGCACCTCGATCTTCGACGGGTGCACGTTGACATCGACGGCTTCGGGCGGCAGGTCGAGGAACAGCACGTACGACGGGTAGCGGTCGCCGTGCAGCACGTCTTCGTAGGCCGCACGCACCGCGTGCGTCAGCAGCTTGTCGCGCACGAAGCGGCCGTTGACGAAGAAGTATTGCTGGTCGGCGCGCCCGCGGCTCGCGGTCGGCAGGCCGGCGCAGCCGTAAACTGCCAGCGGGCCGGCCTGCTCGTCGAGCGGCAGGTGCGCGGTTGCGAAACTGTCGCCGAGGATCTTCGCGACGCGCTGCGCGGGCTCGGTCGCATTCCAGTGCTCGACCGCCTTGCCGTTGTGCAGCACCGAGATAGCGACGTCCGGCCGCGCGAGCGCCGCGCGGCGGATCATTTCCAGGCAGTGGCCGAACTCGGTCTGCTCGCTCTTCAGGAACTTGCGTCGCGCGGGCGTGTTGAAGTACAGCTCGCGGACCTCGATCGTCGTGCCGGTCGCGCCAGCGGCGGGCGACAGCACGCCCGTCTGCGCGTCGATTTTCATCGCATGCGCGGCATCGGCCGTCCGGCTCGTGATCGACATCTCGGCGACCGACGCGATCGACGCGAGCGCTTCGCCGCGGAACCCGAGCGTGGCGACCGCCTCGAGCTCCTCGAGCGAGCGGATCTTGCTGGTGGCATGGCGCATCAGCGCGAGCGCGAGCTCGTCCGGCGGAATGCCGCAGCCGTCGTCGGTGATCGAGATGCGCTTGACGCCGCCTTCTTCGAGCACGATGCGCAGCGTCTGGGCGCCGGCGTCCATCGCGTTCTCGAGCAGCTCCTTGACGACCGACGCCGGGCGTTCGACGACCTCGCCGGCGGCGATCTGGCTGATCAGCTGGTCGGGCAGGGGCTGGATCGCGCGCAGCGGGCGCGGAGCGGGGGCGGGCGCGGCGCCCGCGGCCGTTTCGGTGATATCGGACATGGCCGAATTATAGCGAGGCGGTGAATGCGTGCCGGGGCGACCGGCGGTTACGTTTTTTCACGGAGCCTTAAGGTAGTTTCGGTATCATGGGTTCGTTACACGCACCGCCTTGACCGGCGGGCGCGTCAGCCTTTTTCGGCCGTTCCGGCCCTTTCGCCATCGAGGAATCGCATTTGGATACGCTGCTTCATTTCGTCAACCTGGTCCTGCATATCGACGCCTTCCTCGGCGATTTCATCCGGCAGTACGGCGCATGGGTCTATCTCATGCTGTTCCTGATCGTGTTCTGCGAGACGGGGCTCGTCGTGTTCCCGTTCCTGCCCGGCGATTCGCTGCTGTTCATCGGCGGCGCGTTCGCGGCGACGGGTGAAATGAACGTCGGCGCGCTGATCGTGCTGCTGCTCGTCGCAGCGGTCACCGGCAACACCGTGAACTACCTGATCGGCCGCTGGGTCGGCCCGAAGGTGTTCAATACCCATATCCCGGTGCTCGAGCGCTTCCTCGATCGCGCCGCGCTGCAGAAAACTCACTCGTTCTACGACAAGCACGGCGGCAAGACGATCGTGCTCGCGCGCTTCATTCCGGTCGTGCGGACGTTCGCGCCGTTCGTTGCGGGCGCGTCGTCGATGAGCGTTGCGCGCTTCCAGTTGTTCAACGTGATTGGTGCGCTGGTGTGGGTGCTGCTGCTTGTGCTGCTCGGCTATTTCTTCGGCAATATCCCGTTCATCCGCCAGTATCTGAACGTGATCGTGCTGGCCGGGATCGGTGCGGCGGTCGTGCCGGTCGCGCTCGGCGCTGTGTGGAAGCTGGTGCGCGGGAAGCAGTCGGATAACGCGCAGAAGACGGGCGGGCGTTGAGCGGAAGCTTCGTTTTCAGTGTCAAGTCCTGGAATAGGTTGACAGTATCCAGACGCTAGAACGCCCGATGCACCGCATCGGGCGTTTTGTATTTCAGGGCGGCATGTGGCCGCTCGTGGTTGTAGATGCGCACCGACTGTTCGACCATCTTGGCAGCCTGTTCAAGGTCAGCGGGACGCTGCAGCAGGAACTCCCCCTTGAGGATGCCGTTGACCCGCTCAGCCAGCGCGTTCTGATAGCAGTCGTAGCCGTCGGTCA
>NZ_JAUJQH010000008.1:0-283900 GCF_030482905.1 Burkholderia sp. AU45251 | reverse complement strand
CTTGCGCATCACGTCGATCACCGCCTCGAACAGCGCGGCTTTCTCCTGCGCTTCTCGCAACTGCGTCTCCAACTCTTTGATGCGCTGCTCCGGTGTGAGTGGCTTTGAGTCTGGCTTTGGCATGGTGGAACCCGATCGCGCACGGCCGGATGGATCGGCCCAATCCTGCAAGCCGTGCTTGCGTAACCATACCAGCACGGTCGAGCGCCCCTGGATGCCGTAGCGCTGCTGCGCCTCTCTGTACGTCAGTTCGCCTTTTTCGACCTGCGCCACCACCGACAGCTTAAAAGCCAGGCTGTAGTCCCGCTGCGTTCGTTTGATCCCTTGTTGCACTTGGCACCTCTTCGCTTCGGCGAAAAAGTGTCAACCTATTTCAGGACGGGTCAACGCAACGAAAAAGGGGCCTCCTAGAAGGCCCCTTTTTCTTTTCCTTCGCCGTCATTCCTCGACGGGTTGTGCGATCCGCACGGGCGTCAGGCCGCGCTGCCGCGCCTGGGCCACGATCGCGTAGATCACCAGCGCGACCAGCACCCCAAGCAGCACGGCCGACGAACCGATCGTGCCGAGCGCGAGACCGCCCTTCGCCACCGGCTTCGTCAGCAGGTCGCCGACCGTTGCACCGAACGGACGCGTGAGCACGAACGCGGCCCAGAACAGCAGCACACCCGAGATCCGCGTGAAGTAGTGGGCGAGCACGATCAGCGCGAGCAGCCCGCCGATCAGCAGCGCGCCGCCGCCGAAGCCGAGCCCCGAGCTGTCCGCGAGGAAGTCGCCGAGCGCAGTGCCGAGCGTATTCGAGAACAGGATCGCGATCCAGTACAGCAGCTCGACCTTGCGCGTGCGGATCAGGTCGACCGACAGCGATTCGCCGCTGAGTCGCCACACCGCGAAGATGGCCAGCAGGATCGCGACCAGGATCGACGAGCCGGCTGCATAGCCGAGGCCGAGCGTGCGGTCCATGAAGTCCGACATCGTCGTGCCGGCCGTGCTCGTCGCGACGATCACGGCCCAGTAGATCGCCGGGCGATAGCGTGTCGTTTTGAGCTGCGCGCCCAGCGTCACGAGAAAGAAACCGAACAGCAGGATGGAGCTCACCGCGTAGCCGACGTTCAGCGTCATCGACAGCAGGTCGCCGCCGGTTTCGCCAAGCGTCGTCGCGCAGATCTTCATGATCCAGAACGCGAGCGTGATTTCGGGAAGTTTGTTCATTCGAACCCCTTTATGCAGGAAAGCGGCGGGCCGGCGCGAGCCGCCCCGCCTTGCAGACAGGATCGAATGTAGTCGCCGCGGGCTTAACGGCACCTTAACGAACGGGGAGTCGACGCAGACAGCCGCGCCATGACCATCAACGTGCGTGTTGGTGCCGGTAATGCAGCGCGTACGCGAGCGTGAGCAGCACGACGAACACGACGCCGACCACCATCGTCATCCGGAATTCGCGCGTGAACGCGGTCGTGAACAGGATCGCCGCGACGAGCCCCGCACCGAGCAGGCTGCCGAACGGGTGCCCCCACATCCGGAACGCGAGCGCGGGGCCGCGATACCGTGCACGGAAGCGCAGGTGCGTGACGAAGATCATCAGCCACGTGAACAGCGCGCCGAACATCGCGATCGCCATCATCACGGTGAACGCGGTGTCGGGTGCCAGCGCGACCAGCACGGCCGCCACCGCGACGCCGCTCGTCGAGATCCACAGCGCCGCGCGCGGCACGCCGTTCGTGCCGAGCCGGCCGAACACCGCCGGCGAGAGTCGCGCGCGCGACAGGCTGAACATCATCCGCGTTGTCACGTAAAGCTGGCTGTTCATCGCCGACAGCGCCGCGATCAGCAGCACGAAGTTGATCACGCCTGCCGCGTACGGCACGTGGGTCGCGGCCATCACCTTTACGAACGGGCTTTCGTCGGTACCGGCCTGCGTCCACGGCACGATCGCGAGCATCAGCGACAGCGTCAGCAGGTAGAACAGCACGAGCCGGAACACGGTCGAGCGGAACGCGCGCGTGACCGCGTGCTGCGGATCGCGTGCCTCGCCGGCCGCGATCGCGACGGCTTCGATGCTCATGTAGCTGAAGATCGCGACGATCACCGCGACCCAGGTACCCCACGGCCCCTTCGGCATGAAGCCGCCGTGCGCGGTGTAGTTCGCGAAACCGATGCCCGATGCGGCCGGCGCCGACCACACGAGATACGCGCCGAGCACGATGAACACGACGATCGCCGCGATCTTCAGCAGCGAGAACGCATATTCGACCGTGCCGTACAGCGTGACGCTCGCGAGATTCACGGCGATCAGCAGCGCGGAGAAGCCGATTACCCAGTACCAGCCGGGCACGGCCGGGAACCAGTACTTCATGAACACGGCGATCGCGCTGATCTCGGTGCCGATCGCGAACACGACCGCGAACCAGTACGCATAGCGCACCAGGAAGCCCGCCAGCGGGCCGACGTAGTGCTCGGCATACGCGCCGAACGAACCGGCCGTCGGGTGCGCGACCGTCATTTCCGCGAGCGCGCCCATCAGCAGCAGCGCGATCAGCGCACCGATCGCATACGAGACCAGCACGCTCGGGCCGGCGAGCCCGATCGCGAACCCGCTGCCGAGGAACAGCCCCGTGCCGATCGCGCCGCCGATCGCGATCATCGCCATCTGCCCTGACGTCAGCGCATGGCGCAAACCCTGTTCGCGCGCGACGATGTCGTCGAACGTCCGTTGTTGTTGTGTCACTGCGTTGCCACTCCCCTGCACCACCAACGCGCCGCCGGCGCCAGATAAAACGAAACGGCGCGGAAGACATCCCGCGCCGTTCGCATGAACTACCCGATTATCGCTTACTCGACTTCGACCGCCTCTTCGTTCGGCTTGTGCGGCGGGTTCGCCAGCTTGTCGAACGACAGCTGCACCTTGTCGTTTTCGTCGACGTCGACCGTCACGTGGCCGCCGTTGACGAGCTTGCCGAACAGCAACTCGTCGGCCAGCGCGCGCCGGATCGTGTCCTGGATCAGCCGCTGCATCGGCCGCGCGCCCATCAGCGGGTCGAAGCCGTGCTTCGCGAGGTGCTTGCGCAACGCGTCGGTGAAAAGCGCGTCGACCTTCTTCTCGTGCAGCTGTTCCTCGAGCTGGATCAGGAACTTGTCGACCACGCGCATGATGATTTCCTCATCGAGCGAGCGGAAGCTGATGATCGAATCCAGGCGGTTGCGGAACTCCGGCGTGAACAAGCGCTTGATGTCGGTCATCTCGTCGCCCGTCTCGCGGCGCGTCGTGAAGCCGATCGTCGCCTTCTGCATCGACTCGGCGCCCGCGTTCGTCGTCATGATGATGATGACGTTGCGGAAATCCGCCTTGCGGCCGTTGTTGTCCGTCAGCGTGCCGTGGTCCATCACCTGCAGCAGCACGTTGAAGATGTCCGGATGCGCCTTCTCGATTTCGTCGAGCAGCAGCACGCAGTGCGGCTTCTTCGTGACGGCTTCGGTCAGCAGGCCGCCCTGGTCGAACCCGACGTAGCCCGGCGGCGCGCCGATCAGGCGGCTCACCGCGTGACGCTCCATGTATTCCGACATGTCGAAGCGGATCAGCTCGATGCCGAGCGTGAACGCGAGCTGGCGCGCCACTTCGGTCTTGCCGACGCCCGTCGGGCCGGAGAACAGGAACGCGCCGATCGGCTTGTCCATCTTGCCGAGGCCCGCGCGCGCCATCTTGATCGACGCAGCCAGTGCGTCGATCGCCGGATCCTGGCCGAACACGACGCTCTTCAGGTCGCGGTCGAGCGTCTGCAGCTTGCTTCGGTCGTCCTGCGACACGCTCTGCGGCGGCACACGGGCGATCTTCGAGATGATTTCCTCGATTTCGCTCTTGCCGATCGTCTTCTTCTGCTTCGACTTCGGCAGGATGCGCTGAGCGGCACCCGCTTCGTCGATCACGTCGATCGCCTTGTCCGGCAGGTGACGGTCGGTGATGAAGCGTGCCGACAGTTCGGCCGCGGCCGACAGCGCACCCGACGAATACTTGACGCCGTGATGCTCCTCGAAGCGCGACTTCAGCCCGCGCAGGATCGCGACCGTCTGCTCGACGGTCGGCTCCGTCACGTCGACCTTCTGGAAGCGCCGCGACAGCGCCGCATCCTTCTCGAAGATGCCGCGATACTCGGTGAAGGTGGTCGCGCCGATGCACTTGAGCGTGCCCGACGACAGCGCCGGCTTCAGCAGGTTCGACGCATCGAGCGTGCCGCCCGACGCGGCACCCGCGCCGATCAGCGTATGGATTTCGTCGATGAACAGGATCGCGTGCGGACGCTCCTTCAGCTCTTTCAGCACCGTCTTCAGGCGTTGCTCGAAATCGCCGCGGTACTTGGTGCCCGCGAGCAGCGCGCCCATGTCGAGCGAGTAGACCTGCGCGTTCGCGAGGATGTCCGGCACCTCGCCGCGCGTGATGCGATACGCGAGCCCTTCCGCGATCGCGGTCTTGCCGACACCGGCCTCGCCGACGAGCAGCGGATTGTTCTTGCGGCGACGGCACAGCACCTGGACCACGCGCTCGACCTCGGGCTCGCGACCAATCAGCGGATCGATGCGGCCGTCCTTCGCCATCTGGTTCAGGTTCTGCGTGAACTGCGCGAGCGGCGTTTCCTTCTGCGCATTCGCGTCTTCGCTTTCCGCGTTCGCATCGGCCGACTTTGCGGCTTCGCCGCTGTTCGTCTTCGCGATGCCGTGCGAAATGAAGTTCACGACGTCGAGGCGCGTGACGCCCTGCTGCTGCAGGTAGTACACCGCGTGCGAATCCTTCTCGCCGAAGATCGCGACCAGCACGTTCGCGCCGGTGACTTCCTTCTTGCCGTTCGACGTCGACTGGACGTGCATGATCGCGCGCTGGATCACGCGCTGGAAACCGAGCGTCGGCTGGGTATCGACATCGTCGGTGCCCGGCACGGTAGGTGTGTTGTCGTGGATGAAATTGCGCAGGTTCTGACGCAAGTCCTCGATGTTTGCCGCGCACGCGCGCAACACCTCGGCTGCCGTCGGATTATCCAGCAGGGCCAGCAGCAAATGCTCGACCGTAATGAACTCATGGCGCGCCTGGCGTGCTTCCATGAACGCCATGTGCAGGCTGACTTCCAATTCCTGGGCAATCATGCTTCCTCCATCACGCACTGCAGCGGATGCCCGGCCTGCCGCGCATGGGTAACGACTTGCTCAACCTTGGTCGACGCGATGTCCCGCGTATAGACCCCACAAACCCCTCGCCCTTCGCGATGGACCTTCAGCATGATCTGCGTGGCCGTCTCGCGATCCTTCTTGAAATACTCCTGGACCACCATCACGACGAACTCCATCGGCGTGAAGTCGTCGTTCAGCAGCACCACCTTGTACATCGAAGGCGGCTTGAGCTTCTGCTGCTTGCGTTCCAGGACGGTGCTGTCCTGCTTGTCCGGGATAATCGCCATACACCCATTCTAAACAACTCGGACAGGCCCGCAATCCTGCCATTACCCGACCGACCGGCCGGCGCCCTCCCCGGAATCCCGGAACACGCGATCTTCTTCGTGCCATACGAAAGCCGGCTGCGGTGCCGGCTTTCACGCGTGGCGCGGAACACGAACCGTCAGGGGGAACCGCACACGGAACGTCGTGTCCGCATCCAGTATCCCACAAGCCGGGACGACTCGAACGCGTGTCACTCGAGCCTGGTATATGAGCCGATTATGCGGCTTTTCAAGACCTCGCGCTTGGCCGCGTGCTGCCAAGCAAAGCCGGAAAAACCCTGAAAATGGGTTCTTTACAACGACCCTCTAAACGTCTAAAAATTCCACTTGACACTCCAATAAAGAGCGCCAACAATCAAGCTGGCACTTTTTTCAATTTGCCGGTTGGCAAAATGAAAGAGGCCGAAGGTGAGCTTGTGAGGGGGGAACGGCTGTATTTTCCGGTCGTTTAGCTTTTCGAGCGTGCTCGTGGTAAGTAGCAGCGACTGTGTGACAGGGGAAGTAGGAAATGGCAACTGGTATCGTTAAGTGGTTCAACGACGCGAAGGGCTTCGGTTTCATCACTCCCGATGAGGGCGGTGAGGATCTGTTTGCGCACTTCTCGGCTATCACCATGAATGGCTTCAAGACGCTGAAGGAAGGCCAGAAGGTGAGCTTTGACGTCGTTCAAGGACCGAAGGGCAAGCAAGCGTCGAACATCCAGGCCGCATAAGGCACCGGATATCAGACGAAGAAACCCGGCGCATGTATTGCGCCGGGTTTCTTTATTTGAGGCCGGCCAATCGATAATCGATTGGCCGGCCTTTTCGTTCAATCCCGATAATTGAACACGTATTGTCTTGTCTCGCGCGCGAATCGGATACTCGTCCGGCACGTGAAACATAATCGCTACTTCGTTACACGACCTTCAGCGTGCCCATCATGCCGAGATCCTCGTGTTCGAGAATGTGGCAATGAAACATGCGCTCGCCGGGCATGTCTTGCGTGACGAGAATCGTCACGGTTTCACCGCTGCGCACGTTCACGGTATCGCGCCATGCACGGAACGGTTCACTCGTGCGCGAACCGCCCGACGCGCGCTCGATCACCTGGAACTGCGTGCCGTGCAGGTGGAACGGGTGATCCATGTCGGTGCCATTGCGGATCGTCCAGCGCTCGACGTCGCCACGGCGGCTCGTGAGCGTCGCGCGGTGCGGCGCGTAGGTGTCGCCGTTGATCGTGAAGCGCATGCCCGCCGGGCGGCCGTGCGCCCCGCCCTTCATCATCGCATCCATGTCCATCTCTTCGCCGAACGCGACCTCCTTGTGCGCGACCGGCTCGCCCAGCGGCGGCACCGCGCGCAGCGTCGCCGGCAGCACACGTACGGCGGCCGGCGCGAACGCGACGTCGGCCAGGGCCAGCGCCGGATCGGGCGGCAGGCTGCCGTGCCCGTCATCGTGCGACATCGACATCTTGCGGCGGTCGTATTCAGCCGCCTGCAGCACCGCGCGCGACGGGCGATCGCCGGCACGCACCAGCAGCTCCGCCCGTTCGCCCGGCGCGATCAGCAGCGACGTGACGCGGCGCGGTGCGTCGAACAGCCCGCCGTCGGTGCCCGCGTGCTCGAACGCGCGGCCGTCGTCGAACGCAACGCGCAGGTAGCGCGCGCTGCACGCGTTCCACACGCGCCAGCGCTCGTCGCCCGCGACGTCGATCCGCGGCCGGCGCGCGCCGTTGACCAGCACGAACTGGCCCTCGCGGCCGTTCATCCAGTCCATCATGTCGTTCGGTGCAATCGTGCCGTCGCGCGCAAGCTTCAGGTCCGACACGAACAGGTTGCGCTCGGGCCAGCCCGCCAGCGGATCGTCCGCGGCGCGCACGATGAACGGGCCGGCCAGCCCGCGGAAGACCTGCTCGGCCGTCATCATGTGCGGATGCGGGTGGTACCAGTAGGTGCCGGCACTCCCCTTCGGCAGCGTGAAGCGGTACACGCGCGACGCGCCGGGCGCGACCGGATCGGACGGATTGCCGTCCTGGTCGGGCGGCACGGGCAGGCCGTGCCAGTGGATCGTCGACGGCTGCGGCAGCTGGTTCACGAACTTGATCTCGACCGTGTCGCCCTCGCGCACGTCGATCAGCGGACCGACGACGGGGCCCTGCGTGCCCGCGCCGAACTGCCAGAACGTGGTCGGCCGTGCACCGTGCAGCATCGGGCGCGCTACCGGCTGCGCCACCAGCGTGGCCCGGAACGTGCCGGGCTCGCGGCTTTCGTTCGCGAGCGTGCGCAGCGCCGCAAGCGGCGCGCCTGCCGGCAGCGCGTCGGCGGCCGCGAGCGCGGCCGGTGCGGACTTGCCGTGCTGCCCGTGACCCGCCATCCCCGCCATCCCCGACATGCCGGACATACCGGGCATGTCGTCCATCGAGTCCATACCGGCCATGCCTGCGTGACCGGCATGCTGCGCCCACGCGGCGCGCGCGAACAGCGACGCGGCCGCGACACCGATGGCGCGCGACAGGAAGGTTCTCCGTATCATCAATCGTTCCTCGTTATCCATGCTGCGTCGCGCGGCCGCCGCAACGCCCGCGCCGGCTGGCTGTCGCTCGATGCGCGACGCGAATCCTGATGCCCGCGTCATCATAACCGCAGGCCCATATTGAAAAGCGCCGCCGCCGGCCGGGCGGCGATACGCCGCAGCGTTCAACAACGCCTTACCCGATTCATACACGTCGACCGACATCGCCGACCGGCGCTGCACGGCGCGTCATTCGCGACCGCAACCCCACTCAACCCAGCCGCTTGCGGCTTCTAGGCGGTCGCCCGGCGCCTGTCGTTCGGCCCCGCCCTGGCGCTTGTCGCGCCATCGGCCTGCCAACCCGCCAATTTTTCACGATGCGGAACAAGTCTCTGCGTTGTAAAAATTCGTGGTGCAGGGCACAAATTTCCCGTTTCGCGATGCCAAAAAACGTTCCACAATACAAAACGATGAAAATAATTATTTGTTTTTAAAAGAGAATTTTTGTTTAGTGAAGCCGTTCTACATGCACCATCCGATCGGGTCCCGGACGTAGACTTTGTCCCATGCACTGACGCTTCGCCACGACGTTCGATACGGAGCCCGGTGCAAGCAGCCAGTCGGGCCATCAGGTGGCACAACAGAATCGCTTGTGATCAGAAAGGGAGAACGGAAATGAAGGGATTTCGCTTTGGTTCAGCGCTCGGGTCGTTCTACATCCTGCCGGGTAACGGCGGCTGGGAAGCGACGTTCGGCAACGCCCTGCTCGGCGCGTTCTCGTGCCCCGAAGTGGCAGCCGACCACATCTCCCGCGGCGACTGCGAGCAACTGTCCGAACTGGACACGGCCACGCTCGAAGTGCCGCACGAAATCGCCGAATGGGAAATCGTTCACGTCTGAATGGCAAGCCTGCAACGAAAAACGCCCCGGGCGTCCGGGGCGTTTTCCTTTTGTAACGGGCGGCAGGCGGCAATGCCCGCCGCGCCGGTACACGCATCGACTCGCGCGATCGCGCGGCCCGCGTCAGGCGACCGCGTCGACGATGCCGTTCAGCGTCGCGCTCGGGCGCATCGCCTGGCTCGTCAGGTCGACGCTCGGACGGTAGTAACCGCCGATGGCCTGCGCATTGCCCTGCGCAGCCGCCAGTTCTTCCAGGATGCGCGCTTCGTTGTCGGACAGCGCCTTCGCCACGCCTTCGAACTGCGCCTTCAGCGCCGCGTCGTCGGACTGCTCGGCCAGCGCCTGCGCCCAGTACAGGCACAGGTAGAAGTGGCTGCCGCGGTTGTCGAGGCCGCCGACCTTGCGCGCCGGCGACTTGTTCTCGTCCAGGAACTTGCCGGTCGCCTGGTCGAGCGTCTTCGCGAGCACGACCGCCTTCGGGTTCTGATAGGCGTTGCCGAGGTGCTCGAGCGACGCGGCCAGCGCGAGGAATTCGCCGAGCGAATCCCAGCGCAGGAAGCCTTCCTCGACGAACTGCTGCACGTGCTTCGGCGCGGAGCCGCCCGCACCCGTTTCGAACATCCCGCCGCCGGCCATCAGCGGCACGATCGACAGCATCTTCGCGCTGGTGCCGAGTTCCATGATCGGGAACAGGTCGGTCAGGTAGTCGCGCAGCACGTTGCCGGTGACCGAGATCGTGTCCTTGCCCGCGCGGATGCGATCGAGCGAGAAACGCGTCGCGTCGACCGGCGTCATCACGCGGATGTCGAGGCCGTTCGTGTCGTGATCATTCAGGTAACGCTCGACCTTCGCGATGATCTGCGCGTCGTGTGCGCGAGCCGGATCGAGCCAGAACACGGCCGGTGCGCCGGTCGCGCGCGCGCGGTTCACCGCGAGCTTGACCCAGTCCTGCACCGGTGCGTCCTTCGTCTGGCACATGCGCCAGACGTCGCCCGCTTCCACCGCATGCTCGAGCAGCACGTTGCCCGCTTCGTCGGTGACGCGCACGACGCCGTCCGCCGGGATCTGGAACGTCTTGTCGTGCGAACCGTATTCTTCAGCCGCCTGCGCCATCAGGCCGACGTTCGGCACGCTGCCCATCGTGACCGGATCGAACGCGCCGTGCTGCTTGCAATCCTCGATCACGGCCTGGTAGACACCGGCGTAGCAACGATCCGGAATCACGGCCTTCGCGTCGTACAGTTGGCCGTCCGGACCCCACATGCCGCCCGAATCGCGGATCATCGCCGGCATCGATGCGTCGACGATCACGTCGCTCGGCACGTGCAGGTTCGTGATGCCCTTGTCGGAGTTGACCATTGCGAGGCGCGGACGCACGGCGTATTCGGCCTTGATGTCGGCTTCGATCGCTTCGCGCGTGTCGGCCGGCAGGTCCTTCAGGCGCGCGTACAGGTCGCCGATGCCGTTGTTCGGGTTGAAGCCGGCCTGCGCCAGCACGTCAGCGTGCTTCGCGAGCGCGTCGCGGTAGAACACCGACACGAAATGGCCGAACAGGACCGGATCGGAGACCTTCATCATGGTCGCCTTCAGGTGCACCGAGAACAGCACGTCCTGCGCCTTCGCATCGGCGATCTGCGCTTCGATGAAGCTGCGCAGCGCGTTGCGGCTCATCACCGATGCGTCGATCACTTCACCGGCCTTCACGGCCGTCTTTTCCTTCAGCACCTTCTTCGCGCCGTCGGCCGTCGTGAGTTCGATCTTCACGCTGCCGGCATCGGCGATCAGCGCCGACTTCTCGCTGCCGTAGAAGTCGCCTTCGCTCATGTGCGCGACGTGCGCCTTCGACGTGGCCTTCCATGCGCCCATCTTGTGCGGATGCTTGCGTGCGTAGTTCTTGACCGACAGCGGCGCGCGGCGGTCCGAGTTGCCTTCGCGCAGCACCGGGTTCACCGCGCTGCCCTTGATCTTGTCGTAGCGGGCCTTGACCGCCTTCTCTTCGTCCGTCGACGGATCTTCCGGATAGGCCGGCAGCTTGTAGCCCTGCGCCTGCAGTTCGGCGATCGCGGCCTTGAGCTGCGGCACCGATGCGCTGATGTTCGGCAGCTTGATGATGTTCGCTTCCGGCTTCAGCGTGAGCTGGCCCAGTTCGGCCAGATCGTCGGCACCCTTCTGCTCGGGCGGCAGGACGTCTGCGAATGCCGCGATGATGCGGCCGGCGAGCGAGATGTCGCGCGTTTCGACGGCGACGCCGGACGAGCGCGTGAAGGCCTTGACGATCGGCAGCAGCGAATAGGTCGCGAGCGCGGGCGCTTCGTCAGTGAGGGTGTAGATGATCTTGGGCGAAGTGGACATGGTCGATGCGTTGCTACTTGAAAATTTGGACTGGGAGCGCCGGCGGGTAACCGGCGGGGAGCGACCGGGTCGGTCGCGAAAGGGGCGCGCCGGCTCAGCCGGGCGGTGGTGTTGCGAGGGCCGTCATGTTCTACCTTGCAGGGGCTCCGGGCCGCATCGCGGCGCCGCGGCCCGCATGCCGGACCGCCCTGCCAACAAACCTGCCATCCACGAAACGCTCCGGCGCCGGCAGTAGGCGCCGGGGCGGCCGGACACGCGCCGGCCCACCCCGGAAGGGGACTTACATGTTCTCGATCAGCACTTCACCGAAGCCCGAGCACGACACCTGCGTCGCACCTTCCATCAGGCGCGCGAAGTCGTACGTGACGCGCTTCTGCAGGATCGACTTCTCCATCGCGGCGATGATCGTGTCGGCTGCTTCCGTCCAGCCGAGGTGGCGCAGCATCATTTCCGCCGACAGGATCTCGGAACCGGGGTTCACGTAATCCTTGCCCGCGTACTTCGGCGCGGTGCCGTGGGTCGCTTCGAACATCGCGACCGAATCCGACAGGTTCGCACCCGGCGCGATCCCGATGCCGCCGACCTGCGCGGCCAGCGCGTCGGAGATGTAGTCGCCGTTCAGGTTCAGCGTGGCGATCACGTCGTATTCCGCCGGGCGCAGCAGGATCTGCTGCAGGAACGCATCGGCGATCGAATCCTTGATCACGATCTCGTTGCCCGTCTTCGGGTTCTTCACACGCATCCACGGGCCGCCGTCGATCAGCTCGCCGCCGAATTCCTTCTGCGCGAGTGCGTAGCCGGCATCACGGAACAGGCCTTCCGTGAACTTCATGATGTTGCCCTTGTGCACCAGCGTGACCGACTTGCGATCGTTGTCGATCGCGTACTGGATCGCCTTGCGCACGAGACGCTCGGTGCCTTCGGTCGACACGGGCTTGACGCCGATCCCCGAGGTTTCCGGGAAGCGGATCTTCTTCACGCCCATCTCGTCCTGCAGGAACTTGATCACCTTCTTCGCCTGCTCGGAGCCCGCGGCCCATTCGATGCCCGCGTAGATGTCTTCCGAGTTCTCGCGGAAGATCACCATGTCGATCTTTTGCGGCTCGCGCACCGGCGACGGCACGCCCTTGAAGTACTGCACCGGACGCAGGCACACGTACAGGTCGAGTTCCTGGCGCAGCGCGACGTTCAGCGAACGGATACCGCCGCCGACCGGGGTCGTGAGCGGCCCCTTGATCGACACCACGTATTCCTTGAGCACCTGCAGCGTTTCGTCCGGGAGCCACACGTCCGGGCCGTACACCTTCGTCGCCTTCTCGCCCGCGAAGATCTCCATCCAGTGGATCTTGCGCTTGCCCTTGTAGGCATGCGCGACCGCCGCGTCGACGACCTTGATCATGACCGGCGTGATATCGAAGCCCGTACCGTCGCCTTCGATATAGGGAATGATCGGCTGATCGGAAACGTTGAGAGAGAAGTCCTTGTTGACGGTGATCTTGTCACCGCCTTCCGGAACCTTGATGTGCTGATACGGCATGATCGACTCCAGTGACGTGGCTGAGCAGGTGATGCTGGTCGAAGCTGCGCGCGCGGCGGGGGCGCGGCATGGCCACCCCGTGACGGCAACAGCGAGCCGCTATTCTAGCGCCCCAACCGGGCACTTCGGCATGAAGCGCGGCACTGCGTATCAAGACCCCACTTATGTCTTATATAAGACAGAGGACTTGCCGTTCCGTATTATGCATTAAGATTCCGCCATTTGCCATAGACCGCCCGCCCCCGCTTCCCGCGGCCCGCCGGGCGGACGCCCCGCCATGAACCTGATCGCCCTCAACAAGCCGTTCGGCACGATTTGCCAGTTTTCCGCGCACGAGACGCGCCCGTCGCTCGGCGACTGGGTAAAAACGCCCGGCGTCTACGCGGCCGGCCGGCTGGACGCGGACAGCGAGGGCTTGCTGCTGCTCACCGACGACGGCGCGCTGCAGGCGCGCATCGCCGAACCGCGCCACAAGCTCGTCAAGCGCTACTGGGCGCAGGTCGAGGGCTCGCCCGGCCCCGCCGACCTGAAGGCGCTCGCGCGCGGCGTCGACCTCGGCGACTACGTGACGCGCCCATGCCGCGCCGAATTCATCGAACCGCCCGACACGCTGTGGCCGCGCAACCCGCCGATCCGCTACCGCGCCGCGATCCCGACGACGTGGATCGAGCTGGCGATCACCGAAGGCAAGAACCGGCAGGTGCGCCGGATGACGGCGGCCGTCGGCTTCCCGACGTTGCGCCTGGTGCGCGTCGGCGTCGGAGCGCTGGATATATTTGCGCTCGGCATTGCACCGGGAGAAACAATCGCGCTGCCGCCGCGCGCGCCGTGGGACGGTTTCGCGCCTGCCGGATGACGAATTCGCGACGGGCGAATTTTTCGTCATCTTTTTCGTCAACCGCCTGCGAAGATCGCGCGTTAAACCACGCAGATGCCAACCTTAGCTATCCGGCATTGGCAGCCGAACCCGTGTTTGCGTCACGAAAGCGACGTTTTAATCGAATACGATTCGGCGCCCGCAGCGCAATGAGAAATTTCTCGAAGCGTCTGTCAACCGAAAGGTGGATGGCACCGTTAGACGACATGACTCCTATTGCCGGGTCATTTGGTTAATTAACTAAAGCTGAGGAACACAACATGAACAAACTGATCGCCGCTCTGGTCGCTGGCCTCTTCGCAACGGCTGCTTTCGCACAAGCATCGGCTCCGGAAGCTGCTCCGGCAGCTGCTGAAGCTGCTTCGGCACCGGCTAAGCACGCTGCTAAGAAGCACCACGCAGCTAAGAAGCACCACAAGGCATCGAAGAAGGCTGCAGCAAGCGACGCAGCAGCACCGGCAGCTGCTTCGAACTAAGTAAGCTTGCTGTAATAACGCAGTCAAGAACACGCAGTCTTGCCGTTCTTACGGCGTTGAAAGGCAGATCACCGCAAGGCGATCTGCCTTTTTCTTTTGTGTGCCCGCCGGTGCGCATCGCGTACCATGCGGGTCTCGTTTTCCAGATAGGAGCCTTGCTGTGCAATTCTCCCTGCGCTCGTCGCTCGGCCGCCTTGCGCGCGCCGCCGTGTTTCCCGCCGCGCTCGCCGTCCTCGCGCTCGGCATGCAGGCCGCCAGCGCGCAAGTGCCCCCTGGCGCCAAGCAGCCGAGCGAATTCCCGCGCGTGAAGCTGCGCGCCGGCATGTACGTGATCGACGCGGCCGTCGCCGCGAACGACCCCGACCGCGAACAGGGGCTGATGTACCGTTCGCAGCTCGCGCCGAACGAAGGCATGCTGTTCGTGTTCAACGAGAACGCAGTGCACTGCTTCTGGATGAAGAACACGCTGATCCCGCTGTCGATCGCGTTCATCCGCGCGGACGGCACGATCACCGACATCGACGAGATGAAGGCCGAGACGACCGACAACCACTGCCCGCGCAACAACGGCGTCTACGCGCTCGAAATGAGCAAGGGCTGGTTCGCGGCGAAGGGCATCAAGCCCGGCATGAAGCTCGAAGGGCTGCCGAAGGCCCAGTAACGGCCATTGCCGCGGCGTCGCGCCGCGCATCGACCGAAGCCGGCCGCCCGTTGCGCGCCGGCTTTTTTTTCGCCCGCCGGCAGAGGCACCCGGCTTGATTCCGCCAGTACCGGCCGCATCTGCAAAAGCCACGCGCAAGCGCTATGCTTTAAGTCTCGCTAGTCCAGCCCGGGCCGGCCCCGCCGGCCCGCTTACGATCCGAACCTAAGGAGGTTCACGTGCCCCGCAAAACCCCCATCGAGCGCTATCGCAATATCGGGATCAGCGCTCACATCGATGCCGGCAAAACCACGACGACCGAGCGCATCCTGTTTTACACCGGCGTGAGCCACAAGATCGGTGAAGTGCACGACGGCGCGGCCACGATGGACTGGATGGAGCAGGAGCAGGAACGCGGCATCACGATCACGTCGGCCGCGACCACGGCCTTCTGGAAGGGCATGGCCGGCAATTATCCGGAGCACCGGATCAACATCATCGACACGCCCGGGCACGTCGACTTCACGATCGAAGTCGAGCGCTCGATGCGCGTGCTCGACGGCGCGTGCATGGTCTACGACTCGGTCGGCGGCGTGCAGCCGCAGTCTGAAACCGTCTGGCGCCAGGCCAACAAGTACAAGGTGCCGCGCATCGCGTTCGTCAACAAGATGGACCGCATCGGCGCCGATTTCTTCCGCGTGCAGCGGCAGATCGGCGAGCGCCTGAAAGGCGTCGCCGTGCCGATCCAGATTCCGATCGGTGCGGAAGATCATTTCCAGGGCGTCGTCGATCTCGTGAAGATGAAGGCGATCGTGTGGGACGACGAAAGCCAGGGCGTGAAGTTCGCGTACGAGGACATCCCCGCGAACCTGGTCGAGCTTGCGCACGAATGGCGCGAGAAGATGGTCGAGGCCGCGGCGGAAGCGAGCGAGGAACTGCTCGAGAAGTACCTGCACGACCATGAATCGCTGACCGAGGACGAGATCAAGGCCGCGCTGCGCAAGCGCACGATCGCAAACGAGATCGTGCCGATGCTGTGCGGCAGCGCGTTCAAGAACAAGGGCGTGCAGGCGATGCTCGACGCGGTGATCGACTACCTGCCGTCGCCGGTCGACGTGCCCGCAATCCTCGGCCACGACTTCGCCGATCCGGAAAAGCCCGCGGAACGCCATCCGAGCGATGACGAGCCGTTCTCGTCGCTCGCGTTCAAGATCATGACCGACCCGTTCGTCGGGCAGTTGATCTTCTTCCGCGTGTATTCGGGTGTCGTCGAATCGGGCGACACGGTGCTCAACGCGACCAAGGACAAGAAGGAACGGCTCGGCCGGATCCTGCAGATGCACGCGAACGAGCGCAAGGAGATCAAGGAAGTGCGCGCGGGCGACATCGCGGCGGCCGTCGGCCTGAAGGAAGCGACCACCGGCGACACGCTGTGCGATCCGGCCAAGCCGATCATCCTCGAGAAGATGGAGTTCCCGGAGCCGGTGATCTCGCAGGCGGTCGAGCCGAAGACGAAGGCCGACCAGGAAAAGATGGGCCTCGCGCTGAACCGCCTCGCGCAGGAAGATCCGTCGTTCCGCGTGCAGACCGACGAAGAATCCGGCCAGACGATCATTTCAGGGATGGGCGAGCTCCACCTCGAAATCCTGGTCGACCGGATGAAACGCGAATTCGGCGTCGAAGCGACGGTCGGCAAGCCGCAGGTCGCGTATCGCGAGACGGTGCGCACCACGGCGTCCGACGTCGAAGGCAAGTTCGTCAAGCAGTCGGGTGGCCGCGGCCAGTACGGCCATGCGGTGATCACGCTCGAACCGAACCCGGGCAAAGGCTACGAGTTCCTCGACGAGATCAAGGGCGGCGTGATTCCGCGCGAATTCATCCCGGCCGTCGACAAGGGCATCACCGAGACGCTGAAGAGCGGCGTGCTCGCGGGCTACCCGGTCGTCGACGTGAAGGTGCACCTGACGTTCGGCTCGTACCACGACGTCGACTCGAACGAAAACGCGTTCCGGATGGCCGGCTCGATGGCGTTCAAGGAAGCGATGCGCAAGGCGAAGCCCGTGCTGCTCGAGCCGATGATGGCCGTCGAAGTCGAGACGCCCGAGGAATTCATGGGCAACGTGATGGGCGACCTGTCGAGCCGGCGCGGCATCGTGCAGGGGATGGAAGACATCGCCGGTGGCGGCGGCAAGCTCGTGCGCGCCGAAGTGCCGCTTGCGGAAATGTTCGGCTATTCGACGTCGCTGCGCTCGGCCACGCAGGGCCGCGCCACCTACACGATGGAGTTCAAGCAGTACGCAGAAACGCCGGCCAACGTATCGGAAGGCGTGATCAGCGCGAGAGTGAAGTAAGCGCAGCGCGCTGTCGCATGCAGGCAAGGCCCGTCCGGTTCCGGACGGGCTTTTTTTCGTCCACTGCGCACGGTGCACGGCTTTTTGATCGGCACGCCCGGCAATTTTTTCGCGTGACACAATGCATCGCGATTCGTCAGATGGAACCGTCCCGATGCCGTCCACCCCTGCCCTGCGCCGCCTGCTGATCCTCTATGCCGGCCTGATCGCCGCGAATGCCGCTGTCTGGCTGTGGGCGCTCGCGGTGCTGCGCGATCATCCGCTACTGCTCGGCACTGCCGCGATCGCGTACGGGCTCGGCTTGCGCCATGCGGTCGATGCCGACCATATCGCGGCGATCGACGTCGCGACGCGCAAGCTGATGCAGGACGGCCAGCGCCCGGTGAGCGTCGGGCTGTTCTTCTCGCTCGGCCATTCGACGATCGTGATCGCCGCGACGCTCGGCATCGCGCTGACCGCGTTCGCGCTGCGCGACCGGTTCGATGCGTTCCGCGAGATCGGCGGCACGATCGGCACGGCGGTGTCAGCCACCTTCCTGCTCGTGCTCGCGTGCGTGAACCTGGTGATCCTGCGCGATCTGTGGCGGCGCTATCGCGGCACGCACGGGCACGGGCACACGCACGATGCCGCGCATGTGCACCGTCCTGCCGGGCTCGTGTCCCGGCTGCTGCGCCCGCTGTTCCGGTTCGTGTCGACGAGCTGGCACATGTATCCGGTCGGCGTGCTGTTCGGGCTGGGTTTCGATACTGCAACCGAAATCGGCCTGCTCGCGATCGCAGCCGCGCAGGCGAGCCAGGGGCTGCCGGTCTATACCGTCATGCTGTTTCCCGCGCTGTTCACCGCCGGCATGACGCTGATCGACTCAACCGACAACGTGCTGATGATTCATGCGTACGGGTGGGCGATGGACGATCCGCAGCGCAAGCTGCTCTACAACGCGAGCATCACGTTCGTGTCGGCGGCCGTCGCGATCGCGATCGGCGGGATCGAGGCCGCCGGCCTGCTCGCGGACAAGCTGTCGCTGACGGGCCCGGTGCGCGATGCGCTCGACGCGGTCGGCGACCGCTTCGGCATGATCGGCTATGGCATCGTCGCGCTGTTTCTCGTCTGCTGGATCGCGTCGATCCTGTTCCACCGCTGGCAGCGCGCAGCCGACGCGCCGGCGCGCTGAACTTAGCTCAGACGTTTCATTCCGGAAACAAAATCCCCCCAAAAACGTTGCATGCGCCGTCGCGCGCCTGCGTGCGCCTTGTGCGACGGGCGTAAGCGGCCGGTGGCACGAATCTCGCAGATAGGGATTCTGCACGGCGGGCCCGCATGCCGTTCCGCGATCTCGGCTGGCGTCCAGCGCCCGCCCGAAAGCGATCGGCTGCCGACAGGACTACGAACCTTTACTGGCCCCCTGCACCACACGTAGATCGCCGCGCGGCGACGAGGCATCGCGCGCATGGGGAGGCCATGATGCTCAAGACGAAACAACCGTTCCGTACGCCGGGACGGCGCTATCGCGCAACCTTGTTCGCCGCAGCCGCGTTCGCGTGTTGCTGCTCGTATGCCGTCGCACAGGATGCGACACCGGACTCCGCGGCCGATGCAGTTGCCAACGCGGACGCCATCATGACGTTGGTCGACGACGCTTCGCCTTGCGCAGCCAATCCGGCTGTGTGCGCGGTGCACGTCTTCGCCGGCGGTCGCGCCGGCGGCAATGGCGCAGGCGCGAGCGGCAATGGCAGCGGCGGCAGCCCCGGTAGCGGAAATGGCAATGGCAACGGCAGTGGCAACAACGGGAACGGTACCGTCGGGCCTGCTGGCGTCGGTGGAACGACGAGCGGAACATCCGGTGGTACGAGTGGTTCGGGTGGCTCGGGCCGCGGAGGGAATGCGTCTGGCACCGGGGGTTCGGGTGGTGGTTCTTCGGGTGGTGGTTCTTCGGGTGGTGGTTCCTCCGGAGGCGGCTCTTCCGGTGGCGGCACTTCCGGTGGCGGCACTTCCGGCGGCGGCACTTCCGGCGGCGGCACTTCCGGCGGCGGCACTTCCGGCGGTGGCACTTCGGGTGGCGGCACTTCGGGTGGCGGCACTTCGGGTGGCGGCACTTCCGGTGGCGGCACTTCCGGCGGTGGCACTTCCGGTGGCGGCACTTCGGGTGGCGGCACTTCGGGTGGCGGCACTTCCGGTGGCGGCACTTCCGGCGGTGGCACTTCCGGCGGTGGAGGTCATGGCGGACACGGTGGCCATGGCGGTGGTGGTGGGGACGGTGACGGCGGTGGTCACGGCAACGGCGGCCATGGCGACGGTGATGGCGGCGGTCACGGCAACGGCGGCCACGGCGATGGTGACGGCGGCGGTCACGGCAGTGGTGGCCACGGCGATGGTGACGGCGGTGGTCACGGCAATGGTGGGCATGGCGACGGTGACGGCGGTGGTCACGGCAACGGCGGCCATGGCGACGGTGACGGCGGTGGTCACGGCAACGGCGGCCATGGCGACGGTGACGGCGGCGGTCACGGCAATGGCGGTGGCCATGGCGACGGCAACGGCGACGGTCACGGCAGTGGTGGCCACGGCGATGGCGACGGCGGCGGTCACGGCAATGGTGGGCATGGCGACGGTGACGGCGGCGGTCACGGCAATGGTGGTGGCCATGGCGACGGCAACGGCGGCGGCAACGGCGGCGGTCACGGCAATGGTGGTGGCCATGGCGACGGCAACGGCGGCAGTCACGGCAATGGTGGCCACGGCGACGGCAACGGCGGCAGTCATGGCAATGGTGGCCATGGCGATGGTGACGGCGGCGGTCACGGCAATGGCGGCCACGGCGACGGCAACGGCGGCGGTCACGGCAACGGTGGCCATGGCGACGGCAGCGGCGGCGGTCACGGCAGTGGTGGCCATGGCGACGGCAACGGCGGCAGTCACGGCAATGGTGGCCATGGCGATGGTGACGGCGGCGGCCACGGCGGTCACGGCAATGGCGGTGGCAGCGGCAATGGAAACGGCAGTGGTGGCGCCGGCAATGGTGGGGCCAACGGTGTCGGCAACGGCCATGGCACCGGGAACGGCAATGGCGGCGGTCACGGCAACGGCGGATCGTCCGGAGCCAACCACTGACCGGCCGCGGTGCCCGGCCGGGTGTCGTCAGAGCATCTCGAGCGCGCGCTTGCTGCGTGGCGGACGGAAGTACGCGTCAAGCTGCGCGCGCTCGTCATGGCTGAACATGAAATCGAGCGCGGCCCGGTTGTCGCGCACGTGTTCGATCCGCGACGCCTTCGGGATCGCGAACACCCCCGGCTGCGCGAGCACCCACGCGAGCGCGACGCGCATCACCGACACGCCGCGCTGCCGTGCGATCTCGTCGAGCGGCGAGCGCTTCGGCAGCCGCCCGTGATCGACCGGGCTGTACGCCATCGCCGGCATCCGGTGCTCGGCAAGCCACGGCAGCAGGTCGAACTCCGGGCCGCGCCGCGCGATGTTGTAGAGGATCTGGTTGGTCGCGCACGCGTCGCCGCCGGCTTCATCGACGAGCTCGGCCATGTCGGCCGTATCGAAATTGCTGACACCCCAGTGACGGATCTTGCCCGCGCGCCGCAGCGCTTCGAAGCCCTCGACCGTCTCCTCGAGCGGCACCGAGCCGCGCCAGTGCAGCAGGTAAAGGTCGAGACGATCGGTACCCAGGCGCTTGAGGCTCGCGTCGCACGCCGCGACGACGCCGCGCCGGCTCGCATGGTGCGGATAGACCTTGCTGACGAGGAACACGTCGTCGCGCAAGCCCGCGAGCGCCTCGCCGACCAGTTCCTCGGTCGCGCCGTCGCCGTACATCTCGGCCGTATCGACCAGCGTCATCCCGAGTTCGATGCCCTCGCGCAGCGCGGCGATCTCGTCCGCGCGCCGGGCCGGCCGCTCGCCCATCTCCCACGTGCCCAGGCCAAGCTTCGGAATCGTCTCGCCGTCCGGCAGGACGACCGTGGCGATCGTATCTGTCATGCGTTCCTCGTTGCGGATCGGTGGCCGCGCACCGCGGCCCAGCCATGGAATACGACGCATCAGTGTAGTCAATCGGCGCGCCATTCACCTATTGCACGGCAAAAACCGGCTATAACGGCGCCACGTGATGACTTAGAATGGCCGCAACCTGATCGATACCCACTCCATGAAGGCATCCACGGACGACCGCTGGCAGGACCTGCGCCCCGACCCCGACAACGACACGCCGCTCTACCTGCAGCTCGCCCGCAAGCTCGGTGATGCGATCCACGACAACCGCTGGACGGCCGGTGAGGCATTGCCGTCCGAGCGCGTGCTGTCCGACGCGCTCGGCGTTTCGCGCATCACCGCGCGCAAGGCGATCGCGTTGCTCGTCGAGCAAGGCCTGATTCGCCGCACGCAGGGCGCCGGCAACTTCATCCAGCCGCGCTACGAAGATCCGCTGTCGCGGCTGTCGAGCTTCAGCGAAATGCTCGAGCGGCGCGGCTTCAAGCCGAGCTCGCAATGGCTCGCGCGCGAGATCCAGCCGGCGAACCGCGACGAGGTGATCCAGCTCGGGCTGTCGCCGGCCGCATCGGTCACGCGCCTGAAGCGCCTGCGCCTCGCCGACGGCATCGTGATGGCGGTCGAGAATTCGACGTTTCCCGCGACGCTGATCCCCGATCCGCAGGCGATCGGCGGTTCGCTGTACAGCTATCTCGAAGCGCGTGGCACGCCGATCGTGCGCGCGCTGCAGCATTTCCGCGCGGTCAACGCGACCGACGAGATCGCCGAGCAGATGGGCATCGCGCCGCACGACGCGCTGCTGCTGATCACACGAATCGGCTATACGTCTGACCAGCGCGCAATCGAACTGACCGATACCTACTGCCGCAACGACTACTACGACTTCGTCGTCGAGCTGCGCAAGTAACGCCAGTCACGCCGCCGCTCACAGCCAGCGCGCATCGTCGGTGCCGAGCGGCACGGGCGGGCGCGTCAATGCGGGCGGTGTCGCCGACAACCGCTCGGCCGGCCGCACCACGTCGAGCGTGCCGAACGGCGACGCGATGCGCTCGATCCGGTCGCGCACGTCGGTGCGCACGAAATCGGGTGCCTGCAGGCCGTCCGGCACGAGGCCGAACGACTGCAGCCAGCGTCCCGTCTGCGCGAGTGACAATCGCACGTGCCAGCTTCCCCCTTCGCGTGCCCGGCGCGCGAGCGCGATCATCGCGCCAAACGCCGCGAGATAACCCGTCGCATGATCGAGCGCCTGGCACGGCAAGTGGCGCGGCCCGTCCGCGTGCGCGGCCTGCTGCTCTCGCCACGCGATCCCGCTCGCCGACTGCACGAGGCTGTCGAAGCCGCGCCGCTGCGCCCACGGCCCAGCGTGCCCATAGGCGGATACCGAGACGTACACGATGCCGGGCCGCCGCGCCGCCAGCGCGTGCGGCGCGAAGCCGCGCGCTGCGAGTGCGCCGGGCCGGTACGACTGCAGGAACACATCCGCGTCGCGTGCGAGCGCGTGCAGCGTATCGATGCCGGCCTCATCGCGCAGGTCGATCCATGTCGAACGCTTGCCGCGCCCGTTATCGATTACGAGCGGCGCGATGTTCGGCAGGTGCGGGCCGTTGACGAGCAGCGTCTGCGCGCCGTGCGACGCCAGCGTGCGGCCCGCGACCGGCCCCGCGATGATGCGCGTGAGATCGAGCACGCGCACACCCGCGAGCGGCTGGCCGGCATCGCCGCGGCCGATCGGCTCGACCGGCGCGTCGCCGATCCGCTCGATCTCGAACAGCGGCAGCGATGCGATCGCGCGCGCCTGCTCGTGCGCCGCCCACTCGTCAGGTGTTCTGATCAATGCGGCGCACAGCCCGGCCTCCGCCAGCGCGGTATCGAGCGCCGCACCGTCTCGCGTGCGGATCGCCGCGGCGACGTCGTCCCGCTGCGCGCCGCAGCCGAGTACGTCGAGAATCCCGCGCAGGTGATGCGGGAAGTTCGCGTGCAACTGGATCCAGCGTCCGTCGCCCGTCTCGAAGAAGCCCGTCACCGGATGACGCAACTCCGGCGGCGGGCCATCGTCCACGCGCAGGTAGCGTTCGCTGCGGAACGCGACCAGCGCGTCGCGCACCGACACGTCGACGGATTGCGCGACACGAGTGCGAAGCCGGTGGCATTCGGCCGCCGCGAGCCCGGCTGCCGCGATCGTCGCCGCGGCGAGCGTGCCGACCCGGAAGGTCGACGGTAGCGTCGGATCCTGCCCCGTCACGGTCGCACGGGCCAGCGCGTCGGGGGCGCCGTGTGCGAGCTGCCACAGATGCGTCAACGCGAGTTCGGGTGTCATGGCGAAAGAGGCGGCGGGAAGACAAGATCGAGTCTAGAAGTCGCGGCAGTCGCGAGCAATCCCGATTGCGCGAATCAGCATGTCACGCACGGTCGTAGCGCGGGTGTATCTCCTGCGCCCCGGCAGGAGCGGCCGGCATCTCATCCCCCAACGCGCAGGAAGCCTGCCGGCATCCTTGATGCCGGCGCGAGCCCTGCACATTTGCACCGCGACCCGCTGCGCTCGCCGCCGGACGGCGCGCCCCTGCTCTGCCGCAGCCACGCGGATACGATGCGGCTAGCCGCACGCCGTCGTGTCGACGCGAAACGCCCGGATGGTGTCGTCGAACGCCCTCTCGACCGGGGTGTGCCGGAGCCGCGCTCGCCGATCACGCGAATCGTCAATGGCCCCACGGCCGGCCGGATCGCGCACGCGCTCGAACCATGCGCGAACAGAAAGTCGATCCAGCTCCGAGCGTGCTAAGTCGGCAGCGACGCGGGCGCGTGACGCCGGCCGTCGCGCCAAGCGACGAGCGGCCGCCACCACGCCTGCGCGGCGCGCCGGGCCGTCACCTCGAGCGGACCAAACGCAAACGTCGCACCGTGCGACCCCGCGCTGACCCATACGCGCATGCCGGGCGTGAGCATCAGCGCATCTCCGACGCCGAGCCAGTGATCGTCGCGCCGCCCCTCGATTGTCACCCAGACCTCGCCGTCGGCCACCTCCAGCGAAGTGCGATCGACGATCCGCCACCGACCGGCCGGCTCGTCGCCGTCGATCACGTAAATTCGCAGTTCGCGCATGGCAGCCTCCTGGTCGCATGGGTCCGATGGCATCAGTATTTCGGACAGTGGCAGCACACGGACAGATACGGCTGCAGACACTTTCGACTGAACTGTACTGGTCACTCCACGAGGACAGGTACCCGCCGGCCGGACTTCGCGCCGTCCTTGCGCCGAACCGGCACGAAGCGATGGCTTTCCCTACAATGTCGGCTGTCCCGCGCCACCGCCCGCCTCCATGTTCCAACGCCCGCCTGCCGCCGCTCCCGGCGAAAAGAACCTCACCGTGATGCTCTGGCTCGTCGCGACGGGCTTCTTCATGCAGACGCTCGATTCGACGATCGTGAACACGGCGCTGCCGTCGATGGCCGCGAGCCTCGGCGAATCGCCGCTGCGCATGCAGTCGGTCGTGATCGCCTATTCGCTGACGATGGCGGTGATGATCCCCGTGTCGGGCTGGCTCGCCGACACGTTCGGCACGCGGCGCGTGTTCTTCAGCGCGATCCTGGTGTTCTCGCTCGGCTCGCTGCTGTGCGCGAATGCGCATACGCTGACGCAGCTCGTCGCGTTCCGCGTGGTACAGGGGGTCGGCGGCGCGATGCTGCTGCCAGTCGGGCGGCTCGCGGTGCTGCGCACGTTCCCGGCCGAACGCTACCTGCCCGCGCTGTCGTTCGTCGCGATTCCCGGCCTGATTGGCCCGCTGATCGGGCCGACGCTCGGCGGCTGGCTCGTGAAGATCGCGTCATGGCACTGGATCTTCCTGATCAACGTGCCGGTCGGCGTCGCCGGCTGCATCGCGACCTTCTATTCGATGCCCGATTCGCGCAACCCGGCCGTCGGCCGCTTCGACCTGAAGGGCTATCTGCTGCTGACGATCGGCATGGTCGCGATCTCGCTGTCGCTCGACGGGCTCGCCGATCTCGGCATGCAGCACGCGGCCGTGCTCGTGCTGCTGATCCTGAGCCTCGCGTGCTTCGTCGCATACGGGCTGTATGCGGTGCGCGCGCCGCAGCCGATCTTCTCGCTCGAGCTGTTCCGGATCCACACGTTCAGCGTCGGGCTGCTCGGCAACCTGTTCGCGCGGATCGGCAGCGGCGCGATGCCGTACCTGATCCCGCTGCTGCTGCAGGTGAGCCTCGGCTACTCGGCGTTCGAGGCCGGGCTGATGATGCTGCCGGTGGCCGCCGCCGGGATGTTCTCGAAGCGGATCATCACGCGCCTGATCACGCGGCACGGCTACCGCAAGGTGCTGCTCGCGAACACGATCATGGTCGGCGTGATGATGGCGAGCTTCGCGCTGATGCGCGACACGGTGCCCGTGTGGGTGAAGGTCGTGCATCTCGCGCTGTTCGGCGGCTTCAACTCGATGCAGTTCACCGCGATGAACACGCTGACGCTGAAGGATCTCGGCACCGGCGGCGCGAGCAGCGGCAACAGCCTGTTCTCGCTCGTGCAGATGCTGTCGATGAGCCTCGGCGTCACGGTCGCGGGGGCCTTGCTCGCGACCTTCACCGGCATGCTGCGCACCGTCACGCCAAGCAACACGCTGCCCGCGTTCCATGCGACCTTCATCTGCGTCGGGATCATCACGGCCGCGTCCGCGTGGATCTTCGCGCAGCTCGCGCCCGAGATCCGCAGCACCGCGCGCAAGACCGACCCGTCGGAGCGCGCGTGACGCACGGCGCGCGCCGAACCGGGTCGACGCGCACCTTTTTGGTGCAGCACGACCCCGCGATGCGCATTTGAAACGCCTGCCGTACCCGGCAGCCCGACCGCGACGCGCCGCCGCACGGGGCACGATGCCGTGCACGCTTCTTGCTCGCCTATTCTCTAGGTAAACTGGCAGTCTTCCTTCGGCCGACATCATGAGCATGATCGAAATCGATCCCCCCGGCTTTCAGCCGCCCCGCCCCGTCGCCGGCGACGACGGGAACCGGCGCACCGTGCTGTACGGCGGCTACACCGTGTTCAGCGTGTTCCAGCCCGTTTTCTCGGTGTCGCACCGCCGCGCGATCGGCTATCACGCGTCGCTGCGTGCGCACGACGAGGAAAGCCGCCAGGTGGCGTCGCACGAGGTGTTCACGCAGGCGGCGCGGCGCGGCGACCTGCTCGAGCTCGGCCGGCTCGCCGAATCGCTGCATCTCGGCAACTTCCACGCGTTCGACAGCCATGACGAATGGCTCTTCCTGAGCCTGCATCCGGCCGCGCTGATGGACACCGTCTACGGCGACGCGATGCTCGCGAACCTGAAGGCGCTCGGGCTGCCGCCGCACCGCGTGGTGCTCGAAGTGCCCGAGCAGGCGGGCGGCGAGACACCGCGCTACGCGGCGATCGTCGACGGGCTGCGCAAGGCCGGCTTCCTGATCGCGCTCGTCGGATTCGGTGCGAAGCATTCGAACATCGACCGCGTGTGGCACCTGCATCCCGACATCGTCACGCTCGACCGCGGCATCCTCGCGCAAGCGAGTGAGCACTCGCATCTCGAACGCGTGCTGCCGGGGCTCGTGTCGCTGCTGCACGAATCCGGCCAGCTCGTGCTGATGGGCGGGCTCGCGACCGAGCGCGACGCGCTGATCGCGCTGGAGTGCGACGTCGATTTCGTGCAGGGCCAGTACTTCGCGGGGCCGAGCGTCGAACCGGTGCAGCCGCAGGCCGCCGCGGGCTGCATGGATACGCTGTCGGCCGCGTTGCGGCTGCGCGTCGCGGAACGCGAGCGCACGCAGGCGGAACGGCTCGCGCCGTACGTCGCGGCGCTTGAGGAAGCGAGCCGGAAGCTCGGCGCGGGCGAGCCGCTCACCGACGCAGCAGCCGTCGTACTCGGGCTGCCGGAGACCGCGCGCTGCTTCCTGCTCGACGCATCGGGCCGCCAGATCGGCGACAACGTGCTCGCACGCGGCAGCGTCTCGCAGCGCGCCAAGCGGTTCCGGCCGCTGCTGCATTCCGAAGGCGCGAGCTGGGAACGGCGCCCGTACTTCATCGACGCGATGCGCGCGCCGGGCCGCGTGCACCTGACGCCGCCCTACCTGTCGATCAACGAGGCGCACCTGTGCGTGACCGCGTCGATCGCCGCACCCGTCGCGACCGGCATGCAGGTGCTTTGCGTCGACATCAACTGGGAAGCGGCACTCAACCGCGAATGAGCGTGGCGCCGCCGCGCCACGCTCAAGCGGTGGCAGCCTTGCGGACGATCAGCCGGTGCACGCGCTTGCCGGACGAGGGGCTGACGACCTCGTGCTCGTCGATCACCTGCGTGCCCGCGCCGAGCGCCGCCCGCATCCGCGCCGAATCGAGCGGCGTGTAGAGGCGGCCGCGCTCGTCGCGCAACGCGCCGTTTCCGGCCACCCGCCAGCTCAGGTACAACGTGCCGCCCGGCATCAGGAGCTCGGCCAGCCGCGTGGCGGCGGCCGCCGCTTCCGCCTGTTCGAGATGCATGACGACCGTTTCGCACAGCACGTTGCGAAACGCGCCGGACGGCACGCCGGCCAGCGCCGGCAGTGCAGCCAGCTCGAAGGCGAGATCCGGATGGCGGCGCCGCGCCTCGTCGAGCAGCGCGGCGCTCGCGTCGTAGCCGCGCACGTCGAAGCCGCGCGACGCGAGCCAGGCCGTATCGCGCCCGGCGCCGCAGCCGACGTCCGCGGTCGGCCCCGGCGAGAAATGCTGCTCCAGCAGCGCGTACATGTCGTCGGGCGCGGCCTGGTCGAGCCAGTCCTGCGCGTATTGCGCGGCATGGGCGTCGTAGGCATCGAGAGTCGGGCGATCCACCATGGTGACAGCTCCGCATAGGCGTCGTATGACGCACCCCGCATCTTAGCCGTTCACACCCCGTGCGGCATCACGCGCACCCCGCGCGACGCGTGGCGCAGCCGCCTACGCGGCCCGCACGTCGCCCGCGTGCGGCGCCCGCGCGGTCAGCTCGGCCCACAGCGCATCGCCGCGCCAGGCCGGGCGTGCCGCCGCGCGTTCCGCGTCGTGCACGAGCGCGCACAGTCGCGCGTTGACGGGCGCCTGCGCGCCGAAGCGCGCGGCCAGCCGCACGATCTCGCCGTTGATCCACTCGACTTCCGTCGCCCGCCCCGCCGCGAGATCGTCCGACATCGACGAACGCGCGAGCGGGTCGATCGCGAGCATCCGCCCACCGAGCACGCGGAATGCGGCGTCGGGCAAGTCGAGCACGGCCGGGATCCACGCGGCCGGCAACGGCGTCAGCCGCGCGGGCCGGATCGCCGCCCGCGCCAGCCAGTGCAGCGCTTCGCGCTGCGCGAGCGCGACGCAGCGGCGATACGCCCGTTGCGCGAGTTCGTCGCGCAGCGGCAGGTTCGCCAGTGCGTTGACCGCGTTGTTCAGATTGAGCAGCAGCTTCGCCCACTGCACGGCCCGCATGTCGCGATGCAGCGCGAGCGGCAGCCCGGCGCGCGCGAATGCACCGGCGAACGGCTGCAGCGCGGGGGACGCGTCGGCCGCCAGTGCGCCGGCCGAGCCCTGGTGAAACGCACCGGGCTCCCGTTCGATCACGTTGAACGGCACCATGCCGGCCAGCACGGTGGCTTGCGGCAGCGCCTCGCGCAGCTCGTCGGCGTTGTGCAGGCCGTTCTGGAAGCTGATCACGACCGTGCCGGGCCGCAGCACGCCGGCAAGCTGCGCCGCGGCGTCACGCGTCGCGGCCGATTTCACCGTCACGAGCACGAGCCGCGCGGCGGCCGCAGCCGCGGGATCGGCCGCGAACACGACGTCGCCCGGCGCGAGCGACGCGCGGTAGCCACGCTGGTCGGTCAGCGTCAGCCCATGCCGATGAATCGCGTCGCCGATCCGTGCGCGGCCGACGAGCGTCACGTTCACGCCGGCCGCCGCGAGCCGTCCGCCGAGATAGCAGCCGACGGCGCCCGCGCCGAACACGCAGACCGGTGCGTCAGACATGCGAATGGGCGCCGCCGTGCACGGGGCCGGCCCGCCGCTCGACTTCGCGGCGCACGTCGCCGCGCAGCCCCGCGAAGAACGCGACCTCGGCGACGACGAACAGCGGCCCGACCATCAGGCCGACCAGATCGTCGACGAACGCGGGCTTGCGCCCTTCGAACCAGTGCCCGACGAACTGCACGATCCAGCCGACGACGAACGCACCGATGCCGATCGCGAGCCATTGCGCGGTCGGCAGCAACGCGAGCGCCTGCGCGGCCCACAGGCCCAGCGCGAACAGCGCGGTCATCACGATCCCGAACCGCAGGTCGAGGCGCAGGTAGAACACCGCGAACGCGACGGCCAGCAGCAGCGCCGGCGTCAGCGCGATGCCAGCCAGCATCCCGAGCGCCGGCCGCGACAGCAGCACCTCGGCCGCGAACACGATCATCGGGATCCCGACCAGATGCGTCGCGATGTTGCGCGCGTCGCGGTGGTAGGCCGCATACTGGGAAAGATGGTCTTCGAGCGTCTTCATCGCGTCTCCTGGTCGGTTATTGAGCGCTATGATGCGCGTCACGCCCGAGAACCTCTGTCAGCTACCCGACATCGCGTGCCCATGCCCTCGTCGCTCACCCCGTACCTGCCGCAAATCGAAGCGAACCCGTGGTTCGCCGCGCTGCCGCCCGCGTTGCGCGCGGACCTGCTCGCCCGCGCGGCGCTGCGCCGGCTGCCGGGCGGCCATGCGCTGTTCCGGCGCGGCGACCCGCCGTGCGGGCTGTACGCCGTCCTGGCCGGTTCACTCACGATAGGTGCGGTCGACCCCCAGGGCAAGGAAGCGCTGCTGACCGTGGCCGAGCCCATCACCTGGTTCGGCGAAATCGCGCTGTTCGACGGCCAGCCGCGCACGCACGATGCGATCGCGCTCGACGACGCGCTGCTGCTGCACATCCCGCAGGCCGCGCTGCTCGCGATCCTCGACGCGACGCCGCAATACTGGCGGCAATTCGCGCTGCTGATGGCGCAGAAGCTGCGCCTGAGTTTCCTGACCGTCGAATCGATGAGCGTGATGCCGGCCGCGCAGCGGCTCGCCGCCCGCTTGCTGATGATCGCCGACGGCTATGGCGGGATCAGCGCCGGCCGCACCCGCATCCGGCTGTCGCAGGAAACGCTCGCGGCGATGCTGTCGCTGACGCGGCAGACCACCAACCAGTTGCTGAAGGCGCTGCAGGCCGATGGCGTCGTGCGGCTGCACGTCGGCGAGATCGAACTTGTCGACGTCGCTGCGCTGCGGCGGGCGAGCGGGTTGCCCGACGGCATCCGCTGAGCCCCGGCACCATCGCCACGCGGCCTCCCCGCCGTCACCGCGTTGCGCTATCGTGGCGGCTCGTCCGTTCATCCGCACGCACCGCCTTGAGTACCTCGACCGCCTCCGCACCCTCCCGCCATCCCTGGCCCGTGTTCGTCGCGTTCCTGCGGCTCGGCCTCACGTCGTTCGGCGGCCCGGTCGCGCATCTCGGCTACTTCCGCACCGAATTCGTCACGCGGCGCGGCTGGCTCACCGAGCGCACGTATGCGGATCTCGTCGGGCTGTGCCAGTTCCTGCCGGGGCCCGCGAGCAGCCAGGTCGGGATGGCGATCGGTCTCGCGCGCGCCGGCTATGCTGGCATGTTCGCCGCGTGGCTCGGCTTCACGCTGCCGTCTGCGCTGCTGATGATGCTATTCGCGCTCGGCGTGCACGCGACGGGCGCACCGATCGAAGCCGGTGCGCTGCACGGGCTGCGCATCGTGTCGGTCGCCGTGATCGCGCAAGCCGTGTGGGGCATGGCGCGCACGCTGTGCCCGGATGCGCGTCGCGTCACGCTGATGGCCGCGGCCGCCTGCGTCGCGCTGCTCGCGCCGGCCGCGTGGACGCAGGTTGCCGTGATCGTCGCGGCCGGACTGGCCGGCCTCGTGCTGCTGCCGCAGCCGGCGCGCGGCGCCCACGATCCGCTGCCGCTGCACGTGTCGCCCCGCGCGGGCGTGCTGTGGCTCGCGCTGTTCGGGGCGCTCCTCGTCGTGCTGCCGTTCGCGGCCCGCGCGCTGCGCTCCGATACGCTCGCCGTCGTCGATGCATTCTTCCGCACGGGTGCGCTCGTGTTCGGCGGCGGGCACGTCGTGCTGCCGCTGCTGCAGGCGGCCGTGGTCGCGCCCGGCTGGGTCGGCGATGCGGCATTCCTGGCCGGATATGGCGTCGCGCAGGCGGTGCCGGGGCCGCTGTTCACGTTCTCGGCGTTCCTCGGCGCGTCGCTGCGCCACGCGCCGAACGGCTGGCTCGGCGGCACGATCGCGCTGGCGTCGATCTTCGCGCCGTCGTTCCTGCTGGTGGCCGGCACCGCGCCGTTCTGGGAACGCCTGCGCCGCAGCACGCGGATGCAGGCCGCGCTCGCGGGCGTGAACGCGGCCGTCGTCGGGCTGCTGCTCGCCGCGCTCTATCACCCGGTCTGGACCGACACGATAGTGGCGCCCCGCGATCTGGCCGCCGCGCTCGTCGCATTCGTCGCGCTGGTGTTCTGGCGCGTGCCGCCATGGGCCGTCGTGCTCGCGAGCGCCGCGCTCGGCTGGGGGCTCGGCCTGCTGGCCTGATCGGGCACGCGCGGCACGTTCGCTCGCGGCAAAAAACAAAAAGCCCTCGTTTCGAGGGCTTTTTTGCTGGGTGCCGCGCGCCGTAGCGGCGCGCAGGCGCCGGACCTTACGCGAAGTTCTTCGCTGCGAAGTCCCAGTTCACGATGTTCCAGAACGCTTCGACGAACTTCGGACGTGCGTTACGGTAGTCGATGTAGTACGCGTGTTCCCACACGTCGATCGTCAGCAGTGCCTTGTCGGCGGTCGTCAGCGGCGTTGCCGCGTTGCTCGTCGACACGATGTCGAGCGAGCCGTCAGCCTTCTTCACCAGCCATGCCCAGCCCGAACCGAACGTGCCGACTGCGGCCTTCGTGAACGCTTCCTTGAATGCGTCGTACGAACCCCACTTCGCGTTGATCGCGTCGCCCAGCGCGCCGGTCGGTGCGCCGCCGCCGTTCGGCGACAGGCTGTTCCAGAAGAACGTGTGGTTCCAGATTTGCGCGGCGTTGTTGAAGATGCCGCCCGACGACTTCTTCACGATCTCTTCCAGCGACAGGTTTTCGAATTCCGTGCCCGGGATCAGATTGTTCAGGTTCGTCACATAAGCCTGATGGTGCTTGCCGTAGTGGTACTGGATCGTCTCGAGCGAGATGGTCGGCGCGAGTGCGTCTTCAGCGTACGGGAGCGGCGGGAGCGTATGAGCCATGGCGATTCCTTCGTTGAGTATGTAGGGAGGCTGTGTTGAATGCTGCCGAGCGTCCGATTGTAGGCGAGGACGAATAACCCCGCAAACTCACGGGCCATTTATCCGCGGTATGCGGAAAAGCGATGTTGACGCAACGTCCGGCCGGACGAGCCGGCGCTGCGCAGCACCCGTTCCGACGCGCGGTTTGCCGGTTGCGCGACCGTCGCGGCGCGCGCGCCGGTTACATCAGATCGTATCGGTCAGCCGCGGCTGCACGTCGGCGAGCGACACGTCGGCCGAGCCTTCCGCGAGATGCACGGTCAGGCGGCGCTGCGGCTTCAGCGCGTTCGGCGTGCGCACCGCGCGGCCCGTCTGTGCATCGATCAGCGCCGCATAACCGCGCTCGAGCGTGCGCTGCGGGCTTAACACCTCGAGCCTTGCCGCACAGGCTGACACGCGAGCCGTGTCGCGTTCGTGACGGCGCTGCAAGGCCAGTGCCAGACGCTGCGACAGCCCCGCGAGCGCCAGGCGCGCCTGCGACGGATCGGGCCGCGCACGCTGCCAGCGCAACTGCGCGAGCGCGAAACGCGCGCGCGCGTCGCGCACCGGCCGCGACGCCGCCGACGCAAGCCGCACCGCGAGCTGCTCGACGTGCGTGCGCTGCCGCTGCAGCCGCTCGGCCGGGCTCACCAGCCGGCGCGCGAGCCAGTCGAGCTGCTGCGCGCGCTGTTCGAGCCGGCGCGCCATGCCGCGCGCGAGCGCACGCTGGCGCTCGCCGACCTCGCGCAGCAGCAGCGCGCGCTGCGGGCTCGCGAGCTCGGCCGCGCCGGTCGGCGTCGGCGCACGCACGTCGGCCGCGAAATCCGCGATCGTGAAATCGGTTTCGTGCCCGACGCCGCTGACGACCGGCACTTCGCTCGCCGCGATCGCGCGCGCCAGCGCTTCGTCGTTGAACGACCACAGATCCTCGATCGAGCCGCCCCCGCGACAGACCAGCAGCACGTCGACCTCGCGGCGCGCAGTCGCGGTCTCGACGGCCGCGACGAGCTTTTCGGCGGAACCGGCGCCCTGCACGGGTGCCGGATAGACGATCACCGGGATGTGCGGCGCGCGGCGGGCGAGCGTGGTCACCACGTCGCGCAGCGCGGCCGCCTGCAGCGACGTGACGATGCCGATCGCGCGCGGGTGGGCCGGCAGCGGCCGCTTGCGCTCGGGCGCGAACAGCCCCTCGCTCTCGAGCTGCGCCTTCAGGCGCAGGAACGCCTCGTAAAGCCGCCCCTGACCCGTGCGCCGCACGGCCTCGACGTTCAGCTGCACCTCGCCGCGCGGCTCGTACATCGTGACGACCGCGCGCACCTCGATGCGATCGCCTTCGCGCGGCGTGAACTCCGCGTATTGCGCGCGGCCGCGGAACATCACGCAGCGCATCTGCGCCTGCTGGTCCTTGATCGAGAAATACCAGTGGCCGCTCGCGGCGCGCGTGAAATTCGACACTTCGCCCGAAATCCACAGCAGCGGAAACGAGCGCTCGAGCATCGTCGAAATCGCACGATTGAGCGCCGAAACGGGAATCACTTCGTCGCCGCCGCGGGTCGCGCCCGGTGCGGCAAATGGGGAGTCGGAAGGCATGGACGGTCGGATGAATGCTGGCGGCGACACGATAGTCCGACACGCGCGCGACGTCCAGCACCGGCCGCATGCGCGGTGACGCGCGGAAGGTGTCCACACTTTGGCAATCGTCGGCTTAAAACACGTGAAAACCGCGAAAAAAACCAGACGATTCCCGGTAACACATTGATTTTTATATATTTTTAAAACTTTCGAAACGATTCTCATCCGATTCGAAGCCCGCCCGGCGGGCGTTTGACGCAATCGAACGGGGGGTTTTTCACAGAGTTATCCACAAGCCGTCGCGATCCGTCCCCGTGCGCTGCGTCGGCCGGTCGCGCTTGCCGCGCCCGCCTGCGGCGCGCTAGAGTGCCGCCTTCCGCAGACCCCGCGGCATGCGCCGCCCAACGGAGAATCCGCCTTGACGAATCCGTCC
Source organism: Burkholderia sp. AU45251 (assembly GCF_030482905.1). Classification (NCBI taxonomy): domain Bacteria; kingdom Pseudomonadati; phylum Pseudomonadota; class Betaproteobacteria; order Burkholderiales; family Burkholderiaceae; genus Burkholderia; species Burkholderia sp. AU45251. Next base: position 249,504 of record NZ_JAUJQH010000008.1, on the reverse strand, counting down.
CACGCCGCGGCGCACGACATGCCGCGCCCGGCCCGATGAGCGCGCCCGACGGCCCGCTCGCCCGGCTCGAAGCGCGCCTGACGCGCGAATGGCAGCGCCGCGGCGCACTCGCGTGGGCGCTCACGCCGTTCGCGTGCATGTTCGGCCTGTGCGCGGCGCTGCGCCGCACCGCCTACACGCAGGGCTGGAAGCAGCCGGTCGACGTCGGCGTGCCCGTCGTCGTGGTCGGCAACGTGACCGTCGGCGGCACCGGCAAGACGCCGACCGTGATCGCACTCGTCGATGCGTTGCGCGCGGCCGGCTTCACGCCCGGCATCGTGTCGCGCGGCTACGGCGCGAACGTGAAGGCGCCGACCGCGGTCACGCCCGCGTCGCGCGCCAGCGCGGGCGGCGACGAACCGCTCCTGATCGCGCGCCGCACCGGCGCGCCCGTCTGGGTCTGCCCCGATCGCGTCGCGGCCGCGCAGGCGCTGCGCGCCGCGCACCCGGACGTCGACGTGATCGTCAGCGACGACGGCCTGCAGCACTACCGCCTCGCGCGCACGGTCGAGCTCGTCGTGTTCGACCACCGGCTCGGCGGCAATGGCTTCCTGCTGCCGGCCGGGCCGTTGCGCGAGCCGCTGTCGCGGCACCGCGACGCCACGCTCGTCAACGATCCGTACAGCGGCGCGCTGCCGCCGTGGCCCGATACCTATTCGCTCGCGCTCACGCCGGGCGCCGCGTGGCACCTCGACCAGCCCGCGCTGCGCCGCCCGCTGTCGCAATTCGCGCACGAGCGCGTGCTCGCCGCGGCCGGCATCGGCGCGCCGGAACGCTTCTTCGCGACGCTGCGCGCGGCCGGTCTCGCGCCCGCAACCCGCGCGCTGCCCGACCACTACGCGTTCGCCGACAATCCGTTCGTCGACGACGCCGTCGATGCGATCCTGATCACCGAGAAGGATGCAGTAAAATTGGGCGCTTCCTGGCGCGACGCTCGACTGTGGGTCGTCCCCGTCGAAGCCGCGCTCGATCCTCGCCTCATTGCCCTCGTTGTGGAGAAACTCCGTGGACGCTCGCCTGCTTGAAATCCTTGTGTGCCCTATCTGCAAAGGCCCGCTCCACTATGACCGTGCCGCGCAGGAGCTGATCTGCAACGCGGACAAGCTCGCCTACCCGATCCGCGACGGCATCCCCGTGATGCTGGTCGACGAAGCGCGCCAGACCGTCGAAGGCACACCGGTCGACCCGGCCGGCCGCTAAGCCGCCCATCCCCGCCCGAGCCGCGGCCCGTCCGCGGCCAGGCGCCGAACCCCGCCGGGCGACCCGCGCCAGACGCGCCGCCCGCTCCGCTCTTTTCACCGCGCTTCCCCGATGACTCACCCGCAACCCTTCATCGCCGTCATTCCCGCCCGGCTCGCGTCGACGCGGCTCCCGAACAAGCCGCTCGCCGATCTCGGCGGCAAGCCGATGGTCGTGCGCGTCGCCGAGCGCGCGCGCGAAGCGGGCGCGCAACAGGTGCTGGTCGCGTCCGACGCGCAGAGCGTGCTCGATGCGGCGCGCGATCACGGCTTCGAAGCGGTGCTGACGCGTGCCGACCATCCGTCCGGCACCGACCGGCTCGCGGAAGTCGCGGCGACGTTCGGATGGAGCGACGACACCGTCGTCGTCAACGTACAGGGCGACGAGCCGCTGATCGACCCCGTGCTCGTGCGCGACGTAGCGTCGCACCTCGCCGCGCATCCGGCCTGCGCGATTGCGACGGCCGCCCACCCGATCCACGACGCGGCCGACGTGTTCAACCCGAATGTCGTGAAGGTCGCGCTCGATGCGCAGAGCGTCGCGCTGTACTTCTCGCGCGCGCCGATTCCGTGGAGCCGGGACGCGTACCAGCCGCACTGGCCCGACGTCGCAGCCATGCCTGCGCCGGCTTTTCCGGTCTACCGGCACATCGGCCTCTATGCGTATCGCGCGCGTTTCCTGCGCACGTATCCGACGCTTGCGCAGGCGCCGATCGAACAGGCCGAGCAGCTCGAACAGCTGCGCGCGCTGTGGCACGGCGAGCGTATCGCAGTGCTGATCACCGAGTCCGCGCCCGAAGCCGGAATCGACACGCCGGCCGATCTCGCACGCGTGCAGGCCCTTTTTCAGCCGGGATCAAAATAACCCGTGGCATAATCAGGCGATTGTGCGAGCCGTCCGCGACCAGCGCGTCCTCGCTTGACCCCGCCCGCGGCCCTGCCGGCAGCCGCGCGTCGCTCAACCCGACGCGCCGCATCAGACCGGTCCGCCACGCGCCAGGCAAGCCCCGCGCACGCCGTCGCCGGCGCTTTTTGCGTCTCGCCACACGAATCTACATACTGGAGATATCACCATGCGTTTGATCCTGTTGGGCGCGCCCGGCGCGGGAAAGGGCACCCAGGCAAACTTCATCAAGGAAAAGTTCGGCATCCCGCAAATCTCGACGGGCGACATGCTGCGCGCGGCTGTGAAGGCTGGCACGCCGCTCGGCGTCGAGGCGAAGGGCTACATGGACGCCGGCAAGCTCGTGCCGGACGCGCTGATCATCGGCCTCGTCAAGGAGCGCCTGAAGGAATCCGACTGCGCGAACGGCTATCTGTTCGACGGTTTCCCGCGCACGATCGCGCAGGCTGACGCGATGAAGGAAGCCGGCGTCGCGATCGACTACGTGCTCGAGATCGACGTGCCGTTCTCGGAAATCATCGAGCGCATGAGCGGCCGCCGCACGCACCCGGCATCGGGCCGCACGTACCACGTCAAGTTCAACCCGCCGAAGGTCGAAGGCCATGACGACGTGACGGGCGAGCCGCTGATCCAGCGCGACGACGACAAGGAAGAAACCGTCAAGAAGCGTCTCGAAGTGTACGAAGCGCAGACCAAGCCGCTGATCACGTACTACGGCGACTGGGCGCAACGCGGCGAGGAAAACGGCCTGAAGGCCCCGCAGTATCGCAAGATCTCGGGCCTCGGCGGCGTCGACGAGATCCGTGAGCGCGCGTTTGGCGCACTGAAGTAAGCAGCGCGTCGCGCACCCGCGAGCCGCCCTTTCCGGGCGGCTTTTTTTTGCCCGGACGGAATTCGCACGACCGTTCAGGTCTCGCCGCCGCCGGAGAGTGCCCCGTACAATCGGTCGAATGCCGGACTTGCCGGCATTCAACCAATCGTGCGGCATCGAACCAGGCAACGGCTTTGCGCGGAACCGCAACAGGCAACGGAGCGCCAGGGGGCGGTCGACCGCTTTGCATGGGACCTCCCTAGGCGCTAAAGCGCCAAGGGAGGTCGACACCGGAGACAGTCATGGAAATTCGCGGCAACGTATTTCTGATCACGGGCGGCGCATCGGGCCTCGGCGCCGGCACGGCGCGGATGCTCGCGCAGGCAGGCGGCACGGTCGTGCTCGCCGACCTGAACGACGCGGCGGGCACGGCGCTCGCGACCGAGCTCGGCGGCATCTTCGTGCATTGCGACGTGTCGAGCGAGGCCGACGCGCAGGCAGCCGTCGACGCGGCAACGCGCGCGGGCACGCTGCGCGGCCTCGTGAACTGCGCAGGCATCGCGCCCGCCGCGAAGACCGTCGGCAAGGACGGCGCGCATCCGCTCGACGTGTTCGCAAAAACGATCAACGTGAACCTCGTCGGCACGTTCAACATGATCCGGCTCGCCGCCGCCGCGATGGCCGCCACTGCGCCGACCGCGGAAGGCGAGCGCGGCGTGATCGTGAGTACCGCGTCGGTTGCCGCATTCGACGGACAGATCGGCCAGGCCGCGTACGCGGCATCGAAAGCCGGCGTCGCAGGCATGACGCTGCCGATCGCGCGCGACCTGTCGCGCAGCGGCATCCGCGTGATGACGATCGCGCCCGGCCTGTTCGAGACGCCGATGCTGCTCGGCATGCCGCAGGACGTGCAGGACGCGCTCGGCGCGATGGTGCCGTTCCCGCCGCGGCTCGGCAAACCGGCCGAATACGCGCTGCTGGTGCGCCAGATCGTCGAGAATCCGATGCTCAACGGCGAAGTGATCCGCCTCGACGGCGCGATCCGGATGCAGCCGAAATAAGCACAAAAAAACGCCCGCAGCGCGGGCGTTTTTCATTCAGGGTGCCGGCAAAGCACGGCGGCGGCTCAGTCCTCGCCGTCGCGCTGCATCCGCTGCCGCAATTCGGTCACCTGCGACTCGACGACAGTGGCGTCGTCCGCGTCCGGCCGCTCGCCGAGATACTGCTCGAGATCCTCGAGCGCGGGCCGCAGGTAATCGAGCCGCGCATACGCAAAACCGCGGTCGCGGACTTCGTCGAGGTGCTCGGGCAACAGGATCACGAGCCGCTGCTGCACCGCGAGCAGCCGCTGCCAGCGTTCCGTCTGAAGATAGATCGTCTTCAGGTTGCGCAGCATCCGCGCGATGATCTCGCGGCTCGTCGCCGGCTGCAGTAGCGCGCGCAACGCGCTGTCGACCGCACCGGCCGCACGCGCGACGTACGGCTCGAGCATCTCGACCATCTCGGCTTCAGACAACGAATGACCGTTGGCCGGATCGATGATCAGGTCACCATCCGGCAGCGTGACGCGCAGCAGGAAATGACCGGGGAACGATACGCCCCGCGCCGGCACGCCGATCTGCTCGGCGAGTTCCAGGTACAGCACCGACAGCGAGATCGGAATCCCGCGCCGCCGCTTCAGCACGGCGTTCAGGTGGCTGTTATCGGGGTCGTAGTAATCGTTGTGGTTGCACGCGAAGCCGAGCTCGCGGAAGAAGAAATCGTTCAGCGCGGCGACGCGGCCCTTCAGGTCCGTATCGTCGGCGAACCGCCGGCGCAGCCGCGCCGCCAGCATGTCGAGTTCGGCCAGCGTGCCCTGCAGGTCGAGGTCGGGATACGCGTCCTGCGCCAGCGACAGCGCCGCTTCCGTGACGGGCAGGCTGTCGTCGTCCGCCACGAGCGTGCTGAAGTAGTCGAGGACGCGGGTCATTGCGGTCGTCACTTGGCGCGCCTTCTGAAGTAAGCGTATTTGAAGCCCATCACCCACAACATACCGAAATATAGTGCAGCGAACAGCACGAGGCACGCGGCCATCAGCGCGATGCGATCGAGCGGCTGCGCGCGCATCCCGGTCCAGTCGAAGCTGATCGACAGCCAGTGCATCAGGCCCGCGAGCACGAGCGCCGCACCGATCAACTGCACGAAGAAGCGCAGCCAGCCCGGCGACGGCTGGTAGATGCCGCGCTTGCGCAGCCCGATGAACAGCAGCAGCGAGTTCAGGCACGCGCCGACACCGATGCTCAGCGTCAGGCCCGCGTGGCCGATCAGCGGCACGAACACGTAGTTCGAGATCTGCGTGACGATCAGCACGCCGATCGCGATCTTCACGGGCGTCTTGATGTCCTGCTTCGCGTAGAAGCCTGGCGCGAGGATCTTGATCAGGATGATGCCGACAAGGCCGATCCCGTAGGTCGCCAGCGCGCGCGCGACCATCGTCACGGTATGCGCGTCGAACTTGCCGTAGTTGAACAGGGTCGCGGTGAGCGGCGTCGCGAAGAAGAACAGCGCGAGCGCGCTCGGTGCCGCGAGCAGGAACGTGACGCGCAGCCCCCAGTCGAGCAGCGCCGAATACTCGTGCGAATCGGCGTCGACGTGCGCCTTCGACAGGCTAGGCAGCAGGATCGTGCCGAGCGCGACGCCGAGCAGCGCCGTCGGGAATTCCATCAGGCGGTCGGCGTAGTTGATCCACGACACGGCGCCCTGCCCGAGCCGCGACGCGATGTTCGTGTTGATGATCAGCGACAGTTGCGCGACCGACACCGCGAACGTCGCGGGCACCATCTTCGCGAGCACGCGCTTCACGCCCGGGTGGCGCAGCGCGCGCAGCGGGTTGAAGCCGATCAGCGGCACCATGTCGATCTTCTTCAGGCCCGGCAGCTGCACGAGGAACTGCAGCACGCCGCCGACGATCACGGCCCATGCGAGCGCGAACACCGGCACCTTCAGGTGCGGCGCGACGAACACGGCCGCGGCGATGAACGCGACGTTGAGCAGCACCGGCGCGAACGCGGGCAACGAGAAGCTCTTGTACGTGTTCAGCACGCCGGAGGCGAGCGTCGTCAGCGAGATGAATACGATGTACGGGAACATGATCCGCGTCATCGTGACCGCGAGCGGAAACGCCTGCCCGTCGGTATGCAGGCCGGACGCGACCGCGAACACGACCCACGACGCGCCGGCGATCCCGAAGACCGACAGCACGGCAAGCGCCCACGCGAGCACGGTCGACATCGCGTCGACAAGCGCTTTCGTGGCGTCATGCCCCTGCTGGTTCTTGAACTCGGCGAGGATCGGCACGAACGCCTGCGAGAACGCGCCTTCGGCAGACAGGCGGCGCAGCAGGTTCGGGATACGGAAGGCGACGTAGAACGCGTCGGTATATTGACTGGCACCGAACGCACGGGCGATCAGTGTCTCGCGGGCCAGTCCGGTCACGCGCGACAGCAGCGTGAAGCCGCTGACCGTCAGCAGGGCTCGGAATAGATTCATGGGGCGCTTATTATACGGACGTTGCGCGACCCGGCCAGCGGCCGATGCCGAAAAGCACGCACGCCGATGGCGCCCCGTCCGGCAGATGTCACGTCGAACTTGCCACGCGCTTGATTTTGTTGCTATAATCGCCGGTTTCTGGGCTCGTACATGCACGGCAACTGCCGTTTTCATGTCCCGGCCTCGGTTAAAATCACCGTTTTTTATGCGCCCCTGGGCAATCGCTCTCAGGGGACGGATCGAAAAGCAGCGCTTGGCCGTCTAGGCTCCAAGCTCTGGAAACAGGACAGGATAAGGAACCGTCATGGCTAACTCCGCACAAGCACGCAAGCGCGCCCGCCAGGCCGCGAAGGCAAATTCGCACAACTCGGCGCTGCGCTCGAAATTCCGTACCGCAATCAAGGCTGTTCGCAAGGCTGTCGATGCCGGCGATCAAGCAAAGGCTGCCGATCTGTTCAAGGCTGCCGTGAAGACGATCGACACGATCGCTGACAAGAAGATCGTTCACAAGAACAAGGCCGCTCGCAGCAAGAGCCGCCTCGCCGCAGCCGTCAAAGGCCTGCAGGCAGCAGCGTAAATCCGGCGCGCCCGCTTCCGCGGGCGTTCCTGTTTCCTGCGATCGCAAAAAAGCCCGCCTAGGCGGGCTTTTTTGCCTGTGTCGCCGAGATCGGCAACGATGCAGGCGAACAACCGGGGCCCGGCGCTGCGCGCGCCCCCGCCCGTCCGCTTCTTACTTCTTCTCGCTGTAGTCCGGCAGTTCGCACGCCTCGGTGACGACGAGGTTGTTGTCCTTCGCGAAATTCAGCACGAAATCGAACGCCATCGGCTCGACGTCGCGCAGCCGGGAATCGAGGATCACGCATTTCAGGTCGCCGAGCATCGTCGGACGCACGTAGAGCGAATACTGGAGACGCGCGTTCCGCCCGCTCGCCCCCGGCCCGAAGCAGGCCATCACACCGGCCAGACGTTCCGACCAGTCGCTCGGGCGAAACTTTTTCCCGTCTTTCGTGATGCCCTGGATGAAGAATTCGGTCGGAGGGGTTTCAGCCATGTGGTTACCCAAGTGACGGCCCGGCGATGTCCAGGCAACGGCGCCTGGATACGCGAACACAAAGCTGAAACGGACGGCGGCACGAGCATTCCGATATCCCGAAAACGGGACGTCGACGCGCGCCGCCGGTAGACTGCACCGAATTTGTGCAGCGCACGGCTTGTGTCCGGCAGAGCGCGAGGAGGCTTGCCTGCCGGGCTGGAGAAAACTTTCGAATTATACCGCAGCGCGCCATCGCGCGCCGTCCCGACACCCCTCCTCCTGCACTGCCAGGCGCGTGCGGCGATCGTGCCCCGCTTCTCTCCACGGCTCGTCAAAGCACAGAAAATCCTTTATGCTGCTTTGAGTTATCCACACCCGACGGCGGCGCCGTCCGGCCTCGCTGCCGGGTGACATCCCGCCGTATCCTGCTTCATGACCGCCAAAACCATTCGTCACTACCTGCAGTTCAAGGATTTCTCGCTGGAAGACTACGAGTACGTGCTGGAGCGCACGGGTATCCTGAAGCGCAAGTTCAAGAACTACGAGACCTACCACCCGCTGCACGACCGCACGCTCGCGATGATCTTCGAGAAGAGCTCGACGCGCACGCGCCTGTCGTTCGAGGCCGGGATCTTCCAGCTCGGCGGCCATGCCGTCTTCATGAGCACGCGCGACACGCAGCTCGGCCGCGGCGAACCCGTCGAGGATTCCGCGCAGGTCATCTCGCGGATGGTCGACATCATCATGATCCGCACGTTCGAGCAGGAGGTCATCAAGCGTTTCGCGGACAATTCCCGCGTACCGGTGATCAACGGCCTGACGAACGAGTACCACCCGTGCCAGGTGCTCGCCGACATCTTCACGTACTACGAGCACCGCGGCCCGATCGCCGGCAAGACCGTCGCGTGGGTCGGCGATGCGAACAACATGCTCTACACGTGGATCGAAGCCGCGCAGATCCTCGGCTTCAAGCTGCGCCTGTCCACGCCGCCCGGCTACGCGCTCGACATGAAGCTCGTGTCGCCCGACAGCGCACCGTTCTACGAGGTGTTCGACGATCCGAACGAAGCGTGCAAGGGCGCCGATCTCGTCACCACCGACGTGTGGACGAGCATGGGCTTCGAAGCCGAGAACGAGGCCCGCATGCAGGCGTTCGCCGACTGGTGCGTCGACGAGGAAATGATGGGCCACGCGAATCCGGACGCCCTCTTCATGCACTGCCTGCCCGCCCACCGCGGCGAGGAAGTGACGGCCGGCGTGATCGACGGCCCGCAGAGCGTCGTGTGGGACGAAGCGGAAAACCGCCTGCACGTGCAGAAGGCACTGATGGAGTTCCTGCTGCTCGGCCGCCTCAAGCACTGACGCGCCGGCACCGGGCAATCCATGAAAAAGCGCCGATCGACGATCGGCGCTTTTTGTTTGGGCGCGCGAAACGCTGCGTGAAACCCGTGTTACAGGCAGACCGGTTCCGGCTCGAGCTCGACGCCGAATTGCGCACGCACGTCGGCCTGGATCGCCCGTGCCAGCGCGAGCACGTCGGCGCCCGTCGCGCCGCCGCGATTGACGAGCACGAGCGCCTGGCGGTCGTGCACGGCCGCCGCGCCCAGCGCGCGCCCCTTCCAGCCGCAGCGGTCGATCAGCCAGCCGGCCGCGAGCTTGACCTGCCCGTCCGGCTGCGGATACGACACGACCTCGGGTGCGCGCCCGCGCAGCGCGTCGAACTGCGCGGCATCGATCACCGGGTTCTTGAAGAAACTGCCCGCGTTGCCGAGCACGAGCGGATCGGGCAGCTTCGCGCGGCGGATCGCGACGACCGCGTCGAACACGTCGCGCGGCGTGGCCGCCTCGGGTGCGATGCCGTGCGCGTCGAGTTCGCGCGTGACGTCCGCGTAGCCGAGCCGCGACGCCCATTGCTTCGGCAGCCGGAACGTCACCGATACGATCGCGAACCGGCCGCGCCCTTCCCGCTTGAAAAAGCTGTCGCGATAGCCGAACGCGCAGCGCGCGGCGTCAAAGTGCTCGCTGCGACCCGTCGCCAGCTCGACCGCGACCAGGGAGTCGAAATACGCCTTCATCTCGAGGCCGTATGCGCCGATGTTCTGGATCGGCGCGGCGCCGACCGTGCCCGGAATCAGCGCGAGGTTCTCGAGGCCCGGCATCCCGTGCTCGAGCGTCCAGGCGACGAATGCGTGCCAGTTCTCGCCGCCGCCGGCCTCGACGTACCACGCGTCGTCGTCCTCGCGCACGACGCGGCGGCCCGCGATCTCGTCGAGCAGCACGACGCCGTCGAAATCGCGCGTGAACACGACGTTACTGCCGCCGCCGAGTACGAGCTGCGGCAGGTTCGCGATGCGCGGGTCGCGGTGGAGCGCCTCGAACTGCGACGCATGCGTGACGCACGCGGCAAAGCGCGCGGTCGCGGCGATGCCGAACGTGTTGTGCGCGGTGAGCGGATGGTCGGGAAGCAGCGACAGGGCGGAATCGTCAGGAGGCATCGGCATTCGCGGTCACGTCCGCCCGGGGGGCGCATGGCCGGCCTTGGGCAAACGGAGGGGCATCGGTAAAATGGCAAACAGTCCGCAATTATAGCGAGTGCCCGCGCGCGAGCCGGGTGCCCGCATCTCAAGGGAGGAATGCCATGCCATCGTTCGACGTCGTTTCCGAAGCGAACATGATTGAAGTGAAGAATGCCATCGAGCAGTCGAACAAGGAAATTTCGACGCGCTTCGACTTCAAGGGCTCCGACGCGCGCGTCGAGCAAAAGGAGCGCGAGCTGACGCTGTTCGCCGATGACGATTTCAAGCTCGGCCAGGTCAAGGACGTGCTGATCAGCAAGCTGGCCAAGCGCAACGTCGACGTGCGCTTCCTCGACTACGGCAAGGTCGAGAAGATCGGCGGCGACAAGGTCAAGCAGATCGTCACCGTGAAGAAAGGCGTGACCGGCGATCTCGCGAAGAAGATCGTGCGGCTCGTGAAGGACAGCAAGATCAAGGTGCAGGCGAGCATCCAGGGCGACGCGGTGCGCGTGAACGGCACGAAGCGCGACGACCTGCAAAGCGTGATCGCAATGCTGCGCAAGGACGTGACCGACACGCCGCTCGACTTCAACAACTTCCGCGACTGATCGCCAGACGATCCGTCACGTCATCCTGCCGGGGCCCCGCACACGCGGCGCGCCCGGCATGCGGCAAGCGCCGCGCCTCCTCAGGCCTTCCCGCCGCCCTGCGCGCCGCCGTCCGCGGCCGCCTTCTTCTTGTCGCCGATCCGGCTCTCCTGCCCCGCCAGCAGCTTCGAAATGTTGCCGCGGTGACGCCACACGAGCAGCACGCTCATCGCGAGCACGGCCCACGCGACCGGGTTGTGGCCCGTGCCGAACAGGAATACGTCGAACACCGGCGCGAACACGGCCGCCACCAGCGCCGCGAGCGACGAATAGCGGAAGAAGAACGCGACGATCAGCCAGGTCAGCGCGGTCGCGAGCCCGAGCACCGGGTGCACCGCGAGCAGCACGCCGGCCGCGGTCGCGACGCCCTTGCCGCCCTGGAAGCGGAAGAACACCGGGTACAGGTGGCCGAGGAACACGGCGATCGCGACCCAAGCGACCGCAACCTCGGGCAGGCCGAAGTGCCGCGCGAGCCAGACGGCAATCCAGCCCTTGAACGCGTCGCCGACGAGCGTCAGGATCGCGGCCTTCTTGTTGCCGCTGCGCAGCACGTTGGTCGCGCCGGGATTCTTCGACCCGTACGAACGCGGGTCGGCCAGGCCCATCGCGCCACTGACGACGACGGCGAACGACACCGAACCGATCAGGTAGGCAATGAGGGCGGCGAGCAGGATCTGCATGCGGAGGACTCTTCTTTCAACGTATCGGTAAAGGGACGGCTGCGCGTGGCAGGCCGAAACGGCGCCCATTCTACCGAACGCGCGCAGCCTGCCACGAAGGTGAAACCCTCAGTCGACGCTCGCGCACTGCACGGGCTGCGCGCCGAGCACTGACGTGAGCACCGCCGGCGCGAGACTGACGAGGTAGCCGCGACGGCCGCCGTTCAGGTAGATCGTCGGCAGCTCGAGGATCGTCGCCTCGACGTAGACGGGCATCGTCTTGCGCGTGCCGAACGGCGACGTGCCGCCGACGAGATAGCCGGAATGGCGGTTCGCGACCTCGGGCTTGCACGGCTCGACGCGCTTCACGCCGATCTGCCGCGCGAGGTTCTTCGTCGATACGGTGCGGTCGCCGTGCATCAGCACGATCAGCGGCTTCGCATGCTCATCTTCCATCACGAGCGTCTTCACGACGCTGTGCTCGTCGACGCCGAGCTGGCGCGCCGATTCACCGGTGCCGCCGTGCTCGACGTAGTCGTACGGATGCTCGCCGAACACAATACCGTTGCGGCGCAGCAATTGAGTTGCAGGGGTTTCGGACACATGCTTGGATTTGCTCATGATGGCATTTTAATGGTGAACGACCGTCGGGCGCGCAATGGCGCGCTCGCGCCCGCACCGGCGGTATACTCACGGCCCGTTTTTCACCGGGCGGCCCGCTGCGTCGCCGCGACGATTCCATCCATCATCATTGCGGACATCGCGAAGCGCTATTGCCCGAATGGCCGATTGTGGCGCGCGTGCCGTCATGGCACGATCGTTCGCAAACTTCAACGCGCCGCCGCCCGGCCCCTCTTCTGGAGACGCCATGACCTCGCCCTCCCGCTCATCCGAGCCGCTCGACGTCGATGCACTGCTCGCCGCGCTGCCCCGCCGCATCGCCGACGTGCCCGCACGCTGGGCCGCGCAGGAGCCCGCGCATCCGGCACTGATCGAGGACGCTCGCCGCCTGTCGTACGGCGAGCTGTCGCAGGCCGTCGATGCGGCGGCCGCTCGGCTCGCCAACCTCGGCGTGCAAGGCGGCGACCGCGTGATGATCGTCGCCGAAAACTGCGTCGCGCAGATCGTGCTGCTGTTCGCGGTCGCACGCCTCGACGCATGGGCACTCATGTCGAACGCGCGGCTGTCGGCCAGCGAACTCGACGCGATCGCCGCGCACGCGCGCCCGAAACTGATCGCGTTCACCACCGACGCATCGCCCGACGCGCGCACCCATGCCGCACGGCACGGCGCGACGCCTGCCGGCCCGCTGCCGGTCGACATCGGCGCGTGGTCGTATCGCGTCGACACGAGCGCGCCGGGCGAACCGGTCGCTGCCGACGGTGCCGCGCAATGCGCGGCGCTGATCTACACGACCGGCACGACCGGCACGCCGAAAGGCGTGATGCTGTCGCATCGCAACCTGCTGTTCATCGCGGCCACATCAAGCACGCTGCGTCGCGTGTCGCCCGACGACGTCGTCTACACGGTGCTGCCCGTGTCGCACGTGTACGGGCTCGCGTCGGTCTGCCTCGGCAGCCTGTACGCGGGCGCGACGCTGCGGCTCGTCCCGCGCTTCTCGCCGGAAGCCGTGCGCGTCGCGCTCGCCGACGAAGGCGTCACGATCTTCCAGGGCGTGCCCGCGATGCACGCGAAGCTGCTCGAACACCTGCACACGCACGGCCACGCATGGCGCGCACCGCGCCTGCGCTTCGCGTATTCGGGCGGCTCGCCGCTCGACGCGAACCTGAAGACACGTGTCGAGCGCCTGTACGGCGTGCCGCTGCACAACGGCTACGGGATGACCGAAAGCAGCCCGACGATCACGCAGACGCCGCTCGACGCGCCGCGCACCGACAGCTCGGTCGGCGTGCCGATTCCCGGTGTGGAGATGCGGATCGTCGCGCCGGACGGCACCGACGTGCCGCCGGGTGAAGTCGGCGAGATCCGCGTGCGCGGGCCGAACGTGATGCTCGGCTACTACCGCAACGCGGACGCCACGCGCGCGGCCGTGTCGCCGGACGGCTGGCTGAGCACCGGCGATCTCGCGCGGCAGGAAGCGGACGGCGCGGTGACCATCGCGGGCCGCAGCAAGGAGCTGATCATCCGGTCGGGCTTCAACGTCTATCCGGTCGAAGTCGAACAGGTGCTGAACGCACATCCGGACGTCGTGCAGGCGGCCGTCATCGGCCGCGCGGTCGAAGGCAACGAGGAAGTGCTCGCGTTCGTCGAGCTGGTGCCCGGCGCGACGGCGGACGAAGCGGCATTGCACGCATGGTGTGCGGAACGGCTCGCGCCTTACAAGCGCCCCGCGCACCTGCGCGTGCTCGACGCGCTGCCGGCCGCGTCGACGGGCAAGGTGCTGAAGCACAAGCTGCGCGAGCTGGTCTGACCCAGGCGGGCCGCTGCGCCCGCCAACGCCCGCGCAGCGAAGCGTGCGCTAACCGCGCGGGTGGTGTTCCGCGTGCAGCGTCTTCAGCCGCTCGCGCGCGACGTGCGTATAGATCTGCGTGGTCGAGATGTCGCTGTGACCGAGCAGCAATTGCACGACGCGCAGGTCGGCGCCGTGGTTCAGCAGGTGCGTCGCGAATGCGTGCCGCAGCGTGTGCGGCGACAGGTGCGCACGCACGTCCGCGTGCTGCGCGTGGCGCTTGATGATGTTCCAGAACTGCTGGCGCGTCATCCCGTCGCCGCGCGCGGTCACGAACAGCGCATCGGCCGCGCGCGCGCCGAGCAGCGCCGGCCGCGCATCGCGCAGATAGCGCTCGATCCAGCCGTGCGCGACTTCGCCGAACGGCACGAGCCGCTCCTTCGAGCCCTTGCCCATCACGCGCACGACGCCCTCGTTGAGCCCGACCTCGACGGTCTTCAGCATCACGAGCTCGCTCACGCGCAGCCCGCTCGCATACATCAGCTCGAGCATCGTGCGATCGCGCAGGCCGAGCGGCGTGTCGATGTCGGGCGCGCCGAGCAGCGCCTCGACCTGCGCCTCCGACAACGTCGACGGAAACCGGGCGGCCTGCTTCGCGGACGTGATCCGCAACGTCGGGTCGGCGCTCGCGCGATGCTCGCGCACGGCCCAGCCGTAATAACGCCGGAACACGGACAACCGCCGGTTCGACGACGTCGCCTTGCCGTCGCTGCGCGCGGCGATGTAGCCCGTCACCATCGTTTCGTCGACCGAATCGAGTGGCGCGTCGTGCGTCTCTGCCAGCCATTGGGAAAACAGCACCAGATCGCGCCGGTACGCGTCGAGCGTATTGCGCGCGAGCCCATGCTCGAGCCACAACGCATCGCAAAACACGTCGATCGACGCGCGGCTCGCCAGCAGCGCGGGGGACGCCGCGGCGGCATCGCCGTCGGCTTCGGGGGAAATCAGCGATTCACTCATCAGTACGGCACGCCCTCGTGCGCCAGCAGCCAGCGCTTCACTTTCTGGTAATAGCCGTTGTCGTCGTGGTTCGCGAAGCCGCCGAGGCCGCCCGCCGCGACGACGCGATGGCACGGGATCACGAGCGGGAAGTAGTTCGCGCCGCACGCCTGGCCGACCGCGCGCGGCGCGCTGCCGATCCGCTTCGCGACCTGTCCGTAGGTCAGCACCGTGCCGGGCGGGATATCGCTGATCACGTCCCACACGCGGTGCTGGAACGCGCTGCCGACTTCGGCAAGCGGCAGGTCGAAGCGCGCCGACGCGCGCTCGAAATAACGTTCGATCTGCTTGACCGCGCGCTTCGCGAGCGGCGAATCCGGTTCGAGCGACTTCACCGATTCGGGCAGGTAGACGATCTCGCGCACCACCGCGGCGTCCGTGCGGATGCCGACCTTGCCGAACGGCGCGTCGATGACTGCATTGAACATGGCCCTCTCCTGACCGATGGATGCACGCGGCACCGCCGCGCGCCGACGACACTTTACGCCGCCTTCACGCGGCACGCAGCGCCCATTCGACATGCTCGCGCACGACCGGCGACGGGTCGTCGGCCCGCGCGCGCAACGCGGCGACGATCGCGTCGCGCGCGGCCGGTGCGAGCCGGCCCGCGTCCGCGCTCAGCGCATTGCCGAGCCCGACCGCGAGATTGCGCAGCCAGCTTTCGTAGCCGATGCGCCGGATCGCACTGCCCTGCATCCGCGTATCGAACGTGTCCGCATCCCACGCAAACAGCTCGACGAGCGTCGCGCGATCGAGGCCGTGCCGCACGTCGAAATCGGCGACGGGCGCGGCCTGCGCAAACTTGTTCCACGGACACACGAGCTGGCAGTCGTCGCAGCCGTACACGCGATTGCCGATCATCGGCCGCAGCGGCTCGGGGATGCTGCCTTTCAGTTCGATCGTCAGGTACGAGATGCAGCGGCGCGCGTCGACGCGGTACGGCTCGACGATCGCGCCGGTCGGGCAGGCGCCGATGCAGCGCGTGCAGCTGCCGCAGTGCGCGCCGGGTGTCTCGGGCGCGGTGTCGGGCGACGTGTGCGCGTCGGTCGGCAGCGGCACGTCGACGTAGATTTCGCCGAGGAAGAACAGCGAACCCGCGTCGCGCTGCAGCAGCAGCGTGTGCTTGCCGCGCCAGCCGACGCCGGCCTTCTGCGCGAGTTCGACCTCGAGCACGGGCGCCGAATCGGTGAACACGCGGTAGCCGAACGCGCCGATCTCTTGCTCGATGCGCTCCGCGAGCGTCTGCAGCCGGTTGCGCAGCACCTTGTGATAGTCGCGGCCGCGGGCGTAGATCGACACGACGGCCGCCTGCGGATCGTCGAGCCGGGCCCGTTCGCGCGCGCGCCAGTCGTGCGGCACGAGCGCGCCCGGCTCGCTTTCAGGCGCGTCGCCGGTGAGCGTTTCGGCCGGCAAATAGGCGAGCCGCACGGAAATCACGCGTCGCGTACCGGCCACAAGTTCGGCCGGACGCGCGCGTTTCATCCCATGTTTCGCCATATAATCCATTTCGCCGTGGTATCCGGCTTCCAGCCAGGCGGCGAGGCCTGCTTCGGCATCCGAGAGATCGGTATCGCTGATGCCGATCGCCCCGAAACCCAATTCGCGCCCCCACGCCCTGATGCGCGCGGCGAGCGCAGTCAACGCCGCATCGTCGAGCGCGCACGGTGCCGCGCCTTCGGCACGAGTCGAAGGCCTGTCGGATGCGGCGAGTTCCGGTAATCGGTTCATCGCACTATTTTACGAGAATGTCAGCCACGTCCAGCCACCCGCCTCATGCCGTCACGTTGCCTGCCCCGCTCGAGCAGCGCGTGATCGCGCTCGCCGACGAAGCGGCGACCGAGGCTTTCGGCACCCGCTTCGCGCACGCGCTCGACGCGGCACGCGTCGAACTCGCCCGCGCGCATGCGTTCGACGGGCTGCAGATCCAGCTGGTCGGCGATCTCGGCGCGGGCAAGACGTCCCTCGTCCGCGCGATCCTGCGGGGCCTCGGCCACACGGGGCGCGTGCGCAGTCCGACCTATACGCTCGTCGAGCCGTACGCACTCGAACGCGACGACGGGGAACTCGAGGTCTATCACTTCGATCTGTATCGTTTCAACGATCCGGCCGAATGGTCCGACGCAGGCTTTCGCGAATATTTCAATTCCAGCGCGATCTGCCTCGTCGAATGGCCACAACAGGCGGGCACGCTGCTCGGCGTACCCGATCTGGTTTTCTCGCTCGACGTGGATGGCGACGGCCGCGCCCTCACCGTCCGGGCGTACAGCGCTTCAGGAAAGGCATGTCTCGAAAGATGTTGATCAAACCGTTCCGCTCGATCGAATCGGCGGCCACCGCGACGCACAACTGGCGGCGCCGTCAGATCCTGTGCGCGGGCGCGTCGACGCTGGTGCTCGGTCTCGTCGCGCCGCGGCTCGCGCACGCGTCGTCGGTGCTCGGCGTGCGCGTGTGGCCCGCACGCGATTACACGCGCGTCACGATCGAATCCGACCAGCCGCTGCAGAATACCCAACAGCTGCTGCAGGGTCCCGACCGTCTCGTCGTCGACCTGACCGGCCTCGATCTCGACCAGGCGCTGCGCGACCTCGTGTCGAAGATCGCGCCGAACGATCCGCAGATCCAGTCGGTGCGCGTCGGCCAGTATCAGCCGCACGTCGTGCGGATGGTGTTCGACCTGAAAGGTTCGGTGAAACCGCAGGTGTTCACGCTGCCGCCGGTCGGCGCTTACAAGTACCGGCTCGTGTTCGACCTGTATCCGGCCGTCGCGCCCGATCCGCTGACCGACCTGATCGCGCAAACGGAACGCAAGGAACAGGCGCTCAACGACACCGCGCGCGCGCAGCAGATGCAGCCGCCGACCACGCTGGCCGGCCCGGGCACGCCCCCGCCGCCGCCCGCCGCGGGCGACAACAGCGATGCGTTCTTCCAGCGCTTCGCGCAGAACACGCCGGCGACGCCGCACACGCCGCCCGCCACCCCTTCGACGCCCGCAAAGCCGGCCGTCAAGCCGCCGCCCGTCATCGCACGCCGCGACGACAGCGACGACGATGGCGACACCTACAAGTTCACCGCGCCGAAATCCGGCAAGGGCGGCACCGTGCGCCTGCTGACGGTTGCCATCGATCCGGGCCACGGCGGCGAGGATCCGGGCGCGATCGGCGGCGGCGGCACGTACGAGAAGCACATCGCACTCGACATCGCGAAGAAGCTGCGCGCGAAGATCGACGGCGCGCCGAACATGCGCGCGATGATGACGCGCGACGCCGACTTCTTCGTGCCGCTGAACGTGCGCGTGCAAAAGGCGCGCCGCGTGGGCGCCGACCTGTTCGTATCGATCCACGCCGATGCATTCACGACGCCGTCCGCGCGCGGTTCGTCGGTGTTCGCGCTGTCCGATCACGGCGCGACGAGCGCCGCGGCGCGCTGGATGGCGAACAAGGAGAATTCGTCCGACCTGATCGGCGGCATCAACATCAAGACGGCTGACGCGGCCGTGAACCGCGCGCTGTTCGACATGTCGACCACCGCGCAGATCCGCGATTCGCTGCGCTACGGCAACTACGTGCTGAAGGAAGTCGGCGGCATCAACAAGCTGCACAAGGGCTCGGTCGAGCAGGCCGGGTTCGCGGTGCTGAAGGCGCCCGACATTCCGTCGATCCTCGTCGAGACCGCGTTCATCAGCAACCCGGAAGAGGAGAGCCGCCTGAACGACGACAGCTATCGCGACCAGATGGCCGACGCGATCTTCCGCGGCATCAAGCGCTATTTCGCGGCGAATCCGCCGCTCGCGAAGAACCGGATGGCCTGACGGCCATCCCCGGCCACCCCGCCCCGCCGCCGGCACGCAGTGCGTGCCGGCGCGTCACGATGCCGCGAAGCGGCGCATCAGTTTCCCGCCGAAGACATTCACCGCGAGCCCGCCCATCACGAGCGCCGTGCCGATCAATTGCGTGCGCGTCAGATGCTCGTCGAGCAGCAGCGCCGACGACGCGAGGCCGACGATCGGCACCAGCAGCGAGAACTGCGCGACCTGCGCGGCCGGATAGCGCGACAGCAGGCGGCTCCACAGCCCATAGCCGAGCAGCGTCGCGACGAACGCGAGATAGACGACCGCGAAGATCGATGCGCCGTTCAGCCCGGCGAGCGCGGTCGCGATCCGCTGCGGTCCTTCAAACCACAGCGACAGCAGGAAGAACGGCACGGGCGGCACCAGGCTTGCCCACACGACGAGCGACACCAGGTTGGCACGGCCGACCTTCTTCGTGACGATGTTGCCGAACGCCCACATCGCGGCCGAGCAGATCGTCAGCAGGAAGCCCGCGAGCGTCATCTCGCGGCCGCCCTGCGCCGCGATCACGACGAGCCCGCCCGCGGCGATCGCGAGCCCGAACAGGTTCTGAATGCGCAACTGCTCACCGAGGAACAGCATCGCGAACACGAGCGTGAAGAATGCCTGCGACTGCAGCACGAGCGACGCGAGGCCGGCCGGCATGCCGACGTACATGCCGGTGAACAGGAACACGAACTGGCCGAGCTGGATCGTCGCGCCGTACAGCACCAGCAGGCGCCACGGAATCTGCGGCCGGCGCACGAAGAACACCGCGGGCACGGCCGCGAGCGTGAAGCGCAGCGCGCCGAGCAGCATCGGCGGCATGCCGTGCAGCCCGACCTTGATTACGACGAAGTTCACGCCCCACGCCAGGATCACGACCAGCGCAAGCAGCAAGTCCTTCGGGGCCATCTTCGGTGTCTCCTCGATTGTCGAATTGTTGTGCAAGGTGCGCTCGGGCCCTGTCGCTTTGCGCCGGGCTCCCCGAGGCGGTCATCCCCGAACGGGACTTCCTTTGGGGTGAAAACCCGGGGCGGCCCGGCGTTTTCCTGAGAAACCGGTCAGTCTACCGGGTTTCGGCCCCCGGCCCGATACCCGCGCGGTGCACATGGAATCGGCGGCGGACGGCCAGTACAATGACCGGCATCCCCCGCCGCCCTACAGGACCCGCCATGACCGATCCGATCAAAGCCCTGCTGAAGCCGCACGTGCGCGACATCGGCAACCTGCAGGTGCGCCGCACGCTGCCCGCACTCGCCGCACGCCTCGTCGGCCCGTTCATCTTCTTCGATCACATGGGGCCCGCCACGCTGCCGCCCGGCACGGGGCTCGACGTGCGCCCGCATCCGCATATCGGCCTCGCCACCGTCACCTACCTGTTCGAGGGCGCGATCCTGCACCGCGACAGCCTCGGCTCGCTGCAGGAAATCGTGCCGGGCGACGTGAACTGGATGACAGCCGGCCGCGGGATCGTCCACTCCGAACGCACGCCCGACGCGCAGCGCGAAAACGGCCACACCGTGCACGGGATCCAGACCTGGGTCGCGCTGCCGCGCGCGCACGAAACCACCGAGCCGTCGTTCGAGCACCATCCGGCCGCGACGCTGCCGCGCCGCAACGAAAACGGCGTCGAACTGACGGTGATCGCCGGCGATGCGTTCGGGCTGCGCTCGCCGGTCACGACGTTCTCGCGCACGCTGTACGTCGCAGCCGAATTCGCGGCCGGCGGCCGTGTCGAGCTCGACGCGTCGCACGAGGAGCGCGCGGTCTATGTGGTCGACGGCGAGCTCGCGATCGACGGCACGCCGGTGCCGGAGGAGCAGATGGCCGTGCTCGCGCCCGGGGCCGCGGTCACGCTGACGAGCGGCAGCGGCGCGCGCGCAATGCTGCTCGGCGGCGACAAGATCGACGGCGAGCGCTTCATCGAATGGAATTTCGTCGCCAGCAGCCGCGACGCGATCGAGCGCGCGAAAGAAGCCTGGACGCGCCAGGAAATGGGCAAGGTGCCGGGCGAGACCGAGTGGATTCCGCTGCCCGAGTCGAAGCCGCGTTGAAAAAAGGGCGCGCCGCCCCCATCCTGACGACATTCGAACGGAAGAGAACGACATGGACACCACGCTTGCCACATTCGAGAAAGACGTCATCGAGGCGTCGCTGGACGCACCCGTGCTGGTCGACTTCTGGGCGCCGTGGTGCGGCCCCTGCAAGACGCTCGGCCCGCTGCTGGAAAAGCTCGAAGGCGACTACGAAGGCCGCTGGAAACTCGTGAAGGTCAACGTCGACGAGAACCAGGAGCTCGCCGCGCACTTCCAGACGCGCAGCATTCCGCACGTGATCGCGTTCGCCGACGGGCGCCCGGTCGACCAGTTCGTGGGCGTGCTGCCCGAAGGCCAGCTGCGCGCCTTCCTCGACCGGCTGCTGCCGGCCCCCGAGGAAGCCGAACGGCGTGCCGCGCAGTACGCGATGGCCGAGGAGCGCTACGACGACGCGCTCACGCACCTCGAAGCGGCGCTCGCGCTGAACCCGGGCTTCGACGACGCACGCCTCGACCTGATCGAACTGCTGCTCGCGAGCAACCAGGTCGACGCCGCGCGCGCCGAGACCGAGCGGCTGTCGCCGCAAACGCTGCAAAACGGCGATCCGCGCTACCAGGCGATCAAGACCCGCTTCGACGCGCTCGAAGCCACGGCCGACCTGCCGCCGACCGACGCGCTCGAAGCACGCATCGCGGCGAACCCGGCCGACCTCGACGCGCGCTTCGACCTCGCGCAGAGTCTGATCGCGCGGCGCGCGTACGAAGGCGCGGTGGAGCAGTTGCTGGAAATCGTCACGCGCGACCGCGCGTACGGCGACGATCTCGGCCGCCGCACGCTGATCTCGGTGTTCGAGCTGGCCGGCGATCGGCCGGATCTCGTCGCCGGGTGGCGGCGCAGGCTGAGCATGGCGCTCAACTGAACGGATGGGTGACCGGCCGGGCCGCAACGGCCCGGCTGCGGGATCGCCCCGCATGACATACGGCGGCGCGTGTCACGCACCGCAGCATCCCTCAACGACCGCGCTTCACGGCGGCTCAGCCGGCGGCCTGCGCCGCGATCGCGCGCAGCGCATGCGCGGCGGCCGCGAAGCCGAAGCTCGCGGTCACGCACACGCTCGAACCGAATCCCGCACAGTTGAGCCCGGCGACGTGCGCGGCCGCGGACGGCTCGGCGCCGTCCTCGAGATCGCAGGCGGCCGCTTCCGGATAGATCAGCGGCTCGTCCGAATACACGGCGCTGACCTTGAAACGCGCCTTCGGCCCGCGCGGAAAGCCGTGCTGCTTGCGCAACTGCGCGCGCACCTTCGACAGCAGTGGATCCTGGATCGTCAGCGCGAGATCGTCGATCCGGATGCGCGTCGGGTCGAGCTGGCCGCCCGCGCCGCCGACCACGACGAGCGGCTGGCGCTTCGCGACGCACCAGGCGATCAGCGCGACCTTCGTGCGCACGCTGTCGATCGCGTCGATCACGTAGTCGAAACCGCCGCCGAGCAGCGCGTCGAAGTTGTCGGCCTCGACGAAATCCTCGATCCGGTTCACGCGGCACGCGGGATCGATCAGCGCGATCCGCTCGGCCATCGCGTCGACCTTCGGTTTGCCGTAATTGCCGTCGAGCGCGTGGATCTGCCGGTTCGTATTGCTTTCCGCAACGTTGTCGAGGTCGATCAGCGTCAGCGTGCCGACCGCGTTGCGCGCAAGCGCCTCGGCCACC
The DNA here is from genome assembly GCF_030482905.1 of Burkholderia sp. AU45251. Classification (NCBI taxonomy): domain Bacteria; kingdom Pseudomonadati; phylum Pseudomonadota; class Betaproteobacteria; order Burkholderiales; family Burkholderiaceae; genus Burkholderia; species Burkholderia sp. AU45251. The sequence goes on along the minus strand of NZ_JAUJQH010000008.1, from coordinate 227,085 downwards.
CACGACCCGACGCCGCCGATGCCAATCACCGCGACGTGCGCTCGCTCGAATGCGGCGGCCGCCGGCGCGCCGTACAGCCGCGCGACGCCGCCAAAGCGCCGCGCGCGATCCACGTCAAGCTGGATTTCCGGGGTCGGGGTAAGATCAGAGGAACTGGGCGGGGCAGCGTCGGCGGCAGACATGGCAGCAAGGAAAATGTAAGTCGTGCAGCCCTCTATTTTGCCTGAACTCCCCGCTCGCACGCGCCACTGTACACGCACGTTTCTCGCGCGTTGGCTACAATGGTTCCAGATTGAAGCGTTTGCATAACATGACGACTCTCGCCGATCTCCGCATCAACTATTCACGTGCTTCGCTCGACGAAGCCGATGTCGCCCCCGACCCCTTCGCCCAGTTCGACCGCTGGTTCAAGGAGGCGCTCGCCGCCAAGCTGCCCGAGCCGAACACGATGACGCTCGCGACCGTCGGCGACGACGGCCGGCCGTCGGCACGCATCGTGCTCATCAAGGGCGTCGACGAACGCGGGTTCGTCTTCTTTACCAATTACGAAAGCCGCAAGGGGCGCGATCTTGCCGCGCATCCGCAGGCCGCACTGCTGTTCTACTGGATCGAGCTCGAGCGCCAGGTGCGCATCGAAGGCCGGATCGAGAAAACCAGCGCCGAGGAAAGCGACCGCTATTTCGCGTCGCGCCCGCTCGGCTCGCGCATCGGCGCATGGGCGTCCGAGCAGAGCGCCGTGATCGACAGCCGCGCCACGCTCGAAGCGCAGGAAAAGGCCGTCAGCGAACGCTACGGCGACAACCCGCCGCGCCCGCCGCACTGGGGCGGCTACCGCCTCGTGCCCGACTCGATCGAGTTCTGGCAGGGCCGCCCGTCGCGGCTGCACGACCGCCTGCTCTATACGCGCGACGCCGATACGTCGCCGGACTGGTCGATCTCGCGCCTGTCGCCTTAAGCGCGGCGCCGGCGCAAGCCGGTCGTGTCTCGAGTTACATCCGGGCGCCCGCGTCGCAAGCGGCGGGCGCCGGTCAAGATACTTGGCTGTATTCGATTCAACGAACAAACGGAGAATCCAAATGTTCTGGGAAAAGAAGCTGGCACAGTGGGCGGACGAAGTACGGGCGAAAGCGAACATACCGGCGCGCCTCGTGCTGTGGAACGGCGATCAACTCGATTTCGGCACCTTCAGCGCGCCGCAGGTCACGTTGAAGGTCAACAGTGCGTCGGCGTTGCCGCTGTTGCTCGAACCAAGCCTCGACAATCTCGGCGAGGCGTACGTGAAGGGCAAGATCGACATCGAAGGCAAGCTGTCGGACATCATCAACATCGGCTACTCGCTCGCGCGCAACACGGTGACGAGCGCGAGCAAGCTGGCGCGCGTGAAGCGCTACTTCAATCACTCGAAGAGCACCGACAAGAAGGCGATCCAGTATCACTACGACGTCTCGAACGAGTTCTACCAGCTGTGGCTCGACGAGAACATGGTGTACTCGTGCGCGTACTTCGAGAACGGCGACGAGGATCTCGCCACCGCGCAGATCAAGAAGATCGACCACATCCTGACGAAGATCCGGCTCCAGCCGGGCCAGCGCCTGCTCGACATCGGCTGCGGCTGGGGCGCGCTCGTGCTGCGCGCCGCGCAGAAGTTCGGCGCGCAGTGCCTCGGCGTCACGCTGTCGCAGAACCAGTTCGACCTCGCGACCGCGCGCGTGAAGGCCGCCGGGCTGGAGGACAGGATCGAGATCCGGCTGCAGGACTACCGCGAGATCGACGGCCAGTTCGACCGCATCACGAGCGTCGGGATGTTCGAGCACGTCGGGCGCAAGAACCTGCCGCTCTATTTCTCGCGCGTGCACGACCTGCTCACCGACGACGGCATCGCGATGAACCACGGGATCACGTCGACCGACGCGGAAAGCGGCGAGACGGCGCTCGGCGGCGGCGAGTTCATCGACCGCTACGTGTTCCCGGACGGCGAGCTGCCGCACATCAGCCTCGCGCTCGAAGCCGCGCAGCGCGGCGGGCTGGAAGCGATTGACGTCGAAAGCCTGCGACGGCACTATGCGCGCACGCTCGACATCTGGACGGAAAACTTCGAGGCGAAAGCGGAAGCCGCGCGACAACTCGTCGACGACGAAAAATTCCGCATCTGGCGCGTGTATCTCGCCGGCTGCGCGTATGCGTTCGAGCACGACGACGTGTCGATCTTCCAGATCGTATGCCGCAAGGCCGGGCAGAGCGCGAAAACGCTGCCGTGGTCGCGACGCTATATGTACGAACACGCGCTGCCGCGCTAGGCGGCGCTTCACGCTGGGCATGCATGGGTGACGGCAGGACGCGGCGCAAGGCGCCGCCGGAACGACAGCAGCACGACGACGCGGATGCGCCGCACGCCGACGGGCAATTCGACCTGTTCGGCGTGCCGGCCGACGCTGCACGCGCGTCGCCGGAGGACGATGGCCGGCCTGCCAACACCGACGAGCACGTGACACCGGACGCGCCCGACGATGCGCGGCCGGCTCCGCGCGCCCACTCCCGTTCTTCAGACGAAACCCCGCCTGCCGCTTCCGGCCAGCTGTGGGACGAACCGTCCCCGCCAGCCGCACCGCCGAAGAAAGGCCGGCGCCGGCGCGGCGTGCTGCCCGCGCCGATCGCGCCGGAGGTGGCCGACGCAGCGGCCGGCCTGCCGCCGAACGTCCGGCTCGGCACGTCGTCGTGGTACTTCCCCGGTTGGGACGGCATCGTCTACGACGGCGACTTCGCGCAGACCAAGCTGTCGCGCGAAGGGCTCGAAGCGTACGGCGCGCATCCGCTGCTGAAGAGCGTGAGCCTCGACCGGTCGTTCTACGGCCCGCTGTCGGTGGCCGACTACCTGCGCTATGCGCAGCAGGTGCCCGACGATTTCCGCTTCGTCGTGAAGGCGCCGGCCTCCGTGACCGATGCGGTGATCCGCGGCCGACGCGGCGAACCATCGGGGCCGAACCCGACCTTCCTCGACGCGGCGCTCGCCACCCGCGAATTCGTGCAGCCTTGCCTCGAAGGGCTCGGCCGGAAAGCCGGCGTGCTCGTGTTCCAATTCTCGCCGCTGCCCGATCAGCTGCTCGCCCAGCCGGCCGCGCTGATCGACCGGCTCGCCGCGTTCTTCGCGGCGCTGCCGCCGCTGCCGCCGGAAGCCGACGGCACCCGCTATGCGATCGAGATTCGCGACGCGAGTCTGCTCACGCCGCGCTTCATCCGCGCGCTCGCCGCGCTCGGCGTGCGCTACTGCGTCGGCCTGCACGCGCGGATGCCCGACCCGCTGCGCCAGGCGGCCGCGCTCGCGCTGCTCGACGGCGATGCGCCGGGCCCGCTGATCGTGCGCTGGAGCCTGCACGGCGGCTTCAAGTATGAACAGGCGAAAGCAAAGTACGAGCCGTTCGACAAGCTCGTCGACGAGGATCCGGCCACGCGCTCGGCGCTCGCCGAACTGGCCGCGCGCTATGCGCTGGCCGGGCAGCCGGTGATCATCACGATCAACAACAAGGCGGAAGGCTCCGCGCCGCTGTCGTGCATCGCGCTCGCGCGCGAGATCGCCGCCGCGTGCGCGCAGTGGCGCAACGAGGCGGCTTGATACCAGCTTGCGCCGGCCGCGCTTACGCGCCGCGCAGCGACTTCAGCCGGTGCGAGAACTTCTGCCGGAATTTCGCGAGCTTCGGCCCGATCACGACCGAGCAGTAGCCCTGCCCCGGGTTACGCGCGTAATAGTTCTGGTGATAGTCCTCGGCCGGCCAGTAGTTGTCGTCGAGCGGCACGACCTGCGTGACGATCGGCTGCCCGAACACCTGCTCGCGCTCCAGCTCGCGGATCACGTCGAGCGCCGTGTCGCGCTGCGCGTCCGAATGCGTGAACACGACCGAACGGTACTGCGTGCCGACGTCGTTGCCCTGCCGGTTCAACTGGGTCGGATCGTGCGTCGCGAAGAAGATCTCGAGGATCTCGCGATAGCCGATGCGCGCCGGATCGAACGTCACGTTGACGACTTCCGCGTGGCCCGTGTCGCCTTCGCAGATGTCACGATAGCCGGGATTGCGCGTATGGCCGCCCGCGTAGCCCGACTGGACGGCCGTCACGCCGTCGACGTCGAGGAACACCGCCTCCGTGCACCAGAAGCACCCGCCGCCCACAGTCGCGGTTTCAAGCATTTCGTTCCCCATGAAATCAGCCCCTCGTTGATGACGGCAGCCGGCACGCATGCGCCGGCGCCATCGTTACGCATCGCCGCTGCCCGCGCAGGATGCGGGGCGCAGCGGCACTTCGACAAGTATCTCACTCGCGTGCGAACCCGGCCGATTGGGCAGGTACCGCGCGCGAACGGCACACCCTTTTCTCGTCTACACTGAGGCACGCGCGAACCCGACGGCAAACCCGTCGCGCCGCGCATCGCGTCCGATGCATGCCCGACCCTGATGCAAACATCATCTGCCGGAACATCGATATGCACGCCTCAACAGAAATCACCCACGTCACCCGCCGCGCCGTTGCCGCGTCGCGGGCTGTCGCTTCGACTGTGCCATCGCCCTGCCGTGCCCCCGTGTTGCGCCAGGTGCGGCGAGCCGGCCCATCGCCTTTATCCGCTTTCACGATCTGATGCACGGCGCCGCACGTGTCGCCGACGCGTGCATCCGCCAGCCGATCGCTCCCGCCGGCGTGTCGCGCGCCGCGCGGCCACCCTGGCCCGCACGTCCGCAACGAACGGCCGTGCGGCCACGATCCGACACCATCGAGAGGGCATCACCATGAGCATGCGGCCTGACCCGACGTTTCACGCTTCGCCCGAGCTTGCGATGCAGGCGCCGGCGGAAGAGTTTGCCTATACGTTGTTGCTGAGCCCCGATTTTTCCAGACCCGACGCGCTCGCCGTGATCGACGTGAAGCCCGGCTCGTCGACCTACGGAAAAATCGTGCACACGGTCACGATGCCGAACACCGGCGACGAGTTTCACCACTTCGGCTGGAATGCCTGTTCGTCGTCCCTGTCGCCGCTCACGGGCCACGCGTTTCTCGAGCGCCGCTTCCTGATCATCCCGGGCCTGCGCTCGTCGCGCATCTACGTGATCGACACGAAGCCGCACCCGACGCAGGCGCGCATCCACAAGATCGTCGAACCCGGCGAGATCTTCGCAAAGACCGGCTACTCGCGCCCGCACACAGTGCACTGCGGCCCCGAGGGCATCTACGTGAGCACGCTTGGCGGCGCGGGCAAGGACGGCACCGACGGCGCGCCCGGCATCTTCATCATGGATTGCGAAACCTTCGACGTGCTCGGCCGCTGGGAGATCGACCGCGGCCCGCAGGACAAGCATTACGACTTCTGGTGGAACCTGCCGCGCGACTACATGGTGTCGAGCGAATGGGCGCTGCCGCCGCAGTTCGAAAACGGCATCGTCCCCGAGGATCTGCTCGCGAACAAGTACGGGCACCGGCTGCATTTCTGGGATCTGCGCGCGCGGCGCAACGTGCAGACGATCGATCTCGGCGCGAATCACCAGATGGCGCTCGAGGTGCGGCCCGCGCACGACCCGGTGCGCGAATACGGGTTCGTCGGCGTGGTGGTCGACACGACGAATCTCGAAGGCTCGATCTGGACCTGGTGGCGCGAAGGCGGCCAGTTCCATGTGAAGAAGACCGCGACGATCCCGGCCGAGCCGGCCGCGGCCGACGAACTGCCGCCGCTGCTCAAGGGATTCGGCGCCGTGCCGCCGCTCGTGACCGACATCGACCTGTCGCTCGACGACCGCTTCCTTTACGTGTCGTGCTGGGGCACCGGCGAGATGCGCCAGTACGACGTGTCGGATCCGCACCACCCGGTGCTCGCGGGGTTGGTGCGCATCGGCGGCATCGTGCGCCGCGCGCCGCACGCGAACGGCCGCGCGTTCGCCGGCGGCCCGCAGATGGTCGAGATCAGCCGCGACGGGAAGCGCGTGTACTGGACCAACTCGCTCTATTCGACGTGGGACGACCAGTTCTACCCCGACGGCGTGCCGGCCGCGCAGGTGCTCGCGCATGTGGGGCCGGAAGGCGGGCTGACGCTCGCCGACGACTACTGGGTCGAGTTCCCCGACGGCTATCGCGCGCACCAGATCCGGCTTGAAGGCGGCGACTGCTCGACCGACTCGTTCTGCTATCCGTCGGTCAAGCGTTGAACGCCAGCCTTCACGCCCCGCTCGCGCTGTGGGCGGCCGTGCTCGCGAGCGGGGTGTATCACGGGCTCAACCCCGCGATGGGCTGGCCGCTCGCGGTGTCGAACGCGCTGATGACGCGCCGCGGCAGCGCGCTCGTCGCAGCGCTCGGCTATCTCGCGCTCGGCCATGCGCTCGCGGTCTTCACGGTGATGCTGCCGTTCGGGCTGCTCGCCGCGCTGCTCGCGTGGCAAACGGCGATCCGGATCGGCGCGAGCGCGCTCGTGATCGGCTTCGGCGCCGTGCTGCTGATCCGGCGCCGGCATCCGCGCGCGCTCGCGCGGATTCCGCCCGCCCGGCTCGGCCTGTGGTCGTTCGCGGTCGCGATCGCGCATGGCGCGGGGCTGATGCTGGTGCCGATCTACCTCGGGTTGTGCGGGCTCGACCGGGACGCCGGCCACCGCGCGGCGGCCACGCTCGTCGATGCGCATCTCGGGATGGCGCTGGTCGTCGCGGTCGTGCATGCGATCGCGATGATCAGCGCCGGCGGCGGGCTCGCATGGCTCGTGTACCGCTATCTCGGGCTGAAATTCGTGTCGCGGAGCTGGTTCAATCTCGATGCCGTGTGGGCGTCGAGCCTGATCGTGACGGGCGCGCTGTCGCTCGGACTGGCGGCGGCGCGATAGCGCAGGTATCGATGCCAGGGGTGACGCCGCCGTACCGGCCCGCGCAGCGACGCCGCACAAAAAACGCGACAGAACGGCCGGGGCGGACGCACCCAATCGCGCATCCGGCAGCGCACCGCAGTGTTCGCTACGTCACCCTATCCCCGCATTGCGCCGCCTGGCCGGGCCCGGCGGCCCCGATTCCGCTAAAATCGGGCCATGCGCACCACTTCCGCTCCGACCGCCTTGTCGCCTTTCGTCCACCCCGCCCGTTGCACCCGCCGCGCGCCGTGCCCGCCCGTTTCGTTCCGGATGGCCGCCCGATGAGCCGCGCCACTCCGCCGGATTTCGACGTGACCGCGTTCCGCCAGGCACTCGGCCAGTTCGCGACGGGCGTAACCGTCATCACGACACAGGCGCCGTCCGGGCAACTGATCGGCATCACCGCGAGTTCGTTCAACTCGGTGTCGCTCGATCCGCCGCTCGTGCTATGGAGCCTCGCGCACAAATCGGCATCGACGCCGGTGTTCCGCGGCAACAGCCATTACGTGGTGAACGTGCTCGCCGCGTCGCAGCTCGACCTGTGCAAGCGCTTCTCAAGCTACAAGGGCGACCGCTTCGAAGGGATCGCGCATGCGGCCGGTAACTCCGGGATGCCGGTGCTCGACGGCGCGCTCGCGTGGTTCGAGTGCCACAACCGCAGCCGCTACGACGAAGGCGATCACGTGATCTTCGTCGGCGAAGTGGAGCGCTGCGGCGTCCGCGTGCCGAACGCCGAAGCGCCGCTCGTGTTCCACGGCGGCGGCTTCCACGGCCTTACACCGCTTTGATCGCCCCCGTGCGCGCCAGCCCGACCGGCGCGCCGGCTTCATCCTTCAGCGTCTGCAGCACGATGTTCGAACGGATGTCCATCACGCCCGGCGCCTTGTAGAGCCGGTTCAGCACGAAATCCGAATAGTGCTTGAGGTTGTGCGCGAGCACGCGCAGCAGATAGTGGCTTTCGCCCGTCACGACGAACGCGCCGACGACCTCCGGCCATTCGCGCAGCGCTTCCGCGAAGCGCTCGTGCCATTGATTTTCTTCGTTGCGCATCGACACCTGAACGAACGCCTCGAGTTCGAAGCCGAGCTTCTCGCGGCTCAGGCACGCACGATAGTGCTCGATCACGCCCTGCTCCTCGAGCAGGCGCATGCGGCGCAGACAGGCGGATGGCGAAAGCGAAATCCGTTCCGCCAGATCGAGATTGCTGATTCTGCCCTCTTCCTGCAGCACCGCCAGAATCCGGCAGTCGGTAGCATCGAGCGTGATCGCGTGCATTTTTGGTCCCCGTTTTCCCTCTGAGTCGAATTATCTGCCAATCCGGCGGATTGTCCATGTTTATTTCGCAAGCACTTTCGACGAGCGTCCACCTATCATTCGAAGGATCGACTCACCGAATCGTCATGCCATGAACACCCTCTGGGACATCTCGCCGCCTGTCAGCCCCGCCACCCCCGTGTGGCCGGGCGATACGCCGGTTTCCGTCGAACGCGTGTGGCGGATGGAGGCCGGCTCGCCGGTCAACGTCGCGCGCCTGACACTGTCGCCGCACACGGGCGCGCACTGCGACGCGCCGCTGCACTACGACGCCGACGGCGCGCCGATCGGCGCCGTGCCGCTCGACACCTACCTCGGCCCGTGCCGCGTGATCCATTGCATCGGCGCATCGCCGGTCGTGCAGCCGGCCGATGTCGCGGCCGCGCTCGATGGCGTACCGCCGCGCGTGTTGCTGCGCACCTATGCGCAGGCGCCGCTCGCGCAATGGGACACCGGCTTCTGCGCGGTCGCGCCGGACACCATCGACCTGCTGGCCGCGCACGGCGTAAAGCTGATCGGCATCGATACGCCGTCGCTCGACCCGCAGGAATCGAAGACGATGGATGCGCATCACCGCGTGCGCGCGCACCGGATGGCGATTCTCGAAGGCATCGTGCTCGACGACGTGCCGCCCGACGACTACGAACTGATCGCACTGCCGCTGAAATTCGCGACGCTCGACGCGAGCCCCGTGCGCGCGGTGCTGCGCGCGCTGCCCGCGCGTGCCTCCTGATTACCCCGACTGACGACCCACATCATGATCAAGACCCGTGAAGACGCGCTCGCGCTCGACCGCGACGATCCGCTCGCCCCGCTGCGCGACCAGTTCTCCCTGCCCGACGGCGTGATCTACCTCGACGGCAACTCGCTCGGCGCGCAGCCGAGCGCGTCGGCCACCCGCGCACAGCAGGTAATCGGCGCCGAATGGGGCGAAGGCCTGATCCGCAGCTGGAACACGGCTGGCTGGTTCGCGCTGCCGCGCCGTCTCGGCGACAAGCTCGCGACGCTGATCGGCGGCGCCCCCGGCGAGACGGTCGTGACCGACACGATCTCGATCAACCTGTTCAAGCTGCTGTCGGCGATGGTGCGCCATCAGGCCGAGCGCGCGCCCGAGCGCCGCGTGATCGTGTCGGAACGCTCGAACTTCCCGACCGACCTGTATATCGCGCAGGGGCTGATCGAACAGCTCGGCGGCGACTACGAACTGCGCCTGATCGACGACCCGGCCGACCTGCCCGGCGCACTCGGCGCGGACACGGCCGTCGCGATGATCACGCACGTGAACTACCGCACCGGCTACATGCACGACATGCCGGCCGTCACGCAGCTCGTGCACGACGCGGGTGGGCTGATGCTGTGGGATCTCGCGCACTCGGCCGGCGCGGTGCCGGTCGACCTGAACGGCGCGCGCGCGGACGGCGCGGTCGGCTGCACGTACAAGTACCTGAACGGCGGCCCCGGCTCGCCCGCCTTCGTGTGGGTGCCGCAGCGCCATCACGCGCATTTCTCGCAGCCGCTGTCCGGCTGGTGGGGCCACCGCGCACCGTTCGCGATGCAGCCGGGCTTCGCGCCCGATCCGGGCATCGCGCGCTTCCTGTGCGGCACGCAGCCGATCGTGTCGATGTCGATGGTCGAATGCGGGCTCGACGTGTTCCTGCAGACCGACATGCACGCGATCCGCCGCAAGTCGCTCGCGCTGACCGACGCATTCATCGCGCTCGTCGAAGCGCGCTGCGCGGGCCTGTCGCTGAAGCTCGTCACGCCGCGCGCGCATCACCAGCGCGGCTCGCAGGCGAGCTTCGAACATCCGCACGGCTACGAAGTGATGCAGGCGCTGATCGCGCGCGGCGTGATCGGCGACTACCGCGAGCCGTACGTGCTGCGCTTCGGCTTCACGCCGCTCTATACGCGCTTCGCCGACGTGTGGGATGCCGTCGAGACGCTGCGCGACATCCTCGCCACCGACGCGTGGAAGGCGCCCGAGTTCGCCGAACGCGGCGCGGTGACCTGATCGGCCTCGCCCGGCGTGCGCAAGCCGCGCGCCGCGCCCCGTCATTCAAATCTGGAGAGAGTCGTGAAATCTGGTCATATGCAGCCACCCGGCAACGACGCGCCGGCGGGCTGCCCGTTCTCGGGCGCACGCGCCGCGCATACGGCGCAACCGGCCCAGGCCGCGCACGAAGCGTCGCACGTGCCCGGCGATGCCGGCTGGCACAACGCGCAGCTCGATTTCTCGAAGTCGATGAGCTATGGCGACTACCTGTCGCTGAATTCGATCCTCGACGCGCAGCATCCGCTGTCGCCCGATCACAACGAGATGCTGTTCATCATCCAGCATCAGACGAGCGAGCTGTGGATGAAGCTCGCGCTGTTCGAGTTGCGCGGCGCACTCGATGCGGTGCGCACCGATGCGCTGCCGCCCGCGTTCAAGATGCTCGCGCGGGTGTCGCGCATCCTCGAACAGCTCGTGCAGGCGTGGAACGTGCTGTCGACGATGACGCCGTCCGAATATTCGGCGATGCGACCGTATCTCGGGCAGTCGTCGGGCTTCCAGTCGTACCAGTATCGGCAGCTCGAATTCCTGCTCGGCAACAAGAACGTGCAGATGCTGCAGCCGCATGCGCACCGGCCCGACATCCTCGAGCAAGTGCGTGCGACGCTCGAAGCGCCGTCGTTCTACGATGAAGTCGTGCGCCTGCTCGCGCGGCGCGGCTTCCCGATCGCGGCGGAGCGGCTCGAGCGCGACTGGACGCAGCCGACCCGACATGACGAGACGGTCGAAGCCGCGTGGCTCGAGGTGTACCGTCACCCGCAGCAGCACTGGGAGCTCTACGAGATGGCCGAGGAACTCGTCGATCTCGAGGATGCGTTCCGCCAGTGGCGCTTCCGTCACGTGACGACCGTCGAGCGCATCATCGGCTTCAAGCAAGGCACCGGCGGCACCAGCGGTGCGCCGTACCTGCGCAAGATGCTCGACGTCGTCCTGTTCCCCGAGCTCTGGCACGTGCGCACCACGCTGTAACGCACGACTCGCCCCTGGGCCCGCGCGCCGTCACGACGACGTGCGGGCCAGTTCCTCCCCTTCGCGCGGCTGCACCGCCGCGCGCGACAGTCGCGGAATATGCCGTCGCACGACGAGCAGCGCGACGCAGACCACCCCCATCGCGATCGCCAGCATCGTCAGATAGGCCGTGGCGCCGCCCGTGGTGATCACGACCGCGCCCGCGAACGCGCTGAGGATCGCGCCGAGCCGGCCGAACGCGAGCGCGCTCGCGGTGCCCGTCGCGCGCACCGCGGTCGGGTAGATGTACGCGCAGAGCGCATACATCGTCGACTGCACCGCGTTGACGAACAATCCGTGCAGACCGAGCCCGACGATCAGCCAGCCCGTGTGGCGGCTGGCATCGACGCCCATCAGCCACACCGCGCTCGCCGCGCCGCCGATGCTGCACAGCACGAGCGGCCAGCGCGACCCGGCGTGCGCGATCGTCCATGCGCACAGCAGCGCGCCGATCACGCCGCCGAGGTTGTACGCGGTGAGCCCGGTACCCGCGACCGACACGCTCAGCCCGCTCGCCGCCAGCATCGTCGGCAGCCAGCTGAACGCCGCATAGACGGCGAGCAGACACATGAAGAACGCGCCCCACAGGGCGATCGTGTCGCGCGCCTGACCGCTCGCGAACAGCGCGCCGAAGCCGCCGCGGCCGCCTGCCGCGCGTGCATCTTTCAGATCGGTGAACACGGTGCCCGCCGCGACCGGCCGCTGCATCCTGGCAAGCAGCGCGCCGAGTTCCGGCCAGCGCGCAGGGCGCCGCGCGAGATAGCGCGGCGATTCGGGCAGCGCGCGCACGAGCACGAAGCCGAGCACGAGCGGCAACGCACCGCCCGCGAAGAACAGCCCGCGCCAGCCGTAGCGCGGCAGCACCTCGTGCGCGAACAGGCCGGCCAGCATTCCGCCGAGCGGCACGCAGACGATCGTCGCGGTCACCATCATCGTGCGGCGCCGCGCGGGCGTGTATTCGGCGGTCATCGTCGTGGCCGTCGGCAATGCACCGCCGATGCCGAGCCCCGCGACGAAGCGCAGCATCGCGATCGCCGTGACGTCCGGTGCGAAGCCGATCGCGCAGGTCGCGATGCCGAACAGGAACACGCTGCCGATCACAGCCTGGCGACGGCCGAAGCGATCCGCGACGATCCCCGCGCACGCGCTGCCGATCCCCATCCCGATCAGCCCGGCCGCCACCGCCGGCGCGAACGCGCCACGCGTGATGCCCCATTCGCGGATCAGCACCGGAATCGCGAAGCCGATCAGCTGGCCGTCGAAGCCGTCGAGCACGATCGCGAGCGCGGCGAGCAGCACCACGCAGCGCTGCATCGTCGTGAACGGCCCGTCGTCGAGCGTCGCGCCGATGTCGACGGACGGCGACTGCAATCCGTCGCGCGTGCTCATGCGGCCTCCCGTGCGCCGCGCTGACGCGGCAACGTGCGCGCACGGCGCGCGACAAGACAACGGCGTTCGATGGCTTTCATGGCGTCTCCTGTTGTCCGGGCTGCCGCGCTGTGGCGCGTGCCGGATCTCGTGCTGCGCAGTCGGCCGGTGTCGACGCATCGGCGGCGGCCCCGGTGTCTCGTCCAACCTGTCCCGATCCGGTGCCGTCGTCTGCGCGCGACGCGCCCGTATCGTCGTGCGGCGCAGGCAGCGCCGCCAGCCTGATGCTCAGTTCATCCGCGCGTCGATCAGCCTGACCAGTGCGAGCAGCGTTTCCGCATGCGGCACCGCGACGCCCGCTTCGCGCGCGGCCGCGACGACCTTGCCGCTGATCGCGTCGATTTCCGTGCGACGGCCCGCGAGCACGTCCTGCAGCATCGACGGGCGATGGCCGCGATGCTCGCGGATCGCATGCTCGACGTTGCGCGCGATGCGCTCGCCGTCGACCGCGATGCCCTTCGCGCGCGCGACCGCCGCCGTCTCGGCGGCGATCGTCTGCGCGAGCCGCAGCCCGTCGTGGTGTTCGCCGAGCTGGTCGACCGTGCAACGTGTCACCGCGCACAGCGTGTTGAGCGCCGCATTGAACGCGACCTTCTCCCAGATCGCAGCCCACACGTCGTCATCGAGCGAGCACGCGAGCCCCGCGCGCGACAGTGCATCGGCGACGGCGGCCGCGAACGTGCGCTCCGCGCCGTCGGCCGTCATCATCTTGATGACGCCTGCACCGTGCGAATGCACGTGGCCTGGCCCGGCAAGATCGGCGGGCCAGGTCGTGACGCCGACGAGAATGCGCTCGATCGGCACGAACGCATTCAACGTCTCGACGTTGCCAAGCCCGTTCTGCAGCGTCAGCACGTACGTGTAGGGGCTCAGCAGCGCGCGCACGCCGTCCAGCGCGTGGCGCGTGTGCAGCGACTTCGTGAAAACGATCAGCAGGTCGAACGGTGTGTCGGGCGACGCGGCTGCGTCCGCATTCGCGGCTTCCGGCCGCACGGCCTGCAACGTACGGATGGTGCGTTCACCACGATCGTCATCGATGCGCAGCCCGTCACGGCGGATCGCATCGAGATGCGCGTCGTTCACGTCGATCAGCGTGACGGCCTCGCCGCTTTCGGCCAGCAGCCCGCCGAACAGCGAGCCCATCGCGCCGGCGCCCAGAATCGCAATCCTCATCGTCGGCGGCCTCGTCAGAACGGATAGTGGCGCGGTGCGGTCTGCACCGTGATCCAGCGCAGGTCCGTGAACGCCGCGATGCCGGCCTTGCCGCCGAAGTGGCCGAAGCCGCTGTCCTTCACGCCGCCGAACGGCATCTGTGCCTCGTCGTGCACGGTCGGGCCGTTCACGTGGCAGATGCCCGATTCGATGCGTGCCGCGACGCGCATCGCACGCGCGATGTCGCGGCTGAACACGGCCGACGACAACCCGAACGCGTTGTCGTTCGCGCAACGGATCGCGGCCGCCTCGCCGTCGACGCGCACGATGCCCTTCACCGGGCCGAACGACTCTTCCGCGTAGATGCGCATCGCCGGTGTGACATGATCGAGCAGCGTGGCCGGGAACAGCGTGCTGTCGGCCTTGCCGCCGCACACGAGCGTCGCGCCGTGCGCGAGCGCATCGTCGATCAGCGCGTTGCAGCGCTCGACGGCCTTCAGGTCGATCAGCGAACCGAGCACGACGGGCCCGTTGCGCGGGTCGCCGAGCGGCAACGACGCGGCCTTGTCGGCGAGCTTCGCGACGAACGCGTCGGCAATCGATGCGTCGACCACGATGCGTTCGGTCGACATGCAGATCTGCCCGGAATTCGCGAACGCGCCGAACGCGGCCGCCGCGACCGCCGCGTCGAGATCGGCGTCGTCGAGCACGACGAACGGCGCCTTGCCGCCGAGTTCCAGCACTGACGGCTTCAGGTGGCGCGCGCACGCTTCGGCGACGATCCGGCCGACGCGCGTCGAGCCCGTGAAATTCACGCGACGCACGGCAGGATGCGCGATCAATGCATCGACGATGGCGCCCGCATCCTCGGGTGCGTTCGTCACGAAGTTGACGACGCCCGGCGGCAGGCCGGCCTCCTGCAGCGCCTCGACGATCAGCCCGTGCGTGACGGGACACAGCTCCGAGCCCTTCAGCACGACTGTGTTGCCGCACGCGAGCGGCAGCGCGAGCGCGCGCGTCGCGAGGATCACCGGCGCGTTCCACGGCGCGATGCCGAGCACGACGCCGGCCGGCTGCCGGACGCCCATCGCGAGCGAACCGGGCACATCGGACGGGATCAGCTCGCCGCCGACCTGCGTGGTCAGCGACGCGGCCTCGACGAGCCCGCTCGCGGCAAGGTGCACGTTGAAGCCGGCCCACAGCGCGGAGGCACCCGTCTCCGCCGCCATCGCGGCGACGAACTGCTCGTGCTTCGCTTCGAGCGCGGCGGCCGCCTTCAGCAGCAGCGCGCGGCGTGCGCCGGGGCCGAGCGCGGCCCAGTCGGGAAATGCGCGGGCGGCCGCATCGGCCGCCGCGCGCGCGTCGTCGACGGTACACGCGGGCGCTTCGGACGCGACTTCGCCATCAAGCGGGTTGCGGCGCACGAAGGTCGCGCCACTGGATGAATGGCGGCGTTCGCCGCCGATCAGCATCGCTACGGTTTGCATGACTTCTCCGGAAAGACGCGCAGCGCGCGTCAGGCAATCTCGACTTCGACGACGACCGGCGTCGCGGTGCGCAGTGCGTCGGCCAGCGTGTCGCGCAGGTGCGCGGCAGCGGTCACGCGCACGCCGCGGCAGCCCATCCCTTGCGCGAGTGCGACGAAATCCAGGTTCGGCAGATCGGTGCCCTGCACGGGGTCGTCCGGGCCGAAGCCGAACACCGGCGCGAAATCCTGCAGCGCCGCGTAACGGCGATTGTTCAGGATAACGAACGTGATCGGCAGCTTCAGTTGCGCGGCGCTCCACAACGCCTGAATCGAATACAGGCTCGAACCGTCGCCGATCAGCCCGATCACGCGCCGGCCCGGCTGCGCGAGCGCGACGCCGACGGCGGCCGGCATCCCGTAGCCGAGCCCGCCGCTGTCCATCGTGTAGAACGTGCCGCTGTGCGTGAACGGCAGGTGTTCCTGCATCACCGGCCGCGCGCTCGGCGCTTCCTCGACGACGATGTCGTGCGCGTCGCGCACGTCGGCGAGCGTCTGCAACGCGAACGCAACCGATATGCGCTCGCCGGCGGCGGGTGGCTCGACACGCGCACGCGGCGGCCGCGGCGCGGGCATCGGCCGCTCGGGCGGCGCCGGGCGCGCGAGCAGGTCGCGCGCGGCGAGCCGCAGGTTGCCGACGACCGCGTCGCCCGACGGCGTCCATGCGGCGACGCCCGGATCGTCGACGAGCTGCACGAGCGTCGCACCGGGCGGCACGTGCGGGCCGAAGCCCTCGATGTGATAGGTGAACGCAGGCGCGCCGAACGCGAACACGAGGTCGTGCCCGTCGAGCCGCGCGACGATCTTCTCGCGGATCGCGGGCAGGAAACCGGCGAAGAGCGGATGGTCCTCGGGGAAACTGCAGCGCCCCGACATCGGCGCGACGTACACGCGTGCACGGTGCCGCTCGGCGAGCCGCACGACCTCGTCCCACGCACCGGCGCGATCGACCGCCGCACCGACCACGAACGCGGGACGCCGCGCGGCGTCGAGCGCGTCGCCGAGCCGCGCGAGCGCATCGGGATCGGGCCGCACGACGCTGCTGACGTCGCGGCGCGGCAGCAGCTCGGCCGGTTGATCCCAGTCGTCGACCGGGATCGACACGAACACGGGGCCGCGCGGTTCCTGCATCGCAATGCGATACGCACGCGCAATCGCGGCCGGCACGTCCTGTGCGCGCGCGGGCTCGATGCTCCACTTCACGTACGGCTTCGGCAGCTCGGCGGCCTGCGTCGCGCCAAGAAACGGGTCGAACGGCAGGATCGCGCGCGCCTGCTGGCCCGCGGTGACGATCAGCGGCGTGCGGTTCTTGAAGGCGGTGAAGAGATTGCCCATCGCGTTGCCGACGCCGGCCGCCGAATGCAGGTTGACGACCGCCGCATTGCCGGTGGCCTGCGCATGGCCGTCGGCCATCCCGACCACGACGGCTTCATGCAAACCGAGCACGTAGCGGAAATCGTCGGGGAAGTCGCGGAACATCGGCAGCTCGGTCGAGCCGGGGTTGCCGAACACGCGGTCGATGCCGAACTGGCGAAGCAGGTCGATCACCGCATCGCGAACGGTGATCGATGCGGCGGAAGGGGACGAATGGCCGGACATGCTCGGCGCTCCTCGGTGGCTTGGCGGTTTCCACAGTATCGAAGCACAACCCATTCTCGGATACTGTATTTTCTGCGATAAGCCATTACATTCCGGCATGACTTTCGATCTCCGACAATTGCGCGCCTTCACGACGATCGTCGCGTGCGGCAGCCTCGGCCGCGCCGCCGAAGCGCTGCACGTGACGCAACCGGCGCTGAGCCGGATCCTGAAGCGGCTCGAGGACCAGGTCGGTGCGCCCTTGTTCGAGCGTCACTCGAAGGGCGTCCAGCTCACCGCGTTCGGCGAGGCGCTGCTGCCGCACGCGACGCTGC
This sequence comes from Burkholderia sp. AU45251, assembly GCF_030482905.1. Classification (NCBI taxonomy): domain Bacteria; kingdom Pseudomonadati; phylum Pseudomonadota; class Betaproteobacteria; order Burkholderiales; family Burkholderiaceae; genus Burkholderia; species Burkholderia sp. AU45251. Next base: position 209,827 of record NZ_JAUJQH010000008.1, on the reverse strand, counting down.
TGCAGCACGAGGCCGAGCACGCGCGCGAGGAACTCGACGCGATGCGCGGGTTCGCGAAGGGCACGATCAAGGTCGGTACCGTGGGCAGCATCGCGAGCCTCGTGCTGCCGGTCGCGGTGGGCCGCGTGCTCGACCGCTGGCCGAACCTGCGCGTCGAGATCATCGAAGGCGTGTGGGACCGGCTCGCCGAAGGGCTGAACAAGCACGAGATCGATCTCGCGCTGTCCGCGCACGGGCCCGACACCGACGAGATCGTCGCGATTCCCGAGTGCCGCTGGGAAGATCGCAGCCATATCGTTGCGGCGCCGCACCATCCGCTGCGCGCGCTCGGCCGCGCGCCGACGCTCGCCGATACGCTGCACGCGCGCTGGGCGATTCCGCCGCGCGGCACCGCGCCGTTCGACCACATGCGCGCGACCTTCGACGCGCACGGGCTCGCGCTGCCCGACATCGCGGTCGAGACGCGCTCGGTCACGACATTGAAGAGCCTCGTCGCACATGCCGGCTTCCTGAGCTGGATGGCCGAGCCGATGTACGGCGCCGAGCAGCGGGCCGGCACGATCGACACGCTGCCCGTGCGCGAAGTCGTCGCGGTGCGCACGCTCACCGCGTTCCGGCGCCGTCACGGCATCCTGCCGGGGCCGGCCGGCAAACTGCTCGAGGAACTCGTCGCGTTGACGCGTGAAGGACGCTGACGGCACTTTCCGCGCCGGCCGCCTGTTCGCGCCCTCCCCGCACTGCCCTGCCCGTGCGCCGCCGCAGCGCACCATCGAAATGCCGTTTCCCCGCCTTGACTTTCGCTCGCCCGAATACGATCATTCGCTCACGAAAAGAGCAAATGATCGTATTCGTCGAACACGTCGAACACGTCGGTCGCATTCGACAGGAAAGAGTCAGGCACGAACAGGAGACACCGGATGAGCGCATCGCCCTCCGCCCGCACGCCCGTGCTGCTGCACATCGGCGCGGGCTCGTTTCACCGCGCGCACCAGGCGTGGTATCTGCATCGCGTGAACGCGTCCGTCCCGGCCGACGAGCGCTGGTCGCTGACCGTCGGCAACATCCGCGACGACATGCACGCGACGATGGACGCGCTCGCCGCGCAGCACGGCGCCTACACGCTCGAAACCGTCACGCCGCAAGGCGAGCGCGCGTACGAGACGATCCGCGCGATCACGCGCGTGCTGCCGTGGTCGATCGATCTCGCCGCACTGATCGACGCCGGCGCCGATCCGGCGTGCCGGATCGTGTCGTTCACCGTTACCGAAGGCGGCTACTACCTCGACGAACACAACCGGCTCGACCTCGCGAACGCCGATCTCGCGGCCGACCTGCAGGGCGCGCGCACGACGCTGTACGGTGCGCTCGCCGCGCTGCTCGCCGAACGCGTGAAGCGCGGCGCGGGCCCGCTCACGCTGCAGAGCTGCGACAACCTGCGCAACAACGGCGCGCGCTTTCGCGCGGGGATGCGCGAGTTCCTCGAACGGCGCGGGCTGACCGACCTGCTCGCGTGGTTCGATGCGAACGTTGCCACGCCGAGCGCGATGGTCGACCGCATCACGCCACGCCCGACCGCCGACGTGCGCGAGCGCGTGCTGGCGGCCACCGGCATCGACGACGCGTGCCCCGTGATGGGCGAATCGTTCATCCAGTGGGTGATCGAGGACCGCTTCGCGGCCGGCCGGCCGCGCTGGGAGCTGGCGGGCGCCGAACTCGTCGACGATGTCCATCCGTACGAGGAAGCGAAGATCCGCATCCTCAACGCTACGCACAGCTGCATCGCGTGGGCCGGCACGCTCGCGGGCCACACCTATATCCACGAAGGCACGCATGACGCGGCGATCCGCCGCTTCGCGCACGACTACGTGACGCAGGACGTGATCCCGTGCCTCACGCCGAGCCCGCTCGATCTCGCGCGCTACCGGGACGTCGTGCTCGAACGCTTCGGCAACCCGTACGTGCGCGACACGAACCAGCGCGTCGCGGCCGACGGCTTCTCGAAGATCCCCGGCTTCATCGCGCCGACGCTCGTCGAATCGTTCGCACTCGGCGCGGCGCCGGTCGCCACCGCCGTATTGCCCGCGCTGTTCCTGCGCTTTCTCGAACGCTGGGCGCGCGGCACCTTGCCGTACGCGTACCAGGACGGCGTGATGGACGAAAGCGCCGCGCGAGCGATCGTCGGGGCCGACGACCCGGTCGTCGCGCTGTGCGCGAGCCGCGCGCTGTGGGGCTCGCTCGCCGGCAACGCGGCGCTGTTCGAGGCGCTGCGCGGCGGACTCTGGCGCGTCGACGCATGGCTCGCGGCTCGCTGACGCACATCCGGGCGAACCTGCCTTGGCACGTGCGCGGCCGCGCGGCTAAAGTAGCGACTCCCCACTGACGGAACGGATCGCTCATGTATCTCGGCATCGACCTCGGCACCTCGGAAGTGAAGGTGTTGCTGCTCGCCCCGGACGGCACGGTCGTCGGCACCGCCGGCTCGCCGTTCACCGTGTCGCGACCGCATCCGCGCTGGGCCGAACAGCATCCGGACGACTGGTGGCAAGGTACGCTCGCCGCGCTCGCCGCCCTGCGCGAGCGGCATCCGCACGAATTCGCGGCCGTGCGCGGCATCGGCCTGTCGGGCCAGATGCACGGCGCCGTGCTGCTCGGCCGCGACGATCGCGTGCTGCGCCCCGCGATCCTGTGGAACGACATGCGCTGCGCAGACGAATGCGCGCTGCTCACCGAACGCGCGCCCGATCTCCACGCATTGGCGGGCAATCTCGCGATGCCGGGCTTCACCGCGCCGAAACTGCTGTGGGTCGCGAAGCACGAACCCGCCGTGTTCGCGGCGACCGCCTGCGTGCTGATGCCGAAGGACTACCTGCGGTTCCGGCTGACCGGCGCGAAGGTGTCCGATCCCTCCGACGCGGCCGGCACGCTGTGGCTCGACGTCGCGCGCCGCGACTGGTCCGACGCGCTGCTCGCCGCGTGCGGGATGACACGCGACCAGATGCCCCGCATCGTCGAAGGCAATGCGCCGTCCGGCACGCTGCGCGCGGATGTCGCACGCGAACTCGGGCTGTCGGAAGCCGTCGTGGTGGCCGGCGGCGGCGGCGACAACGCGACGAGCGCGCTCGGCATCGGCGCGATCCACGCGGGCGACGGCTTCGTGTCGCTCGGCACGTCGGGCGTGCTGAGCGTGGTCGGCGACCGCTTCATGCCGAACTCCGCATCGGCCGTGCATGCGTTCTGCCACGCGATTCCCGATCGCTGGCAATTGATGAGCGTCGTGCTGTCGGCCGCGAGCTGCCTGCGCTGGGTCTGCAAGCTGACCGGCACCGACGAGCCCGCGCTGCTCGCCGAAGTCGAAGCGCTCGACGCCGACTCACTCGCGACGGCCCCGCTGTTCCTGCCCTATCTGTCCGGCGAGCGCACGCCGCACAACGATCCGTACGCGCAGGGCGTGTTCTTCGGGATGACGCATGCGACCGAACGCGCGCATCTCGGCTACGCGGTGCTCGAAGGCGTGACGCTCGGCCTCGCCGACGGCCTCGACGCGCTGCATGCGGCCGGCGTCGAAACCGACCAGCTGTCGCTGATCGGCGGCGGCGCACGCAGCGCGTTCTGGGCGCAACTGATCGCCGATGCGCTGAACGTGCGCACGCGCCAGCACGGCGGCGGCGAAACGGGCGCGGCACTCGGCGCGGCGCGGCTCGGCTGGCTGGCCGTCGGCGGCGATCCGCATGCGGTGCTGACCAAGCCTCCGGTGCGTGCCGAATACGCGCCGGATGCCGCCCGCCATGCGCTGCTGCGCGAACGCCTCGATGCGTTCCGCGCGCTGTACCGCCACGTGCGGCCGCTGTACGAACCGTCGCGCGCACGGCTCGCGTAAGCGCCCGCAGGTCACGCGCGCCGGCCGGCGGCCAGGTGCGCGACATGCGGTACAGTGGATGCCGTCATGCGGCCCGCCCAGATCCAAACCGAATCGCTATCGTGTCCAAGTCCTCAGAAAAACTCGATCTCGCCACGCGTGCCGCGTGGCTCTACTACGTCGCGGGCGACACGCAGAACGAAATCGCGGAAAAGCTGCAGGTGTCGCGCCCGGTCGCGCAGCGCCTCGTCGCATTCGCAGTCGAGAAGAACCTGATCCGCGTGCGTGTCGACCACCAGCTCGCCGACTGTCTCGATCTCGGCGCGCAGCTGTCGAAGCGCTACGGCCTCGCGATGTGCGAAGTCGTGCCCGTCGATGCCGATGCACCCGACGCGATCGACCGCAAGCTCGCAGTCGCCGGCGCGCAGGTGATGGAGCGCTACCTGAACGAAACGCGGCCGATGGTCATCGCGGTCAGCAGCGGCCGGACGCTGAAAGCCGCGGTCGCGCAGATCGCGCAGATCGACCGGCCGCAGCACCGGCTCGTGTCGATGGTCGGCGCGATCGCGGCCGACGGGTCGTCGAACCGCTACGACGTCGCGCAGTACATCTCCGAGAAAACCGGCAGCAAGCACTTCCTGCTGCCCGCGCCGCTGTTCGCCGACAGCGACGTCGAGCGCGCGCAGTGGTGCAATCACCGGCTGTACCGGATCGTCGAGGCGCTGTCGGGCAAGGCCGATGTCGCGTTCGTCGGGATCGGCAACATCGGCCCGCACTGCCCGCTCTACGAGGACGGCTTCATCACCGAACAGGAACGCGACGAGATGACCGCGCTCGGCGCGGTGGCCGAGCTGCTCGGCGTGCCGATCGATGCGCAGGGCACGCAGATCGCGGTATCGACGAGCGCGCGCGTGACGAGCGTGTCGCTCGCCACGCCGCCGAAGCGCCCGACGATCGCGTTCGCCGGCGGCCCGAAGAAACGCGATGCGGTGATCGCCGCATTGCGCGGCGGCTGGCTGTCGGGGCTCGTCACCGACGAGACCTGCGCACGCGCGGCGCTCGACGCGAAGGCGGCCTGACGTCGAAGCCGCGCACCGCGCGCGGCAGCAAACGCTCAAGCCGTGTGCGGCGCCGGAAACGCATGCCGTCGAGCACGCCACGCGCCGACCCACGCAGCAGCCAGCAGCACGACGAGCACCCACGGAATCGCCCCGGCGCCCGTTGCGCCGAGCAGCATTCCGCCCGCGATGCCACCGCCCGCGATCGCGAGGTTCCACACCGTCACGAGCATCGACTGCGCGACGTCGGCCGCGTCCCCCGCCGCATTCGCGGTAGCCGTCTGGAACAGTGTCGGCGCACCGCCGAACGCCAGCCCCCACAACGCGACGCCCGCGTACACGATCACCATTCCGGAACCGGCGCCGAGCATCGCCGCCGCAATGGCGAACATCGCGATGCTGGCGAGCGTCAGGCGTCGCTGCGCGGCGCCGATCCAGGCGCCCGTCAGCGCGATGCCGACCAGCGACGCGATACCGAACACGAGCAGCACCGCATCGACCTGCGCACCCATCCGCACGCCCGCGAGGAACGGTGCGACGTACGTGTACAGCATGTTGTGCGCGAGCACGTAGGCAAACATCACGGTCAGCACCGGCCGCACGCCCGGCAGCGTCATCACGCCGAGCACGGGCTCACGCGCGCCGGCCTGCTGCCCCGGATAATCGGGCACGCGCCAGCGGATCCAGCCGATCAGCACGAGCGCCGCGAGCGTGATGCCCGCAAACGCGACGCGCCACCCGAGCGCCGCGCCGAGCGCGGTGCCGGCCGGAATGCCGATCGACATCGCGACCGGCGCGCCGAGCATCGCGACCGCGATCGCGCGGCCGCGCAGCGACGCATCGACCATCCGGCTCGCGTAGCCGGCCAGCAGCGCCCACAGCAGCCCGGCCGCCATCCCCGCGACGAAGCGCGCGGCGAGCGTGAGCGCGTAGTACGGCGACACGGCGGTCAGCGCATTCGACACGACGAAACCGGCCAGCGCGGCGAGCAGCAGGCTGCGCCGGCGCATCGCGCGCGTCGCGGCGACGAGCGGAATCGCCGCGACGATCGAGCCGAGCGCATACACGGTCACGAGCTGGCCGATCAGCGCCTCGGGCACGCGCAGGTCGACGCTCATCAGCGGCAGCAGGCCGGCCGGCAACGCCTCGGTGAGAATCGTGATGAAGGCGGCCGTCGCGAGCGCCAGCAGGTTCGCGACCGGCAGGCGCGCGTCGGCCTGCACCGGAAGAACGGCAACCTCGTCATCGATCGACGTGCAGTCGCTCATGCCGCGCTCCCGGTTTCGACGCCGTAGACCGCATCGCGCACACAGGTCACGATCCGCCCATCGAGGCCCTCGTACAGCGTGTTGGAAAACGCGACGACCGTCAGCCCGGCCGCGCGGTCGACGAACCACGTATGCCCGTACGCGCCGCCGCCGCGCCAGGTGCCGACCGACTCCGGCGACTGCGCGGCCACCGGATCGCGCAGCACCGAAAAGCCGAGCCCGAAGCCGAAACCGGGCATATCCCGCAGTTCGCGCGCACCCGGCTGGAGGCGCGCCATCTCGTCTCCCCATTCGCGACCGAGCCAGCCGTCGCGGCCCGTGCGCAGCGCGTCGAGCAGCGTCACGCAATCGCGCGCGGTGCCGATCATCCCCGCGCCGCCCGACGCCCACGCATCGGCATCGAACACGCGCGCCGGCTCGAAGCGGATGCCGATCGTGCCGTCGAACACCGGCACGAGATCGACGTCCGCCATCCGGCGCGGGGCGCCCGGCGTACCCACGTAAGGCGTCGCGAAGCGTGCGGCATCGTGCGCGACGAACGCGGTGTCGGTCATCCCGAGCGGTGTCGTGACGAGCGCGGCCACCGCGTCGGCGAGCGGCCGCCCGTCGACCGCCTCGATCAGCGCGCCAACCACGTCGAGCGCGAGCGAATAGCCCCACGACGTGCCCGGCGCGAACTGCAGCGGCACGCCGGCGATGCGCCGCAGGTTCTCGGCGAGTGAGAGGCCCGAGCGATCCATTCCGTCGGACACGCCGGCGCGCGCGTAAGGGCCGTCGCCGTCCGCTTCGAGGAAACGGTAGCCGAGGCCGGCCGTATGCGACAGCAGATGACGCAACGTGATGACGGCGGGCGTACCGTCGGACAACGTCGGGCGGAATTCGGGCAACCAGCGCGTGACCGGTTCATCGAGCGCGATGCTTCCGGCCGCGACCAGCCGCATCGCGGCGGCCGCCACGATCGGCTTCGTGACCGACGACAGACGGAACAGTGCGTCTTCCCGCATCGGCGTGCCGGCTTCGCGATCGGCGAGCCCGACGGCGCGCGCATAGCGCAGCTCGCCGTCCTGCGCGACCAGCACGACCGCGCCGACCATGCACGCGTCGGCAAGCGCGCGATCGAGCGCGTCGTCGAGCCGGTCGCGCAGCGCGACGTCCGGTTCCACGCGCAAAGCGGAGACAGGCAGGGATGACATGACGTGACCTCTCAACAGTGAACGAGCGCTCATCGTAGGGAGCCGACGCAAGAAGAAAAACCGGGGTAGAGTTCCGGACAATCCGGACGCTGGCGTCCGCAATCGGAAACTCGCATGGAAAACCTCGGCGGCTTCGTCGTGTTCGTTCAGGTCGCGGAAACGCGCAGCTTCGTCGCGGCCGGCCGCGCGCTCGGGCTGTCGGCGTCGGCGATCGGCAAGCGCATCGCGCGGCTCGAGGCGCGCCTGAACGTGCGGCTCTTTCACCGCAGCACGCGCAGCATCGCGCTGACGGCCGAAGGCACGCGCTTTCTCGAACGGTGCCGGCGCGTGCTCGCCGAGCTCGACGCGGCCGAGCAGGAACTGACGCAAAGCGCCGAAGCGCCGCGCGGGCGCTTGCGCGTGAGCCTGCCGACGATCGGCACGCTGCTGCTGCCGGTGCTCGCCGATTTCATGGCCGCGTATCCGGAGATCGAGCTCGACATCGATTTCAGCGACCGGCTCGTCGACGTCGTCGACGAAGGCTTCGACGCGGTGCTGCGCACCGGCCAGCCGTCGGATTCACGACTGTCGTCGCGGCTGCTCGGCCACTTCCGCCAGCACCTCGTCGCATCGCCCGCCTATCTCGACCGGCACGGCACGCCGAGCACGCCCGCCGATCTCGCGCAGCACCGCTGCCTGCACTACCGTTTCCCGACCAGCGGCAAGCTCGAGACCTGGCCGTTGCGCGTGCCGCGCGCGGGCACGCCGCCCGAGGTGCCGGTCGCGATGGTCAGCAACAGCGCGGAAGCGCGCTTATGCTTCGCACTGCGGGGGCTCGGCATCGCGTGCCTGCCCATCTTCTTCGTGCGCGATGCGCTCGAAGACGGCACGCTGCGCGCGGTGCTCGACGAACACGTCGCGAGCTGCACGCCAATCTACGTGCTGTGGCCGTCAGGCCGCCACCCGACGCCAAAACTGCGCGCGTTCGTCGACTACATGGCGTCGCACCTGCCGGTGTGAGCGCGACCGGCCGTCATGCGGCCTTCGCGTGCACGCTCAGCCGGCGGAACGCCTGCCCGTGCTCGTCGAACAGGTGGCAGTGCTCGGCTTCCGCCTGCACGTGCAGCGCCGCGCCGGTGCGGTACGTGTCGAGCGGCGGAATCCGCGCGATCAGCCCGTCCGGCGCGACGGCCGACTCCGCGTACAGATACGCGGCATCGCCAAGCGATTCGACGGCCATCGTCCGCGCGGCCACGCCGGTGGCCGCGGCTTCGACTTTCAGGTGCTCGGGCCGCACGCCGACCGTCACCGCCGCACCGCGCTGCAGCCCCGCCGCTTCGACTGCAACGCGCTGCGTCTCGCCGCTGTCGAAGCGCACGAGCACGCCACCCGCATCGACCGAATCGACGGTGCCCTTCAGGAAGTTCATCTTCGGCGAGCCGATGAAGCCCGCGACGAACTGGTTCGCCGGCGCGTGATACAACGCGTTCGGCGTACCGACCTGCTGCACCGCGCCGCCCGACAGCACGACGATCTTGTCGGCGAGCGTCATCGCCTCGACCTGGTCGTGCGTCACGTAGATCATCGTCGTCTTCAGCTCGTCGTGCAGCCGCGCGAATTCCAGCCGCATCTTCACGCGCAGCGCCGCATCGAGGTTCGACAGCGGTTCGTCGAACAGGAACACCTTCGGCTTGCGCGTGATCGCGCGGCCGATCGCGACGCGCTGCCGCTGACCGCCCGACAGCTGCTTCGGCTTGCGGTCGAGCAGATGGTCGATGTGCAGGATCTTCGCGGCCTGCTTCACGGCCTGGTCGATCTCCGGCTTCTTCGCGCCCGCGAGTTTCAGGCCGAACGCCATGTTGTCGTACAGCGTCATGTGCGGGTACAGCGCATACGACTGGAACACCATCGCGATGCCGCGCTTCGCGCTCGGCACATCGTTGACTTTCGCGCCGTCGATCAGCAGGTCGCCGCTCGAGATGTCCTCGAGCCCGGCGATCATCCGCATCAGCGTGGATTTTCCGCAGCCGCTCGGGCCGACGAACACGACGAATTCGCCGTCGGCGATGTCGAGGTTCACGTTGCGCAGCACTTCGGTGTCGTCGTAGCGCTTCGCGATGTTGCGCAGGAGCACGCTTGCCATGATCTGTCTCCGTTCGTTCGTGATGCGCCGCGTCGAACGCGGCGCGCAATCGTTGTGGCTAGTTCGGCAGCACCGCGCCCGTCGCCTGCCAGCGCGCGACGTAGCCGGGCAGCTCGTGCATGTCGTCGAATACGTGACGCGCGCCGATCCCGCGCAGCGCGTCGATCTGCGCGGCCGACGCATGCCCGCCGCCGACGAAGCCGAGCACGGTCATGCCGGCCGCGGCGGCCGCGGTAATGCCGGTCGCACTGTCCTCGACCACGAGGCACTGGGCCGGCGCGACACCGAGCGTACGCGCGGCCGCGAGATACACGTCCGGTGCCGGCTTCGGCCGCGCGACGGCGTCCGCGCAGAACAGCCGGTCGCCGAAGAAGCGCGCGAGGCCCGTGCGTGCCAGTGCCGCCTCGACGTATGCGCGATAGCTGTTGCTCGCGCAGGCCGTCGTCAGCCGGATCGCGGCCAGCGCCGCATCGATGCCGTCGACCATCAGCGCATTGACGGCCGCTGCCTCGACCGCACGGCGGATCGCGTCGACATCGTCGGCCGACAGCGTGCGCCCGACGGCCTCGCCCGCGCCGGCCAGCACGCGCTCGATGCGCAGCCCGAGCAGCGGCATCACGGCCGGCCGCGCATCGACGCCCGGCCAGCGCGCATCGAGTTCGCGCACGATCACGTCGGCCGCCACGGCCTCGCTGTCGATCAGCACGCCGTCGCAATCGCAGATCAAGACGTTCGTCCCGGTCATTTGACGGCTCCGAACGTGAGCCCGCGCACGAGCTGCTTCTGCGACAGCCAGCCGACGATCAGGATCGGCGCGACTGCGAGCAACGAAGCCGCGGACAGCTTCGCCCAGAACAGCCCTTCGGGGCTCGAATACGACGCGATGAACACGGTCAGCGGCGCCGCGTTCGAGCTCGACAGGTTGATGCTCCAGAACGCCTCGTTCCACGACAGGATCACGAGCAGCAGCGCGGTGGACGCGAGCCCCGGCAGCGCCATCGGCATCAGCAGGTAGACGATCTCCTGCCACGTCGACGCGCCGTCGATACGCCCGGCTTCGAGAATGTCCTTCGGAATCTCGTTGAAGTACGTGAAGGTCATCCACACCGCGATCGGCAGGTTGATCAGCGTGTAGACGATCACGAGGCCCGACACGGTGTCGAGCAGCCCCGCGTTCTTCCACAGCAGGTAGATCGGCACCAGCACGCCGACCGACGGCATCATCTTCGTCGACAGCATCCACAGCAGCACCTTCTGCGTGCGGTGGTTCGGGAAAAACGCCATCGCGTACGCGGCCGGCACCGCGAACAGCAGCGAGATCACCGTGACGCCCGCCGAGATCAGCACCGAATTCCACGCGAACGCGAAATAGTTGCTGCGCGCGAACACCTCGCGGAAGCTGTCGAGCGTCGGGATGAAGAACAGCGTCGACGCATATGCCTGCTGCTCGGTCTTGAACGCGGTGATCGCCATCCAGAAGATCGGGAAGAACAGCAGCAGCGCGATCAGCCACGCGAGCGTGCCGGGCAGCGCGCGCCGCACGAGGTCGAACACGGCCGGCACGCGCCGGCCTTCGAAGGTCAGGTCGCTCATTTCTCGTACTCTCCCTTCAGGTTGCGCGCGAGCATCCGCACGAGGAAGAACGACACGACGTTCGCGACCACGACGGCGATGATGCCGCCGGCGGACGCGAGGCCGACGTCGAACTGCTGCAGGCCGAGCGCGTAGATCAGGTACGACAGGTTGGTCGTGGCGTCGCCGGGGCCGCCGCCGGTCGTCGTGTAGATCTCCGCGAAGATCGACAACAGGAAGATCGTCTCCATCATCACGACCACGGCGATCGCGCGCTTCAGGTGCGGCAGCGTGATGTAGAAGAACATCGCGATCGGGCCGGCGCCGTCGATCCGCGCGGCTTCCTTCTGCTCCTGGTCGAGCGACTGGATCGCGGTGAACAGGATGAGGAACGCGAACGGCAGCCACTGCCACGCGACGATGATGATCACGGCGGTGAGCGGGTAATCGGCGAACCAGTCGATCGGCGTCATCCCGAGCGCGCGCATCGCGTTCGCGACGAGCCCGTAGACCGGGTGCAGGATCATGTTCTTCCAGATCAGCGCGGACACCGTCGGCATCACGAAAAACGGCGCGATCGCGAGCAGGCGCGCGACGCCCTGCCCGTAGAACTTGCGGTCGAACAGCACGGCCATCAGCACGCCGCCGATCACCGTGATCGCGAGCACCGCGCCGATCAGCACGAGCGTGTGCCAGATCGCGGGCAGGAACGACGGATCGGTCGCGAGGAAGCGATAGTTGTCGATGCCCGCAAAACCCTTCACGTCCGGGTTCAGCAGGTTGTAGCGCGAGAACGAATACCAGATCGTCATCGCGAGCGGAATCGACATCCACAGCAGCAGTACCGCGACGGACGGCGAGACGAGCCAGCTCGCACCGCCGCGCGCGCGGCGCGGCGCGCCGGGCGGCGACGACGCGTCGCCGACCGACGGCGCGTGAGCGTGGCTCAGGGGAAGACGCAGGTGACGCATGATCGGAGTCCCTCCGGTTGATGCGCGGGCGCGAAGGTCAGCCCGCCTGTCAGCTTCGACGACGCGCACCGTGCGCCACCGCGCACGGTGCGGGCCGCGTTACTTCTTGTAGCCGGCCTGCCGCACCGCGCGGTCGGCGGCGGCCTGCCCGGCGGCAAGCGCCTGGTCGACCGTCATCTGGCCCGCCACCGCACCGGCGATCGACTGGCCGACCACCGTGCCGAACGACTGGAATTCAGGAATCCCGACGTACTGCACGCCCGTGTACGGCACCTTCTTCAGCGACGGATCGTTCGGGTCGGCCGTCTCGATCGCCTTCAGCACGAAGTCCGAGAACGGCGCGGCGGCCTTGTACTCGGGGCGCTGATAGGTCGACGTGCGCGTGCCCGGCGGCACCGACGCCCAGCCCTCGTCCTTGCCGACCATCTCGATGTACTGCTTCGACGTCGCCCACGCGATGAACTTGCGCGCGGCATCCTGCTGCTTCGACGTCTTCGGCACGGCCAGCGCCCATGCCCACAGCCAGTGCGAACCCTTCGGCGTGGCGGCGACCGGCGCGGCCGCGAAGCCGATCTTGTCAGCCACCTGCGACTGCTGTTTGTTATAGAGCATCCCGGCCGCGACCGTCGCGTCGATCCACATCGCGCACTTGCCCGATGCGGTCAGGGTCAGGTTCTCGTTGAAACCGTTCGAGCTCGCTCCCGGCGGGCCGTCTTTCTTCAGCAGGTTCACGTAGAACGTGATTGCCTTCTTCCACTCCGGCGACGTGAGCTGCGCATTCCAGTTCTCGTCGAACCAGCGCCCGCCGAACGTGTTCACGACCGTCGACACGTACGCCATGTTCTCGCCCCACCCGGCCTTGCCGCGCAGGCAGATCCCGTAGGTGCCCTTCGCCTTGTCGGTGAGCTTGTCCGCGAATTCGGCGATCTGGTCGTAGGTCGGCTGGTCGGGCATCTTCAGCCCCTTCGCCGCGAACAGGTCCTTGCGGTAGAACGTCATCGAGCTCTCGACGTAGAACGGCAGCGCGTACAGCTGGCCGTTGTACGACAGGCTGTCGCGCGCGGTCTTCACGATGTCGTTCAGGTCGTAGTCGGCGGGCAGGCCCGTCATCGGCGCGAGCCAGCCGCGCTTGCCCCACTGCGGCGCCTCGTAGGTGCCGATCGCCATCACGTCGAACTGGCCGCTGCCGGTCGTGATGTCGGTCGTCGCGCGCTGGCGCAGCACGTTCTCCTCGAGGATCACCCAGTTCAGCTTGATGTCCGGGTTCGCCTTCTCGAAGGCCGGCGACAGCTTCTTCAGCTCGATCATGTCGGGATTGTTCAGCGTCGCGATCGTCACCGTGCCGGCGGACGCGGCGCAGGCCGCCGTCGCGAGCGCGGCTCCGGCGAAGCAGCGTGCGGCGGCGTCGAGCATCTTTCGTTGCATGGCATGTCTCCTGTGTTTGTTCGAAGTGTCGTCGGTACTGCGTTGACTTCGCGGCCCGTCATACCGGCCGCTGCATTCCGCACGCGCGCGCATAGTGCGCGATCACGTCGCGTATCCGGTGGCGCACCCAGGCGCGCGGCTCCTTCGCGAGCCCGCCCGCGCGGCAGGCCGCGTACACGTCCGGCAACCACTGCGCGACGAGTGTCTCAGGCACCGGCTGCCGCGCGAGGTTGTCGAACAGCTGCTCGACCGCGGCCGCGACGGCCGGCTGCAGCCAGTAATAGCGGATCCGGTCGCTGTAGCTGAACTGGCGCGCAAGCCGCTGCTCGGTTTCGTCGCCGCGGTAGTACGGTGCCCAGTGCTCGGGCTGCGCGCGCATCGCGGCGTCGACGACGTCGCGCAGCCGCGAGCGCTGCGCGGGCTCGCCGATCAGCGCATCCTCGATGAAGGTCAGCGCGAACAGCGCCTCGCGCAGCGCGAACGTCAGCGCGGGGCCGACCTTCAGTACCGCGAAGTGGTCGCGCACGAGCGCGGCGAGCGCGCCCTCGGTCTGGTAGTCGGTCGAATGCGCCTCGAACACGAGGCCCGGTGTCTGCAGGATACTCGCGCCGAGCGACGCCGCCTTCGCGCTGTCGTAGTCGAGCACGTGACGATCGTCGAAGTCGACGCCCGGCTGCGCGACGATCGCGACGACCCGCGTCCACGCATCGTCGAGCCCGGCCGCCGCGAACGCGCGGCGATGCGCATCGAGCGTCGCCGCGATGCTGTCGCTGCGCGTGACCGCGATCTGTGCGATCGCCGCATCGCTGTCGTTACCGCTCACTTCGCCGCCCGGCGTCGGCACCTCGGTGCCGATCACGTAAACGGGCGCGATGCCGGCGCGCGCTGCCGCGTCTTCCGCCGCGCGGCACAGTTCGGCCGCGCGCGCGGCGATCGTGCGATCGTCGAGCCGCACCGGATCGTCCGCGCACGCCATGCTCGCGTCGAGGTGGATCTTTTCGAAGCCCGCTTCGACGTACGCGGCAACCATCGTGCCTGCCTCGCGCATCGCATCGGCCGCGCGGCGATGCCGCCACGGGTTCGGCCCGAGATGGTCGCCGCCGAGCACGAGCGCCGACGGTGCAAGCCCGCAACGTTGCGCGATCGCGTCGACATCGCGGCGGAAATCGGCGGGCGTCATGCCCGTATAGCCGCCGAGATGGTTCACCTGGTTGCAGGTCGCCTCGATCAGCAGCGGCGAACCGTCCGCACGCGCCGCTTCACACGCGGCCTCCAGCACGAGCCGGTGCGCGCTGCAGATCGAATAGATGCCGCGCTGCGCGTCCGCGCGGTTCGCGTCGAAGATCATCCGCAGCACGGCATCCGCGTGCGCGGGACGTGTACGTTCGGCGAAGGTCGTCAAGCCGGACATGCCATACCTCGTTCGGTCAGGAAGCGGTCGATCTCGGCCGCGCTGCTGTTGCCCTCCATCGGGCCGCGCCGCGTGACCGCGATCGCCCCGGCCGCGTTCGCGCGGCGCAGCGCGGCCTCGATCGGCACGCCGGCGACAAGGCTCGCGACCAGCGTGCCGCCGAAGCAGTCGCCCGCGCCGGTCGGGTCGACTTCGTCGACCTGAAACGCCGGCGCTTCCGCACGGTTCGCGCGGTCGAACGCGACGCTGCCTTGCGCGCCACGCTTCAGCACGACACGCTCGAGCAGCGGATGCGTCGCGAGCAGCCCCGCGATCGCGCGCTCGGCCGGCTGCGGTCCGCAGAAGAACGGCAGGTCGGCTTCGCTCGGCAGGAACAGGTGGCACGCGGCGAGCATCGCGTCGAGCGCCGCGCGCATCGGGCGGAAACTCAGCATTTCGGGCCGCACGTTCGGATCGAACGACACCTTCGCGCCGGCGCGCGCGGCCTCGATCACGCCGCGCTGCACCGCCGCGATCGCCGCTTCGCTCGTCAGCGACGAGCCCATCACGTGGAAGTAACGGCAGCCGTCGAACATCGCGGTATCGACATCGGACGCGTCGACGCACGCGGCCGCACTGGTGGACAGCGAGTAGACGAAACTGCGCGAGCCGTCGTCGCGATACGCGACGAACGCGGTGCCGGTCGGTCGCGCGACGCGGCGGATACGCGCGACGTCCACGCCGTCGCGTTCGAGCCGCGCGACGATCGCGTCACCGAACGCGTCGCGGCCGACGCAGCCCGCATACGCGACGCGCGCGCCGAGCCGCGCGGCCTGGTCGGCGAAGATCGCCGGCGCACCGCTCGGGAACGGCCCGGCAAACAGGCCCGGCATCTCGAAACCCTGGCCGCGTTCGACGGCGACGAATTCGGCCAGCAGTTCGCCGGCGACGACGATCTCGGCCATCAAGCGGCCCCTCCTCGTGCGACGGCGGCCTCGGCGTGCAGCGATGCGGCTGCGTCGAGGGCCGGCCGGCAGATGGCGCGTGCGAGCGGCGCCACGTCAGCTCATCCAGTTACCGCCGTCGACGTTCAGCGTCTGGGCGGTGATGTAATCGGCGTCGGACGACGCGAGAAACAGCGCGGCGCCCGTCAGGTCGCCCGGCACGCCCATGCGGCCGAGCGGCACGGCTTCGCCGACCAGCCGCTTCTTCTCGCCGAGCGGCCGGTTCTCGTAGCGCGCGAACAGCGCATCGACCTGCTCCCACATCGGCGTGTCGACGACGCCCGGCGCGATGCCGTTCACGTTGATCCGGTGCGGCGCGAGCGCGAGCGCGGCCGACTGCGTATAGCTGATCACCGCGGCCTTGGTCGCGCAGTAGTGCGAAACGAGTGCCTCGCCACGACGTCCGGCCTGCGACGACATGTTGACGATCTTGCCGCCGCGCCCCTGCTCGACCATCCGCTGCGCGACGGCCTGCATCAGGAAGAACAGCCCTTTCACGTTGACCGAGAACAGCCGGTCGAACACGTCCCACGATTCGTCGAGGATCGGCCGCATGTCGAACAGCGCCGCATTGTTGAACAGGATGTCGACACCGCCGAAGCGCTCGACCGCCGTGGCGACGATGCGCTCGATGTCGTCGCGGCGCGTCACGTCCGCGGTGACGGCCACCGCGCGGCCAGGGTGTGCCTCGATGAGCCGCGCGAGCGAGCCGCCTGCCGGCTTCACGTCGACGAGCACGCAGCGCGCGCCCTCGTCCAGATAGCGTTGCGCGACCGCCTCGCCGATGCCGCTTGCGGCGCCCGTCAGGATCGCGACCTTGTCTTCCAGTCTCACTGGCTGTCTCCGGTTCGTTCTGCGTTACGACGGCTGCGAGGTGAGCGAACGCCCGCTAACCGATCAATTGCTCTGTTGGTGATCGAATGATCGGATACGCGATTCGCGCTGTCAAGGCGACGTGACGGCTTTCTATGACGCACTGCGGCACGATGGCGCAGCGTGGCGGCCCGTCGCGCACGCCCGGCAAGGCACAGCCCGCACGGTGCGGTGCGGCCGGGTCGGCGGTGAAGGGGACGGAGCGAGGACGGAAAGGGGAAATCGCGCTGCACGGCGCGGCGATACGTTATATCATCGCCGTACTTTGTTTCATCGCCCTGCCTCACGCCATGGCTACCTCCTCGTCCATTGACGCCCGGCTGTCCCGGGCCGACGCATTCGCCGCCGAGCACGGGCTCGCGTGGACGCCGCTGCGCCGTCAGGTCTACGAACGCGTGCTGGCCGCGCAGCGCCCGATCGGCGCGTACGACCTGCTCGCCGAACTCGAACCGCAGCGCGGCCGCGTGCCGCCCACGACCGTCTATCGCGCGCTGGATTTCCTCGTCGAGCACGGCTTCATTCACCGGATCGAATCGAAGAACGCGTTCTTCGCGTGCTGCGAGATCGGCGTGCCGCACGAAGGCCAGTTCCTGATCTGCGATTCGTGCGGCGACACCGTCGAGATTCCCGGCGGCGACCTCGCGAAGCAGTTGTCCGCGAGCGAGCCCGCGCACGGTTTCGAAGTCCACCACCAGGTCGTCGAGCTGAGCGGCCTGTGCGGGCACTGCAAGCACAAGCCCGTGCAACGCTGACGCATCTCGCGCGGCGCCCGCGCCGCCCCTTCCAACGAGGAGTTCCATGTCCATTGCCCTGAAGCGCGCGCCGCGGCGTGCCCTGTCGCCTGTCCGCTGGCTCGCCGCCGCCGTCGCCGCGCTGTCGCTCGCGGCGCCCGCGTTCGCGCAGGCCGCGACCGTCAACGTCGTCGCCGCCGAGAATTTCTACGGCGATGTCGCGTCGCAGATCGGCGGCAGCCATGTCGCGGTGACGAGCATCCTCAGCAATCCCGACCAGGATCCGCACCTGTTCGAAGCGAGCCCGAAAACGGCCCGCGCGCTTCAGCACGCGCAGGTCGTGATCTACAACGGCGCGAACTACGATCCGTGGATGAGCAAGCTGCTCGGCGCGTCGAAGCAGGCGAAGCGCGCGACGATCGTCGTCGCCGATCTGGTCGGCAAGAAGGCCGGCGACAACCCGCACCTGTGGTACGACCCGGCGACGATGCCGGCCGCCGCGCGCGCGATCGCGGCCGAGCTCGGCCGCGCCGACCCGGCGAACAAGGCCGAATACGACGCGAACCTGCAGAAGTTCGTCGCGTCGATGAAGCCCGTCGACGCCAAGGTCGCCGCGCTGCGCGCGCAGTACAAGGGGCTGCCGGTCACGGCCACCGAGCCCGTGTTCGGCTACATGTCCGACGCGATCGGCCTCGACATGCGCAACCAGCGCTTCCAACTCGCGACGATGAACGACACCGAGGCGAGCGCGCAGGATGTCGCCGCGTTCGAGAACGACCTGCGCAAGAAGCAGGTGCGCGTGCTGATCTACAACAGCCAGGCTGAAGAACCGATGACCAAGCGCATGCTGAAGATCGCGCGCGACGGCGGCGTGCCGACCGTCAGCGTCACCGAGACGCAGCCGGCTGGCAAGACCTTCCAGCAATGGATGGCCGGCCAGCTCGACGCGCTCTCGACCGCGCTGGCCGCCGGCAAGAAATAAACAACCGTAACGAAATGACCGCAACTCCTCACGCACTCGCCGTCGATCGCGTCACGCTCGAACTGGGCGGACGCACGATCCTGCGCGACGTCAGCTTCTCGATCGAACCCGGCGAATTCGTCGGCGTGCTCGGGCCGAACGGTGCGGGCAAGACCACGCTGATGCGCGCGGTGCTCGGCCTCGTGCCCGTGTCGGCCGGCACGCTGTCCGTCGGCGGCGTGCCGGTCGTGCGCGGCAATCCGTCGATCGGCTACATGCCGCAGATCAGGAGCGGCCTCGCGAACCGCCGGATGCGCGGCTACGACTTCGTCGCGATGGCTGCCGACGGCCACCGCTGGGGGCTGCCGCACACGAACGCGGCAACGCGCCGCGACGTCGACCGCGTGCTCGATCTCGTCGGCGGCCCGACGCTCGCACGCCGGCCGCTGTCGGAACTGTCCGGCGGCGAACGGCAGCGCCTGCTGCTCGCGCAGTGCCTGCTCGGCAGCCCGAAGCTGCTGCTGCTCGACGAGCCGCTGATCAGCCTCGACCCGAACCACCAGCGCGGCGTCGTCGAACTCGTGCGCAACGTGCAGCGCGAGCTCGGCATCACCGTGCTGTTCTCCGCGCACGAACTGAATCCGCTGCTGAACGCGCTCGACCGCGTGCTGTATCTCGGCAACGGCGTCGCGGCGCTCGGCACCGTCGACGAGGTGATCACGAAGCCCGTGCTGTCGCGGCTCTACGGGTCGCCGATCGACGTGATGCGCGTGAACGGCAAGATCTTCGTGATGTCGGGCGACGTCGAGATCGAGAAGCACGACCACGAACACGAGGACGACGACGGTCACTCGCACGACAGTGGCGGCGGCCACGGCCATCACCACCACGGACACGCTCATCCCGGGCATTCGCAAGATGTTTGAATACGACTTCATGATCAACGCCTTCGCGGCGTCGGGGATCGTCGCGGTGCTCGCGGGCATCGTCGGCTACTTCCTGGTGCTGCGCGGGCAGACCTTCGCCGGCCACGCGCTGTCGCACGTCGGCTTCACCGGCGCGACGGGCGCGGTGCTGCTCGGCATCTCGCCGATCTGGGGGATGGTCGGCTTCACGCTCGCGGCCGGGATCGGGATGGGCGCGCTCGGCGAAAAGCTCGCGGGCCGCGACGTCGCAATCGGCGTGATCCTGTCGGGCGCGCTCGGCTTCGGCCTGCTGTTCCTGCATTTCTACACGTCGTTCGCGACGCAGGTCACCGCGCTGCTGTTCGGCAACGTGCTCGCGGTGAGCCACGACACGCTCGCGGTACTCGCCGGCATCGGCGCGGTGAGCCTGCTCGCGCTCGCGCTGATCGCGCGGCCGCTGCTGTTCGCGTCGCTGCAGCCCGAACTGGCCGAAGCCAAGGGCGTGTCGCTGCGCACCGTGTCGATGCTGTTCCTCGCGGTGTGCGCGCTCGCGGTGGCCGCGGCGACGCAGATCGTCGGCGTGCTGCTGGTGTTCACGCTGCTGGTCGGGCCGGCTGCCGCCGCGCAGAACGTGACGACGCGGCTGTCGACCGGCGTGCTGCTCGCCGCACTGTTCGCGCTGTTCGAAGCGTGGCTCGGCATCGTGCTCGCGTATCACACCGACTGGCCGACGAGCTTCTGGATCACCGCGCTGTCGGCGCTCGTGTACGGCGCGAGCCTGTTGCGGCGCCACTGATCGCCGCTTGTCGGAAATAAAAACGCCGGCGTGCCCGAGGGCAGCGCCGGCGTTTTTTCATGCGCCCGCGATCGCGCGGCACGCCGTGTGCGTTACCTGCTTCCCGGCCCGCTCACCGTGCGAGCACGCGCGCGTGATGCGCGATGTGATCGGCGATGAACGTCGAGATGAAGTAATACCCGTGGTCGTAGCCTGCATGACGACGCAGCGTCAGCGGCTGGCCGGCCTTCGCGCACGCGGCTTCGAACACGTCAGGGTTGAGCTGGTTCGCAAGGAACTGATCGGCGAGACCCTGATCGACGAGGATGCCGTCCGCGAACTTCGGCGCATCGGCGCGCGCGACGAGCTCGCTCGCGTCGTGTGCCTTCCACGCTTCGCGATCGGCGCCGAGATAGCCCGAGAACGCCTTCTCGCCCCACGGGCAGCGCGTCGGCGCGGCGATCGGCGCGAACGCCGACACCGACCGGTACAGGCCCGGATGGCGCAGCGCAAGCGTCAGCGCGCCGTGCCCGCCCATCGAGTGCCCGAAGATCCCGAGCCGCGCGCCGTCGATCGGCAGCTCGGCCGCGACGCGTTCGCGCAGCTCGCCCGTCACGTACGACTCCATCCGGTAATGCGCGGACCACGGCGCTTCGGTCGCATCGACATAGAAGCCCGCGCCGACGCCGAAGTCCCACGCGTCGGTCTCGCCCGGCACACCCGCACCGCGCGGGCTCGTGTCGGGCATCACGAGTGCGAGGCCGTGCTGCGCCGCGTATTGTTGCGCGCCAGCCTTGATCGCGAACGTCTCGTCGGTGCAGGTGAGCCCCGCGAGATAGAACAGCGCCGGCACGCGGCCGTGCGCGGCCTGCGGCGGCAGGTACACCGAGAACTTCATCGGCAGGCCGATGGCCGCCGAATCGTGACGGTAGAAACGCTGCTCGCCGCCGTGGCACGCATGCGAGGAAACGAGTTCGAGCATCGCGGTGCGCTCCCGGTCAGTACAGCACGACCGAGCGGATCGACTCGCCGGCCTTCATCAGGTCGAAGCCTTCGTTGATCCGCTCGAGCGGCAGCGTGTGCGTGATCAGGTCGTCGATGTTGATCTTGCCTTCCATGTACCAGTCGACGATCTTCGGCACGTCGGTGCGGCCGCGTGCGCCGCCGAACGCCGAGCCCTTCCACTCGCGACCCGTCACGAGCTGGAACGGACGCGTGCTGATTTCCTCGCCGGCTGCCGCCACGCCGATGATGAACGACTGGCCCCAGCCCTTGTGCGTGCACTCGAGCGCCTGGCGCATCAGCTTCACGTTGCCCACGCACTCGAACGAGTAGTCGGCACCGCCATCGGTCAGCTGCACGATGTGGTCGACCACGTTCTCGACTTCGTTCGGGTTGATGAAGTGCGTCATCCCGAACTTCTTCGCGAGCTCGACGCGCTTCGGGTTGATGTCGACGCCGATGATCTTGTCCGCGCCGACCATCTTCGCGCCCTGGATCACGTTCAGGCCGATCCCGCCGAGGCCGAACACGACGACGTTCGCGCCCGCCTCGACCTTCGCCGAGTACACGACCGCGCCGACACCCGTCGTCACGCCGCAGCCGATGTAGCAGATCTTGTCGAACGGCGCGTCCTCACGCACCTTCGCGACCGCGATTTCCGGCACGACGATGTAGTTCGAGAACGTCGACGTGCCCATGTAGTGGAACAGCGGCTTGCCGTCGAGCGAGAAGCGCGACGTCGCGTCGGGCATCAGCCCCTTGCCCTGCGTCGCGCGGATCTTCTGGCACAGGTTGGTCTTGCGCGACAGGCAGAACTTGCACTCGCGGCATTCGGGCGTGTAGAGCGGAATCACGTGATCGCCCTTGCGCAGGGTGCCGACGCCGGGGCCGACGTCGACCACGACGCCCGCGCCTTCATGGCCGAGGATCGCCGGGAAGATCCCTTCCGGATCGGCTCCCGACAGCGTGTAGTAATCGGTGTGACAGATGCCCGTCGCCTTCACCTCGATCAGCACTTCACCTGCGCGCGGCCCTTCCAGATCGACTTCCTCGATCGTCAGCGGCGCGCCCGCCTTCCATGCAATCGCTGCTTTCGTCTTCATCGTGTGACTCCTGTCTGTGTGTGAGGTCGGCCCGGGTTCGCGCGTCAGCGCTCAGGTCGACCGGCGTGGCGCTCGACCACGAGCGTGCCGGCTTCATGCTTCGCACCGGGTTCCATGCAAAGCTGTCGAAGCCGTGCCGCGCGTCGATCGCGCGCGGCACGGCGAAAGAATCTCGTGCTCGCCATGATGGCCGGTCCCGCCGCGCATCGCGTGCGGGAAACGGTCGCCGGCTTGCCACGATGCGTCATCGCTGACGCAAAAGAACAAGTGTTCGAGTTTAAACGCCCGTCGTGAACCATGCATCCGTTCGCGCATACAGATCGACGAAGCGCGCGTGGCGTGCGACCAGCAAGCGATCGTCGCGCGGCGCGGCAACCGGCGACGCGGCCGGCGCCAGCGCGTGCAGCGCGTCTTCCCGCCAGTGCCCGATCGCGACGCCCGCGAGCAGCGCGGCGCCGCGCGTCGCGGCGTTCGGGCAGTCGATCGCGTGGAGCGACGCGCCCAGTGCGTCGGCCAGCAACTGGCGCCAGCGCGGATCGACCGAGCCGCCGCCCGCGAGACGCAGCGTCGTCACCGGATCGCTGCGATCGGCGTCGCGGATCGCGTCGAGCCCGGCGCGCAACGCGAACGCGACACCTTCGAACGCGGCGCGCATCATCGCGCCGCGCGTGTCGCCGAGCCCGAGGCCGAGCCAGCCGCCACGCGCATCGGGATTCATCCACGGCGAACGCTCGCCCGTCAGGTACGGCAGGAAGCACAGGCGTTCCGACGCGGCCTGGGCAAACGCATCGTCATACGCATCGGCCCACTGCGGGTAGCCGAGCCAGCCGCGCACGGCTTCGAGCGCGAGCCCGACGTTCTGCATCGCGGCCATCGTGTAATAGCCGCCGCCGGCCGCCGCGCGATAGCGATGCAGCCCGCGTCGCGCGGGCGGCAGCGCATCCGCGAGCACGACGATCTGGCCGCCGCTGCCGGTCG
The DNA here is from genome assembly GCF_030482905.1 of Burkholderia sp. AU45251. Classification (NCBI taxonomy): domain Bacteria; kingdom Pseudomonadati; phylum Pseudomonadota; class Betaproteobacteria; order Burkholderiales; family Burkholderiaceae; genus Burkholderia; species Burkholderia sp. AU45251. The sequence continues at coordinate 186,640 of NZ_JAUJQH010000008.1, read as the reverse complement.
TCAGCAGCGCATCGCCGGCGGTGGCAAGCCCGCTGCCGAGCGCCGCGCAGGCGGTGTCGGCCGCGCCGGTCGCCAGCGGCACGCCGGCCGGCAGGCCGAGTGCCGCGGCAGCCGGTGCACCGAGCATGCCGCAGCGCGCGGTCGACGGATGGACCGGTGCGAAGCGGTCCGCCGGCAAGCCGAGCGCGTCGATCAGCGCGAGATCCCATGCACCGTCGGGCGTCGCGAGCGCGGTCGCGCACGCATCGCTCGGATCGGCCGCAACGTCGCCGCCCAGCGCGATGCGCAACCAGTCCTTCGGCTGCACGGCCCAGCGGGCGGCGCGCAGCGCATCGGGTTCGTGCGCGGCCAGCCAGCGCAACAGCGGGCCGGCCATGCCGGGCGCGACGGGATTCGGTGCGACGGGCAGTCCAGCGACCGGCAAACCGGCATCGGGCCAGCCGGCCGTCTCCGCTTCGCGCACCGCGCGCGTGTCGGGCCACAGCAGCGCGGGCCGCACCGGTTGCCCGGCCGCATCGATCAGCACGACGCCATGCATCTGCCCCGAGAACCCGATCGCCGCCACCTGCGCGCGCTCGTCGGCCGGCAGCCGCGCGGCCGCGCGCACGAGCGCCTGCCACCACGTATCGGGCGCGATCTCGGCCCAGCCGGGCTGCGGCGACGACAGCGCATAAGGTTCGCTCGCGACCGCGCGCTCGACACCGTCGGCATCGAGCGTGACGAGTTTGACGGAGCCGGTGCCGAGGTCGATTCCGAGCAGGCGCATGACGTGAGAGCGAATTCGAATGAACGGATGTCGATGATAACGGGATCGCGATGCGCGCCCCGTTTTTTGCCGTCGTCGAAGCAGGTCGAAAGTGCGGTCGCCGGCCGGGTTCCACCCGGCTGCACCTTGCGGGCAAAAGCGGCCGTTCGCGGGTTAACCCGGCACGATTTTTCCCAGGCACTTTTTGCCACTATGCCGCCCGCCCGATACACACCATAAGGCGGCCTATATTTGACATGGGGGCCCGCGCTATTTTGAAGGGCTATAAATCCGGGAAACCTCACTCCTGCGGCAGTTTCCCGATGATCGACACCCTGCTCCATGCCGAATTGGCATATCGAACCAGCAAAGAACGGAATAGAACCCAGCACTCTTGTTGCATGGATTCATTCCGAATAATTTCGTATCACCCCGAAAACAAGATCATGGAGTGAGACAGATGCAATCGAACACGGTCCATCCGTGCGATGAGGTGCTGCCGACCGGCAAGCTGGTAACGCTTGGCCTGCAACACGTCCTCGTCATGTACGCCGGCGCTGTCGCCGTGCCGCTTATCGTCGGCGGCGCGCTCAAGCTGCCGAAAGACCAGATCGCGTTCCTGATCAGCGCCGATCTGTTTTCGTGCGGCATCGCCACGCTGATCCAGACGCTCGGCCTGTGGATCTTCGGGATCCGCCTGCCCGTCATCATGGGCTGCACGTTCGCGGCCGTCGGCCCGATGATCGCGATCGGCACCAACCCCGGCCTCGGCATCCTCGATATCTTCGGCTCGACCATCGCGGCCGGCATCATCGGCATCGTGCTCGCGCCGATGATCGGCAAGCTGTTGCGGTTCTTCCCGCCAGTCGTCGTCGGCACCGTGATCGCCGTGATCGGGCTGTCGCTGATGGAAGTGGGCATCAACTGGGCGGCCGGCGGCGTCGGCAACCCCGAATACGGCAGCCCCGTCTATCTCGGCCTGTCGCTGCTCGTGCTCACGCTGATCCTGCTGATCAACAAGTACGGCCGCGGCTTCCTCGCGAACATCTCGGTGCTGCTCGGCATCGTCGCCGGCTTCGCGATCGCCTTCGCGATCGGCCGCGTGAACACCGACGGCGTGGCGCACGCGCCGTGGGTCGGCTTCGTGATGCCGTTCCACTTCGGCCTGCCGCACTTCGACCCGCTGTCGATCGCGACGATGGTCACGGTGATGTTCGTCACGTTCATCGAATCGACCGGCATGTTCCTCGCGGTCGGCGACATGGTCGATCGTCCGGTCAACCAGGAGCGCCTCGTGCGCGGCCTGCGCGTCGATGGCCTCGGCACGCTGATCGGCGGCATCTTCAATTCGTTCCCGCATACGTCGTTCTCGCAGAACGTCGGCCTGATCGGCGTGACGGGCGTGAAGAGCCGTTTCGTGTGCGCCACCGGCGGCGTGATCCTCGTGCTGCTCGGCCTGTTCCCGAAGATGGCGCAGGTCGTCGCATCGGTGCCGCCGTTCGTGCTTGGCGGCGCGGGCATCGTGATGTTCGGGATGGTCGCGGCGAACGGCATCAAGGTGCTGTCGAAGGTCGACTTCGTGAACAACACGCACAACCTGTTCATCGTCGCCGTGAGCGTCGGCATGGGTCTCGTGCCGGTCGTGTCGCCGCACTTCTTCTCGAAGCTGCCGCCGGCACTCGCCCCGATCCTGCACAGCGGCATCCTGCTGGCATCGGCGACGGCCGTGATCCTGAACATCGTGTTCAACGGCGTGAAAGGCGAAAAGGACGCGCGCTGCGACATCCGCCGCACCGGACACGACTTCGACGGCCGCCCGGCCGACGTGCATCACTGATCGCCACGCGCCGGACGACGGCGCGAAGCGGTAACGAAAAACGCCACGGCATGCCGTGGCGTTTTGCTTTGGGGTGCGGACGACGCTCGGCGATCGGACGGTCCGCCATCGCGCTTGAAGGGTTGCCGCCGACGGCGCGGTACCGGATGCCGGATGGTCGAGCGGCGCGACGTGCCCGACGCAACGGGCTGCACCGGCGTTCGGTGCACGCATCGCCACCCCGCCCGTGTTTGCCCCTCATGACTCGAGCGCACAAAAGAAAACGCCACGGATTTTCATCCGTGGCGTTTTCGTTTCCGCATACTGCCGGTTCGAAGGATAAGCGCGGTAAACCGCGCCTGCCCTTTCCTTGCACTTGCTTACCCGTTCGTCACCGCCGCCGACGCAGGCGCCGGAGCGGCCGCCTTGTCGTAGTCGACCGGTGCATCCGGCGCGCGCGGCGTCTCGCCGGCCCGCTCGATCCACCCGCCGCCCAGCGAACGGTACAGGTTGACCAGGTTGGTCCAGCGGGCCAGACGCGCGTTGATCAGCGACTGCTGCGCGGTGTACAGGTCCGTCTGCGCGGTCAGCACCGACAGGTAACTGTCGACACCGTTCTTGTAACGCAGGTCCGACAGGTCGAAACGTCGCTGCTGCGCGTGCTCGTTGCGCTCCAGCGCCGCGATCTGCTGGTCGTACGTGCCGCGTGCGGCCAGCCCGTCCGCCACGTCGCGGAACGCCGACTGGATCGCCTTCTCGTAGTTTGCGATCTCGATGCGCTTCTGCACGTGTGCAAGATCGAGGTTCGCGATGTTCGCGCCGCCCTCGAAGATCGGCAGCGCGATGTTCGGCGCGAACGACCACGCCGCCGTGCCGGCCTTGAACAGACCGCCCAGCGTCGGGCTCGCCGTGCCGAACGCGGCCGTCAGCGAGATCTTCGGGAAGAACGCCGCGCGTGCCGCACCGATGTTCGCGTTCGCCGCCAGCAGCGACTGCTCGGCCTGCATCACGTCGGGGCGACGCGTCAGCAGGTCGGACGGCAGGCCAGCCGGCACGTCCGTCAGCAGGTTCTGCGCGTCGAGCGGCATGCCCGCCGGCAGATCGTCCGGCAGCGGCTCGCCGATCAGCAGCACCAGATAGTTCAGCGCCTGCGCACGCGCACGCGCCTGCGCCTGCTGGTTCGCCAGCGCCTGCTCGACCACCGTCTGCGCCTGACGCAGCTCGAGCTCGGAGCCCGTGCCGTTGTCGAACTGCAGCTTCGTCAGATCGTACGACGCCTGCGCCGTCTTCAGCGTGTCTTCCGTGACCTTCAGCAGATCGTCGGTCGACAGCAGCGTCAGGTATTGATCGGCCACCTGCGACACCAGCGAGATCTCCGACGCCTGCCGCGCATACGCGGTCGCCAGGTACTGCGCGAGCGCCTGGTCCTTCAGGCTCTGCACGCGGCCGAACAGGTCGAGTTCCCACGACGCCGACAGGCCGACGTTGTAGGTCGTCGTGATGTTCCGGCCCGGCGCCACGGACAGCGCATTCGGCAGGCGCTGACGATTACCGGTACCCGTCGCATCGAGCGTCGGGAACAGGCCCGCGCGCGTGATCTGGTACTGCGCGCGCGCCGCCTCGATGTTCAGCACCGACACGCGCAGGTCGCGGTTGTTCTTCAGCGCGATCTCGATCAGCCGCTGCAGGCGCGGATCGACGAAGAACTCGCGCCAGCCGATGGCGGTCGCCGCCTGGCCGTTCGCGCTGCGCGCGCCGGCCGCACCCGGCTGCGTCGCGTAGACGCCGCCGGCCGGGTACGCCTGCGCGACGGGTGCATCGGGCCGCTTGTAATGCGGCGCCATCGTGCAGCCCGTGGCGAAGAGCGCGACCGCGATTGCAGTCAAAGCGTGTTTTTGCATCATCACTGTCCCTTGTTGCCTTCGTCGCCGTTGCCCGGCTTCTCTTCGTGGTGCGAGTGCTCCTGAGCCAGGCGCAGCGCCTCGTCGACGTCTTCCTTCTCGCCGCTGAAGATCGCGCGGATCTTCACGAAGAACATCGGGATCATGAAGATCGCGAGGAACGTCGCCGTGATCATCCCGCCGATCACGCCCGTACCGATCGCGTGCTGGCTGGCCGAACCCGCGCCATTGCTGATCGCGAGCGGCATCACGCCGAGAATGAACGCGAGCGACGTCATCAGAATCGGACGCAGCCGCAGGCGCGCTGCTTCCAGCGCGGCCTCGATCGGCCCCATCTTCTCCGTCACCTGCAGTTCGCGCGCGAACTCCACGATCAGAATCGCGTTCTTCGCGGACAAGCCCACGGTGGTCAGCAGGCCGACCTGGAAGAACACGTCGTTCTCGAGGCCGCGCATCGTTGCCGCCAGCAGCGCACCGATCACGCCGAGCGGCACCACCATGATCACCGAGAACGGGATCGACCAGCTTTCATACAGCGCCGCGAGACACAGGAACACGACGAGGATCGAGATCGCGTACAGGATCGGCGCCTGCGAGCCGGACTGGATTTCCTGGAACGACAGGCCGGTCCACGAATAGCCGATACCGACCGGCAGCTTCTTCGCGAGCCCTTCCATCGCGGCCATCGCCTGACCGGTCGACTTGCCCGGTGCGGCCTGACCCTGGATTTCCATCGCCGACACACCGTTGTAGCGCTCGAGCTTCGGCGAACCGTACGTCCAGTGACCGGTCGCGAACGAGCTGAACGGCACCATCCCGCCCGACCCGTTGCGCACGTACCAGATGTTCAGGTCTTCCGGCGTCATCCGGAACGGTGCGTCTGCCTGCACGTAGACCTTCTTGATCCGGCCGTCGGTATCCAGGAAGTTGTTCACGTACTTCGACGCCCATGCGATCGAGAACGTCTGATCGATCGCATCCGCCGTCACGCCGAGCGCGTTCGCCTTCTCGCGATCGATGTCGACCTTGTACTGCGGCGTATCGTTCAGGCCGTTCGGACGCACGCCCTGCAGCGTCGGATCCTTCGAGGCCATCCCGAGCAGCTGGTTACGCGCGGCCATCAGTGCATCGTGGCCGAGACCCGCGTTGTCCGTCAGCTCGAAGTCGAAGCCGGCAGCCGTACCGAGTTCAGGAATCGACGGCGGGTTGAACGGGATCACGATCGCGTCCTTGTAGCCCGCGTAGCGCCCGAACATCCGGCCGATCAGCGCCTGCACCTTCTGGTTCGCATGCTGACGCTGCGAGTAGTCCTTCAGGCGCACGAACACGAGACCGGAGTTCTGGCCGCGGCCCGCGAAGCTGAAGCCGTTGACCGTGAACGCCGATTCGACGATTTCCTTCTCGTCCTTCAACAGGTAGTCGGAAATGTTCGCGAGCGTCTTCGCGGTCGTTTCCTGCGTCGAGCCCGACGGCGTCTGCACGATCACGAACATCAGGCCCTGGTCTTCATCCGGCAGGAACGACTTCGGCAGGCGCACGAACAGCAGGCCGACCGCGACGATCACGACCAGGTAGATGATGAGCCAGCGGCCCGACCGCTTGATCACGTGGTGCACGCCGACGTGGTACTTGTCGCGGCTGTTGTTGAACGTGCGGTTGAACCAGCCGAAGAAGCCCTTCTTCTCTTCGTGATGCCCTTGCGGGATCGGCTTGAGGATCGTCGCGCACAGTGCCGGCGTCAGAATCAACGCGACGAGCACCGACAGCACCATCGCCGACACGATCGTCAGCGAGAACTGACGATAGATCGCGCCGACCGACCCGCCGGAGAACGCCACCGGCACGAACACCGCCGACAGCACGAGCGCCACGCCGACGAGTGCGCCGGTGATCTGGCCCATCGCCTTGCGGGTCGCCTCCTTCGGTGACAGGCCCTCTTCCGCCATCACCCGCTCGACGTTCTCCACCACCACGATCGCATCGTCCACCAGCAGGCCGATCGCGAGCACGAGGCCGAACATCGACAGCGTGTTGATCGAGAAGCCCACCATCGACATGATCGCGAACGTGCCGAGCAACACGACCGGCACCGCGATCGTCGGGATGATCGTCGCCCGCAGGTTCTGCAGGAACAGATACATCACGAGGAACACCAGCACGATACCTTCGAGCAGCGTCTTGACCACTTCCTCGATCGACAGCTTCACGAACGGCGTCGTGTCGTACGGGTACTTCACGACGAGGCCGTGCGGGAAGAACGGTGCCAGTTCGTCGATCTTCGCGCGCACGGCCTTCGCGGTTGCGAGCGCGTTCGCGTTGGTTGCGAGCTGGATACCGAGTGCCGCGGTCGGCTGACCGTTGTACTTCGTGTCGAAGTTGTAGTTTTCGCCGCCGAGTTCGATCTTCGCGACATCCTTCAGGCGAACCTGCGAGCCGTCCTGGTTGACCTTCAGCAGGATGTTGCCGAACTGCTCGGGCGTCTGCAGCAGCGTCGATTCGGTGATCGTCGCCTGCAGCATGGTGCCCGGTGTGGCCGGCGTGCCGCCGATCTGGCCGCCTGCGATCTGCACGTTCTGTGCGGCGATCGCGGTCGACACGTCGACCGGCGTGAGGCCGTAGTTCGTCAGGCGGTTCGAATCGAGCCAGACCCGCATCGCGTACTGCGAGCCGAACAGTGTGACGGTACCGACGCCGTTCAACCGGCTGATCGGATCCTTCACGTGCGACGCCACGAAGTTCGCGAGGTCGTACTTGTTCATGCTGCCGTCTTCGGAGTTGAAGGCGAGCACCAGCAAGAAGCTGCTGCTCGACTTCGTCACCGAAAGACCGAGCTGCTGCACGACCTGCGGCAGAATCGGCGTCGCGAGCGACAGCTTGTTCTGCACCTGAACCTGCGCGATGTCGGCGTTGGTACCCGGCGCGAAGGTCAGCGTGATCGTCGCGTTGCCCGAGTCATCGCTGGTCGACGACATGTACAGGAAGTTGTCGAGACCGCTCATCTGCTGCTCGATCACCTGCGTCACCGTGTCTTCCACCGTCTTCGCGGAAGCGCCCGGGTAGTTCGCGGTGATCTGGATCGATGGCGGCGCGATCGTCGGATACTGCGAGATCGGCAGCGTGAAGATCGCCGCAACCCCGGCCAGCATCAGGATGATGGCGATCACCCACGCGAAGATCGGGCGATCGATAAAAAACTTTGCCATGAAACAGGCTCCCTGTTATTGCGCGCTCGAAGCAGCGGCAGCACTCGCCGGCGCAGCGCCCGATGCGGCAGCACCGGAAGCGGCAGCGGCGCCGGAACCGGCGGCAGCCGGCGCGGCGGTGGCGGCAGCCGCACCCGGTGCGGCATTGGCCGCCGGGGCGAGCTGCGCGGGGACCGTCTTCACGGTCGCACCCGGGCGCACCTTGTCGACGCCCTGCACGATCACGTGATCGCCCGCTTCCAGACCGCCTTCGACGATCCAGTTCGCGCCTTGCATGCCCGTCGTCTTCAGCGGGCGCGGCTCGACCTTGTTGCCGGCGTTCACCACCATCGCGATCGCCTGGCCCTTCTGGTCATGCGTGACGCCGATCTGCGGCACCAGGAACGCGTTCTCGTTCACGCCTTCCTCGATCCGTGCACGCACGAACATGCCCGGCAGCAGCACGCGGCCCGGGTTCGGGAACACCGCGCGGATCGTCACCGAACCGGTGGTCTGGTCGACCGTCACGTCCGAGAACTGCAGCTTGCCCGGCTCCGAATAGGTCTTGCCGTCTTCCAGGATCAGCGACACCTTCGCGGCGCCCGGGCCGCTCGTCTTCAGGCGGCCGCTCTGCACGTCCTGGCGCAGCTTCAGGCCCTCGAGGCTCGACTGCGTGAGGTCCACATACACCGGGTCGAGCTGCTGGACCGTCGACATCAGCGTCGCCTGGCTTGCCTGCACGTACGCGCCCGGCGTCACCTGCGAGATGCCGACGCGGCCGGTGATCGGCGACACGACATCGGTATAGCCGAGGTTGATCTGCGCGGTATCGACCGCTGCCTTGCCGGCCGCGACGTCTGCCGCGGCCTGGCCTTGCGTGGCCACCGCGTTGTCGTAGTCCTGCTTGCTGACCGCGTTCGCGGCCACCAGCACCTTGTAGCGCGCGACCAGCGCATTCTGCGTGACGAGGTTCGCCTGCGCCTTCGCGAGCGTCGCCTTCGCGCTGTTCAGCGCGGCGACGTACGGCGCCGGGTCGATCTTGTAGAGGCGCTGACCGGCCTTGACGTCGGTGCCTTCGGTGAATTCACGGCGCAGCACGATGCCGTCGACCCGTGCGCGGACCTGCGCGACGAGGAACGCACTGGTGCGGCCCGGCAGGTCGGTGAAGACCGGTACGGTTTGCGGCTGGACAGTGACGACGCCAACTTCCGGCGTTTGCGGCGGCGGTGCCGATTCTTTCTTCCCGCACGCGGCCAGGAAAACGGCGGCCGTCGCGACAGTGATTAAGCGGTATGGAACCCGTTCGACGCGCATGGAGCGACCTCTGTGTATAACCAATGGAATAAGTGCCGCACCCGACCGGAGGGAGCGCAACACGGATGCGCCTCACGGCGCAGATCGAACACCTGAATTACTGGACTGCTAGATACAGCAAGCGGCACGAAACCTCCGTGCCAACAGGTTGCCCCGCACTGCGGACTGGTACTTTGGCGGGAATCAGCAGAGTGGGATATTAACTGATTGCCACTTGGGTCATTCGATCGTAGGGTGGTATTGTATATACATTCATGAATGTATGTAAAAAGCCCGTTTATGCCCAGCCGACTGTCCAGTCTTACGAATTGTTACCAGTCGCAAGCATAGCCCGTCTCCCAGACGGCGACGAGGGTTGCAGACCCTATATTCACCTACGATCGATCCAATCAGGCCTGCACATGGTCAGACGTACCAAGGAGGAGGCGCTCGAGACGCGCAATCGCATTCTCGACGCCGCCGAACACGTGTTCTTCGAGAAGGGCGTATCGCACACGTCGCTCGCGGACATCGCCCAGCACGCCGGCGTGACGCGCGGCGCAATCTACTGGCATTTCGCGAACAAGAGCGAACTGTTCGACGCGATGTTCGACCGCGTGTTTCTGCCGATCGACGAACTGAAGCGGATGCCGCTCGACGCGCCGGGCGGCAATCCGCTGGAGAAGATCCGCCAGATCCTGATCTGGTGCCTGCTCGGCGTGCAGCGCGACGCGCAGTTGCGCCGCGTGTTCAGCATCCTGTTCATGAAGTGCGAGTACGTCGCGGACCTGGAGCCGCTGCTGCAGCGCAACCGCGCAGGGATGAGCGAGGCGCTGCACGCGATCGACGCCGATCTCGCGGCGGCCGTGCGGCTCAAGCTGCTGCCCGAGCGGCTCGATACGTGGCGTGCGACGCTGATGCTGCACACGCTCGTCAGCGGTTTCGTGCGCGACACGCTGATGCTGCCCGACGAGATCGATGGCGAGCGGCATGCGGAAAAGCTCGTCGACGGCTGTTTCGACATGCTGCGCTACAGCCCGGCGATGCTGAAGGACGACGACTGACCGCGTGACGCGCGTTCGCCCGCGGCTTTCGTTTCATCGGGCGGCGCGGCAACCTCGCCAACGCGCCGCCCCCTCCTCCCCGCCCGGTTCAGGCCGCCTTCGCGCGCTGCGCGCGGGCCCGCCGATTCGACGCGGCGACCGAATCGCGCTTCGGTATCGGCGCGCCGGCCAGTCCCGCGATCCACGCATCGGTCGACATCACGGCCGCGAAATTCGACTGGAACACCACCCCGTACGCGCGGTGAATCTCCTCGGCGCTCGCCGCGCCCGCTTCGTTCTCGTACGGCAGTGCGCCCGTCGCGTCATCGAGGTACTCGACATTCAGCCCCGCGTGCGCCGCGTGATAGACCGTTGCCGCATTGCAGTTGTGCGTCATGTAGCCGGCCACCGCGAGCGTGTCGATCCCGTGCGCCTCGAGCCACTCGGCAAGGTCGGTCCCGGCAAACGAGCTGGCCTGCTGCTTCTCGATCAGGTGCGCGTACGGCCGGCCGGCGACCACCGCGTGCAGTGCGACGCCGTCGGAGCCGGGCGCGAAGATCGGCGCACCGGCCGGTGCGACGTGCTGGACGACGATCACCGGCACGCCGGCCGCATGCGCGGCATCGATCGCGCGGCCGATGTTTGCGAGCGACACGTCGAGCGGCGGGTATTCGATCGGCAGGTTGCCCGTCACGTACTCGTTCTGGACGTCGATCACGATCAGCGCGCGGCGGGAAGTCGGGTGGGAAACGGAATGGGCAGCGGAATGCGGGACGGCGTTCGACATGGCGGGCTCCTGGTCCGGGGGCGCGGCCCCGCCCCGAAACGGGACGGCCAGCGGCGCGATGCGATGCATTGTCGGCGCGCATCGCTCGCGCGGACAGTGGCCCGATAGCCATTCTTCGATAAAATCGGGCCATCGCCATTCCGGAGCCCGCCATGACCGCCGCCTCGTCCACCCGGCCCGCCTCGCCCGTTCCGACCGTCGTTGCCGTGATCGCGTACGACGGCATCAGCCCGTTCCACCTGTCGGTGCCGTCCGTCGTGTTCGGCAAGGAACGCGATGCGGCCGCGTCGCCCGTATTCGAGTTCCGTGTCTGCTCGGCCGAACGCGGCCCGCTGTCGACGACCGGCGGCTTCACGATCACCGCGCCATACGGGCTCGACGGGCTCGACGACGCGGACATCGTCATCGTGCCGGCGTGGCGCGATCCGGACGAAGCGCCACCCGACGTGCTGGTCGACGCGGTCCGCGCGGTCGCCGCGCGTGGCGCGCAGCTCGTCGGGCTGTGCCTCGGCGCCTACGTGCTCGCCGCGGCCGGCCTGCTCGACGGCCGCCCGGCCACCACGCACTGGGCATGGGCCGACGACTTCGCGCAACGCTTTCCACGCGTGAAGCTCGATCCGGACGTGCTGTACGTGGACGACGGCAACCTGATGACGTCGGCCGGCACGGCCGCGGGGCTCGACTGCTGCCTGCACGTCGTGCGGCGGCGCTTCGGCTCGGACGCCGCGAACCAGATCGCGCGCCGCCTCGTAATCCCGCCGCACCGCCAGGGCGGGCAGGCGCAATACGTGCCGCAACCGGTCGCCGCGCACCCGCGCGACGCGCGGCTCGCGGGCCTGCTCGACTGGGTACGCGCCCACCTCGACGCCGCGCACAGCGTCGATTCGCTCGCCGAACGCGTGTTGATGAGCCGGCGCACGTTCACGCGCCACTTCCGCCAGGCAACCGGTACGACCGTCACCGCGTGGCTGCAGGCCGAGCGGCTCGCGCGTGCGCAGCATCTGCTGGAAACCACCGGGCAGTCGATCGATGCGATCGCGCAGGCGGCCGGCTACGGGTCGAGCGTGTCGCTGCGCCAGCATTTCGCGGGCGCGCTCGGCACCTCGCCGTCCGCGTATCGAAGGGAATTTCGCGGCGCCGGAGCCGGCGCCGATGTCGTGCGGTAACGCGCGCGGCGGGCGGGCCTTGCTGCGGAACCGTCCGGCCGTTCAGCCGCCGTTGATCCAGCGCGCCGCGTAAAGCAGCAGCGCGACGAAGACGATCATCGCGGCCCAGCCCCAGACGGGCACCGTGCCGGAGCCGCGATGCGGGAGCGCGCTGGCGGCGCGCCCGGTCAGCGCGCCACCGAGGTGCGGCGGCAACGCACGCTTCGTCGCGGCCACCAGCGCCGCCGGCCGCAGGAACACATGCTGGCGCCGCGGCGCGGCCGAGCGTGCGCGATTCGGTGCGAGGCCGTGCTTCGCCTGGACGACCGCGCAGAATTCGCGGAAGAAATCGTCGGTCCATTCGCGCAGCGTATTTTCGATCTGCCGCCCCGGCAGCTCGGTGAGCGGGCCGCTCGCTGTCACCCAGACCACGTACTCGATGCGCGTGGCGTTCGCGTCGTCATCCGGCATCAGCACGAGTTCGACCTGACCGCGCAGCGCGCCGAGCCCGTCGGCCCGCGCCTTGAAGTTGAGCACGCGGCGCGGCTGCCCTTCCGCGTCGCCCTGCTCGGCGGCCGCATGCGCCCGCACGTCGTAGCGGCCACGCAGCGGGCCGAGCGGCACCGTGATCGTCAGCGCGAACTCGCCATGCGCATGCTTCTCGAAGGATTCGCAATGCTCGAAGCTCGCGCGCAGCAACGCGAGATCCTCGAACGCCTCCTGTACGACAGGCGGCGCGAGCGGTACGCGTAATGTGTCGTTCAGTTCCATGACGCCTCCCCGATGAACGCGCGCCGCATCAGGACGTCTCGACGAGACTGTCGATCCGTGCGGCGTCGAAGGCGACGTAGTGCGCGAGCGCCGACGCGGCCTCCTCCGGTTCCTCGTAACTCCATGCGGCGTTTTCGATCACGCCGTCTTCCGTCTGCAAGTCGAAGTGCACGGCCCGGCCCCTGAACGGACAGGCCGACGTGACGCCCGATTTCACGAGCCGGCGCATGTTGACGTCGCCGCGCGGCAGGTAGTGGGTGTCCGGCAGGCCCGTTTCGCGCACGGTCAACGCGCCGTGCGAATCGGCGTACGTGATGCCGCGATGGATCACGCGCACGCGATGGCGGTTCGGCACGATTTCGAGACGAGGGTCGGCTGCATCGGACATCGTTTCTCCTTGGGGCGGCCCGGCCAGGCCGGACTCAGGAAACGAAAAAGCCACGGCACGCGTGCCGTGGCTTTCATTATGGGCGAAACCGCTGCCAAATGCGCGACCCCGGCCGGGGCGCGCGCGGCGGGCTACTGGGCGCTCCACTGGAATGCGGTTTTCGCGCCGCCCTTCGCGCCGACCGTGACGGCGCGGGATTCCTCATTGCCCTGGTACGACGCGTGCACGGTATAGCGGCCCGGCGGCACCTTCACGAGCATGTACGGCCCGCGCGCGTCGGTCTTCAGCACCTCATCGCCCTTACCGTCGACGATCCGCACATGGACGTCGGCCAGGAACTCGCCGCCTTTGCCGGTGAACCGCAGCGCCAGTGGCCACATCGGCTCGTTGCGCTGGAACGCCGTCGATTCGTCCTGCCCGACGCCGCCGGACACGAAGGTGACGTCGCCCTGCTGGCGCGCGGCGGGCAAGCCGTCCGACTGCGCGTACGCGCCGGTCGCACCGGCTGCGAGGCCGGCGACCAGCGCCGCGGCGACGGCAAATCGGGACACGTTGCGTAGATATTGCATGGCTCCCTCCTTGGGGTCGGAACACATACAGGGCGCAGCGTCACGCGTTCGAACGGCGGCGGCGCCCGCCGCGGCCGGCCTGGCCGGCCGTCGGCCGTGGCCGGTCAGCTCAGGTCGACCGGCACGAAGATCTGTGCATTATCGCGCTGGATCAGTAGAGCAAGACTGTTGCCCGCGCCCTTGACCGCGTCGCGCAACTGCTCGGGGCTCGTGACCGGGCGGCCGTTGACCGCGAGGATCACGTCGCCGGGCTGGATGCCCGCGTTGGCGGCCGGCCCGCCGGCCTGCTGCACGATCAGGCCGTGCGACAGGTTGTCGGCGCTGCGCTCCTGCGGCGACAGCGGACGTACCGCGACACCCAGGCGCCCCTGCTCGACCGGACCGCCGTCATTCGACGCGAGCTTCGCGTCGGCCATCGCGCCGAGCGTCACGCTGATCGTCTTCTTCGACTTGTCGCGCCAGATCTGCAGGTCGGCCTTCGAACCCGGCTTCAGGTTCGCGATCTGCGCGGGCAGCGACGTCGAATCGGCAACGGGCGAGCCGTTGACCGACAGGATCACGTCGCCCGGCTGCAGGCCGGCCTTCGCGGCCGGGCCGTTCGAATCGACCGAGCTGACGAGCGCGCCGTCCGGCTTCTGCAGGCCGAACGAGCTCGCGAGCGTCTGGTTCAGCCCCTGCACGGCGACGCCGAGGCGGCCGCGGCTCACGTGGCCCGTCTTCACGAGTTCGTCCTTGACCTTGATCGCCTCGTTGATCGGGATCGCGAACGACAGACCCTGGAAGCCGCCCGTCTGCGAGTAGATCATCGAGTTGATGCCAATCACCTCGCCCTGCAGGTTGAACAGCGGGCCGCCCGAGTTGCCGGGGTTCACCGGCACGTCGGTCTGGATGAACGGCGTGTAGTTCTCGTCCGGCAGCGCGCGCGACTTCGCGCTGATGATGCCCGACGTGACCGTGTTGTCGAAGCCGTACGGCGAACCGATCGCGACGACCCACTGGCCGACCTTGCTCTGCGCCGGGTCGCCGATCTTCACGGTCGGCAGGCCGCTCGCGTCGATCTTCAGCACCGCGACGTCGGACTGCTTGTCCGCGCCGACGACCTTCGCCTTGTATTCGCGCTTGTCGGTCAGCTTGACCGTGACGACGTTCGCGCCGTCGATCACGTGCGCATTGGTGAGGATGTACCCGTCGGAGCTGATGACGAACCCGGAACCGAGGCTCGCGCTCGGCTGGTCGTCCGGCTGCGCGTCGCCGCCCATGCCCGGCACCTGGCCGTAGAAGTGCTTGAAGAACTGGTAGAACGGGTCGCTCGGATCGATCGGCAGTTGCGGCTGCTGCTGCACGCGTCGCGACACCTGCTTCACGACATGCTTCGCGCTGATGTTCACGACCGCGGGGCCGTAGGTCTCGACGAGCCCGGAGAAATCGGGGATGCCGGTCTTGGCGGCCGCTTCGGCCGGCATCAGCGCGGCGGCCTGCGCCGGCGTGATGATCTGCGGATCGGCACGGTGGGTGCCGGCGACATAAGCGGCGGACAGGGCGGCCGCCACGGCGACCGCGACGGCGCCGCGCGCAAGGAATCGGGTGTTCATCGTAGGACCTCCTCTTTGTTAGGACGCAGCGTAACGACCCTGACTTAAAGGAGGCTTAATCAGCCCTAAGCGGCTGCCGACGCCCTTCCGGCACCGTTCTTCACACGGATTCGGACGGCTGTGGCGCCTCGGCCCGCATCTCCGCGTCGCGGAACACGACGCTGACGAGCAGGCCGCCCGCGGCCGCGTCGCCGAGCGACACCGTCGCGCCCTGCTGAGCGGCCACGCGCTTGACGATCGCGAGCCCGAGCCCGCTGCCCGACACGTCGGTGCGCGCTCGCGCGGAGCTGTCGCGGTAGAAGCGGTCGAACACGCGCTCGCGCTCGTCGGCCGGAATGCCGGGCCCGCTGTCGCCGATCTGCACGCATGCGCGGCCGGCCGCGTCGCGGGTCAGCGACACGTCGATGCGGCCGCCGTCCGGCGTGTACTTCACCGCGTTGTCGAGCAGGTTGCCGAACATCACGCGCAGCGCGCCGACGTCCGCGACGACGCTCGCCGCGCGCGTTTCCTCGAAGCCGAGATCGATGTCGCGCCGCTGCGCGAGCGGCGCAAGCGCGGCCACGCATTCGGCGAGCAGCCCCTGCAGGTCGACCGGCTCACGCATCGTCGCGCCATCCGGCTCGGCGCGTGCGAGCGCAAGCAGCTGCTCCGTGAGACGCGTCGCACGCGATACGCCATCCTGGAGATCCGCGACCGCCTCGCGGCGCGATGCATCGTCCTTCGCGCGGGCGACGAGCTGCGCCTGGATCTGCACCGCCGCGAGCGGCGTGCGCAGTTCGTGCGCGGCGTCGGCCACGAAGGCCTTCTGCGTGTCGAGCGCGGCCGACAGCCGCGCGAGCAGCCCGTTCAGCGCCCGTACGAGCGGCTGCACCTCGAGCGGCAGGCGCGCATCGGGCAGCGGATCGAGCGCTTCCGGCCGGCGTGCCTCGACCGCGCGCGTCACGCGGCCAAGCGGCGCGAGCCCGCGCCCGACGATCACCCACACGGCCGCGCCGAGGAACGGCAGCAGCACGATCAGCGGCCACAGCGTGCGCAGCGCGACGTTCGCCGCGAGCCGGTTGCGCACCGACAGCGGCTGCGCGAGCTGCACGACGTTGTCGCCGACGATCGCACCGTACACGCGCCATTCGCCGCGGTCGGTGCGCTCGGTCGAGAAGCCGAGCTCCGCGCGCGGCGCGATCGGCGCACGCGGATGCGAGAAGTACATCAGCACGCCGTTGCGGTTCCAGATCTGGATCACGATGCCTTCGTCGCCGTTGGTGCGCGAGCCGAACACCTGCGAGAACGGCTCGGACGGCAAGGCCGCGGCGATTTCCTGCAACTGGTAGTCGAACAGCTCGTTCGCCTCGGCGAGCGCCTGCCGGTAGATGAGCCAGCCCGCGATACCCACGCCCGCGACGACGATCGCGAGCAGCCAGATCAGCAATTGATGACGAATCGACCTCACGCGTCAGCTTTCCTTGACGACCATGTAGCCGAGCCCGCGCACGTTGCGGATCAGGTCCGAGCCGAGCTTCTTGCGCAGCGCGTGGATGTAGACCTCGACCGTGTTGCTGCCGATCTCCTCGCCCCAGCCGTACATCTTCTCCTCGAGCTGGCTCTTCGACAGCACCGCGCCGGGCCGTGCGAGCAGCGCCTCGAGCAGCGCGAACTCGCGCGCGGACAGCGCGACGGGCACGCCGTCGAGCGTCACCTGGTGCGAAGCGGGATCGAGCGTCAGCGCGCCGTGGCGGATCAGCGATTCGCTGCGCCCGGCCTGGCGGCGGATCAGCGCGCGCATCCGCGCGCCCAGTTCATCGAGGTCGAACGGCTTGACGAGGTAATCGTCGGCGCCCGCGTCGAGCCCTTTCACGCGATCGGCCACCGCGTCGCGCGCGGTGACGATCAGCACCGGCAGCGCCAGCCCGCGCGCGCGCAGCGTGCGCAGCACATCGATGCCGTCGCGCTTCGGCAAGCCGAGATCGAGCAGCAGCAGGTCGTACGTCTCGCCGCCGAGCGCCGTCAGCGCGGCGTCGCCGTCCTGCACCCAGTCGACCGCAAAGCCGTCCGAGCGCAGCGCCTTGCGCACGCCTTCGGCAATCATTCGATCATCTTCGACAAGCAGAATCCGCATCGGGACAGGCATCCATCGGGCGAGTGAAACACGGCGACCATTGTAGCGCCGCGAATCGCGTGCGCGGCACGGTGCAATGCAACAGAAAGGCGGATTGCAAGGGGCCTGTCCGGACTTGTCTCTACAATGTGCGCTTTGGCGCCGCACGCGCCCTGCCCGAACGTCGTGCTTCTCCCGTATTCGCCCATGCCGATTTCCGATCTGTCCACCCGGTTCGCCCCCCGCGCCCGCGTCTGCCTGCGGGCCGCCGCCGTCGTCGCCACCTGCACGGCCCTCGCGTTCGCGCCGTCCGCGCAGGCCCGCAAGAAATCCCACAAGGAAGCGCGCAAGACCCCGGTCGTGTCGCCCGCCGCGCGTGCGGCCGGCCTGCCGGCGTCCGTGCTCGTCGCGCTGCAGCGCGCGAAGGTGCCGGCGTCGGCGATGAGCGTCGTCGTCGAGCGCGTCGGCGATCCGGAGCCGCTCATCGCGTGGAACGCGAGCCGGCCGATGATGCCCGCCTCGACGATGAAGCTCGTGACGACCTTCTCGGGCCTGTCGATCCTCGGCCCCGACTACCGCTGGCGCACGACCGCCTACACGGACGGCACGATCGACCCTGACGGCACGCTGCAGGGCAACCTGTACATCAAGGGCACCGGCGATCCGAAGCTCGTGCCCGAAGAGCTGATCGACCTCGTCGACAAGCTCCGCAAGGCCGGCGTCAAGCGCGTGGCCGGCGGCCTCGTGCTCGACAAGAGCTACTTCGCGGCATCGACGCGCGATCTTCCTTCGTTCGACGACGACGCAAGCGCGCCGTACAACGTCGGCCCCGATCCGTTGCTGTACGCATTCAAGGCCATATCGTTCACCGTCACGCCGGGCGACGACGGCAAGGTGGCCGTCGACGTGCTGCCGCCACTCGCCGACCTGTCGATCGACAACCAGCTGGTCGAAGGCTCGGGTTCGTGCAGCGCGGCCGCCGCGGCCGCGCGCCCGACGCTGACGGCTGGCAGCGGGATCATGACCGCCTCGTTCGCCGGCGACTATCCGCTGCGCTGCGGCGCGCACACGACCAACCTCGCGATCCTCGATCACACGACGTTCTTCGCGCGCGGCTTCCTTGCGCTGTGGCAGCAGGACGGCGGCACGATCGCCGGGCCGGTGAGCGAAGGCAAGGTGCCGACCACCGCGCGGCCCCTCGCCGTGCATCACAGCCCGGTGCTCGGCAGCATCGTCTACGACATCAACAAGTTCAGCAACAACGTGATGGCGCGCAACCTGTTCCTGACGATCGGCGCGGTCAGCGGCAAGCCGCCCGCGACGCCCGAACAGTCGAGCCGCGTGATCCAGGCGTTCCTGCAGAAGAACGGCATCGCGATGCCTGACCTCTTGCTCGAAAACGGCTCGGGCCTGTCGCGCGAAGAGCACATGAGCGCGCTGTCGCTCGCCGCACTGCTGCAGGCCGCGAACGCAAGCCCTGTTGCGCAGACCTTCATCGATTCGCTGCCGATCGCGGGCATCGACGGCACGATGAAGAACCGCCTCACCAACGCCGGCGTGCTCGGCAACGCGCACATCAAGACCGGCACGCTGCGCGACGTGCGCGCGATCGCCGGCTACGTCGCCGGCGCCGACGGCCAGAGCTACATCGTCGTCAGCTTCATCAACAACGATCACGCGGAAGCCGCGCGCGCCGCGCACGACACGCTGCTCGAGTGGATCTACGCGGGCGCGCACTGACGTTTCAGCGCGCAGCGACACGATGCGGCGGCGCCGGCGGCCCGCTCGCGTCGACCTGCGCCGGCCACGGGGCGGCACCGCGCAGCAGGTCGCCCCGGCGGGCGGGCGGCACGGCCTGCCGGGGCCGCCGCACACGGAATTCCGCTCTCCCCGGTTTGAAACGGTAGCCGCCAC
Source organism: Burkholderia sp. AU45251 (assembly GCF_030482905.1). Classification (NCBI taxonomy): domain Bacteria; kingdom Pseudomonadati; phylum Pseudomonadota; class Betaproteobacteria; order Burkholderiales; family Burkholderiaceae; genus Burkholderia; species Burkholderia sp. AU45251. The sequence goes on along the minus strand of NZ_JAUJQH010000008.1, from coordinate 167,402 downwards.
CGGTGCGCAACGCACCGCACGCCAACCGTGCCCACAAAACAGGGCCGCACCGCCCGGCCCCGCGCCGCGCGGTTTCCGTAGAAACCCTGTCCTCAGAGGGAACCCTCTACGCTCCCCCCTCGCCTAGCGCGTGGCGATTGCGTAGGCTGTTGGCCTGACTGATATCTACAACGGGCCACACGCCCGGCCTCACGGCTTGCAGGGGAAAGAAGGAGACACGCCCATGCGATTCGACGTCGAATTGCTTCTGCTCGCGCTGGCGCCCGTCTTCCTGCTCTGCATCGCGTGGGAGGCCTGGCACCTCGCCCGCACTCGTGCGCAGGACCATGTCTATGCGTGGCGCGACACGCTGTGCAACGCAGCGCTCGCGCTGATGCACCAGGGCGCCGACAAGCTCGCATGGCTGTTCGTGATCCCCGTTTATGCGTACTGCTACCGGCACTATCGGCTGGTCACGTGGCACGACGGCTGGCTGTCATTCGCAGTGCTGTTCGTCGCGCAGGATTTCCTCTACTACGTGTTTCATCGCGCGAGCCATCGCGTGCGCTGGCTGTGGGCCGCGCACGTCGTGCACCACTCGTCGGAGCGAATGAATTTCTCGACCGCGTTCCGCCAGAGCCTGATGTACCCGGTCGCGGGGATGTGGGTGTTCTGGCTGCCGCTCGCGTTCGCCGGCTTTCCGCCGCAACAGGTCGTCGGCATCGTGCTGATCAACCTCGCGTTCCAGTTCTTCGTGCACACGCAGGCGATCGGCAAGCTCGGCTGGCTCGAATACGTGCTGAACACGCCGTCGATCCACCGCGCGCATCATGCGCGCAATCCGCGCTACATCGACCGCAATTACGCAGGCGTCCTTGTGATCTGGGATCGCCTGTTCGGCAGCTATGTCGAGGAAACGCCCGACGATCCGCCGCAGTACGGGATCGTCGAACGGCTCGGCTCGAACAACCCGCTCGTCGCGACGTTCCACGAGTGGGTATCGATGGCCGGCGACGCGTTGCGCGTCGACGGCTGGCGCAACAAGCTGCGCGCGATTTTCGGCCCGCCTGAATGGGCGAGCGCTTATCATGCGCAGATTGCCGAGGCCGCGAACCCCGATCCGCGCACCGTGCCGCTTGCGGCTGCGCGCGACCAATAAACCGTTTCAGCCAACGGCCGCCGCGCAGCCCGGAACCGAGCAGGCACACGGCAGATGAGAAACACATCAGGCCATATCTACGAGGAGATCGAACGATGCAGACACAACAACACGCACCTACCCGCACCCGGCAACGCATGCTGCGCACCGCGCAAGTCGCGATCGCCGGCGCCGCGCTCGCGCTGCTCGCCGCGTGCGGCGGCGGCGGTGACGACAACAACAGCGCGTCGAACACGCCGCCGTCGGGCGTGAAAATGCAGATCGTGTCGTTCGGTGACAGCCTGTCCGACGCCGGCACCTACTCGCAGATCAAGCTCGGCTTCGGCGGCGGCCGCTTCACGACGAACCCCGGCCAGGTGTGGACGCAGGACGTCGCGCAGTATTACGGCGACACGCTGCAGCCGGCCAACCAGGGCGGTTTCGGCGTGCCGCTGCAGGCCACCGGCGGCCTCGGCTACGCTCAGGGCGGCGCACGCGTGACGCAGCAGCCGGGCATCGGCCACGCGGACGCGAGCGTGCCGAACGCGGACTACGCACAGGCGACCACGATGCCGATCGCCGACCAGGTCAAGCAATACGTGTCGCAGCACGGCAGCTTCAACGCCGGCCAGATCGTACTGCTCAACGGCGGCGCGAACGACATCTTCTATCAGGTCGCAGCGCTGCAGGCGGGCGCGATCACGCCGACGCAACTGCAGCAGAACATCGGGCTGGCCGCGCAGCAGCTTGCCGGCATCGTCCAGCAGATCGTCGCCGCCGGCGCGACCCACGTGTTCGTGTCGAACGTGCCGGACATCGGCGGCACGCCGCTCGCGCTGCAAGGCGGCACGCAGACGACCCTCACGCAACTGTCGATGCTGTTCAACGGCACGCTCGCCGCGACGCTGCAGGCGCTCAAGGTCGATACGACCAAGTTTGTGCTGATGGACACGTTCACGTGGCAGGACGGCATCCTCGCGAACTACCAGGCGAACGGCTTCACCGTATCGAACACCGATACCGGGTGCAACCTGAAGGCGATGGTCGCGGCAGCAACGCAATACGGCGTCGCGAACGCAACCGCATTCGGCTCGTCGCTGTTCTGCTCGCCGCAGACCTACACGGCCGCCAACGCGGACCAGACCTACATGTTCGCCGACACGGTCCACCCGACCACGCACCTGTACGCGCTGTTCGCGCAGTTCGTCCAGTCGAAGATCGCGGCGTCGGGCGTCGGCAAGTAAGCCGCCGGCCACGCGCCCAAACGAAAACGCCCGACCGGTTCGCCGGTCGGGCGTTTTTTCATGCGCGGGGCAATCGGCGCGGCGACGGTTGCATCAGCCGCGCCCCTTCGTCATTCGGTCGCTTCGAACGCCGCGGCCGCACGGCCGAGCCGGTCGTTGACCGCGATCCATTCGACGGTCTCGGGCAGCTTCTCGACGAGAATCCGCGCGACCTGCGCGCGGTCGAGCGCACGCAGCATCCCGTACAGCTCACGCGCATACGCGGACGGATCTTCCGGCGCCGCGACGAAATGCACGCCGTCGGCCTGCGCCCAGCGTCCCGCGCGCGATGCGCGTGCAACGAGCGCGACGCGTTCGCCGTCGGTCTGCGCGGCCGCGAGCAACGGCTCGAGCGCATCGAACGGCAGCAGCGCGAGCGGCGTGCGCGGCGCGTAATGCGCTTTCAGCGTGCCCGACGCACGCGGTGCGGTCGCATCGCTGCCGTCCGGCAGCCGCGGCGCGCGACCGAGCACGTCGGCGATCTGCTGCGGCGTCACGTGGCCCGGACGCAGCAGCGCCGGGAAGCCGCGCGACAGGTCGAGAATCGTCGACTCGATACCGACTTCCGATGCGCCGCCGTCGAGCACGTGTACGGTGTCGCCGAATTCGTCGCGCACGTGCTGCGCGGTGGTCGGGCTCACATGGCCGAACCGGTTCGCGGACGGCGCGGCCACGCCGCCATGTCCGCCGCGCCGCGCGCTGAACGCGGCCAGCAGCGCCTGCGCAACCGGATGCGACGGGCAGCGCAGCCCGACCGAATCCTGCCCGCCGCTCACGGCGTCCGGAATGCGCGCATGGCGCTTCAGGATCAGCGTCAGCGGGCCCGGCCAGAACGCATCGATCAACGCCTGCGCGTCGGCCGGCAGCGCGTCGGCCCAGTAGCCGGGATCGCCGCCCGGCGGCAGGTGCACGATCACCGGATGGTTCGCGGGCCGCCCTTTCGCCGCATAGATGCGCGCGACGGCCTCGGGATTCGCCGCGTCGCCGCCGAGCCCGTAGACGGTTTCGGTCGGAAAGGCGACGAGCTGGCCCGCGTCGAGCAGCGCGGCGGCCGCGTCGATCTGCGCGGCCGTCACGGAGTTCGGGAGATCGATGGACATCGGCTGGCGCCTCAGTCGAGCGGCACGCGCAGCAGCTGCGCGCACGCGGTGGCCGCGGCAACGGCTTCGTCGCGCGTTTCGGCCGTGAAGTTCACATGGCCCATCTTGCGGCCGACGCGTGCGTCTTCCTTGCCGTACAGGTGCAGGTGCGCGGCCGGCATCGCCGCGACCGTGTCCCACGGCGGCGTGACGGCATCGGCCGCCGCACCGTTCGGGAACCACACGTCGCCGAGGATGTTCAGCATCGCGGCCGGCGAATGCTGTCGCGGGTTGCCGAGCGGCATGCGCGTCATCGCGCGCACCTGCTGCTCGAACTGGCTCGTGGCGCACGCGTCGACCGTGTAGTGGCCGGAGTTGTGCGGGCGCGGCGCCATTTCGTTCGCGACGAACGAGCCGTCTTCCAGCACGAAGAATTCGACGCACAGCACGCCGACGTAGCCGAGCGTATCGGCGATCCGCACGGCCGCCTGCTGCGCCTCTTCGACGCGCGCGGCATCGGCCGCCGGCGCCGGAACGACCGTCAGCGCGAGAATGCCGTTGTGATGCACGTTCTGCGCGAGCGGGAACGCGGCCGAGCGGCCGTCCGCGCCGCGCGCGATCAGCGCCGACACTTCGTATTTCAGCGGCAGACGCTTCTCGAGCACGCACGGCACGCCGTTCAGCGCTGCATGCGCGTCGCGCGCTTCCTGCGCGGTACTCACGCGCACCTGGCCCTTGCCGTCGTAGCCGAGGCGCGCCGTCTTCAGGATGCCCGGCAGCACCGCGTCGAGCGCGGCATCGTCGAGCGCGGCGAGCGCCGCCGACGATTCGATCACGACGTGCGGTGCAACGGGCACGCCCGACGCTTCGATGAAGCGCTTCTCCGCGATCCGGTCCTGCGCGACCGCGACGCAGCGGCCGGCCGGCGCGACGAAGGTCGTGCGCGCGAGGCAATCGAGGCTCGCGGCCGGCACGTTCTCGAACTCCGTCGAAACAGCCTCGCACAGGTCGGCCAGTTCGGCGAGCGCGGCTTCGTCGTCATACGCGGCGCGCAGGTGGCGGTCGGCGACCGCGCCGGCGGGGCTCGTCGGATCGGGATCGAGCACGGCGACGCGATAGCCCATCGACTGGGCGGCAAAGCAGAACATGCGGCCGAGCTGGCCACCGCCGACCATGCCCAGCCACGCGCCGGGCAGGATCGGGGAAACGGAATCAGGAGTTGCGGTCATGTCAGTGGTCGGTCGCGGCGGGCGCTGCCCGCCGCAGTGGGGAGGTCAGGCAGCCACGACGCGCGGCCGCCGGTGCGCCGTCATTCCAGCGGCGGCAGCACCATCGCGTGCGCGGCTTCGTTCTGGCGCACGCGGAACGCGGCGAGCCGGTTCGCGAAATCGACCGAATTGCCGGACAGGATCGACACCGCGAACAACGCGGCATTCGCGGCGCCGGCCTCGCCGATCGCGAACGTCGCGACCGGTACGCCTTTCGGCATCTGCACGATCGAGTGCAGCGAATCGACACCCTTCAGGTACTTGCTCGCGACCGGCACGCCGAGCACCGGCACCGTGGTTTTCGCGGCCAGCATGCCGGGCAGGTGCGCGGCGCCGCCGGCGCCCGCGATGATCGCGCGCAGCCCGCGCTCACGCGCTTTCTCCGCATAGTCGAACATCTCGTCGGGCATCCGGTGCGCGGACACGACCTTCGCTTCGTACGGCACGCCGAATTCCTGCAGGATGGCAACTGCATGCTTCATCACGTCCCAGTCGGAACTCGAACCCATCAGCACGCCGACGAGCGGCGCGCTGTGCGTGTGGGCAGTCTGGACTTCACTCATGTGTTCTGTTCCCCGCTCAGACGAGCGCCTGGCCCGTGATGCGCTCGAGCGCTTCCTGATACTTCGCGGCCGTCTTCTCGACGACGTCGGCCGGCAGCGCCGGCGCCGGCGCCGTCTTGCCCCACGGCTGCGCCTCGAGCCAGTCGCGCACGAACTGCTTGTCGAACGACGGCGGGTTCGTGCCGACCTGGTACTGGTCGGCCGGCCAGAAGCGCGACGAATCGGCCGTCAGCGCTTCGTCCATCAGGTACAGCTTGCCGTGGTTGTCGAGGCCGAATTCGAACTTCGTGTCGGCGATGATGATGCCGCGCGTCGCCGCGTAGTCGGCCGCTTCCTTGTACAGCTTGATCGAGATGTCGCGGATCGTCGCGGCCAGCTCGGTGCCGATGCGGCGCTCGGTTTCCTCGAACGTGATGTTCTCGTCGTGCTCGCCCATCTCGGCCTTCGCGGCCGGCGTGAAGATCGGCTCGGGCAGCTTCTGCGCGTTCTGCAGGCCTTCCGGCAGCTGCACGCCGCACACGGCGCCCGACGCCTGGTATTCCTTCCAGCCGCTGCCGGCCAGGTAGCCGCGCACGACCGCTTCGATCATGATCGGCTCGAGTCGCTTGACGACCACGCCACGGCCCTTGACCTGCTCGACCTCGTCGGCCGCGACGACGGCTTCCGGCGCGTCGCCCGTCAGGTGGTTCGGCACGATGTGCGCGAGCTTGTCGAACCAGAAGTTCGCCATCTGGTTCAGCACGCGGCCCTTGTTCGGAATCGGCTCGCCCATCACCACGTCGAATGCCGACAGGCGGTCGGTCGTGACGATCAGGAGCTTGTCGTTGCCGACCGCGTAGTTATCGCGGACCTTGCCGCGACCGAGGAGCGGCAGCGAGCGGAGCGTGGATTCGTAGAGGGTAGACATCGTCTTTTCGCAGATAAGGAGCCAAACAAAAAGGGAAACGCCGTTCCCCGCGGCAGGCGGGAACGGCGGTCTTGCAATACGTCGGCGAACCGGCCGGGCGACAGCGCCCGGGCGATTGCCGGCCGGCCCTCGTTCGGCCGGACGGAACGGCTGCGGGGCCGGATCAGATCCGGCCGGACAGCCTTGCCGTTGCCTTTCGGCGCGGCAATCGTACTACAGTCTTAGCGCACGACCTGTGCGAGCGCACCGGACTTGTACTGCTCGGCGATCTTGTCGAGCGACACCGGCTTGATCTTGCCGGCCTGGCCTTCGCAGCCGAACGCGAGGTAGCGGTCGACGCACACCTGCTTCGCCGCTTCGCGCGCGGGCTTCAGGTAGTCGCGCGGATCGAACTTGCCCGGGTTCTCGAACAGGTAGCGGCGGATCGCACCGGTGATCGCGAGACGCAGGTCGGTGTCGATGTTGATCTTGCGCACGCCGTGCTTGATGCCTTCCTGGATTTCCTCGACCGGCACGCCGTAGGTTTCCTTCATGTCGCCGCCGAATTCGCGGATCTCGGCCAGCAGTTCCTGCGGCACCGACGACGAACCGTGCATCACGAGGTGGGTGTTCGGGATGCGCGCGTGGATTTCCTTGATGCGCTGGATCGACAGGATGTCGCCCGTCGGCTTCTTCGAGAACTTGTACGCGCCGTGCGACGTACCGATCGCGATCGCGAGTGCATCGCACTGCGTGAGCTTCACGAAGTCGGCGGCCTGCTCCGGATCGGTCAGCAACTGCTCGCGGGTCATCGTGCCTTCCGCGCCGTGGCCGTCTTCCTTGTCGCCCTTCATCGTCTCGAGCGAGCCGAGCACGCCGAGTTCGGCTTCGACCGTCACGCCGATCGAGTGCGCCATCTCGACGACCTTGCGCGACACGTCGACGTTGTATTCATACGACGCGACCGTCTTGCCGTCGGCTTCGAGCGAACCGTCCATCATCACGCTGGTGAAGCCGCTGCGGATCGCGGCCATGCAGACCGCCGGCGACTGGCCGTGATCCTGGTGCATCACGACCGGGATGTGCGGATACGACTCGACCGCTGCTTCGATCAGGTGGCGCAGGAACGGCTCACCCGCATACTTACGCGCGCCGGCCGATGCCTGCATGATCACGGGTGCGCCGACCTGGTCCGCCGCCGCCATGATCGCCTGGACCTGCTCCAGGTTGTTCACGTTGAAGGCCGGCAGGCCGTAACCGTGCTCTGCCGCGTGGTCCAGCAATTGACGCATTGATACGAGAGGCATTGTGGAACTCCTTGGAATGAAAACCGGTGCGCCCTGACGCCGGCGCGGCGCTCGCTCCCGTTCGAACCCGGGGTGGCGCGGCGCGGCTGAGCGTCGAATAGCCGCATTTTATCGCGAAGCGCCTCCGATTCCGACCGCCCGGTGGCGCCCACTCGCAATTTGTTACGTTCGCACGGCACAAAGCGGGCAAAAAAAGAAAAAAAACCGCGCGGGGCATGCGACCCCGCGCGGCTTTCGTCAAAAATCGGGGCCCGATTGCCTCGGCCGCCGGTTTTTGGGCCGGGCAGCTGCCCGGCCGGTGCTCAATAGTGCTCGCCGACCCGCACGATCTTCAGCGTGTTGGTGCCGCCCGCCTGCCCCATCGGCTCGCCGACGGTCAGCACGACCATGTCGCCGTGCTGCACGTAGCCCTGCTTGACGACGATTTCGAGCGCCGCCTGCAGCGCCGAATCGCGGTCGCTGTTGAAGTCGACGTGCAGCGGCGTCACGTTGCGGTACAGCGCCATCGTGCGCTCGCTGCCGACGCGCGGCGTCAGCGCGAAGATCGGCACGTGCGTGTAGTGGCGCGACATCCACAGCGCGGTCGCGCCCGATTCGGTCAGCGCGACGATCGCCTTCGCACCCAGGTGGTACGCGGTGAACAGCGCGCCCATCGCGATCGACTGGTCGATCCGCGTGAACGTGCGGTCGAGGAAATCCTTGTCCAGCTCGACGTGTTCCGACTTTTCCGCCTCGACGCACACGGCCGCCATCGTTTCGATCGTGACGACCGGATACTTGCCGGCGGCCGTCTCGGCCGACAGCATCACCGCGTCGGTGCCGTCGAGCACCGCGTTCGCGACGTCCGACACTTCCGCGCGCGTCGGCACCGGCGCGTGGATCATCGATTCCATCATCTGCGTCGCGGTGATCACGAGCTTGTTCGACTCGCGCGCCATCCGGATCATGCGCTTCTGCAGCGCCGGCACGGCCGCGTTGCCCACTTCCACCGCGAGGTCGCCGCGCGCGACCATGATGCCGTCGGACGCGTCGAGAATGCTCTGCAGCGCCGGAATCGCTTCCGCGCGCTCGATCTTCGCGATCATCTTCGGCTTGATGCCGTACGGCGCGCCCGCGATGTTCGCGAGCTGGCGCGCCATTTCCATGTCGGTCGCGTTCTTCGGGAACGACACGGCCACCAGGTCCGCGCCGAGCGACATCGCGGTGCGGATGTCTTCCATGTCCTTCGCGGTCAGCGCGGGCGCCGACAGGCCGCCGCCCTGGCGGTTGATGCCCTTGTTGTTCGACAGCTCGCCGCCCACCTTGACGATCGTGTGGATCTCGTCGCCGAGCACGCGCTCGACGGTCAGCACGATCAGGCCGTCGTTCAGCAGCAGCAGGTCGCCCGTGCGCAGGTCACGCGGCAGTTCCTTGTAGTCGAGCCCGACGCGCTCGTCGTTGCCCATCTCGCAGCCCGCGTCGAGGATGAAGGACTGGCCCGGCTCGAGCGTCGTCTTGCCGTTCTCGAACTTGCCGACGCGGATCTTCGGGCCCTGGAGGTCGGCCATGATCGCGATCTCGCGGCCGACCCTGCGGGCGGCCTCGCGCACCATCTCGGCGCGCTGGCGGTGATCGTCGGCCGTGCCGTGCGAAAAATTGAGCCGCACGACATCGAGGCCCGCCTGCATCATCTGCAGCAGAATCTCCGGCGAACTGGAAGCCGGGCCGATCGTGGCGACTATCTTGGTGGCGCGCTGCATGAAACTCCTCATCTGGATCAAGGTGGATGCGCTGGGTGAAACGCTGCGAGAGCCGGAAACGGCGGGCCCAGCGGCGGCCGTTCCGGGGGGCGTGCCGGTGCTTGCGCCCGGCATCGCTTTGTTCTGAATCTCGTGGTGCTGCTCGGCCGCGTCGCCGGCGGCCGCCGGTGCGCGCGGGGCGGTGTTCGCCCGCGCGGGCGCGCGTTTGCGCTTGCCCGCGCCGGCCGGCTGCTCCGCTTTCGCGGAGCGCGCGGCCTTCGTCACCCCTGCGCGCGCCGCCACGCTCAGGCCGCCCGCGTTTCCAGCACTTCCACTGCCGGCAGCTTCTTCCCCTCGAGGAACTCGAGGAAGGCACCGCCGCCCGTCGAGATGTAGCTGACCTGGTCATGGATGCCGTACTTCGCGATGGCCGCGAGCGTGTCGCCGCCGCCCGCGATCGAGAACGCGGACGATTTGGCGATCGCTTCCGCGAGCGTCTTGGTGCCGTTGCCGAACTGGTCGAACTCGAACACGCCGACCGGGCCGTTCCACACGATCGTGCCGGCCTTCTCGAGCTGGCTCGCGAGCGCCTTGGCGGTATCCGGGCCGATGTCGAGGATCATGTCGTCCGCTTCGATGTCGGCGACCTGCTTCACCGTGGCCACGGCCGTCGGCGAGAATTCCTTGGCCGTCACGACGTCGGTCGGGATCGGCACCGATGCGCCGCGCTCGCGCGCTTCGTCGATGATCGCCTTCGCCTCGTTGACGAGGTCGGCTTCCGCGAGCGACTTGCCGATCGACAGGCCGGCCGCGAGCATGAACGTGTTCGCGATGCCGCCGCCGACGATCAGCTGGTCGACCTTGCCGGCCAGCGACTTCAGGATCGTGAGCTTGGTCGACACCTTCGAGCCGGCGACGATCGCCACCAGCGGGCGGGCCGGGTTGCCGAGCGCCTTGCCGAGCGCGTCGAGTTCGGCGGCCAGCAGCGGGCCCGCGCACGCGACCGGCGCGTACTTCGCGATCCCGTGGGTGGTCGCTTCCGCGCGGTGCGCGGTGCCGAACGCGTCGTTCACGTACACGTCGCAGAGCTTCGCCATCTTTTGCGCGAGCTCGTCCGAATTCTTCTTCTCGCCCTTGTTCACGCGGCAGTTCTCGAGCAGCACGACCTGGCCCGGCGCGACGTTCACGCCGTTCTCGACCCAGTTCGAGACGAGCGGCACGTCGCGGCCGAGCAACTCGGCGAGGCGCTTCGCGACCGGCGCGAGCGAATCTTCCGGCTTGAATTCGCCTTCGGTCGGGCGGCCGAGGTGCGACGTGACCATCACGGCCGCGCCGGCGTCGAGCGCGGCCTGGATGGCCGGCACGGACGCGCGCACGCGCGTGTCTTCGGTGATGTTGCCCTGGTCGTCCTGCGGGACGTTCAGGTCGGCGCGGATGAATACCCGCTTGCCGGCGAGCTGGCCGGCGGCGATCAGGTCGGTAAGACGCTTGACTTGGCTCATGTTGAACAGATTGAAGTAGTGGATGGGGAAAGGGGGTTCACGCTGGACGTGCGCGGGCTGCCGCGAAAGGGCGCCGGATGCGGCCGTGGCTGGCGGTTCGCATGACGCGCACGGGTAAAAAATCTCGAACGGGCATTCTAGCCGATCCACCCGGCAGACTGCCCCGCGGGCGGCGAATTCCGCCTATTTGGGATCGCGCGCGGGAACGGACACATTGCCGCAATGCAGCAATGCATCCGCGCGAGCGGCCGGTGCCCGGCGGGACTGCACGGGCGGCTCATCAGAAGATCAGGCGCAGTACGGTGAACACGAGCATCCCGACGACGATCGTGCCGAGCATGCTGCGCCGCCACAAGAACCAGCCGAGGCCGGCGAGCGCCGCGTAGAACGGATGGTTGGACAGCGCGAACGACAGCCCGGCCGGCGTTTCGAGCACGTCGGGCAGCACGACGGCGACCAGCGCCGCCGCCGGCGCGTAGCGCATCGCGCGCTGCGCGCGCTCGGGCAGCACGGTGCGCTCGCCGCCGATCAGGAACAGCGCGCGCGTGACCGCCGTGACGATCGTCATCCCGATGATGACGATCCAGATGTCGGTCGCGCTCATTCGATTTCCTTGTCATGCACGGTTTCGGTGCGGATGCGCCGCCAGTCGGCCCGCTCGACGAAGAAGTCGGCCATGCTGCCGGCCGCGAGCGCGGCGAGCACCGCGAGCGGCAGCGCGAGCCGGTACGGCAGGTCGAACGCGACGAGCGACACGACGCCGGCTACCGCGACGGCCGCGAGCGTCGAGCGGTTCGCGACCGCCGACACCATGATCGGGATCAGCGCGAGCGTGCCGGCCAGCTCCAGCCCCCAGCTCGCGGGAAAGAAGCTCGCGAGCAGGATGCCGGCGAGCGACGACACCTGCCACGACGCCCAGCTCGCGAGCGCCATCCCCCAGAAGTACGCTTCCTTGCCCGGCACGTAGCCGTTCGCGAAGCCCTGCTTCTGGAACAGCAGGTAGATCACGTCGCCGTTGAAATAGCCGATTGCGAGGCGCCGCCACAGCGGCAGGTAGGAGAAATGGGGGGCGAGCCCGGCGCTGAAGATCACGAAGCGCGTGTTGACCATCGCGGCCGTGAGCAGGATGGTCCAGATCGGCAGCTTCGCGGCGAGCAGCGGCAGCACCGCGAGCTGCGACGAGCCCGCGTAGACCAGCAGCGACATCGCGCTCGCCTGCCCGAGCGTCATCACCGACTTGCTCATCGCGATGCCCGTGACGAGCCCCCACGAGAAAATCGCCATCAACGTCGGGGAATAGTCGCGTGCGCCCTGGATCAGCGCGAAGCGGTCGGTGGCGGACAATCGAGCGAGCATGGGAAACGGGCCGCAGCGGGCGGTTCGTCGGGGCGGCGGCGCCTCCTGCCGGCACGGCCCGTCATTATTGGAATCGGTACCGGGCGATTATAGCGCCGGCCCTGCGCCGACCGACCGGGTTGACGCCAAATGACGCTAAAATAAGCGTCTTTCCGGCTCAACGCTGCACATAACCCGCTGCACCTCACTGCTTCCAGGAGAATCCTATGTCAATGGCCGACCGCGACGGCAAGATCTGGAAGGACGGCAAGCTGATCGACTGGCGCGATGCCACGATCCACGTCCTGACCCACACGCTGCACTACGGCATGGGCGTCTTCGAAGGCGTGCGCGCATACAAGACGGCCGACGGCAGCACCGCGATCTTCCGCCTGCGCGAGCACACGAAACGTCTGCTGAATTCGGCGAAGATCTTCCAGATGGACGTGCCGTTCGACCAGGAAACGCTCGAAGCCGCACAACTCGAAGTCGTGCGCGAGAACAAGCTCGAGTCGTGCTATCTGCGCCCGATCATCTGGGTCGGTTCGGAAAAGCTCGGTGTGTCGGCCAAGGGCAACACGATCCACGTCGCGATCGCCGCGTGGCCGTGGGGCGCATACCTCGGCGAGGACGGGCTCGCGAAGGGCATCCGCGTGAAGACGTCGTCGTTCACGCGCCACCACGTGAACGTGTCGATGGTGCGCGCGAAGGCGTCGGGCTGGTACGTGAACTCGATCCTCGCGAACCAGGAAGCGACCGCCGACGGCTACGACGAGGCACTGCTGCTCGACGTCGACGGCTACGTGTCGGAAGGCTCCGGCGAGAACTTCTTCCTCGTGAACAACGGCAAGCTGTACACGCCCGATCTCGCGTCGTGCCTGGACGGCATCACCCGCGACACGATCATCACGCTCGCGCGCGACGCCGGCATCGAGGTGATCGAGAAACGCATCACGCGCGACGAGGTCTACACGGCCGACGAAGCGTTCTTCACCGGTACGGCCGCCGAAGTCACGCCGATCCGCGAGCTCGACAACCGCACGATCGGCAGCGGCGCGCGCGGCCCGATCACCGAAAAGCTCCAGTCGGCGTTTTTCGATATCGTGTCGGGCAAGAACGCGAAGTACGCGCACTGGCTGACGAAGGTCTGAGCGCGCCGCGCCACCGACCGCCCCACAAAAGAGTGATAAGAGAAAGTCTCATGAGTGAAATCAAGGAAATGCCGCTGGTCGAACTGACGGCCAAGGATCTTCCCGCGTACTGCCCGAACCCGGCCATGGCACGCTGGAGCGCGCACCCGCGCGTCTTCATCGACGTCTCGCACGGCGAGGCGCGCTGCCCGTACTGCGGCACGCGCTACAAGCTGCGCGACGGCGAGGTCGTCAAGGGCCACTGAGCCCCGGCGGCCGGGCTTGCAGGCCCGCCGACCCGCAAGGCGGCGCACCCGGATCCCCGGCGCGCCGCCCTTCTCCATTCTGGCAACCCGAACGCGGCGCCTGAGCGCCGTGCTTCATTACGACATCGGAAGTCGACCTGATGCGTCGAGCGCTGGTTATCGCACCGAACTGGATCGGTGACGCATTGATGGCGCAGCCGCTTTTTGCGCTGCTGAAGAAAAACCATCCCCGCATCGCAATCGATGCCGTCGCGCCCTCGTGGGTCGCGCCCGTGCTCGAGCGGATGCCGGAGATCCACGATGTCTACGCGACCGATCTCGCGCACGGCAAGCTGCAGATGCTGCGCCGCTGGCAACTCGCGAGCGACCTGCGCGACGTCGGCTACGACGCGGCGTACGTGCTGCCGAATTCGCTGAAATCCGCGGTGATCCCGTGGCTCGCGAACATCCCGCTGCGGGTCGGCTACACGGGCGAGCACCGCTACGGGCTGCTGAACGTGCGGCACGCGAACCCCGACAAGTCGGGCGAGCGGCCGCCGATGACGGCCCACTACGCGGCGCTCGCGTACGCGCCGGGCGCGAAGCTGCCCGAGTCGATGAAGACGCTGCCGCCGCCGCGCCTCGACGCCGACCTGAACGAGACGGCGCGCGTATCCGCGCGCTTCAATCTCGACACGCGCAAGCCGCTCGTCGTGTTCTGCCCCGGTGCGGAATACGGCCCGGCCAAGCGCTGGCCGCCGGAGCACTTCGCGTCGCTCGCCAACATCGTCCACCAGTCGTTCCCGTACACGCAGATCGTCGCGCTCGGCTCGCAGAAGGATGCGGCGGCCGCGCAGGCCATCGCCGACCACGCGCCGAACGTGCGCAACCTGTGCGGGCAGACGTCGCTGTCGGAAGCGTGCGCGCTGATCGCGCGCGCGAACGCGGTCGTCACCAACGATTCGGGGCTGATGCACGTGGCGGCCGCGCTACGCCGGCCGCTCGTCGCGCTGTACGGATCGACCGATCCGCGCCACACCCCTCCGCTGTCGGATCTGGCGAAGGTACAATGGCTTCATCTCGAATGCAGTCCCTGCTTCGAACGCGAGTGCCCGCTCGGCCACCTGAAGTGCCTGCGCGAACTCGGTCCCGAGCAGGTATTCGGCGATTTGCGCGGCATGCTCGTCGGGCAACGCTGACCCTGGCCGGCAGCGTCGCACGACGCGCCGGGCAATCCGATTCACCGGTGTACGGCGGCTCCATCCGGGCCGCCGTGCTGAATACGGCGCGCGACGCGCGCGAGAGATAACCCCGATGCCACGTTTTGCCCGCCTCTTCGAAGCCGCCGCCGATACGCTGAACGCCTACTACCAGGCCGTCGCCGATGCCAATCTCGACGCGCTGCTGGGATTGTGGATCGACGAGGATTTCGCCAGTTGCGTATGGGCGGACGGCGAGCATCTGCACGGCCTCGACCAGATCCGCAGCGGGCTCGCCAACCGGCTCGCCACGCGCCCCGTGACGATCGAGCCGCTTGACATCCGCGTGTACGACAGCCTCGGCACGGTCGTCTATACGATCGCCGAAGCGCATCAGCAGGCCGACCTGACGGCCGAACCCGACATGGTTTTCGCCACGTACGTAATGATTCACGAACGCGGCGAGTGGCGCATCGCGCATATTCACGCGAGCCCGATTCCTGAACAAGCGGCCGGACAATTCGCCGCGAAGATCCGTCACGGGCAGGGTCCGCTGCACTGACGAAAAGACGAAGCAACGCATACGCGGGGCGATCATGAGTACGGCTTCTCCGCCCACCTCGCCGCTGACCGGGGCCCCGGCCCCCGACGACGACACACTGCGCTATCGCGCACCACGCTGGCTGCCCAACAGCCATGCGCAAACCATCGTGCCCGCGCTGTTCGCGCGACGCCCCGTCGTCGCTTACCGACGAGAGCGATGGGAAACGCCCGACCACGATTTCATCGATCTCGACTGGGTCGCGCATCTCGACAGCGCGGCGCCGGCGCCCGATGCGCCGCTGTTCGTGCTGTTCCACGGCCTCGAAGGCAGTTCCGGCTCGCACTACGCGCTCGCGATGATGGCCGCCGCGCGCGCGAAGGGCTGGCACGCCGTCGTGCCGCACTTCCGCAGTTGCAGCGGCGAGATCAACCGCCAGCCGCGCTTCTACCATCTCGCTGACAGCGCCGAAGTCGACTGGATCCTGCGCCGGCTCGCCGCGCAGCATCGCGGGCCGCTCGTCGCGGCCGGCGTGTCGCTCGGCGGCAACGTGCTATTGCGCTGGCTCGGCGAGCATCGCAGCGACACGTCGATCCTGCGAGCGGCCGCCGCGATCTCGACGCCGATCGACGTGCACGCAGGCGGGCGCGCGTTGTCGCAAGGCTTTGCGATGATCTACACGCGCAGCTTCCTGAAGACGCTCAAGCGCAAGGCGCTCGCGAAGCTCGACCAGTATCCGGGGCTGTTCGACCGCGAAGCGATGCTGCAGGCCGTGACGATGCGCGACTTCGACGAGATCGTGACCGCGCCGCTGCACGGTTTCGCGGATGCGGACGACTACTGGACCAAGGCGACGACACGGCCGCTGCTGCCCGCGATCGACGTACCGACGCTGCTCCTCAACGCCCGCAACGACCCGTTCCTGCCTGAATCGGCGCTGCCCGGCCCGGCCGACGTATCGCCGGCCGTCGAACTCGACCAGCCCGCGGCCGGCGGGCACGCGGGATTCATGACCGGGCCGTTCCCCGGCCGCCTCGACTGGCTGTCGGCGCGGGTGTTCGGCTATTGCTCCAAATTCGTCGACCATGGATGACATCGTCCGGCAGGCCCTCGCCAAATGGCCGAACGTGCCGCACTGTACCGGCTGGCTGCTGCTCGACCGGCGCGGCGAATGGCGGTTGCGCGACGACGCGGCGCAGGCGGCCGGCGAGCTCGGCTCGCCGATCCGCCATGCGGCGCTGAACGCGTTCATTGGCCGCAACTACGAATGCGATGCGCAGGGCCAGTGGTTCTTCCAGAACGGGCCGCAGCGCGTGTACGTCGAGCTCGCCTATACGCCGTGGGTCGTCCGGCTCGCCGAGCGCGACGGGCAGCTCACGCTCGCCGACCAGACCGGCACACCGTTCGAACCGGACGAGGCCTGGCTCGACGACGCGGGTGGCGTACTGTTTCGCGCGGCCGGTACGCCGCCGCGCATCGCGGCGCTGCACGATCATGATCTCGGGCTGTTCGCCGATCACGCGGATTTCGATACCGCGCCGCCCGTGCTGCGCTGGCGCGACAGCCGCACGCTGCCGCTCGGCAGCATTGTCTGCGCGGACGTCCCCGCCCGGTTCGGCTACGTCGCAAGCCCGGCGCAACAGGCACGCGGCGAGGCAGGCGGCAGTACCTGACCCGCGGCGGCTTCGCCCGCGTTTGCCGCGTCGCGGCCGCTACCCGCGGCCGTTCTTCTCGTCCTCGCGCTCTTCCTTGTAGCGCGCCTCGAATTCCAGCAGCCGCGCGCCGATCATCGACTGCTCGTAGAACGACACGTCCTTCGCGTCGCGCGCATCCTTCAGCTGACGAATCGCCGACGGCCATGCGCCGTCGAGCGCGAGCTTCTCCGCTAGCGCGCGGCGCCGCGCCAGCACGTCGCCCTTGCCGTCGCTCGCCTTCGCGAGATAGTCCCACCAGTCCGGCTGCTCGGGGTCGGCCTTTGCCTGCGCGCGTGCCTGCGCCTGCGCTTCGGCGAAACGGCGCGCGGCGATCAATGCCTGAAGATGCACGACGATCGCGGCGTGCGACGCCGGCCAGCGCCGCTGCGCGAGCGCAGCAAGCCGCACCGCGTCGTCGGCGCGCCCCGCGCGGCGCGCGATGTCGGCGGCCAGCACGTCGAGGCTCGGCGAACCCGTCGCCGGATCGCCCTCGCGCCGCTCGCGCGCGTCGAACGCGGTGCGTGCCGACGCGAGCGCCTTGCCGGCCGCGTCATACTCGCCGAGCTGCGCGTTCGCGAGTGCGATGCCGTACCAGTTCGCCGCGACGTTCGGCGCCGTGCGATCGTCGATCTCGAACTGCATCCGGCGCGCCTCGGCCGCGATGTCGGTCGGCGCGCGGTTCTGCAGGACCCGCAGCCGCGCACGCACGAACCCGTATTCGGGCGACTGGCGCGGCTGCCGGTACGGCGCGCGACGCGCGCGATCCTCCATGTCGGCGATCCGCTCGCCGGTCAGCGGGTGCGTGCGCGCATACGCCGGCACGCCCGCATCGCCCATCGACGCGCGGTCGAGCCGCTCGAAGAAGCCCGGCATCCCGTACGGGTCGTAGCCCGCGCCCGCAAGCAACTGGAAGCCGACGCGATCGGCCTCGCGCTCGGCCGAACGCGAGAAGCGCAGCTGGTTGTCCACCGCATACGCCTGCCCGCCCACCGCGATCGCGCTGCCGAGGTCGCCGCTTCTCGCGAGCACGCCGGCCAGCACGCCGAGCAGCATCGTCGCGAGCGCCGTATAGCCGGTCTTCTCGCTCGCACCGATCATCCGCGCGATGTGCCGTTGCAGCACGTGCCCCATCTCGTGGCCGACCACCGACGCAAGCTCCGACTCCGTCTGCGTCGTGACGACGAGCCCGCTGTTGATTCCGATGAAGCCGCCCGGCATCGAGAACGCGTTGATCTGCGGATCGCGCACCGGGAACAGGTCGAAGTCCGGCGTGTAGCCGCCGATGAAGCGCGCGGCCGCGGCGGCCGCGAGCCGCGCCGCCATCGCGTTCAGGTAGTCGCGCACGAGCCAGTCGTCGAGATAGTCGGGATCGCGCCGCACTTCGCGCATCACACGCTCGCCGAGCCGGCGCTCGGCCTGCGGCGTCAGCGACCCGCCGGAGCCGTCGCCGAGATCGGGCAGTTCGAGCGCGCGAAGCGGCGCGCGCAGGCTCGCGGCCGGCGCCGATGCGCTGCCCTTGTCCGAAAACCGGCTCTCCGCGCCACCGTACGTACCGAACACGCCGGGCGCGATGCCGGAGGGCACGGTGGAAATCGACCGGGCGCCGTCGGCCGCCGATTCGAGCGGCGGCGCGGACGCGCGCTGCGCATGGCCGCTCGGCGGCAACGCGAGCACCGCCGACAGCGACACGGCAAGCAACTGTTTGACACGCATGGCAGGATGAAAACGACGCCGTCCCGCGCGCCGGGCGCGCATCGCGGCGTTTGGTCTGAATATTCGGGTCATTGTACCGGCGGCAGCGTGACTGTCCCGTGCGGCATGGGTGCCATCTGCGCACCCGGCGCCGCGAATGCCACTGCTATGATAGGCGCCCGTTGAAACGTTGAATCGACGCGCGGCGCAGAGACGAGATTCGATGCCCCGCCCGATCGCGACGCCGGATCGCGGGACGTGCTCGCGCACTCCGTTCCACTAGAGGAAGACATGTCAGGACTCACCCATTTCGACGCCGCCGGCCACGCCCACATGGTCGACGTCGGCGGCAAGCAGGAAACGCAACGCATCGCGATCGCGCGCGGCACGATCCGGATGCTGCCGGCCACCTTCGCGCTGATCCGCGACGGCAAGGCGAAGAAAGGCGACGTGCTCGGCGTCGCGCGCATCGCGGCCATCCAGGGCGCCAAGCGCACGGCCGACCTGATCCCGCTGTGCCACCCGCTCGCGCTGACGCGCGTAGCCGTCGACTTCGAACTCGACGACGCGCTGCCGGGCGTCCATTGCGTCGCGCAGGTCGAGACGTTCGGCCGGACCGGCGTCGAGATGGAAGCGCTGACCGCCGTGCAGGTCGGGCTGCTGACCGTCTACGACATGTGCAAGGCGGTCGATCGCGGGATGGTGATCACCGACGTGAGCGTGCGCGAGAAGCGCGGCGGGAAGTCGGGGGACTGGAAGGCGGAAGACACGGCGGGTTGAGCGCCAGCGGCGGCGTCAGCAGCAGCCATTCACGGGGCATCGTCGGCCGTAACGATTTCCCGTTCGAACGATAAAAAACCAGAAAAACACATCACAAATGAAGACCCACACGCTGAAATACGGCGCGCCGCTGCTGTGCGCGCTCGCCCTGCTGCCGGCCGCCGCATCGGCCGCCGGCACCTGCCCCGCCGCCGACACCGCCGCGCGCGCGGCCATCGACGCGCAGCATCGCGTCCAGCAGATCCGCGTTCCGCCGAGCGACGGCGGCGGCGTCGACATTGCACCACCGCTGCGCGACGCGCTGCGTGCGTACAAGCAAGCGCTCGTCGGCGCGATCGACGCGCGGCTCGCGTGCAGCGACGAACAGGTCGACCCGGCCGCGCTGAAACGCACGCTCGCGACCACGCTCGGCGTGCCCGCCCAACCCACTACCCAGTTTAAAGATGGCGAATCGGCATTCGGCCGCAATCCGGACGTCGGCGTCGAACGCGGCGGCACGTCACGCCCGTTGCTTTTCGTGCGCGCCGGTTTCGACATCGCATGCGGCGACGACAACGTGCTGACCGCGTACGCCTGGGAAAACGGTGCTTGGCGGCGCGTGCTGCGCTGGCAGGCCGGCGACTACAAGGACATCGGCGGCGCGTACGGCGCCGGCTTCTGGTTCTCGGCGCTACCCGGCGGGCAGGTCGCGGTCGTCCACGGCACGCCGTGGTGCGCGTCGCGCTGGAGCCAGTTCGCCGTGGACGTGGTCGCGCCGGCCAACGGCTCGGCCGTGCAGCGCACGGTGTTCCATTCCGAGAACAGCTACGTGCTCGACGAAAACCCGATCCGCTTCAAGGTGCACCCCGACGGCTTCGAGGTGCGGGCGACGGTCGGCTCGAAGGACAGCGATGTGATGACGCGGCCGGGCGTCTTCCGCTATCGCGTCGACGGCGCCACCGTGCAGCGCGTACAGCCCGTTGCGCTCAACGGCCGCGATTTCGTCGACGAATGGCTGAAGGCGGACGATGCGCTGGCGCGCGAATGGAGCGAGCCCGCCGCCGCAGCGGCCGCGCTGAAAGGCCGACAGGTGTTCGAAAAGGCCAGCAAGACTGCCGACAGGGGGTTCGCGTACGGCCCGGTGCGCAGTTGCTCGGACAGCAAGGACCGCTTTCAGGTCGAACTCGATCTGACGGGCAACACCGGAGAAACGGTCGCGCGGCACTATGCGCTGATTCGCCAGGAGCGCAACGGGTTCACGCTGCTCGGGCTGAGCACGGCGGCCGAGCCGGCTTGCCGCGGCGCGAACCTGATGCCGCAGCACTGAACGTCGGGCGCGCGCCACAACGGCCGCGCGCATCGACTGTCGGCGGCCGAGCGAAACGGTGCGGGTGGCCGCGGCGAAGCCGGACGGCAACCCGCACGCAGGCCGCACCGCCTGCCCATCACTGGCCGCGCTGCGGCTCGAACACGAACGGTTGGGTCAGCATGAACGGGTTCGCGGTCGCGCCCGTCTGCACGCAGGTCGCGTGCGTCATCGCGTCGATGGCCGCGCGATCGGCCGCCGCATTGCGGCTGCTCGTGGTCACCGTGACGTTCTGCGCCTCGCCGGACGTCGTCATCAGCGCGCGCACGAGTACGGTTGCCGGGCGCGTGAGCGGCTTCGCGGTATCCGGATAGACGGCACGCGGAATGTGGCAGGTCAGCTTGCTTTCCTGCGACGACGACAGCATCGCGCAGCCGGAAAACAGCATCGCGACGGCGGGCAGGATCAGGTAGGTCGAGCGAATAGCCATGGTCGAATATCGTTCTTGAGCACTGTTCCGGACACACGCGCCGCGCACCGGGGAACATCGCCCGGCCGCACCGCGTGCGTCACACTGCGCCGCGGCCTTCGGACCGGCGCCCCGTTACGGCCGCACGGCCGATCGATGCCCGGCCGCGATCCTGCGTGGTGAACCTCCCGGATGGCCGGGGTACTGCTCGTGCTGACGCCGGCCCAGGCCCGATGCGAGCCGGTACGCACGCGCTTTCGCGCATTGTGCACGCGCCACCCGGAAAGCGGCGGTGATTTGACAATGGTTGACGCGAATCGTCGCGCGTTCAGCCGGAATCCGCGCAATCCGCGAGGTAATCGCTACGCGGCCGGATTCGCCGGGTTCGCGCCCGGCAGTTCGGCCCGACGCACACCGCGACTTCCTCACCGCGCGGCACATGCCGGCATTCCCCGTCCGGCAGGCGCGGCCTGCATCAATCCGAATCGTCGTCGTCCTCGTCGTCGGCCGCATCGGCCGGCACTTCGCCGTATTTCGCGACGACCGCCGCCTTGAACGGCTTCAGCGCCGGCTGCTGATCGCACAGCTTGTACAGCGCCGCCAGTTGCTGCGGCCAGTCCTTCAACTCCTTCGCAAACACGTGCAGGCGCGCGACGGTGTCGAGCGCATCGGTGTTGCGGCCCGCCAGCGCCTGCAGCGCCGCATAGCGGCGCAGCACCGTCTCGCCGGGCAGCAGCGCGATCGCGCGTTCATGCGCGGCGAGCTTGGCCGGCAGGTCGTCCGCCGAAATCGGCAGCAGCGTGGCCGCGCCGTATTCACCCCACGCGCCGAACAGCAGCGACGGTGCATCGCGGTACTGCGCGGCCGGATCGCTGCCGTAATACAGCACTTCCGCGCGCTGGTAGTCGCGCAGCACGGGCACCGCCGCCAGCACGCCGCCGACCGACAGCACCGCGAACAACCCGAACGCTGCGCGCCCCGGCAGGATGCGCAGCGGCTTCACGTCGAGCAGCCCGATCACGAACATCGCCGGCAACAGGAAGAACATGTACTGCTGCGGATACTCGACCAGCGCGTGCATCAAAAGGATGCCGATCAGCGCAAAGCCGAACACGCGCATGCTCGACTGCGGCGCGCGCACCGCACGCACAAACCACGTCACGAGCGTGACGACGAGCACGCCCAAGCCGACGAGGCCGGACTTCGCGAGCAGGTCGATGAAGATGTCGTGCGAGTTGTTCGCAATCTCGACGCCGCCGAGCGAACGCACGAGCGCGAACTGGTGCGACGGGAACTCGCCCCAGCCGACGCCGAGCAGCGGATGCTCGCGGAACATCGCGAGCCCGTACTTCCACAGCGCGAGACGCGGCGCAATCTGCCCCGCGTCGCGCATCCGGTCGGCCGCGGATTCCGCGAGATTCAGGTGATAGTGCACGTTGGCCCAGCGCACCGCGACGTTCACCGCGATGAATGCCACCGCGAGCACGACCGGGATCAGCCACGCGCGCGCATTGCCCGGCGCACGACGCGATTCGAGCCACGCCATCCAGAAGCCTGCGACGACCATGACCCCGACCTGCAGCCACGGCCCGCGCGACACCGTCAGCGCGAGACCGACCGACAGCACGATCGACAGCGCGAACCACGCCCATACCGCGAGCCGGCGCGTCTGCACGAGATACAGCGCGCCGGCGAGCGCGAACGCGATGTAGCTGGCCAGATGGTTCGCCTGCGCCATGTTGCCGTACGGACGGCGATCGACCGCGACGTTGTACATCACGACGAACGGCGACAGCGCCGACTCGAGGTGGAACAACTGCGCGATCTGGGTTCCGACCGCGAACACGCCGCCGATGAGCAGCGCACCGGCCATCATCCGCGACACGGCCTCGGCCAGCCCGTCGCGCGCGAGCGCATAGCCGGCCTGCATCGCGACCAGCGCGGCGGCAAGATAGCCGACCGCCAGCCAGTTCATCGACGGCACCTTGAGCGGGATCAGCGCGACCTGCGCGATGAGCACCACGGCGAACCCGAGCGGCGCGACGAACGCGGCCGGCGCCGCAAACGGCTCGGCCGGGCGACCCGTGCGCGCGAGCAGCACGACGGACACTCCCACCAGCAGATACAGCACCAGCGCGGAAAACTCGGAATAGAAGGTCGGGATCGGATACGTGTGATTCGTGATTGCGTACGGCACGATCAGGGCGACAGCCAGTGCAACGAGCGGCAACGAACGGGAAAAAGTGGAGGGCATGAGCGAACCGGATGTCAGCAACCGGCGCACTATACAAAACTTTCCCCCCTCTGTGCGGGGCCTTCGCGCCGCGACCCGACGCGGGATGACCGCCCGGGCCGGCGGAAGCGGCGGCCGGCATGCTGCCCGCGCCGCCCTGCCCCGCCGCCGGCACTACACGCGACACTCCGCCGGCGCATATTTCGCAGGCAGCGTCGCGGCGTCGCCCGGCAACGGCCCGGCCCCCGGCGCCGGCAACGACGACGCATCCTTGCCGGCGGCGAAGCACTCCCACGCGATCGCACCGGCCTGCATCGCGCCCTTTTTAAGCGGCACGCGCGCGGTGGGCGCATCGGCCTTGTCGGGCGCCGACGGCACGAGCACCAGCGTATTGGCGCCGGCCGCGGCGACGCGCGTGGTGAATGCGACCGTGATCTGGCCGGTCGCGCCGTCGATCGCGACGGATTCGACATTGCGGGTCGCGGCCGGCGGGCTGTAGCCGCCATCGAGGCTCGTGCCGCTTGCCGCGTTGTCGGCGACGGCAAGCCGCGCGGACGACGCGAGCGCGAGCCCCTCGCCGACGCGCGAGCGCGCCAGGTAATCCTGGTACGCGGGAATCGCATAGGCCGCGATCACGCCGACGATCGCCAGCACGATCATCAGTTCGATCAGCGTGAAGCCGGCCGGCCGCCAGCGCGGTGACGGCCGGTTCGCGCGCCGCAGATCGGCGGCCACGCGACGGAACAGGGAAATGGAAAAGGCTTCGAACATGGCAGGCTCCGGAAACGAAAAACGCCTGCCGGTAAAGGCAGGCGTCTCGATCGTAGCCAGCGGGCCGTGAATCCGGCAGTCGGCCGGACGGCCAATAGTCAGTGTGCGTGCGGTACGTCGCGGCGCTTCCTGAGCGTGTAACCGATCGCCACGACGAACAGCGCGCCTGCGATGCTCGCGCCGTAGAGGACCTCCGGCGTGTCGAGCACCGGCCAGCGGTCGCCGACCGGGTCGTTCACGATCAGCCCGCCCGCGATCCAGCCGAGCAGCCCGGCACCGAACGCCACGACGATCGGGAAACGGTCGAGCAGTTTCAGCACCAGCGTGCTGCCCCACACGATGATCGGCACGCTGACGACGAGCCCGAAGATCACCAGCGCGATCCGGTGCGACGGGTCGGCCTGCTCGGCCGCGCCGGCGATCGCGATCACGTTGTCGAGGCTCATCACCGCATCGGCGATCACGATCGTCTTCACCGCGTCCCACAGCCGGCTGGCCGGCTTGATGTCGTCGTGCGCGTCGGCGGCCGGCGCCATCAGCTTGATGCCGATCCACAGCAGCAGCAGCCCGCCGCCGAGCTTCAGGAACGGCACGTCGAGCAGCGCGACCGCGAACGTGATCAGCGCGACGCGCAGCAGGATCGCCCCCGCGGTGCCCCAGATGACACCGCGCAGCCGCTGGTTCGCGGGCAGGTTGCGGCAGGCGAGCGCGATCACGACCGCGTTGTCGCCGCCGAGCAGGATATCGATGATGACGATCTGGAGTACGGCGCCCCAGTGGAGCGACGTCAGGAATTCGAGCATGGCGTGACGGGCAGGACGGCGGCCGCCTTGCAGGCGGCCCGGTTCATCGCCGGCACATGCGCGATGCATGCCCGGTGCTTACGAATTCATTGCGCGAGCATAACAAAAAACGCCGGCAAAGCCGGCGTTTTCTGCAGGACGAACCCAGGGGAAATATTACAGCGCCTTCTTCAGCAGACGGCCCATTTCCGACGGGTTGCGCGTGACGGTGATGCCGCACGCTTCCATGATTTCCAGCTTCGCTTCGGCCGTATCCGCACCGCCCGAGATCAGCGCGCCGGCGTGGCCCATGCGCTTGCCCGGAGGCGCCGTGACGCCAGCGATGAAGCCGACGACCGGCTTCTTCATGTTGTCCTTGATCCACTCTGCCGCATTGGCTTCGTCCGGACCACCGATTTCGCCGATCATCACGACCGCATCCGTGTCCGGATCGTCGTTGAACATCTTCATCACGTCGATGTGCTTCAGACCGTTGATCGGGTCGCCGCCGATACCGACTGCCGACGACTGGCCGAGGCCGAGTGCCGTCAGCTGAGCAACCGCTTCATACGTCAGCGTGCCCGAACGCGACACGACGCCGATGCGGCCCTTGCGGTGGATGTGACCCGGCATGATGCCGATCTTCAGCTCGTCCGGCGTGATCGTGCCCGGGCAGTTCGGCCCGAGCAGCAGCGTCTTGCGGCCTTCACGGCGCATGCGGTCCTTCACTTCGATCATGTCGCGGACGGGGATGCCTTCCGTGATACAGATCGCGAGATCCAGATCGGCTTCGACCGCTTCCCAGATCGCAGCCGCTGCGCCTGCCGGCGGAACGTAGATGACCGACACGGTCGCGCCGGTTTCTGCCTTCGCTTCCTTGACGCTTGCGTAGATCGGAATGCCTTCGAAGTCTTCGCCGGCCTTCTTCGGGTTCACGCCCGCGACGAATGCTTCGCGGCCGTTTGCGTATTCACGGCAGGCGCGCGTATGGAACTGACCGGTTTTGCCGGTAATGCCCTGCGTGATGACCTTCGTGTCCTTGTTGATCAGAATCGACATGTATTTTGACCTCTGTTCGATTGGCGTCGCGAGCGAACCGCGCCGCCATGCGTGTTCATTAGCGCGCGCTTACTTGCCTGCGGCAGCCGCGACGACCTTCTGCGCAGCTTCTTCCATGCTGTCCGCCGAGATGATCGGCAGGCCCGAATCGGCCAGCATCTTCTTGCCGAGGTCCTCGTTCGTGCCCTTCATGCGCACGACGAGCGGCACGTTCAGGTTCACGGCCTTCGAACCGGCGATCACGCCTTCCGCGATCACGTCGCAGCGCATGATGCCGCCGAAGATGTTCACGAGGATCGCCTTCAGATCCGGGTTCTTCAGCATCAGCTTGAACGCTTCGGTGACCTTCTCGGTCGTCGCGCCACCGCCGACGTCCAGGAAGTTCGCCGGCTCGCCGCCGAACAGCTTGATGGTGTCCATCGTCGCCATTGCCAGGCCTGCGCCGTTCACGAGACAGCCGATGTTGCCGTCGAGCGAGATGTACGCGAGGTCGAACTTCGACGCTTCGATTTCAGCCGGATCTTCTTCGTCCAGGTCGCGGTAAGCGACGATTTCCGGGTGGCGGAACAGCGCGTTCGCGTCGAAGTTGAACTTCGCGTCGAGTGCGGTGACCTTGCCGTCGCCCGAGACGTTCAGCGGGTTGATTTCGGCCAGCGATGCGTCGGTTTCCCAGAATGCCTTGTACAGGCCTTGCAGGATCGCGCGCGCTTGCGGAATCGAAGCAGCCGGCACGCCGATCTTCGCGGCGAGATCGTCGGCCTGAGCGTCGAGCAGGCCCGTCGACGGCTCGACGATGACCTTGTGGATCAGTTCCGGGTGCTTTTCGGCGACTTCTTCGATGTCCATGCCGCCTTCGCTCGAACCCATCAGAACGATCTTTTGCGACACGCGATCGACGACGAGGCTGACATACAGTTCCTGCTTGATGTCAGCGCCTTCTTCGATCATCAGACGGTTGACCTTCTGGCCTTCCGGACCGGTCTGGTGCGTGACGAGCTGCATGCCGAGGATCTGGTTCGCGTATTCACGAACCTGCTCGATCGACTTCGCCACCTTCACGCCGCCGCCCTTGCCACGGCCACCCGCGTGAATCTGAGCCTTCACGACCCAAACCGGGCCGCCGAGCTCTTCTGCCACCTTGACGGCCTCGTCAACCGAGAACGCCGGCTTGCCGCGCGGTACCGCGACTCCGAATTTCCGCAGGATTTCCTTACCCTGGTACTCGTGAATCTTCATGCGTGATTCCCTTCAGTCTGAGAGTTGGATGAAAAGTCGCTTTAGACGCTTCTTCGAATGATTTCCGTTCATTCCTTCGTGCTGCCATCACCGGGCACGTCCGGCCGGCTCGCGCCATACCAGCGCGGGTAGTACTGCCGCACGACCTCACCGTCGAACCGCAACGCCCGGCAGCGGCCGAGCTGGAAAGGCGCTTCGTCGTGTGCGCCGTCATGATCCGGCCCTTCGCCGCCCTCTTCGCGCACGTTCCACACATCACCGGCGAACGCCTGGATCGCTGCCGTCGGCAGCACGG
Organism: Burkholderia sp. AU45251; assembly: GCF_030482905.1. Classification (NCBI taxonomy): domain Bacteria; kingdom Pseudomonadati; phylum Pseudomonadota; class Betaproteobacteria; order Burkholderiales; family Burkholderiaceae; genus Burkholderia; species Burkholderia sp. AU45251. The sequence goes on along the minus strand of NZ_JAUJQH010000008.1, from coordinate 139,933 downwards.
CGCACAGTTCGGTGAGATGGGAGCAGCCTGCGACGCCGGCGAGCAGCCGGTTCGCGTTGCGGCGGAAATTGCGGAAGAGATTGAGCCCGATGAGGGCCCGATAGGCGGGAGGGGCGGATTGACAGTGACCGGGATAGGGAACCCATTCCGAAGACGCTTCGGCGTCGACGACATTGAGGTCACGATCGATAGTCACGCGCAGCCAGAGTTCGTGGATCGGCAGGCCCTGGGGCCGGATGCCCGACGCAAGCGCGACATCGCGCGGCTTGTGGTCGGTCAGGCAGGCTTCGATGTCCCACAAGCCGTCGCCGCGCTCGTAAGCTTCCGCTCGGATTGCGCGTTGATGTCGCAACTGACGGGGCACGGGCTCGGATAGCGGCATGCTGGAGGTTGAGGCCGAAGAGGAAAACCCGTGGATTTTAGCATATTGGGTATTTGAGACAGCTTGACGCGACGGCGGGTATTCCCGCCTGTCCGGAAGTGGTTGCGTTGCAGCAAAATCGCGCGCCATGCGCGCGATCGGCGCGGTCAGTCGTCGATCAGGAAATCGTCGCCGACCTTCAGCAACTTCACGATGGTCGCGCTCGAGAAGCCGCGTGCGGCGAGAAAGCGCGCCTGCTTGGCACGCTCGGCCGGCGTTTGCGGCAGTGCACCGAATTTCTTGCGCCAGACTGCCTGCGCACGCGCCCATTCGGTCTCGCGGAGCTGCGCGTTCACTTCCTCGACGAGCGTGTCGCCCACCGCATGACGCTTCAGCTCGCTGACGATGCGTGCGACACCAACGCGCGACGCGCGACGATGCACGAGGCTCTCGGCAAAGCGCGCGTCGGACAGCCAGCCTTCCTGTTCCAGCGCATCGAGCACCGGCTCGACGGATTCGTCTTCGCCGACGTAGGGCGCGAGCTTGCGCGCGAGTTCCGCGCGGCTGTATTCGCGGCGGGATAGATAGCCGAGCGCGCGGCCCTTCAACGATCGCTGAGGCTTCGACGACTTGCGCTCGGTCGCGCCCGGAGCGTCACCTGGCGAAGCACTGGAAGAAGAAGCACCCGACGCGCGACGTGTGCGACGCGGATGCTGGCTGCTGCGCGTATAGACATCTTCCCTGGCCGGCGCCGATGCGTCGGCTGCGCGATCGCCCGGGAAGCTGACACCGGACACGCGACGACGGGAGCGGTCGTGCGCGTCGAACGACTCATCGTCGTCGAACGGATCGTCCGGTGCGGTAATCTCAAACGAAACGAGGGCATCGTCGGATGCCCTCGTCGCGGTGCGGTTCGCGGCATGGCTGCCTGCGACCCGCCGATCGGCGCCCGAGGATCCGGCTCGCCGGCCGGAGCGACCCGCCGTTTCGGGCACGTCGCTCTCCTCCGGCTCGCCAGCCTGACCTCGGCGCCCGACCATCACTCTTCTTCGTCCATCGCCTCGGCTTCGTCCAGGCCAGCACCATCGGGCATGGCGACCACGCCAAGCGATTCGCGAATGCGGTTCTCGATCTCGCGTGCGATTTCCGGATTCTCGCGCAGGAATTCACGCGCGTTGTCCTTGCCTTGGCCGATCTTCTCGCCGTTGTAGCTGTACCAGGCGCCCGCCTTGTCGACGATCTTCGCCTGCACGCCGAGATCGATGATCTCGCCCTGACGCGAAATACCTTCGCCATACAGGATGTCGAAGATCGCTTCGCGGAACGGCGGCGACACCTTGTTCTTGACGACCTTCACGCGGGTTTCGTTGCCGATCACCTCGTCGTTCTTCTTGATCGAGCCGATCCGGCGGATGTCGAGACGCACCGACGAGTAGAACTTCAGCGCGTTACCGCCCGTCGTGGTTTCCGGGTTGCCGAACATCACGCCGATCTTCATCCGGATCTGGTTGATGAAAATCACCAGGCAGTTCGTGCGCTTGATCGTGCCGGTCAGCTTGCGCAGCGCCTGCGACATCAGGCGGGCCTGCAGACCCGGCAGCGAATCGCCCATCTCGCCTTCGATTTCGGCCTTCGGCACGAGCGCCGCGACCGAGTCGATGACGATCATGTCGATCGAGCCCGAGCGCACCAGCGCGTCGGTGATTTCAAGCGCCTGCTCGCCGGTGTCCGGCTGCGAGATCAGCAGCTCCGGCACGTTCACGCCGAGCTTCGCTGCATATTGAACGTCGAGCGCGTGCTCGGCGTCGATGAACGCCGCCGTACCGCCGATCTTCTGCAGTTCGGCAATGACCTGCAGCGTGAGCGTGGTTTTACCGGACGATTCCGGACCGTAGATCTCGACCACCCGGCCGCGCGGCAGGCCGCCGACGCCAAGCGCGATATCGAGACCGAGCGAGCCCGTGGACACGACCTGGATGTTCTCCGTCGCCTCGCCGTCGCCCATGCGCATGATCGAGCCCTTGCCGAACTGCTTTTCGATCTGGGCAAGCGCGGCGGCCAGCGCCTTGCTCTTCTCGGCGGTCATCCCGGAGCCCTTCTTGCTATCTTCCATGAATCGTCCTTTGCTATGATGAGCAGCGTCTGTTAGAGGCGCGCCCGCTTTCAAGCGCCGCCCACGAATGCAGACACTGTATAAAAAAACAGTGTTTTGTGCAAGCCCGCAATGCAGGCTGCGTTGTACACGAATAACTTCGGAGACAGCCGGCCGGCGCGAACGCCCTGCCGGCCATCGGTCAGCATCATGCGAATTCTCATCGCGGAAGACGACAGCATACTCGCGGACGGCCTCACCCGGTCACTCCGCCAATCGGGCTATGCGGTCGACCACGTGAAGACCGGCGTCGACGCCGATACGGCGCTGTCGATGCAGACGTTCGACCTGCTGATCCTCGATCTCGGGCTCCCGAAAATGCCCGGGCTCGACGTGCTCAAGCGCCTGCGCGCCCGCAATTCCAACCTCCCCGTGCTGATCCTGACGGCCGCCGACAGCGTCGACGAGCGCGTGAAGGGGCTCGACCTCGGCGCCGACGACTACATGGCCAAGCCGTTCGCGCTCAACGAGCTCGAGGCGCGCGTGCGCGCGCTGACCCGGCGCGGCGCGGGCGGCGGCCCGACCGTCGTGCGCCACGGCTCGCTCGCGTTCGACCAGGTCGGCCGCATCGCGTATGCGAACGATCACGTGCTCGATCTCTCCGCACGCGAGCTCGGCCTGCTCGAGGTGCTGCTGCAGCGGATCGGCCGGCTCGTGTCGAAGGAGCAGCTCGTCGACCATCTGTGTGAATGGGGCGAGGAAGTCAGCAACAACGCGATCGAAGTCTACGTGCACCGGCTGCGCAAGAAGATCGAACCCAGCGGCGTACGGATCTCGACCGTGCGCGGCCTCGGCTATTGCCTCGAGAAGGTCGCGCCCGCCGCGCCGGCCGACACGGCAGCGCCCCAGCCCGCGGTGGCCGGCACGCCGCTGCGCTGAACCCGGGCGTCGCCGCGATGGCCACGCCGGCCCATACCCGCCACCCGACCGGCGCGCCGTCGTCGGCCGCCGACGAGGCGCGCGACGCGCGCTACGAGAACCCGTTCGCGCCACCCGACGAAACCGATGCGCCCGAGGCACCGCGCCCGCGCTCGCTGTTCGGCGAGATCCTCGACTGGATGCTCGCGCCGCTGCTGCTGCTATGGCCGATGAGCATCGCCGTCACCTATCTGGTCGCGAAGACGATCGCGAACGGCCCGTTCGACCGCGCGCTCGAGACCAACGCGTACGTGCTCGCGCGGCAGATCCATCCGGTAAACGGTGTCGCCGAGCTGACGCTGCCGGAGCAGACACGCGACTTCCTGCGCGCGGACAACGTCGACAGCGTTTACTTCCAGGTGCTCGGCACACGCGGCGAGCTGGTCGCGGGCGAAGCCGACATGCCGCTGCCGCGCGACGAGGATCGCCCGCCGCCAGGCGTCGTCATGTTCCGCGACGACCTGCTGCGCGGCAACGACGTGCGCGTCGCCTATACGACGGTCGCGCTGCCGCAACCGGGCAACACGCAGCCCGTGCTCGTGCAGGTCGGCGAAACGCTGGACAAGCGCAACGCGCTCGCGAACGACATCATCAAGGGCGTGATCCTGCCGCAATTCGTGATCCTGCCGCTCGCGATCCTGCTGGTCTGGTTCGGGCTGTCGCGCGGCCTCGCGCCGCTCAACGCGCTGCAGGCGCACATCCGCGCGCGGCGGCCCGACGACCTGTCGCCCGTCGAGGCGCAGCGCGCGCCGCCCGAGATCGAGCCGCTCGTCACGTCGTTCAACGACCTGCTCGCGCGTCTCGAACAGAACATGGCGCTGCAAAAGCGCTTCATCGCCGACGCCGCGCACCAGATGAAGACCCCGCTCGCGGGCCTGCGCACGCAGGCCGAGTTCGCGCTGCGCCACCCTGTCCCGCCCGACGTGCAGCGCTCGCTCGAGCAGATCGCGACGAGCTCCGAGCAGGCCGCGCGGCTCGTCACGCAGTTGCTCGCGCTGGCGCGCGCCGAGAACCGCGCGAGCGGGCTGACGTTCGAGCCGGTCGAGATCGCCACACTCGCGCGGCGCGCGGTACGCGACTGGGTGCAGGCCGCGCTCGCGAAACGGATGGATCTCGGCTACGAAGGCCCGCCGGACGACACGCCGCTCGACGTCGATGGCAATCCGGTGATGCTGCGCGAGATGCTCGGCAACCTGATCGACAACGCGATCCGCTACACGCCGGACGGCGGCCGCATCACGGTGCGCGTGTGCGCCGAGCCTGCGGAGCGGGTCGTGCATCTCGAAGTCGAGGACACCGGGCCGGGCATCCCGGCCGCCGAACGCGAGCGCGTCGTCGAGCGCTTCTACCGGATCCTCGGCCGCGAAGGCGACGGCAGCGGCCTCGGGCTCGCGATCGTGCGCGAGATCGCCACGCAGCACGGCGGCACGCTGACCCTCGACGATCACGTGTACCAGCACGCACCGCGCCTCGCCGGCACGCTCGTGCGCATCAGCCTGCCGCTGACCGACACCGCCCCGGATTAACCCTGACGCGCGCCGCCGCAGCACGCCGCAATTGCACCAAAACCAGCGATTTGCCGGACGTTCGACGCAAGATGAGCGCACAAAGCGACCGATTCGACGCGGGTTAACGCGCAGTCGTTTTGCACGCGCGAGTCAGTCCGCCGTAAGTTTCCGTACCAATAATCGTCCACAGGCCCGCTCACCCAAGGCGGCCGCATATCTATATCAAGGGACTTGGAGACGACTCATGGCAACGTTAGGCGGGCAAATTTCGCACGCGCCGATGACGGGCGAAGAGAAGAAGGTGATCTTCGCGTCGTCGCTCGGCACCGTGTTCGAGTGGTACGACTTTTACCTGGCCGGCTCGCTCGCGGCCTACATCAGCAAGAGTTTCTTCTCCGGCGTCAATCCAACCGCCGCGTTCATCTTCACACTGCTCGGCTTCGCGGCCGGCTTCGCGGTGCGGCCGTTCGGCGCGATCGTGTTCGGCCGGCTCGGCGACATGGTCGGACGCAAGCACACGTTCCTCGTGACGATCGTGATCATGGGCATCTCGACGTTCGTGGTCGGCTTCCTGCCCGGCTACACGTCGATCGGCATTGCCGCGCCCGTGATCTTCATCGCGATGCGGCTGCTGCAGGGTCTCGCGCTCGGCGGCGAATACGGCGGCGCGGCGACCTACGTCGCCGAGCATGCGCCGGCCAACCGTCGCGGCTTCTACACCGCGTGGATCCAGACGACCGCCACGCTCGGCTTGTTCCTGTCGCTGCTCGTGATTCTCGGCGTGCGCACGTTCATCGGCGAGGAAGCGTTCGGCAGCTGGGGCTGGCGCGTGCCGTTCGTCGCGTCGATCCTGCTGCTCGCGGTGTCGGTGTGGATCCGGATGCAGCTGAACGAATCGCCGGTGTTCATGCGCATCAAGGCCGAAGGCAAGACGTCGAAAGCGCCGCTGACCGAGGCGTTCGGCCAGTGGAAGAACCTGAAGATCGTGATCCTCGCGCTCGTCGGCCTGACCGCCGGCCAGGCCGTCGTGTGGTACACGGGCCAGTTCTACGCGCTGTTCTTCCTCACGCAGACGCTGAAGGTGGACGGTGCGAGCGCGAACATCCTGATCGCGATCGCGCTCTTGATCGGCACGCCGTTCTTCCTGTTCTTCGGTTCGCTGTCGGACAAGATCGGCCGCAAGCCGATCATCCTCGCGGGCTGCCTGATCGCCGCGCTGACCTACTTCCCGCTGTTCAAGGCCCTCACGCACTACGCGAACCCGCAGCTCGAGATTGCGACGCAGAAGGCGCCGATCTCGGTGATCGCCGATCCGGCCAGCTGCGCGTTCCAGTTCAACCCGGTCGGCACGTCGAAGTTCACCGACTCGTGCGACATCGCGAAGGGCGCGCTCGCGAAGGCCGGCCTGAACTACGAGAACGTCGCGGCACCGGCCGGTACGACCGCGCAGATCAAGGTCGGCGACACGGTGGTCGCGGCCTATGACGGCAAGGCGGCCGACGCGAAGGCGCAGGGCGCGGCGTTCGACAAGACGCTCGCGTCAACGCTGAAGTCGGCCGGCTACCCGGCGAAGGCCGACCCGGCGCAGCTCAACTGGCCGATGACGATCGTGGTCCTGACGATCCTCGTGATCTACGTGACGATGGTCTACGGCCCGATCGCCGCGATGCTGGTCGAGATGTTCCCGACGCGGATCCGCTACACGTCGATGTCGCTGCCCTATCACATCGGCAACGGCTGGTTCGGCGGCTTCCTGCCGGCAACCGCGTTCGCGATCGTCGCGGCGAAGGGCAACATCTACTCGGGCCTCTGGTATCCGATCGTGATCGCGCTGGGCACGTTCGTGATCGGCCTGCTGTTCGTCAAGGAGACGAAGGACTCGAATATCTACGCGCAGGATTGAGGCCGGGTGGCGGGCGGGTTCCGGTGAACGGCAACCCGCCCCGCGACGAGGCCGGCGCGGGCCGACAGCAACCTTTTTCACGGAAGACGAAAAAAGGTGTTGACAGCCAGACCGGCATTCTCCATAATTCATTTCTTCGGCGAATTAGCTCAGTCGGTTAGAGCGACGGAATCATAATCCGCAGGTCCGGGGTTCGAATCCCTGATTCGCCACCAAATGCGAGAGCCCGGTAGATCTTTGATCTACCGGGCTTTTTCAATTTCCCTGCTGACTTCACTGCGAGCTTCTATTTTCCGATCGTCTCGCGGCGCAAATTCGGCGCAACATGCGATGCAGACTTCAGGTGAAGAGCACCATGGCGGCAGCACTGGCCTCCCCTCCCACCTGTTCAGGCCATCCGGACACCGACCGAGATTCCACCAGTTCGGAGTTCAATCAGTCCCACCCCGATTCGTGAACCAGACGAGATCTGTCAGGCTGTCGTAATGTCTCGCTGAGCCACACAGCTTCCAAGTGGCGTAGTTGCATCGTCCACGGCTGTCGCATCGTCAATCACCTGCCCCGCCTCGGTGAGTTCGCAATGCCCACACGTGAAGAGACCCCGCGCATCAGCCACGATACCGCTCCGACAGCAACCGGCACGCGGACTAACCTGCGCGCGGTTATGCCCCCGTTACTATCTTCACGCTCCAATAATCGGGGCTATGGCCAGCCAGGCCCGGCATGATTCCCGCCCCCAGTCGCAGTCATGATCCGGGGGGTGTTGTCACCGGGCCTGGTGGGTGGCTGGTGATCGCTGATAGGGGTTTGGCCGGGATATCCCGACGCCGTCCGTAACGTGGATGCCGAGACTTGCCACCGTTGTTGCAGGCCAATCCGTTCACTCTGCATAAACTTCGATGCAAGACACTCAACAACGTGACGCCGTCGATGTCTTTGTCGGCGTCGATGTCGGTAAAGGCCATCATCACGCCGTGGCACTCGATCGGAACGGTAAGCGCCTGTACAACAAGGCGCTACCCAACGACGAGGCCAAGCTGCGCGCCCTCATCACCGAACTCAAGACGCACGGTCGACTACTGTTCGTCGTCGATCAGCCCTCCACCATCGGCGCGCTTCCGGTGGCCGTCGCTCGCGATGAAGGCGTACTCGTCGCCTATCTGCCGGGACTGGCTATGCGCCGCATCGCCGATCTGCATGCGGGCGAAGCCAAGACTGATGCCCGCGATGCCGCGATCATTGCCGAAGCTGCCCGCTCGATGCCGCACACGCTGCGTTCACTTCGATTGGCGGACGAGCAACTCGCCGAGCTCACCATGCTGTGCGGCTTCGATGACGACCTCGCCGCTCAGGTCACGCAAACCAGCAACCGCATTCGAGGCTTGCTTACCCAGATCCACCCGGCGCTTGAGCGTGTTCTCGGGCCACGCCTCGACCATCCAGCGGTCCTCGATCTGCTTGAGCGCTATCCGTCACCCGCCGCGCTTGCCGGCACCACCGAGAAGACGCTCGCCAATCGCCTGACCAAGCTCGCTCCTCGCATGGGCAAAGGCTTGGCGGCCGAGATCGTTCAGGCACTGCGCGAACAAGCCGTGATCGTGCCCGGCACGCAAGCCGCCACCATCGTCATGCCCCGTTTAGCCCAGCAGCTTGCAGCCTTGCGTAAGCAACGCGACGAGGTCGCTGCCGAAGTGGAGCGACTGGTGCTTGCTCACCCTCTTTGGCCGGTCCTGACCAGCATGCCGGGAGTCGGCGTCAGGACCGCCGCCAGACTCCTGACCGAGGTCGCCCATAAGGCATTCGCTTCGGCTGCACATCTGGCGGCCTACGCCGGCCTCGCGCCGGTTACTCGGCGCTCAGGTTCATCGATACGGGGTGAACATCCATCCAGACGCGGCAACAAGGTGCTCAAGCGTGCCTTGTTCCTATCCGCCTTCGCGGCATTGCGAGACCCCGTCTCGCGGGCTTACTACGCCCGCAAGATCCAACAGGGCAAGCGTCACAACCAAGCGCTCATCGCGCTCGCACGGCGACGCTGCGACGTTCTGTTCGCCATGCTGCGCGACGGCACCATTTACCAACCCAAGTCAGCCCCTAACGCTTGACGAAACACATAGGCCCCCCCCCGCCGACCGGTTGAAGTCGCACCAGTTCAGCCGCCGCTCCTTACGCTGTCCAATAGCCAACATATTCACCTGAAACTTGCAAGCGTTGGCGAGATTCGAGACGTTATCGATTACCGGCGAATCCGCACAGAGAAACCGGATTTGCCAGGATAAAGAATAGCTGCCGCCCCCACCTCCGCGCCGCTCAAAAATGCACGCGCTCGTCAAGCGACCGAGCATCAAAATCTGGAAATGCTTTGGGTTATTGCGTGTCGACCATTGATGAGTCACACTTACGATTGATTGACGGATCACCACAACACATATATTTTTATTTTTCACGCCACGGGGAAAACATGAAGATTCAGAGCTTCGAGATCGAGAATTTCAAAGGAATAAAAAGAATAAAAATCGACTTATCTGACAATTCCCCCGGAAATATAAGCACTCTCGTAGGCTTAAATGAAAGTGGAAAAACAACCGTCCTTGAAGCGCTTTCCGTTTTCGGAACTGCAGATACGGAAACTGCGAATCTAGTCGGAACCGTACACGAAAAAGCCCCATTAATCGATCTAATCCCAAAGGACAAAAAAGCCGCCTTCACAGGAAAAATCATAATACGCGCAATCGTAAAACTCAACAAATCCGACATCGACCACGTAAGAGACGCGTACAAAAAACAAGACTTTCAATTAAAAGACGATTTTTCTCTCGATATGCTAGTAATCGAGAGAAATTATGTCTTCAAGGATAGTTCATACATCGAAACTCGAACCAACTGGAGTGTCGATTTCGAATTACGAAAATCCGGGGCAAAAGCATTCAAGGAATATAATGGGCGCCCTTCTGAAAAGAAAGAAGATAAACAAATTTGGATGATAGGTATAAATGCTTTCCGAGAACGACTACCAAAAACCGTTTACTTCCCCACCTTTCTTTTTGGATTTCCAGACAGAATATATCTGAAAGATATCGGAGACGATGTCAACAATTATTACCGGAAAATAATCCAGGACGTTCTTGACAGTCAGGGCAATGGCTTAAATATAGACAATCACATAGTGGCCAGAATAGATCGGGTTAAAGAAAAGCACGGGAAAAATCCAAATTTTCTATCCTATCTATTTGCAAGCGATGAAAAAAAGCAAATCGATGCAGTCCTTCAGAAAGCTTCGGCAGAAATGAGTCGAGTGATCTTTGGATCATGGAACGAAATCTTTGGGCGAAAGACGACGGGAAAAAGGGTTCAAATTGATTGGCTACTAGACTCGGAAAAAGAAAACACACCATATGTTGAGGTCTCGATAATCGACGGAGAGTCAACATACAAATTGTCAGAGCGATCCCTCGGATTTCGTTGGTTTTTTTCATTTCTCCTTTTCACACAGTTTCGCGTAAGCAGAAAAAACGAAGCCGGAACTATATTTCTTTTCGACGAACCCGCATCGAACCTTCACTCTCGCGCCCAAATAAAACTCCTTGATAGCTTCTCAAAGATTGCGAGAGGAACAACATACATCGTTTACTCAACGCACTCACATTACATGATAAATCCGAGATGGCTGGAGCGCGCATATATTATTAGAAACGAAGCTGCAGACTACGATGCAGATGATGCCCTCGATTACTATGAACCAAGGGAGAGCGATATAAAGTCCATAAAATATAAAACTTTCGTAGGATCGCACCCCAACCTCACAACATATTTTCAACCGGTTTTAGATGCGCTCGACGTCTCGTTTAGCCCTTTGATCAGCGCTAAACGTGCGCTGATCGTCGAAGGTAAATTTGACTACCACCCTTTGATGTTTTTCGCGAAGAAAATGTGCACGCCAAACATCAAATTTGACATATTCCCAGCAACCGGATCAGGTGCAATCGTTCCATTGATTAGCTTGTTTCGTGGCTGGGGGGTGAATTTCCGGATCTTACTCGACGGAGATGGCGCCGGAAAGAAAGAGAAATCGAGATATATCGAGGAACATTATATTCAGGAAAATGAAGCAAGGTGCTTGAGTGATTTCGATGAAGTATTTGACGGCAAAGCATTGGAAGCAGCCTACCAAGAAGATGTGATTGAAGCAGTAAAGAAACGCTTTGATATTGACAAAATAAAAAAGCGCATTTTTCAATGTTCTTTCAGGAACTAGTAGCAACGGGCGAGCATGCCGATTTCCCAAAAACAGAAGAAAAACTGAAATCTCTCGTGGCCTGGATTAGCACGCAGTTTGCCTGACCTTCAAGTACGCCCGCACAGTCGTGTGTGATTGCTGCTCTTGCCCTTCGCTCTCTAGATGAGCGAAGGGCTGCTAGAAATTCATCCCAAGTTGACCGGATGCTCGCATCTGCTTTTTCATGATGATTTATCGTCGCGTTGTACGATTACTAATTCAACACACCGCAGACGGATTGCAGGCGTCGCGGTTGCCGCGGCCGTGATGGCGGGTGTGCGCTACATGTCATCGCCGGGTGACCTGGACAAGAGCGAGATTGACGAGATTCTGAAAACCGCGCTTGCGGACAAGAACACGGCTCCGACGGACGCCTGCGTCACCTTGAGCGGCGCCGAGCTGCCCGCCGACGTCACCGCTGCGAGCTTGCTGAGAGTGGACGGAGTGGTCAGGAAAGACGTGCAGGCGCTCATCTACCGTGGCCTGATTACCATCAAGTTCGACGCCGGCAATGGGAAGCCAACCGTCCGGAATCCGGATTACGAGCCGAGCGAAAAGCATGTGCGCTTGAGCCACATCGAACTCACCGCATTCGGAAATGCCGTACTACAGGTAATCACGAACTCGAGTCGACCGATCCTTCGTCACCCGGCGGGAGCGTCCTGTACATGATCAACCTGTTCTGCGCGCACGTTTCATATGGCGGCGTCGAAAAATTCATGACGCCCTCCAAGAATCCGTTCGACGACAATCCGCATCTGGTGACGTGGGTCAATTTCCTGTGGAAACCGGACAAGCAAGCGACGCCGTGGCTGGCAGACCCGGACCTGCTGGGCGCGCTGTCGTTCTATCCCGAGGACGATGGCTGGGCCCACAAGGGGATTCTCCTCGAGCGGGACGACAACGCGCACTGGGCGCTGGGCAACAATCCGTACACCATCCGCTGGTAGCGGCGGCCTCCCCACGCGTGCCGGCGGCGCGCGCCGGAATCCACGATGGCCGGCAACACGGCCACCCGGGCAGCAGCCTGACGCCTTACGCCGCCACCGCGCCCCTCTGCACCTTCGCCGCCTGCGCCCCCACCCGCCCGCGCCAGTTCTCCCCGCCCTCCAGCGACGGCGTCGACTCGAACACCTCCGCGATCCAGTCGGCGAACACGCGCACCTTCTGCGACAGATGCCGGTTGTGCGGATAGACGATCGAGATCGGCTTCGGCTTCGGATTGCAGTCCGGCAGCACCTCGACCAGCGAGCCGTCGAGCAGGTTCGGCAGCACCATGAACAGCGTCGGCTGGATCATCCCGAACCCCTCGAGCCCGCACGTCACATAGGCATCCGAATCGTTGACCGTGACGCTCCCGTTCATCCGCACCTCGAACGGCTTGCCGTCGATCATGAACACCCACGGAATCGCGCGCGCGCCGTGGCTCGAACGAAAATTCACCGCATGATGCTCGGCAAGATCGGCAATCTCGTGCGGCTCGCCGTGACGCGCGAGGTAGTCGGGCGACGCGCAGGTCACGCGCTTCAGCATCCCGATCCGCCGCGCGACCATCGACGAATCCTCGAGCGGCCCGACCCGGATCATGCAGTCGATGCCCTCCTCGACCGGGTCCACGTAGCGGTCGGAGAGCCCCAGTTCGAGCGTGATGTCCGGGTAGCGCTGCCGGAAAATCGACAGCGACGGCAACACGATGCGCCGCCCGAGCGAACTCGGCATGTGGACGCGCAGCACGCCGCTCGGCTTGCGGTTGCCGGTCTGGAAACTCGCGTCGGCCTCCGCGATCTCCGAGATGATCTTCATGCAATGCTCGTAGTACGCCGCCCCTTCCGGCGTCAGCGACAGCCGGCGCGTCGTCCGGTGCATCAGGCGCACGCCGAGCAGCGCCTCGAGGTTCTGGATGATGGTCGTCACCGACGCGCGCGGCATCGCGAGCGTATCGGCCGCGCGCGTGAAGCTGTTCGCGTCGACCACGCGGGTAAAAACTTCCATTGCCTGGATTCGGTCCATGCTGCTCCCCCTTCGAATCGCCAACGAAACAGAATAGAGCGCGCGACGGGCGCGGCACAAGCCCCCACCTATTGTTCTACGATCCTGAATAATTTCCGAATTTCGGACTGGAAAGCGATCGATTTCCGTGCAGTCTCTCGCGGCAATCGTTCCGGCCCCGACCCCGGCCGCACGGCGTGCGTTACCGCACGAACCGCTCCCGATACCCCTGCGGCGACACGCCCAGCACGCGCACGAAACAGCGTCGCAGCGTTTCCTCCGAGCCGAAGCCGCAACGCGCGGCGATCCGCTTGACGGGCCATGCCGTTTCGCCGAGCAGGCGTTGCGCGGCCTCGACGCGGATCTGCTCGACCGCGCGCGCGGGTGTGCGGCCGGTTCCCGCCCGGTAGTGGCGCACGAAGCTGCGTTCGCTCATGCGCACGCGCTCGGCCAGCGCGGGCACCGACAGGTCGGCCGTCAGGTGCTCGGCCATCCACGCGTGCAGTTCGCCGAACCGGTCGTCGGTGCACTGCATCGACAGCATCGTGCTGAACTGCGCCTGTCCGCCCGGACGCTTCAGGAACACGACGAGTTCGCGCGCGACGTCGAGCGCGGTGGCCCGACCGAGATCCTCCTCGACCAGCGCAAGCGCGAGATCGATGCCGGCCGTCACGCCGGCCGAGGTCCACAGCGCGCCTTCGCGGATAAAGATCGGATCGGACTCGACGCGCACGTTCGGATAGCGCGCCGCGAATTCGTCGCAGCGCGCCCAGTGCGTGACCGCACGCCGCCCGTCGAGCAGGCCGGCCTCGGCGAGCAGGAACGCGCCGGTGCAGACCGATGCCACGCGCCGTGTGCGCGCCGCCTGCTGCCGTACCCACCGCACCAGCCGCGCATCCTTCGATGCCGCATGCACGCCCTTGCCGCCGGCGACGATCAGCGTATCGGGATGGCGCGCCGCCGAACGCAGCGATTCCGCCATCACGACGAGGCCCGACGACGTCTCGACGGGCCCCGCATCAGCCGCAATGACGCGCGGCGCATACGGCGCCGGCTGGCCGCGCTCCAGCGCAAGCTCGTTGACGGACGCAAACACCTGCAGCGGCCCCGACACGTCGAGCAGCTGCGCGCGAGGGAACGCGAGGACCAGGATCGAACGCGGAGCGGCAGGCATGGCGATTGGCTGAAAACGTGGGTGATATGGCAATTTCGCCAAACACTACGCGCCTAGAATCGATCTGTCCATCCCGTGCCCGCAATGGTTCGTTCCCCTTCCTCTCGGAGTCTTCGCATGACCCTGCATATCGGCTTTCTCGTGTTTCCGGGCGTCCAGCAACTCGATCTCACCGGCCCGCACGACGTGCTCGCGTCGCTGCCCGACGCCACCGTCCATCTGGTCTGGAAGTCGCGCGACACCGTCGCGTCGAGCAGCGGGCTCGCGCTCGCGCCGACCTGCACGTTCGACGACTGCCCGCCGCTCGACGTGATCTGCATTCCGGGCGGGATCGGGATCAACGAGTTGCTGCTCGACGCCGAGACGATCGCATTCGTGCAGCAGCGCGCCGCCACCGCGCGCTACGTGACGTCGGTCTGCACGGGGGCGCTGCTGCTCGGCGTGGCCGGTCTACTGCGCGGGCGGCGCGCGACGACGCACTGGGCGTTCCACGCGCTGCTCGAACCGCTCGGCGCGGTGCCCGTGCGCGAGCGCGTCGTACGCGACGGCAACCTGATCACGGGCGGCGGCGTCACGGCCGGCATCGACTTCGCATTGACGATCGCCGCGGAACTGGCCGGCGACGAAGAAGCGCAGGCAATCCAGCTGCAACTCGAATACGCGCCCGCCCCGCCGTTCGACGCCGGCTCGCCCGACACCGCGCCGGCAGCGGTCGTGAAGCGCGTCACCGAACGCTCGGCGGCCGGCTTCGCGAAGCGCAAGGAGACGATCGAACAGGCGCTGCGCGCGATGTCGCGCTGAATGCGGACGCCAGGAAATTGACGCGAAGACTGGAAGACGACGCGCATTCGCGCCGGAGAACTCATCGATGAACATCATCCGCAGCGCCGCGTTCACCGCAGACCGCGCGTGGGGCGCGCTCGACATCGCGAACCTCAACGGCATCTCGGTCCGCCTGCACTGGACCGATCAGCCGTATCGATGGCATGTAAACGACGGCGAGGAAGTGTTCGCGGTGCTCGACGGTCGCGTCGAGATGCGCTATCGCGATGCAGGCGTCGAGCACGCGACGGTACTCGAAACGGGTGACGTGTTCCATGCGGCGGCCGGCGCCGAGCACGTCGCGCATCCGCTCGGCGAAGCACGCATCCTCGTGATCGAAACCGAAGGCAGCGTCTGACGGCCGGCGGCGATATGCCGACGCCGCGCGGGTGGCAACCGCCTCCGCGCGGCAGGTGTCATCCGGTGATCGTCCCGGTGGCCTGCGACGCGATCAGCTTCGGCTGCGGCGTGCACAGGCACTGGCACAGGTCGTGTTCGAGCGCGACGACCTTGCCCATCACGGCCATCGTCCGCTCGCCGCCGTCGGACACGATCACGCCCGGCGACTTGCAGGCGGCGCAGAACACCGGCGCGCCAAGATAGGCGAGTTCGCGTCCGTCGAACGACGAATTGGCGATCCCGTCGAGCACGACACCGCCGTGGTCGGTCGTGTCGCCCTTCAGAATGAATTTGCGGCTCATGTTGCCGGTTCTTCCCTCGGAATCGCCGTGCAGCGCGGCAGCGCGCAGGCAGTCGGAATCCGCCCGTCGATCGCGGGCGTCCCGCGAGCATATCACCGCCCGCCGCAACCACCGCCGTCAGGACTTGTACCGTATGTCGCCGGATGCCGCCGTTCAGACGAACAGCGCGACGCACAACGCGGCACCGCACAGATACGTGCCGAGCGCGCCGACGAAACGCACGGGATTCGGGTTGGCCATCGTCGGCCAGGCGAGCAAGCCGATCACCAGCAGACAGCGGCACGCGGTCGCCGCGACGATCAGCGTCAGGATCGTGCGCGATGGATCGTGTGCGCCGAAGTAGAGAAACAGCACCGCGAGAAACGGCGCGTATTCGGCCGTGTTGCCGTGCGCGCGCACGATCTTGTGCAACCCGTTCGCCGGATCGGGCGCACACCCGGAACCGGTGGTGCAACGGAAGCGCGTGACGGACACGACGAGGCCGAGCCCGAACAGCAGCAACCCGAGGATGGCCGTGCAAACGAGCACGACGGGGTGGATCGGCATGGGACTCCCGGCAAAAACGGAAATGCGCCGCACATCCGGCGATCGTACCCGTGGCCGGCTCGCGCGGCTATCACGGAAACCCGCAGCATCGCCGTTCGCCGGACACAATTTTACGGTCGGGTTCCGATCCCAATTGTCGCTCCGCCGCACCGCACGAATCCGGTGCATTGCCCGCCTGCCCGGCCGTCCGGGCCTGCCCGCCGACACGCCCGCCACGCGGGTGCCTCGGCACGAAACGCGCAAACGTTGCCCTGCGACGGCATGCACCACCGCGACGCAACGCGGGTTACAGCGCGTCACAGGCACGCGCGTTGCGTCGACGCATCTCGGTAGTGAACGCCCTTGGCAGCCCGCTGCGGAGGACTACACTAATCCTTAATGGGGTGCGGCCGGAGCCCGTGCCTTCAGGGAGACGCCGCCATGAATCGGCCGCTGAATCGTATCCTGCCGCGCGTGACCGGTCTCGCATCGGTCTGGACGTGGATCAAGTGGTCTTTGCTGGCCGCGCTGCTGATCGCCGTGGCGATCGTTGCGCGACTCGTGCAGAGCGAGATCGAAACGTCCCGGCTGCAGGCGCACTACCTGTCCGAGCTCACCCGCGATGTCGGCTACACGGTCGAGACGGGCCCGAGCGATCACATCCGCTTCCCCGCCAACGGTCCGTACGACCAGCGCCTCGGCTACGCGATGATTCCGGCGTTCCAGGAGCGGCTGCTCGCGCGCGGCTTCGTCGTCAGCAAGCAGGCGCGCGATTCGCAGCGGATGCTGTTGCTCGGCGATCGCGGGCTGTTCCTCCCGTTCGAAGAGAAGGACCAGGCGGGCCTGATGCTGTTCGACTCGACCGGCGCGCCGCTGTTCACGACCGCGTTCCCGCAGCGCGTCTACGCCGACTTCGACATGGTGCCGCCCGTGGTCGCGAATTCGCTGCTGTTCATCGAGGATCGCTACCTGCTCGACGCGAACGAGCCGAACCGCAACCCGGCGATCGACTGGGGGCGCTTCGGCCGCGCGGTCGCCGACCAGGCGTTGCACGTCGTCAACCGCCATCAGGCACGCCCGGGCGGCAGCACGCTCGCGACGCAGATCGAGAAGTTCCGCCATTCGCCCGAGGGCCGCACCGCGACGCCGCCCGAGAAGCTGCGGCAGATCGCGTCCGCATCGGTGCGCGCGTACCTGAACGGCCCGCAGACGATGCCCGCGCGCCGCACCATCGTCGTGCGCTACCTGAATTCCGTCCCGCTCGCCGCACGGCCGCATGTCGGTGAAATCACCGGCATCGGCGACGGTCTCGCCGCGTGGTACGGCCGCGACTTCAACGACGTGAACCGCATCCTGTCCGCGCCGACGACCGGCGACAACGTCGACGAACAAGGCAAGACGTTCCGCGAGGTGCTGTCGCTGATCATCGCGCAGCGCGCGCCGTCGTACTTCCTCAACCGCGGCTATCCGGCGCTGCAGAAGCTGACCGACAGCTACCTGCGGCTGCTGTCGAACGGCGGCGTGATTTCGCCCGCGCTGCGCGACGCCGCGCTCGCCGCGCAAATCGAACGCAGCGCGCCGCCAGCCGCCGCGCACGTGCAGTCGTTCGTGTCGCGCAAGGCCGTGACGTCCGCGCGCGCGTCGCTGCTGTCGGCACTCGGCATCAGCGATCTGTACCAGCTCGACCAGTTCGACCTGCAGGCGACCAGCACGCTCGACAACGGCGTGCAGCAGGCGGTCGCCGAACGGCTCGCCCAGGCATCGACGCGTGACGGCGCGCAGAAAGCGGGCCTGTACGGTTTCGAGATGCTCGCGCCGAAGGACGACCCGGCGCACCTCACGTATAGCTTCACGCTGTACGAACACCGCAACGGCGCGAACTTGCTGCGCGTGCAGACCGACAGCGTGAACGAACCGTTCGACGTCAATCGCGGCGGCCGCATCAACCTCGGCTCGACCGCGAAGCTGCGCACGCTGATCACGTACCTGCAGATCGTGTCCGACCTGCATGCGCGCTACGCGAACCTGTCGAACGCGGAGCTGGCCCGCGTGAAGCCCGACCCGATCGACGGGCTGTCGCACTGGGCGCTCGACTATCTGTCGCATACGCGCGACCGCTCGCTGCAGGCAATGCTCGACGCGGCCGTCGAACGCAAGTACTCGGCCAGCCCCGACGTGTTCTACACGGGCGGCGGCGCGCAGGTGTTTTCGAACTTCGAGAAATCGGACAACGGCCGGATCCTGACGCTGCACACGGCGTTCGAGCACTCGGTCAACCTCGTGTTCGTGCGGCTGATGCGCGACATCGTCCACTACGAGACGCTGCAGGCGGCCGGCCCGTCGTCGTCGTGGCTCGACGATCCCGAGCAGCGCCAGCATTACCTGCAGCAGTTCGTCGACGGCGAAAGCCAGGTCTACGTGAAGCGTTACTACACGCGCTATGCGGGCAAGGCGCCCGACGACGCGCTCGCGCTGATGCTGAAGGACGTGCGCAAGTCGCCACCGAAGATCGCGACGGTGCTGCGCAGCGTCGCGCCGAACGAATCGCTCGCGTGGTTCGATGCGCAGATGCGCGCGCAACTGAAGGGCACGCCGGCCGCCACGCTGTCCGACGACGACCTCGCCAAGCTCTACGCGAAGTACGCGATCGACCGCTTCAACCTCAACGATCGCGGCTATATCGCGAGCGTGCATCCGCTCGCGCTGTGGACGCTCAACTACCTGCGCGCGCACCCGGGCGCATCGCTCGCCGATGTCCAGCGCGACAGCCACGATGCGCGTTTCTACACGTACTCATGGCTGTACAAGACGCGCTACCACGCGACCCAAGACCGCCGCATCCGCCGCATGGTCGAACTGCGCGCGTACGCGGAGATCACGAAGGCGTGGCGCGCGCTCGGTTACCCGTTCGCGGAGGTCACGCCGTCGTATGCGGCCGCGATCGGCGCATCGGGCGACCAGCCCGACGCACTCGCGAAACTGATCGGCCTGATCGCGAACGGCGGCCAGAAAGCGCCGACCGAGACGATCACGCGGCTCGATTTCGCGAAGGGCACGCCGTACGAGACGCGCTTCGTGCGCGCGGCCGCGCAGCCGCAGCCGATGCTGTCGCCGGAGATCGTCAACGTGGCGCACACGCTGCTGCGCGACGTCGTGCTCAACGGCACCGCGCGCCGCCTCGCGGGCGGCTTCACGCTGCCCGACGGCAAGACGCTCGACGTGTACGGCAAGACAGGGACCGGCGACCAGCGCTTCAACGTCTATGCGCGCGGCGCTCGGCTGATCGAGTCGCGCAAGGTCAATCGCAGCGGCACGTTCGTGTTCGTGCTCGGCGACCGGTTCTTCGGGGTCCTGACCGCAACGGCGCATGAACCGTATGCGGCGCGCTACGACTTCACGAGCGCGATGGCCGTGCAGTTGCTGAAGTCGATGGCGCCGGCGCTCGCGCCGCTGATCGAACGTCCGGCCGGCACCGGCACGCGCACCGCGGGCCCCGCCCCGCAGGCGGAAACGCCCGCGCCGGATGCCGCTGCCGCGCAACCGTCCTGACGGCCACGCGACCCTTCATGCGCCGACGCGCCGCTCAGTGCGAGCGGCCGTCGTAGTGCGTGACCGGCAGCGCGTCGAGATCGACATCCTCGAGACAGCGCACGTTGATCGCGGCCATCGCGGTGCCGTTCGGGTGGACGCCTTCGCCGAACGTGTGAATCCCGCAGCGCTTGCAGAAACGGTGCTTGATCACGTGCTTGTTGAACATGTAGGTCGCCAGGTTCTCGTCGGGCGTGAGCAGCGTCATGCTCGTGCGCGGCACGAACCACATCAGCGCGCCCTTGCGCTGGCAGATCGAGCAGTTGCACGCCATCACGCCCTGCAGGTCGCCTTCCGCCTCGAACTTCACGTCGCCACAGTGACAGCTTCCGCGATAAAGCATGGTCGTCTCCCGGTGCGGCCCGTGCGCATCGACGGCGCCCCGTCGGGACACCGTTGGCCAGGCCGATCCAAGCGGGTACAGTAGCGCGCACATGCGCTGCACGCAATGTCCGGCGGCGCCCGTCCCGACCCTGCCCGAACCAAGAAACACCGTCATGCTCGAACTGCGCCCCGGCTGCGAATGCTGCGACAAGGACCTGCCGCCCGATTCGGCGGACGCGCGCATCTGTACGTTCGAATGTACGCGGGCGGCGAGCCGTTCTGCGCGACCTGCGCCGACGACGTGCTGAAGGGCCGCTGCCCGAACTGCGGCGGCGACCTGGTCGTGCGCCCGCGGCGGCCGGCGAGCCTGCTCGCGAAATACCCCGCGTCGACCGAGCGCATCCACAAGCCGGGCGGCTGCGCGAACGCCTGACGGCGCCGCACCGCTCGCCCGTGCCCGTCACGACATCTCGATCCGCGCGCGCGTCACCGCGAGCAGCGCCGCCATCGCGCTGCGCGCACCGTCCTCGTCGCGCACGCGGATCGCGTCGCTGACGGCCGTGTGCTCGGCGAGCGACGCGTTGTACACGTCCGCGCGGCGCGCATTCAGGTGCAGCTGCGCCTCGAGCGTGCGATCGATCAGCGTGCCGAGCGGCACCAGCAGCTCATTGCCGCCGGCCTCGAGCACGCTCAGGTGAAAACGCAGGTCGGCGCGCACCCATTCGTCGACGTTGCGCGCGGCGGCCATCGCGCGCGCCGCGCCGTCGATCGCGTCGAACGTGTCCGGCGTATGCATGCGCGCGGCGAGCGCGGCCGCGTAGGGCTCGACCATCTCCCGCATCTCCTGCAGCTTCAGTGCGAACGCGAGCGGTGGCGCAACGCGCGCGTACCAGTCGAGCAGGTCGGCGTCGAGCAGGTTCCATACGCCGCGCGGCCGCACGCGCGTGCCGATCTTCGGCCTCGATTCAACGAGCCCCTTCGACGTGAGCGTACGCAGCGCCTCGCGCATCACCGTGCGGCTCACGCCGTACATCTCCATCAGGTCGGGCTCCCTCGGCAGCAGCGACTCGGGCGGGTAGTCGCCGCGCAGGATCGCCGTGGCGAGCCGGAAGGCCGTCTGTCCATGCAGGTCGCGTCGAATGATCGTTCTCCGTTATGCCGGCACCCGGGCGGGCCGGCTGCCCGCTATCTCACTATCTGCACAATAGTGCTATTAATACTATTTTTTACCGGGCTACGCTAGGATGACCGCGAAAGCACGCGACCGTGCGCCGCGCCCGACTGCCCGCGCCGGTCAACCCTGGAGACCCGCATCGTGAAAATCACCCGCCTCGAAACCTTCGTCGTCCCGCCGCGCTGGCTGTTCCTCAAGATCGAAACCGACGAGGGGATCGTCGGCTGGGGCGAGCCGATCGTCGAAGGCCGCGCGCATACGGTCGAGGCCGCGGTGCAGGAACTGGCCGACTACCTCGTCGGCCGCGATCCGCTGCTGATCGAGGATCACTGGCAGGTGATGTACCGCGCGGGCTTCTACCGCGGCGGCCCGATCATGATGAGCGCGATCGCGGGCGTCGACCAGGCGCTGTGGGACATCAAGGGCAAGCATCACGGCGTGCCCGTGCATGCGCTGCTGGGCGGCCAGGTGCGCGATCGCATCAAGGTGTACTCGTGGATCGGCGGCGACCGGCCGAGCGACGTCGCGAACAATGCGCGCGCGGTGGTCGAGCGCGGCTTCAAGGCCGTGAAGATGAACGGTTCCGAGGAGCTGCAGATCGTCGACACCTACGACAAGGTCGAGCAGGTGATCGCGAACGTCGCAGCGGTGCGCGACGCGGTCGGCCCGCACGTCGGGATCGGCGTCGACTTCCACGGCCGGGTGCACAAGCCGATGGCGAAGGTGCTCGCGAAGGAGCTCGACCCGTACAAGCTGATGTTCATCGAGGAGCCGGTGCTGTCGGAGAACGTCGAGGCGCTGCGCGACATCGTCAACCAGACCAACACGCCGATCGCGCTCGGCGAGCGGCTGTACTCGCGCTGGGACTTCAAGCACATCCTCGCGGGCGGCTACGTGGACATCATCCAGCCCGACGCGTCGCACGCGGGCGGCATCACCGAGTGCCGCAAGATCGCGACGCTCGCGGAGAGCTACGACGTCGCGCTCGCGCTGCACTGCCCGCTCGGCCCGATCGCGCTTGCCGCGTGCCTGCAGCTCGACGCGGTCAGCTACAACGCGTTCATCCAGGAGCAGAGCCTCGGCATCCACTACAACCAGGGCAACGACCTGCTCGACTACCTGCGCAACCCCGAGGTGTTCCGCTACGAGGATGGCTTCGTCGCGATCCCGCAGGGCCCGGGGCTCGGCATCGACGTGAACGAGGAGAAGGTGCGCGAGATGGCGAAGACGGGCCACCGCTGGCGCAACCCGGTGTGGCGCCACGCGGACGGCAGCGTCGCCGAGTGGTAAGCACGGCGCGCGACTGCGGCCCGCGCGGTCGGTATCGATTCGAGAACGGCTGCCCGACGGGCAGCCGTTTTTGCATGCGCGCTGCGACGCCCGGCACGTGCCGGGTGCGCGCGGGCGGCCTTGCGGCGCGCCCCTCCGCGCAAGCCCTGCCGTCAGCCGAGGGCCGCGAACCCCGGCACGCTGAACGACAGCACGGCTGCCGCGACGAACACGCCGATCATCGTCAGCGCTTCGAGATGCAGGATGTTGCGGAACGTGTGCGCATCCTCGGTCGATGCGGTGCGGCGCAGGCGCGGCAGTGCCGAGAAGCGGTTCAGGCCGCCGAGCACGAGCGCGAGCGCGACGAGCAGCAGCTTCAGCAGCAACACGCGCCCCCACGTGCTGCCGTCGAGCGGCGCGAGCGAACCGCCGAGCCCGCGAATCGCGTTGAGCGCGCCGGTGCCGAGCACGAAGACGACCGAGACGATCGACGTCCGCGACAGGTGCTGGCCAATGCGGATCAGCGCGCCGCGCGCGACCGACGAACCGAGCGCCGGCAGCACCGCGAGCCCGCCCGCGAGCACGAGGCCGCCCCACACGGCCGTCGCGAGCAGGTGCAGTGTCTGTACGCCGACCGCCGCGGACAGCGCGCCCGTATCGGCCGCATGGCCGAGCGACGCCTTGCCGGCCGCGACCACGATCACCGCGAGCCACAGCACCGCATGCGCGACCGGGCCCTCCGGCTTGGCCAGCGCGACGATCGCGAGCACCACGGCGCCGCCGAACGCGACGCTCCACGCGAAGCCCGTATGCGTCTGCGTCAGCATGACGGGAATCGCGGCGAACGCGCCGCCGAGCCCCGCCCCGCTCATCGTCGCGGCCTCGTAGACGAGCCAGCCGAGATCTGCAAGCACCAGCGCCAGCGCCGCCGCGGCCAGCGAATGTTGCGCGCGCAGCCAAGCAGGATGCGACGGCGCGACGACCGGACGGGCGCCGTCCTTGCCGAGCCATGCCTTGAGCAGCGCCGAGCCGACCGCCATCGCGAACGCGGCGTCCATCAGTGCCGCGAGCGCGACCTGACCGATCCACAAGCTGTCGAACTTCATCGCGCACACCCTCCCGAAAGCGGCAGGCCGACGGAGCGGCGGCAACGGGACGGACAGCGTGAGGAAGGCAACGGCACGGTAGAAAACGTCATCGATGAATCCGGAAACGGGAGAAATGACTGGACCTGCGGCGGAGGCGCCGCCGCGCGACCCGCGAGTGTACGGTCTTCGATGGTGAAAACGCACGCCGGTTCACACCAGCACGTCGCAATGCGCGTCAAATTGTCGCAAGTCGCAAACGGACAGGAACCGATGACCTTTTGCCAAATAGCCGTCATTACCCATCGATGATAGAATGCCGCGTCGCAGCAGCCCGGCTGCCTTGCCGTCATGCGCCGAGCCGATCGTAGCCCGGACAACAGGTCCCCGTCGAATAAACATGGAGTCTCGTGTGTCTTCAAGACGCCTCTTCCGTCCGCTGCTCGCCGTTCTGATGTTCGGCAGCGCGGGCCTTATGAGCGCTGCCCAAGCGCAGACCAAGCCCACGGAGCAAGCGCAAGCCCAGCAGGCGCCGCTCAAGGCACCCGATACCATGGCCGAGCGCGTGCGCGGCTGTACGGCCTGCCATGGTGTCCATGGCCAAGGCACCGACAACGACTACTTCCCGCGTCTTGCCGGCAAGCCGGCCGAGTACCTGTACAACCAGCTCGTCAACTTCCGTGACGGCCGGCGCAAGTACCCGCCGATGAACTACCTGCTGACGTACCTGAACGACGACTACCTGCGCGAAATGGCCGAGCACTTCTCGGCCGAACGCCCGCCGTATCCGGCACCGGCGAAGCCGACGCTGCCGGCCGCGACGCTCGCGCGCGGCAAGCAGCTCGTCACGCAAGGCGATCCGTCGCGCAAGCTGCCGGCCTGCGTGGCCTGCCACGGCGCGACGCTGACCGGCATGCAGCCGGCGATCCCGGGCCTGGTCGGCCTGCACGCCGACTACCTGAGCGCGCAGATCGGTGCATGGCGTTCGGGCAACCGTCACGCGAAGGCGCCCGATTGCATGCATGAAGTCGCTTCGAAGCTTTCCGACGAAGACGTGACCGCCGTGACCGCATGGCTCGCCGCGCAACCGGCGCCCGCCAACCCCGTGCCGGCTCCGGCGCGTTCGATGAAGACTCCGCTCGCCTGCGGCAGCGAACCGCAATAAGGCAAGGGAGACAGACACAATGAAACGCAAGTCCCTGTTTGCACTCTCGGCCGTCGCGATCGTCGCGGCTGCCGCCCTCGTGCCGGTCCTGTGGCCGGGCAACGACACGCTGCACGGCGCTTCCGCCGTCGCGGCCACGCCGGCCGACCAGGCCGCGCTGATCAAGAAGGGCGAATACCTCGCGCGCGTCGGCGACTGTATCGCGTGCCACACCGTGCGCGGCGGCAAGTCGTTCGCGGGCGGCCTGCCGATGGCGACGCCGTTCGGCACGATGTACACGCCGAACATCACGCCGGACGACAAGGATGGCATCGGCAAGTGGACGTCGGACGACTTCTACCGCGCGATGCACACCGGCCGTTCGAAGGATGGCAGCCTGCTGTACCCGGGCTTCCCGTTCGCGAGCTACACGAAGGTCACGCGTGCGGATTCCGACGCGATCTACGCGTACCTGCGCTCGGTCGCGCCGGTATCGGTGCCGAGCCGTCCGCATGAACTGAAGTTCCCGTTCAACAACCGCAACCTGCTGATCGGCTGGCGCACGCTGTTCTTCAAGGAAGGCGAGTACAAGCCGGATCCGACCAAGTCGGTTGAATGGAACCGCGGCGCGTACCTCGTCGAAGGCCTCGGCCACTGCTCGATGTGCCACACGTCGATCAACATGATGGGCGGCCCGGTGAGCTCGGCAGCCTTCGCGGGCGGCCTGATTCCGCTGCAGAACTGGTATGCGCCGTCGCTGACGAACGACAAGGAACTCGGCCTCGGCGACTGGCACGTTGAAGAGCTCTCCAACCTGCTGCAGGCCGGCGTGTCGAACAAGGGCGCCGTGTTCGGCCCGATGGCGGACGTCGTGCACAACAGCCTCCAGTACATGAACGACGAAGATACGCGCGCGATGTCGACGTATCTGAAGTCGATCCCGCAGAAGGCTGAAGCGCCGAAGAACATGCAGTACGAGCCGTCGAAGCAGTTCGGCAACGCGCTGTTCGACCAGGGCAAGAAGATCTACGCGGACAACTGCGCGACCTGCCACGCTGCAACCGGCGCAGGCAAGCCGCCGGCGTATCCGCCGCTCGCGGGCAACCATTCGATCGTGATGGAATCGGCAGTCAACCCGATCCGCATGGTGCTGAACGGTGGCTATCCGCCGAGCACGTTCAAGAATCCGCGTCCGTACGGGATGCCGCCGTTCGCACAGTCGCTGTCGAACCAGGAAGTTGCGGCGGTCGTCACGTATATCCGGATGTCGTGGGGCAACAACGGTACGCCGATCTCGCCGCAACAGGTGAGCGACCTGCGTTCCGCGCCGCTCGACTAAGAAGCGGCTGACACAAACGGGGCGCGGCTGCGGGAAACCGCGGCCGCGCCCTTTTGCATTTTGCGATGTCACCTCCCGCGCGGGCCGCGCGAGACGTCGCCGATCATAAAACTGAAGAGTGGTATCTATGTCTTTCGAATCTCTCGGCTTGGCCGAACCGCTGGTCAAGGCGGTCAACGAGCTCGGCTACACGTCGCCGACCCCGATCCAGCAGCAGGCGATCCCGGCCGTCCTCGGCGGCGGCGACCTGCTCGCCGGCGCGCAGACGGGCACCGGCAAGACCGCCGGCTTCACGCTGCCGATCCTGCAACGCCTGCATACGTTCTACGCCGAGCATCGCGGCGCGAAACGCGCGGTGCGCGCACTGATCCTCACGCCGACGCGCGAACTCGCCGCCCAGGTCGAGGAAAGCGTCCGTGCGTACAGCAAATACCTGAAGCTGCGCTCGACCGTGATGTTCGGCGGCGTCAGCATCAATCCGCAGATCGATGCGCTCAAGCGCGGCGTCGACATCGTCGTCGCGACGCCGGGCCGCCTGCTCGACCACATGCAGCAGAAGACGATCGACCTGTCGGATCTCGACATCCTCGTGCTCGATGAAGCCGACCGGATGCTCGACATGGGCTTCATCCACGACATCAAGCGCGTGCTCGCGAAGCTGCCGCCGCAGCGCCAGAACCTGCTGTTCTCGGCGACCTTCTCCGATGAGATCAAGGCGCTCGCCGACAGCCTGCTCGACTCGCCCGCGCTGATCGAAGTCGCCCGCCGCAACACGACCGCCGAAAGCGTCGCGCAGAAGATCCACCCGGTCGACCGCGATCGCAAGCGCGAACTGCTCACGCACCTGATCCGCGAACACAACTGGTTCCAGGTGCTCGTGTTCACGCGCACGAAGCACGGCGCGAACCGGCTTGCGGAGCAGCTGACGAAGGACGGCATCAGCGCGATGGCGATCCACGGCAACAAGAGCCAGTCGGCCCGCACGCGCGCGCTGGCGGAGTTCAAGAACAGCACGCTGCAGGTGCTCGTCGCGACCGATATCGCCGCGCGCGGGATCGACATCGACCAGTTGCCGCACGTCGTCAACTTCGACCTGCCGAACGTGCCGGAAGACTACGTGCACCGGATCGGCCGCACGGGCCGCGCGGGCGCGACCGGCGAAGCCGTGTCGCTCGTGTGCGTCGACGAAAAGCAACTGCTGCGCGACATCGAGCGGCTGATCAAGCGCGAGATTCCGCAGGAAGTGATCGCGGGCTTCACACCCGATCCGAACGCGAAGCCGGAGCCGATCCAGCAGCGCCGCGGCCAGCAGCAACCGCGCGGCGGTGGCGGTGGTGGCGGCGGCGGCAATCGCCAGCCGCGTGCAGGCGGCTCAGGCCAGCCGGCCGCGAAACGCGAAGGCAACGCGCAACCGAAGGCTTCTCAGCAGAAGGCCGCGAAGCCGCGCACGCAAGGGCAAGGCGGCGCCGGCGGCAGCGGCAGCGGCGGACGTCCGGCCGGCGGCGGCAACAGCGCACGCCCGGCGAGCGGCAATGCCGCGCACCCGAACCGCAACCGTTCGTCGCGCAGCGGCCAGCGCGGTCACTGAAGCCGCGCGGCCGCGCGCCGCAGGTGCTCGACCTGGCGTTGCCAGCGCGCGAGCACCGCGGTGCGCTCCCCTTCCAGCGTGAACGTGACGCCTGTCGCGAGACGCGCATAGCCGACCCGCTGCGCATCGCCGTGCGCGATCGTCGCAGCGAATCCGGCCAGTCCGCCGAAGTCTCCTTCGAGCGGCGCCATCCTCAATTGCGCCTGAAAGAACGCACCGTCCGCGACGAGCGTCAACGCGGCCGTACGCCGTTGCGCGATCGCGCGCGCCGCACGCGATTGCGGCCAGAGCGCCAGCAGCAGCGTGCGCGCATCGTGCGCGTAGATCTCGCCGACGCCGAGCAGTGTCGTGCGCAACTGGCCATCGTCGGTTGCGACGATCAGCGAGGCGGCGACGTCGGCATGACGCTCGAGCGCGGTGCCGTCGAACAGCGAGACGACGGCCGGCGGCCACGCATCGAACGTCCATTGTTCGAGCGCGTGGCGATGGGTATCGGTCATGATGGCGTGGCCCCGGTGGAAAGCGGATGAAGACCCCGCAGCATACGCGCGTCGGGCCGCGCCGCGGCGATCAGCGCAGGAACACGTGCCGCGTGATCTTGGTGAGCGGATAGTGGACGCCCGGCTGGATCTTCGCGGGCAGGTCGAGCGGCTTGAGCAGCATCTTCACGCACATGTCGGCCGACAGGTTGCGCCGCACGAGCTTGCTGATGCGCGCGGCGCGCTCGCGGTTGTACTGGCTGTCGCCGACACGATCCGGATAGCGGACCGCGAACACGTGGCGCAGCGCGATCTCGGAATCCTCGTTCTTGATTTCCATCACGCGGCGGGCCAGCGCGCCGAGCACCGCGAGCCGGCCATTGCCTTCGAGCTGGTTGTACTTCTTGAAGAACTTGAAGAAGTGCTTGTAATGACGCACTTCGTCCGTGCGGATGTTGTCGGTGATTTCCTTCAGCACGGGCTCGTCCGAGCATTCGTTGATCGCGCGATAGAGCGTGGCCGTGCCCGTCTCGACGACGCAGCGCGCGACCATCTCGAGCGCACGGGTCTTCTCGAACGCCTCGACCTTGCAGGTCTTCGAATACTCGGCGAAGAAATTCGCGAACGCGGTGTCCCAGTCGAACTCCGGCCACACGTGCGCGATGTACGCCTTCAGCGCGCGCCCGTGCTGCAATTCTTCGTGCTCCCATGCATTGTTGAGCCATGCGGAGACTTCCGGATCGTCGTTGAAGAACTGGCTCAGATTGCTCGTGTAGAGATCCGAGCCGCTTTCGATGAACGACGACGCGCACAGCAACAGCAACAGATCCTCGTTCGCGGCGGCACGCTGACGATCGATCCGGTTCAGATCGATGTCCTCGATGCGCCACGGCATCACATGCGTCGTTTTGGTGTCCATGGTGGTGCGCTCCCAGTCGTCGCGCGGGGGCCGGCCCATGCCTTCGGCACAGGCGCCAACCGTCCCGCAGGCGGCGTTTTACTTGCGTTATATAGTGGATTGGTCCGGCCGAACCATGCTGGCATCTTAGCCGGACTTTGATGTTCGTGCTCCAAGCACTGACCATACCCGACCAGCGCAGTTCCACGCCGTCTGTTGCCGTTGGTTAGACGAGTCCTTCAAACCGCTTGCGCCCGCTCGCCGATACGGCCGCAGCAAACGAAACGGGCGGCCGTTCGGCCGCCCGTGAAGCGCAGGAAATGCCGGCGAAAGCCGGCAGCAATCCGTCAGAAACCCGCTGCCAGACCGTCGCGCCGGCTGTCGCTCGCGGCCACGTAGCCGCGTTCGCGATCGTCGCGATCGAGACGCCAGATGAACTGCCCCGAACCGAAATCCATGTAAGGATCGTCGATCGACTTGATCGTATGGCCGCGTGCGGCCAGTGCCTCGACGGTCGCGCGATTCATCGTCGCTTCGACGTCCAGCGTGAAGTCGCGATTGACCTTCCAGCGCGGCGCATCGCAGGCAGCCTGCGGTTGCTGCCCGTAGCCGAGCATTCGCACGACGGTCTGCAGGTGCCCTTGCGGCTGCATGTCGCCGCCCATCACGCCGAAGCTCATCACGGCCTCGGTGCGGCCGTCGACCTCCTCGGTGACGAACGCAGGAATGATCGTGTGAAACGGCCGCTTGCCGCCCGCGACGACGTTCGGCGAAGCCGGGTCCATCGAGAAGCCGTGCCCGCGGTTCTGCAGCGCGATGCCGGTGCCGGGCACGACGAGCCCCGAGCCGAAGCCCATGTAGTTCGACTGAATGAAGCTCACCATCATCCCGCGCTCGTCGGCCGCCGACAGGTAGACCGTGCCGCCCGAATGCGGCCGGCCGGCGCCGAAGTGCGTCGCGCGCGCGGGATCGATCAGCTTCGCGCGTTCGGCGAGATACGCGTCGTCGAGCATCTGCTCGGGCGTGACGTCCATCGCGCGCGGATCGGCGACATAACGATAGACATCGGCGAACGCGAGCTTCATCGCTTCGATCTGCAGATGCTGCGAGTCGACCGAATCGACTGGCCATTCGGTCAGGCCCGCGTGCTCGGCGATCCCGAGTGCGATCAGCGCGGCGATGCCCTGCCCGTTCGGTGGAATCTCGTGGATCGTGTGGCGGCCGAAGCGCTTGCCGATCGGTTCGACCCATTCGGGCCGGTAGGCGTGCAGGTCGGCGGCGGTCAGCGCGCCACCGCCTTCGCGGGAGAACGCGGCGATGCGCTCGGCGAGCGCGCCCTCGTAGAACGCGCGGGCGCCCTCCTCCTGCAGTGTGCGCAACGTCTGCGCATGGCCCGGCAGACACATGCGCTCACCCACCTGCGGTGCGCGGCCGTGCGGCATGAAGGTGTCCGCGAAACCCGGCAGCCCCTTGAGTTCCGGCACCGCGGCCGCCCACTTGTGCGCAACGATCGGCGGCACCGCATAGCCGCGCTCCGCGATCTCGATCGCCGGTTCGAGCAGGTCCGCGAACGGCAGCGAACCGAATTTCGCATGCAGCGCCTCCCAGCCCGCGATCACGCCCGGCACGGTGACGGTATCCCAGCCGCGCGTCGGCTTGTTCGCGATGCCGTTGCCCGCCTCGCCATGGCGCTGGCGGAAATAGTCGACGTTCCATGCGGCCGGCGCGACACCCGACGCGTTCAGCCCGGACAGCCGCTCGCCGTCCCACACGAGCGCAAATGCGTCGCCGCCGAGCCCGCACGACACGGGCTCGACGACCGTGAGCGCGGCCGCGGCGGCCAGGGCCGCGTCGACCGCGTTGCCGCCCTTCCACAGCATCCGCAGGCCGGCCTGCGCGGCGAGCGGGTGCGACGTCGACACGACGTTGCGCGCGAACACCGGAATACGGGTCGTCGGATACGGGTTGTGCCAGTTAAAGCCAGTCATCGGTTCCACCTCGTCGAAAGCTGAATGAACGCGCCGGACGCGCACCCGCGTGCGCGCGCAATCCGCCATTGCAGCGCGATCGGCGCAATCGCACAAATTCATTTGTCACATCAATCCATGCAGTTTTCGCATGAATATCGGGCAACCGTACCGGCCGGGCCGGCCTAACGCCGTTGCCGCCCTTACAATACCCGCTCCGTCTCACGACACGACCATCGAGCCATGACCCGAGATCCCCGCCTCACCCTCAACGCGCGCCAGCAGGAATTGCTCGAATGGGTGCAGCGCGACGGCTTCGTGACCGTCGACGATCTCGCCGCGCACTTCGCGGTGACGCCGCAGACGATCCGCCGCGACGTGAACTGGCTCGCCGACCTGAACCTGCTGCGCCGCTACCATGGCGGCGCAAGCCTGCCGACCAGCTCGGAGAACGTGTCGTACACGGCGCGCCAGCGGATGTTCCACGACGAGAAGCGGCGCATCGCGGCGCTCGCGGCGTCGCACATTCCCGACCAGGCATCGCTGTTCATCAACCTCGGCACGACCACCGAGGAAGTCGCGCGCGCGCTGAACCGTCACCACGGGCTGCACGTGATCACGAACAACCTGAACGTCGCGTCGATGATGAGCGGCTACCCCGACTGCGAGGTGCTGATCACGGGCGGCATCGTGCGGCCGTGGGACAAGGGGATCGTCGGCGAACTCGCGATCGACTTCATCCGCCAGTTCAAGGTCGACTACGCGATCATCGGTACGTCGGCGATCGAGGCCGACGGCACGCTGCGCGACTTCGACACGCGCGAGGTGCGTGTGGCCGAGGCGATCATGCAGCATGCGCGCACCGTCTATCTCGTGACCGACCATTCGAAGGTCGGTCGCCCCGCGCTGGTGCGCCAGGGGCATTTGAGCCAGGTGCACGCACTGTTCACCGACAAGCCGCTGCCGCCCGAGATGGCCGACACCGTGGCGGCCGCGGGTACCCAGGTGTACGTCGCGGAGTGATGGCTCCGATGCTGCACCGCACCTGAAACTTCAAGTGAAATCAAGAAGTTGGCGTCGCAAGCAAACCGCTTGCGCGCGGCCGGGCTGTCAAACGGAAAATTAACGGGGCACGATTTGTCGTTGCCTGCGCGCTCGACTAGACTCCAGTTCCCCGGCCCGTTC
This sequence comes from Burkholderia sp. AU45251, assembly GCF_030482905.1. Taxonomy (NCBI): domain Bacteria; kingdom Pseudomonadati; phylum Pseudomonadota; class Betaproteobacteria; order Burkholderiales; family Burkholderiaceae; genus Burkholderia; species Burkholderia sp. AU45251. Next base: position 107,564 of record NZ_JAUJQH010000008.1, on the reverse strand, counting down.
GGCCGTTCCGCCTGTGCCAGGGCGCGGACGAATGACATGGCCGGCGAATGCAGCTTTTCCCCCCAAGCCATACCCCGCTGGGTATCGCGCGTCGGCTTTTGCGCCGGCCGCGCGGGCTGACTGGTCGCCATGGAGAGAACGATGCTGAGTCCGCATGAATTCGCCACGCTATTGCTTGTGAAGGACGCTCCCGATCAAACCAACATGGATCGGGACGAAATCGACGCACTGCTCGAACAGCAGCTCGTCCGTCTGGAAGGACTCGGGTCGGGGCGCAAATACTGCGTGACCGAAACCGGCGACGCCGCGCTGCGATCCATCAAATACCGCTATTCGTAAAACCACACCGCTCCTGACCTGACCGCGCCGCCCGCATGCCGGGCCGCGCGGCCGTTCCCGCTTCCCTCCCGCCGCCCCACCGCAGCCTGCTTCAGCCGCCGCGCAGCGTCGGATCGACCGCCGCCCGCCAGCTGATGGCCTGCGCGCGCGCACCGTTGAAGTAGGCGATCCAGCCGGTGCGCGTCGCCGCGCCGGGCGCCGCATAGTGCGTCGAAAGTTCGTTTACGAACGCACAATAGTTCGCTTCGGTCAGCCCGCGATACCGCTTCGCCACGTACGCGTCGTACAGCGTCGAATAGACCGGCTGCGCATCCGCGCCCCAGTCCCGCGCCGTGCCGCCGCACGACGTCTGCAGGTCGACGAACGACGGCGCCCGCCAGTTGCCGGTAAGCGGCGGCGTGCCGGCACTGCAGCCCGCCAGAAGGACGGCGCACACGCCGGCCCACATCCCAATACGCATGATTCACCTCGCGAAACGGTCGATTCCGCCAGTATCGTCCGGGATCGCGCCGTGCGCTACTGGCCCCGCTTTTTCGAACTTTACTTTTTCGATTTCGTTCGTTAAATTTCGAATTCGAACATTTTCTGTTCACCCATTTCCCTCAGACGATAAGGACAGCAGGTGACCCAACCGAATCGCTACGATCTGCTCGTCGTCGGCGGCGGCATCAACGGCGCGGGCATCGCGCGCGATGCGGCCGGCCGCGGCCTGTCGGTCATGCTCTGCGAGCAGGACGACCTCGCGTCGCACACGTCGTCGTGCAGCACGAAGCTGATTCACGGCGGCCTGCGCTACCTCGAGTACAACGAGTTCGGACTCGTGCGCAAGGCGCTGCAGGAGCGCGAGACGCTGCTGCGCGCGGCGCCGCACATCATGTGGCCGCTGCGCTTCGTGATGCCGCACATGCCGAACCTGCGTCCGGCCTGGCTGATCCGCATCGGCCTGTTCCTTTACGATCACCTCGCGAAACGCGAACTGCTGCCCGGCTCGCAGGGCATCGACATGCGCCGCCATGCGGCCGGCGCGCCGCTGATCGATTCGATCAAGCGCGGCTTCGTCTATTCGGACGGCTGGGTCGACGACGCGCGCCTCGTCGTGCTGAACGCGATGGATGCGAAGGAGCGCGGCGCGGAGATCCTGACGCGCACGAAGCTGGTGTCCGCCGAACGTCGCGGCGACGAATGGGAAGCGCGGCTGCAGCACGCCGACGGTTCGATCCGCGTCGTGCATGCGCGCGCGATCGCGAACGCGGCCGGCCCGTGGGTCGGCGAAGTGCTGAAAGGCGCGCTCGGCCGCGGCGCGCACCACAGCGTGCGACTCGTGAAGGGCAGCCACATCATCACGCGCCGCCTGTTCGATCACGACCACGCGTACATCTTCCAGAACCCGGACAAGCGGATCATCTTCGCGATTCCGTACGAACACGATTTCACGCTGATCGGCACGACCGACGTCGAATACACGAACGATCCCGCGAAGGTCGCGATCGATCGCGACGAGACGCAGTACCTGTGCGACTCGATCAACCGCTACTTCAAGCGCAAGATCTCGCCGGCCGACGTGCACTGGACCTACTCGGGCGTGCGCCCGCTGCTGGAAGACGAGAACGCAGCGAACGCATCGGCCGTCACGCGCGACTACCGCCTCGAGCTGGACGATGGCGCGGGCGCCCCGCTGCTGTCGGTGTTCGGTGGCAAGATCACCACCTTCCGCAAGCTCGCGGAAGAAGCCGGCGACATGCTGTGCAGCGCGCTCGGCCGCGACGCGAAGACCTGGACGGCCGGCGTCGCGCTGCCGGGCGGCGACATCGCGAACGCGAAGTTCGACGCATTCGCCGATACGTTCGCCAAACGCCATGCGTGGCTGCCCGCCGCGCTCGCCCGCCGCTATGCGCGCGCCTACGGCACGCGCGCGGAGCGCGTGATCGACGGCGCGAAATCGCGCGCCGATCTCGGCACCGAAATCGCACCGGGCATCCACGACGCCGAACTGCGCTACCTGCGCGATGCCGAATGGGCAACCTGCGCGCAGGACGTGCTGTGGCGCCGCTCGAAGCTCGGCCTGCACGTGGCGCCTGGCACGCTCGACGCGGTGACCGCCGCGGTCGATGCGTGGTTCGCCGCCGCGCACGCGCCGCAGGCCTGATCCGAATGCAGTTGCAGTTGCCGTACCGACGTTGACTCACCGACGCGCCGCCCCACGCGGCGCGCATCACAACTAAGCCAAATCCACGGATGGAGATGAGAGACATGCAGGATCAGTACATCCTCGCGCTTGACCAGGGCACCACGAGTTCCCGCGCGATGCTGTTCGATCGCCAGGGCAATATCGTTTCGATCGCCCAGAAGGAATTCGAGCAGATCTACCCGCAACCCGGCTGGGTCGAGCACGACCCGCAGGAAATCTGGTCGACGCAAGCCGGCGTCGCCGCTGAAGCCGTCACGCGCACGGGCCTGAACGGCACGTCGATCGCCGCGATCGGCATCACCAACCAGCGTGAAACCACGATCGTCTGGGATCGCGAGACGGGCCAGCCCGTGTACAACGCGATCGTCTGGCAGGATCGCCGCACGGCCGACTTCTGCGATTCGCTGAAGGCGCAGGGCTTCGAGGCGAAGGTGCGCGCGAAGACCGGCCTGCCGATCGATTCGTACTTCTCAGGGACCAAGATCCGCTGGATCCTCGACAACGTGCCGGGCGCACGCGAGAAGGCCAAGCAAGGCAAGCTCGCGTTCGGCACCGTCGACAGCTGGCTCGTGTGGAACTTCACGAAGCACGAACTGCACGTGACCGACGTGACGAACGCGTCGCGCACGATGCTGTTCAACATCCACACGCGCGAGTGGGACAACGAACTGCTCGACATGCTCGACATCCCGCGCAGCATGCTGCCGGAAGTGAAGGCATCGTCGGAAATTTACGGCCACACGAAGACCACCGTGTTCGCGTCGAAGATCCCGCTCGCGGGCATCGCGGGCGACCAGCAGGCGGCGCTGTTCGGCCAGATGTGCACGCAGTCCGGCATGGTGAAGAACACCTACGGCACCGGCTGCTTCCTGATGATGAACACCGGCGACAAGCCGATCGAATCGAAGAACAACCTCGTCACGACGATCGCCTGGCAGATCGGCGACAACGTGCAGTACGCGCTGGAAGGCAGCATCTTCATCGCGGGTGCGGTGGTGCAATGGTTGCGCGACGGCGTCGGCATCATCAAGTCGGCCGCTGAGATCGAAGCGCTCGCCGCGAGCGTGCCGCATACCGACGGCGTCTATCTCGTGCCGGCCTTCGCGGGCCTCGGCGCACCGCACTGGAACGCGCGGGCGCGCGGCTCGGTGTTCGGCGTCACGCGCGGCACGACCTCCGCGCACCTCGCACGCGCAGCGCTCGATTCGATCGCGTACCAGTCGCTCGACGTGCTGGCCGCGATGGAAGCCGACTCGGGCATCAGCATCGGCGAGCTGCGCGTCGATGGCGGCGCGAGCGCGAACGACCTGCTGATGCAGTTCCAGGCGGACCTGCTTGGCGTCGACGCGGTGCGTCCGCAGATCACCGAGACGACCGCGCTCGGCGCGGCCTATCTCGCGGGTCTCGCGATCGGCTACTGGAAGAACCTCGACGAAGTGCGCGACCAGTGGCAGCTCGATCGCCGCTTCTCGCCGTCGATGCCGAAGGAGCAGGTCGAACGCTGCATGTCGGGCTGGCAGCGTGCGGTACGTGCCGCGAAGGCATGGGCCGACGACGCCCAGTAATCCTCAGACGTCCAGACGAAATACAACAACACCGGCGGACCGCGCAACGCGCGAGTCCGCGATGACATACGAGAGACAACCATGTCACCTTATATTGCAGAGTTCATCGGCACAGCGATCCTCGTGCTGCTCGGCAACGGCGCGGTCGCAAACGTGCTGCTTGCAAAGACCAAGGGCAAAGGCGCGGACCTGATCGTGATCGTGATGGGCTGGGCGATGGCCGTTTTCGTCGCCGTCTACGTGACCGCGTCGTTCAGCGGCGCACACCTGAACCCGATCGTCACCATTAGTCTCGCGCTCGCGGGCAAGTTCGCGTGGTCGAAAGTCGGCGGCTACATCCTCGCGCAGATGCTCGGCGGTATGGCGGGCGCGCTGCTCGTGTGGCTCGCGTATCGCCAGCACTTTGCGAAGGAAGCCGATGCGGACCTGAAGCTCGCGGTGTTCTGCACGGCGCCCGCGATCCGCAGCGTCACGCACAACGTGCTGACCGAAGCGATCTGCACGTTCGTGCTGATCCTCGGCGTGCTGTACCTCGCGTCGCCGCAGGTTGGTCTCGGCGCACTCGACGCACTGCCTGTCGGCCTGCTCGTGCTCGGCATCGGCATCTCGCTCGGCGGCCCGACCGGCTATGCGATGAGCCCCGCACGCGACCTGTCGCCGCGCATCATGCACGCGCTGCTGCCGATCCCCGGCAAGCGCGACAGCGACTGGCGCTATGCATGGGTGCCCGTCGTCGGCCCGCTGCTGGGCGGCGCCGCGGCGGCTGGCCTGTACCTGCGCCTGCACGCGATGGCCTGAACGCCGGCCTGTGACGAAGCGCGTGGCAATCGACCCGCGCGCTTCGGGAACAGGCTCGTTCGCCTGACCGCCGGCACGCCGGCATAGCGGCGCGGGTATCGCACCCGTGCCGCTTCTCCCCTCCTTCGTACTCGTTTCCACGGCCTGTGGCGCGCGCCCGTTGCGCATTGCGCGCATCGTTTCGCTACCTGCCGCCCGCCTCTCCGATCAGCGATTTCAGCTTCACGTTCACGTCCGCCACTGCGGTCGGCGTCACGTCCGCCCCACGCTCGACCAGCATCCGCGCAACCCGCATTTCCTTGACGAACCCCGACGCGCGGCCGAACCCACTCGCCGCGACGAGCCGCGCACCGGCGTCGAAATGGAAATGGATCTCCGCGTCGTCGCCGGGCACGCGCGCGACCGACCGCTCGCCGAGCGCCGGCTCACCGGCCACCTGCAACTGCGCGTCGTATTGATCCGACCAGAACCACGGCATCTCGCGATACGGCTCGTCGGCGCCGAGCATGTTGCGCGCGGCGACGCGCGCCTGGGTCTCGGCGCCGTGCCACGTCTCCTGCCTGACCGGCCGCCCCGACAATGCACTCGGAAACACCGCGACGTCGCCGGCCGCGTAGATGCCGCGCGCCGACGTTTCGAGCCGCGCGTTCACGACGATGCCGCGCTCGACTGCGAGGCCCGCATCGCGCGCCAGCTCGTCGGCCGGCTCGATGCCGATGCCGGCGACGACCGTGTCGGCGATCAGCGTGTCGCCATCGTCGAGCACGACGGCCAGCGCACCGCCCGCCGTGCGCTCGATCGCAACCGGCTTGCAGTTCACGCGAATGGTCACGCCCTGCCGTTCGTGAAGCGCGTGCACGCGCGCCGCGATCGTCTCCGGCACCGCGCGCCCGAGCAGGCGCGTCGCTGCATCGAGCACCGTCACGCGACAGCCGCGCAGTCGCGCCGACGCCGCGACTTCGAGACCGATGAAACCGCCGCCGATCAGCACGATCCGTGTGTCGGGCACGAGCCGCGCGCCGAGTGCCGCTGCGTCGTCGAGCGTGCGCAACGCAAACACGCCGTCGAGCGTCGCGCCCGGAATCGTCAGGCGACGCGCGCGGCCGCCGGTCGCGAGCAGCAACGCGTCGTAGCCGAACACGCTGCCATCCGACACGCGCACTTCACGTGCGCCCGGATCGATGCGCTCGACCGTCGCGACAACCGGCTCGATGCGATCGGCCGCCCACGCGTCCGGATCGCGCAACCGGCACTGCGCCGCGCTGCGTTCGCCGGTCAGCACGCCCTTCGACAACGGCGGCCGCTCGTACGGCAGGTGCGCCTCCGCGCCGATCAGCACGATCCGCCCACCCCAGCCGGATTCGCGCAGCACCTGCGCCGCGCGGCCGCCCGCGTGGCCCGCGCCGACGATCGCCATCACCCGGTCGTTCGTCATCGCGTCAGACCTCGATCAGGATGCGGCCGTCTTCGATCTTCGCGCGGTACGTGCGCAGCTTCTCGCAGGCGGGTGCGGACAGCGGCCGGCCATCGCGGACGTCGAAGCGCCCATTGTGCTTCGGGCATTCGATCACGTGGTCGATCACGAGCCCGTCCGCGAGATGCACGTGCTCGTGCGTGCACAGGCCGTCGCTCGCATAGACTTCGCCGTCGATGCGGTAGATCGCGTACGTGTGGCCGGCATGGTCGAAGCGCGCGACGTCTTCGTCGTCGATGTCGTCGAGCGCGCCGGTGTCGATCCATTGCGTCATGTTGCGTGTCTCCTGGGTGGGAAGGTTCGTTGTCGGTCACGCACGCGCGGCATCCGGCACGGGCCGCACGACGTAATCGGTCGGGTCGCGCGTCTGCCGGACCAGCGCCGGCACGATCTCCGCATACGCGGCCAGCGTGCTGCGGTACGGCGGCGGCATGTCGGCCTTCACCGCCTCGTGCAGTTTCGGCAACGCATGGAACGGCACCATCGGGAACATGTGGTGCTCGACGTGGTAGTTCATGTTCCAGTACAGGAAGCGGAACACCGGATTCATCATCACGGTCCGGCAGTTGCGGCGGTGATCGAGCACGTTCTCGGGCATCCCCGCGTGCTGCGTGAGGCCGAAATACAGGTATAGCCACGCACCGTAGAGGCTCGGCAGCCCGATGTAGAGCAGCGGCAGGATCGTGTGCCAGTAGAGCGAAGCACCGATCACGAGCGCGTACACCGCGAGATGGATGCGAGACTCGCGCACCACCTTCGGTCGTTCCGATTCGGGCACGTAGGTACGCTCGTCGTCGTCGAGCCGGCCGGTGAACGCAATCGCGATCATCTTGCGCAGCTCGCCGGCCACATGCTTCAGCGCGACGACGTTCAGCGCGAGCGAAAGCCAGTCGGTCGGCTTCGGCGCGGCGATTTCCGGATCGCGCCCGACGACCAGCGTATCGGTGTGATGGCGCGCATGGCTCCAGCGCCACGCCGTCGCGCGGCGGAACACCTGGAACGACGCGACCTGATACAGCACGTCGTTCATCCAGCGCGTGCGGAACGCGGTGCCATGCCCGCATTCGTGCCAGCGCGAATCGGCCGGGCTGCAGTAGAGCGTGCCGTACACGAAGAACGCGGGTATCGCCCACGCCGAATGCGCGCGCCACGCCAGCCACGCGAGCACACCACTGATCGCGATCGCCGCGTACCAGAGCAGCGTGTCGCGGATCGCGCGCGCGTCGCCGCGCTGCATCAGCTGCTTCATCAGCGGCCGCGGCACCGCGCACCGGTACCACTCGGCGTTGACGAGCCCGGCCGCGTGCGCGCGCTCGCCGGCACCGCCGATCATCCGGTACTCCTGACGGCGCGCCGCCGTGCGGTCGTGCGCCTGATCGTCGAGATGAGCCACGTGCGTCTCCTTGATTCCTTGTTCGTAGGAAGCGCGGCAAGCGCTTCGGCATGGAATCAAAATTAGGCCCGCGGCCGCCTCCGCTCAATCGAAACGTTGACGAAATTTCGCCATCGCTTTAGCGTTCCTCGCATCGCCACGTCTCGATGGCGACACCACGATGGAGACAACCATGGCAGGCGAATCCGGGCCGCGCTGGCGCAAGCGCACCGCGCGCTTCGACGAGATCGCGGCGCTCGCCGGGGTCAGCACGACCACCGTCGACCGTGTGCTGAACGAGCGCGGCAGCGTGTCGGCACAAGCGCGCGAGCGCGTGGTGGCGGCCGCGCGGCAGCTCGGCGTGCCGCGTCAGCTGCCCGACACGCGGCACGGGCTGATCCATGTCGACGTGCTGCTGCCGGACACCGACGCGGCATTCTTCCGGCGGCTGCAATTGGCGCTGCAGCGCTCGCTGCAGATGCTCGACCGGCGCGTAGTCGTGCACCGGACGATCCTGCCCGCCGACGACGACGAGCGGGCCGCCGCGCTGATCGAAAAGCCCGCGTACCGGCGCGCGGCACTGATCGTGACGGCGCGCGACACGGCCCGTGTGCGCGACGCGCTGGCCGGCGCGATCGCGCGCGGCGAGACCGTCGTCACGATGGTCACCGACATCGGCGGCATCGACCGCGTGCACTTCGCGGGCATCGACAACTACCGGGCCGGGCGCACCGCCGGCTACTACATCGGCCGCCTGGCGGCACGCCCCGGCCGCGTGCTGCTGCTCGGCGGGCGCATGGGCTACCGCGCGCACGCCGACCGGATGGCCGGCTGCCGAGACCAGCTCACCGAAGCATTCGCCGCCGTCCGCTGCGCCGACGAGCCGGTCGAGACGCTCGACCAGGACGACCGCTGCTACCGCGCCGTGACGAAGGCGCTGCAGGCGCACGACGACGTGGTCGCGATCTACAACAGCGGCGCCGGCTCGGCCGGCATCGAAGCGGCGCTGCGCAAGGCCGGCGCCACCGGCCGGATCGTGTGGATCGGCCACGAGATGATCGACCTGCATCGCACCTTCATCGAAGCCGGCGCGATGGACCTCGCGATCGACCAGGATCCGGACGGTCAGGTGATTTCCGCGCTGCAACACGTGCTGCATGCGTGCGGAATCGTCGAACAGCCGCCGCCGGCCGACCCGGTCGAATTCCGCGTGTTCTGTCCGGCGAACGTGAGGACCAGCGCCTACCTGCCGGCCTGAATCCCGCCGCTGGGTGAAGCGTTTGCTGCACCGTCTGTCGCACCGCATGCGCGTTGCAAAAAAATCGACCGCCGCATTGGCGATTTTTCGCCAACGTTGGTCATGCAGCCCGCGCCGCGCATCCGTACATTGGGCAGCCAATCCCATGACAACGGCGGACAGGAGACGATGGCTGAACCGATTCTCATCGGCGTGAACCTCGACGGCGTGCTCGAACACGACGGCCTGCCGTTGCCCGCGCCCGCCGAACGCTTCCGGATGGTCGCCGGCGCCGGTGCATTCGACTACGTCGAAAAGAACCCAGCGCGCGGCGAAGACCTGTCGCCATATTTCGCGCTGGTCGAACGCCATGCGCTGCCGATTCGCGTGATCGGCGGCATCTGGTGCGCGGGCCGCGACGAAGCACACGTCGCCGAAATCGTCGACGCGGGTGCGCGCTTCGGCAGCACGGTGCTCAACTGCCAGTTGCTCGCGCATCACGCGGACGGTCATCCGCTGTCGGATCGCGAAGTCGCCGATTTCTACCTGCGCACTTACGAGCGCGGCGAGCCGGCCGGTTGCCTGCCGAGCCTCGAAGTGCACGTCGACATGTGGAGCGAGGATTTCACGCGCATCGCGCGCGTCGCGCGGCATGTCGAGCAGGCCGGCGTGCCGTTCCGGATCACGCTCGATCATTCGCACCTGCTGTTCAAGATCGGCAATCGCGCCGAACTCGATGCATCGGGCCTGCGCGAAGCGGCAGACGGCGGCCGCCGGATGCTCGACCCTGCGTCGCCCGACGCCCTCTACACCGACTGGATCGCGCGCGGCTGGGTCCGGCACGCGCATGCGCGCAGCGTGAGCCCGAACAATCCGGACAACCCTTGGATGCGCCGCGCGAACGGCAAGCCCGGGCGCGGCATCCAGTATCCGTTCGTCGCGCCAGCGCCGGGCGCCTATCACGGCACATGGCACGCGGCGGCGCTCGACACGTGGAAGGCCGCGCTTCGCCAGTTGCTGCAATCGCAGACCCACGCACAACCGTCGCGACTCGAACAGATCAGCTGCGAGTTCATCCCGTTCCCCGACTACGGCGGCGGCGCACGCTATTCAATCTTCGACAACAACATCGCGTGCGCGCACTGGCTGCGCGACACGTGGCATGCCCTCGCCGCGCCGTCGACAGCCAACCTCGTGCACACCGGCACCTGATTCGAACCCGCCCCCACTCGAACCCCAAGGACAGAACGATGACGCAAGCCTTCCATTTTTCGCTGAACCGGATGAGCGCGCCGCGCTTGCCGTTCGACCGTTACGTCGCGCTGTGCAAGCGCCTCGGCGTCGACACGATCGAGATCCGCAACGATCTCGACGGCGTCGAGATCGCCGACGGCACGCCGGCCACCGCCGTGCGCTCAACGGCCGAAGCCGGTGGCGTGACGATCCTGACGATCAACGCGTTGCAACGCTTCGAGCAATGGAACGCCGAGCGCGCGGACGAGGCGACCGTGCTGGCCGACTACGCGGCGCAATGCGGCGCGCGTGCGCTGGTGCTGTGCCCGACCAACAGCCGGAGCGACGCGCGCAGCGCGGACGTGCGCCACGCCGATCTCGTGAAAGCGCTGAAAGCGCTCGAGCCAATCCTCGCCGCGCGCGGCCTGCTCGGCTTCATCGAGCCGCTCGGCTTCGAGGAATGCGCGCTGCGCCGCAAGTCGGATGCGGTGAAAGGCATCTACGACGCGGCGGGCGAACAGGTGTTCCGGCTCGTGCACGACACGTTCCACCATCACCTGTCGGGCGAGGACATCTTCTTCCCGAACCTGACGGGCCTCGTGCATCTCTCGGGCGTCGAGGAAGACGACCTGCCGGTCGACCGGATGCGCGACGGCCATCGCGTGCTGGTCGGCGGCGCCGACCGGCTCGGCAATATCCGGCAACTGCGCGAACTGCTCGTGCGCGGCTACCGCGGCGCGTTCTCGTTCGAGCCATTCGCGAGCGAGATCGCCGAAGCCGACGATATCGAGGACCGGCTGCGGGCGAGCATCGACTACGTGCGCGGCGCACTGGCGGATCGATGACCGCCGCCACGGTGCATGGCCGACTCGAGCCGCGTACCGATGGAAAACCACGAAATCAACAGGAGAACGGAATGATCGAATTCGCGTTGTTCGGCGCGGGACGGATCGGCAAGATCCACGCGGCGAATCTCGCGCGCCATCCTGGCGCGAAGCTGAAGTACGTGGTCGATCGGCACGCGCCGTCGGCCGAAGCACTGGCCCACGCGCACGGCGCGCAGGTGGCCGACGTCGAGCGCGCGCTCGGCGATCCGGCTGTCCAGGCCGTGGTGATCGCATCGAGCACCGACACGCATGCGGACCTGATCGTCGCGGCTGCGCACGCGGGCAAGGCCGTGTTCTGCGAGAAGCCCGTCGACCTGACCGTCGAGCGCTCGCGTGCGTGCGCGGACGTCGTCCGGCGCAGCGGCGTGACCTGCATGATCGGCTTCCAGCGTCGCTTCGATCCGACCTTCGCCGCGCTGAAGGCGCGCGTCGAGCGCGGCGAGATCGGTGCGCCGGAAATGCTGGTCGTCACGAGCCGCGACCCGGGCGCACCGCCCGTCGACTACATCCGCAGCTCGGGCGGCATCTTCAAGGACATGCTGATCCACGATTTCGACGTGTTCCGCTGGATCCTCGGCGACGAAGCGCAGACGCTGCACGCAACCGGTAGTTGCCTGACCGATCCGGCCGTGCAAGACGCAGGCGACATCGATTCGACTGCCGTGACGATCCGCACGCGGCGCGGGCTGCTGTGCCAGATCAACACGTCGCGGCGCGCCGCGTACGGCTACGATCAGCGTTTCGAACTGCTCGGCAGCAACGGGATGCTGCAGGCCGGCAACGTGCGGCCGACCGAGGTGAGCGCGTGGCTCGCGGGCGGCATCGCGACGGACGTGCCTGAGCCGTTCTTCCTCGAGCGCTACCGGCATGCGTACGCGGCCGAGATCGCGCACTTCGTCGACGCGCTGCGCGACGGCACGCCGGTCAGGACGACGATCGACGACGGGCTCGCCGCGCTCGAACTGGCCGAGGCCGCGATGAAGTCGTGGAAAACGGGGCGCGTGATCGAGCTGTAACGCAACCGCTGGCAGGCGGCGGCGCACCGCGCCAGCGGGCCGCCACCGGACGATCGGCCGCCCCTCTGGACGACACGTGGCGAGCACGTGGAGGCATCGGGAAAATTTGCCGAAGCGTCGCGCGGCGTATGCGTGAAAGCACGTATGATGGCGAATTGATCTGCGTCGCCGACATCCCGCTTTTCACCACCATGCTCGATCACCTCATCTGCGACTGCGACGGCGTGCTCGTCGACAGCGAAGTCATCGCCGACCGCGTGCTGCTCGACACGCTGTCCGCCACGTTCCCGAATCTCGATTTCGAAGCCGCCGCGAAGTCGGCGTTCGGCCAGCAGACGTCGCGCTTCCTGGCGGGAATCGAATCCCGCTTCGGGATCGAAATGCCGGCCAATTTCATCGAGACCATCGAGCACAACATAGAGAGCGCGCTGGCGCAGTCGCTCGCGCCGATCACCGGCGTGCGCGATGCGCTGCTGAAGGTGAGCCTGCCGGCGGCGGTCGTGTCGAACAGCCGGCTCGCGCGCGTGCGCAGCTCGCTGAAGCGCGCGTCGCTCACCGAGATCTTCGGCGATCGCGTGTTCAGCTCCGAGCAGGTGGCGCGGCCGAAGCCCTATCCCGACGTCTACCTGCATGCGGCGCACACGCTCGGTGTCGCGCCGGAACGCTGCATCGTCGTCGAGGACAGCGTATCGGGGCTGAATGCCGCGCGTGCGGCGGGCATGAAGACGATCGCGTTCGTCGGCGCGAGCCACATCCCGGACAACTACGCGGACGCGCTGCGCGCGATGGGCATCACGCGAATCATGCGCAAGATGGACGAACTGCCGGCGTTCGTCGAAGCCGGCATGCGCGGCGAGTTCGGGGACGTACAGTCCTGACGGTCGTGCCGACCCGATCACGCTGATCGAGCCGATCCGGCGTGCGCCGGTTCACGCACGCCGTGCCACGGGCGCGCGAACGCGCCCGCCTTCCTTACCCTCAGGCCGGTTCGCAGCAGCGCTCGCGCGCAGCGGCCAGCGCCTCGCGGAACTCGACGAGTTCCGCGATCGTCAGCATCGGCAGCCCGTGCTGTTGCGCAAAACGCTCGACGTCGTCGCCGCGCGTCATCGTGCCGTCCGGATTCATCAGCTCGCACAGCACGCCGGCCGGCTTCAGGCCTGCGAGGATCGACAGGTCGACCGTGCCTTCGGTGTGACCGCGGCGTGCCAGCACGCCGCCCGGTTGCGCACGCAACGGAAACACGTGGCCGGGGCGCACGATGTCGTGCGGCTTCGCCCCTTCGGCGATCGCCGCGCGGATCGTCGTCACGCGATCGGCCGCCGATACGCCCGTATGCACGCCTTCGCGTGCCTCGATCGAGACGGTGAACGCGGTGCCGTTGCGGCTCTCGTTGGTCTGCACCATCGGCGGCAACTCGAGCGCACGCACCGTGTCGTCGGTCAGGCACAGGCACACGATGCCGCTGCACTCGCGGATCAGCAGCGCCATCGTCTCGGGCGTGATGCGCTCGGCGGCAACGATCAGGTCGGCTTCGTTCTCGCGGTCGTGGTCGTCCTGCAGCACGACCGCACGGCCTGCGCGCATCGCTTCGAGCGCGGCGGCAATGCGCGGCGGCACCGGTTCGGAATCCAGCAACGGGAGATCGGCAAAGGCGTCGGCGGGTGCCGACGAAATGGACATCAAGGACATGTGAAACGCTCCTCGCAAAGACGATTTGGGCGAAAAACGTTTCAGGGCATTGCAAACAGACAGAACGACAACCCGCTTCGCATGCATCGCGAAGCGGCCCTGGCGGACATGACTATCTGCACATCTTCTCTCATCCGGACTGTGACCGTCGGCTCTGGCATTCGACCAGATCTGCTGACCCCGCGCGGATGCGCGGGCGCTCGCGGGCTCGCCGGCTTACGCCAGCCTACCGCCGGTGGGGAATTTCGCCCCGCCCTGAAGACGCACTGATTGCCGGATGGGCCAATCCCATCAACGGCGGGCCAAGCATACAACAGCTGCGCGCGCGGCGCAGCGAACATCACCTAAAACCTTACTGACGACTCCGTCTAACGGCATCGTCCGAACGGCCGACGGGCGACCCGCGATCTCTCCCCAACGACGAGAACGCGGCCCGCTTCCGTGCGGCCTGCGCGATCAGCCGGCCGCGTGCGCTGCATGGGTCGCGTGCGCCGCATCGGGCACGAGCCAGCGCGGCGGCACCTCGGGGCTCACCGTCACGCGAAACGCGCGCGCCTCGCTGTCACCCGGATTGCGCAGGCTGTACGGCTGGTCGGCATCGAACACGATCGCATCGCCGGTCGCGAGCAACTGGCGGCGATCATGTACGCTGACTTCCAGCGTGCCCTCGCTGACGACGAGGTTGACCGTCGTGCCGGGCGCGCGACGGGTGCCGGGCTCCGTATGCAGCGGCGCGATCCGCAGCTCGTGGAACTCGGCCGCGGCCGGCTCGCCTTCCGGGTACAGCGCGCGCGCCGAGAAGCGGCCGTTCGAGCTGACGACGCGCGACGCACGCTCCGCCGCCAGATGCTCGAAGCCGTTCACCGCATGGCGGCGCAGGAATGCGGCGACCGATACCTTCAGCGCCGCGGCGATCTTGCAGAGCACCTTGATTGACGGCACGCTGCGCGCCGACTCGATCTGCGCGAGCATCGCACGCGACACGCCGGACAGCCGTGCGAGCGCATCGAGCGACAACTGTCGCTCGGCACGCAACCGTGCGAGGTTCACGCCGACGACCTGCTCGAGCACGTCGAGCGACGCAGCGGCCCGCGCATCGACGGCATTGCCGGACTCGAAGGAAGACAGGTCGCGCACGAGCGCCAGGGATGAAGACATAGCATTGCCTCCGGGCCGCTTGTGCAGCCCTGCGTATGGGGTAAGCCGGGATCGGAATCGGGTTGCGCCAGCAACGGCGCGTATCGAGACGCTATCACCCGGCCCTGCACCGGCAAACGAAGTTATCTTCACACCGTTATCAGCATCGCGGAGGAATGCGTTTCTCGCGAACCTTTTCCTGCCGCTATCGCGTCGCGCAGGCGCCGCTCATTCGCCATTCATTGCGCCGCCGGCGCCGCGCCGCGTGCCGGCCCGCGCGCATCGAGCCGCATCGCGAACCACGTGACGACGAGCGCCGCGAACGTCACCGCGACGGCGACCCACGGCAGCGCATCGAGCGCGAGGCCGCGATCCAGCGCAAAGCCGCCGAGCCACGCACCGAGCGCATTGCCGACGTTGAACGCACCGATGTTCAGCGTCGACGCGAGATGCGGCGCGCTCGCGGCCTTCTCGACCATGCGCGCCTGCAGCGGCGGCACCGTCGCGAACGCGGCGATCCCCCACGCGAACACGGTCACGGCCGCCGCGACCGGATAGTGGCTCGTCTTCGCGAACACGACCATCACCGCGATCAGTGCGACGAGGATCGCGATCAGCGACGGCATCAGCGCGCGGTCGGCGAGCTTGCCGCCCAGCGTGTTGCCGATCGTGAGCCCCGCGCCGAACAGCACGAGGATCAGCGCGACCGCGCGCGGCGAATAGCCCGACACGGACTGGAGGATCGGCGCGATGTACGTGAACACGACGAACACGCCGCCGAAGCCGAGCACCGTCATCAGCAGCGCGAGCCACACCTGCGGCTCCTTCAGCACGCGCACTTCGTGGCCGAGGCCGACCGGCCCGCTGTCGTGGCGGTTCGGCACGAGCGCGGCGACGCCGCCGAGCGCCAGCACGCCGAGCGCGGCGACGATCCAGAACGACGCGCGCCAGCCGAGCAGCTGACCGACGAACGTGCCGAACGGCACGCCGAGCACGTTCGCCAGCGTGAGCCCCGTGAACATCAGCGCGATCGCGCTCGCGCGCTTGTCGGTCGGCACGAGCGACGCGGCGACCACCGCGCCGATCCCGAAGAACGACCCGTGCGCGAACGACGTGACGACGCGCGCGACCATCAGCATCGCGTAGCCGGACGCGGTCGCGCACAGCACGTTGCCGACGATGAAGATCGCCATCAGCAACTGCAGCGCGGCCTTGCGCGGCATGCGGCTCGTCAGCACCGCGAGCAGCGGCGCGCCGGCCGCGACGCCGAGCGCGTAGCCGGTCACGAGCAGCCCGGCCGACGGTAGCGACACGGCCAGATCCTGCGCGACTTCGGGCAACAGGCCCATGATGATGAATTCGGTGGTGCCGATGGCGAAGGCGCTGATCGCGAGCGCCAGCAAGGGAATGGGCATGAGGTTCTCCGGGAAGCGGCGGGTGCGGCGCCCGGTCGGTGCCGCACCGCACCAAAATGCGGGATGTGCGCGCATTGTCCCGAATACGCCTATATTTGATAATTGGCGTGGCATTTGAACCATTTTCAAAAATTTCTGAAAAATCCGATGGATCGACTGGGCGATATCCGGCTGTTCGTCGAGGCTGCCGACCTGGGCAGCCTGTCGGCGGCCGGGCGCAAGCTGAACCTCACGCCGGCCGCCGCCAGCGCGCGCCTCGCGAAGCTCGAGGCGAAGGTCGCGACGCGCCTGTTCGAGCGCTCGACGCGGCAGTTGCGGCTCACCGACGAGGGCCGGCTGTACCTGAACTGCTGCCGGCAGGCGCTGCAGGCGCTCGACGACGCGGACGCGATGCTGCAGGAAGGCCGCAACGTGGTCGGCGGCAAGGTGCGGCTGTCGTCGACGTCCGACTTCGGCCGCAACCAACTGCTCGACTGGCTCGACGAATTCACGACGCTGCATCCGGACGTCACGTTCTCGCTGACGGCGTCCGATTCCGCGTCGAACCTGTGGCAGGACGAAATCGACCTCGCGATCCGCTTCGCCGCGCCGCCCGACGGCGCGCTGATCGCCCGCCGGCTCGCCGCGAACCGGCGCGTGCTGTGCGCGGCGCCGTCGTTCGTCGAGCGGCACGGCATGCCGGCCGATCCACACGATCTGGCCCGCTTTCCGTGCAACGTGATCACGATCGCGTCGGGGCCGATGAACAGCTGGCGCTTCACGCGCGGCGACGAGACGCAGACCCACACGGTGCCGATGTCGACCGCGTTCGAGACCAACGACGGCGGCCTCACCCGCGAATGGACGCTGCGCGGCCACGGCATTGCGCTGAAGTCGCTGTGGGACATCGCCGACGACGTCCGCGCGGGGCGGCTGCGCGTGCTGCTGCCCGACTGGCGGCACCAGGATGCGCCGCTGCACGCGATCTATCACAGCAAGCGCTACATGGCGCCGCGCGTGCGTGTGCTGCTCGACTTCCTCGCCGAACGCTTCGCGCGCGAGGAAGCCGCGCTGGAAGACCTGCTGAACGCGTGCCGCTGACGGCCGGCGCACGGCCCGGTCAGGGTCGGAACCCGACGTGCACCGTCGCGCGGCCGCAACCCGCCGGGCGCTCCCAACAGCATGAAAAGCTATAATGGAAAGCTTTCCCGACGGCTTTTCATGCGCGATGCACGCGAGATGCGTGCAAGGCGGCACACTCGCCCCTGCGCGGCGCGGCATGCGCCAGGCACAGCCGTCCCGATTCACCCTATCGACGACGCCCCCAGGTCAACCACTGCGAACGGCGAACCCCCATGACCAAGAAAGTTTACGTAAAGACCTTCGGCTGCCAGATGAACGAGTACGACTCGGACAAGATGGTGGACGTGCTGAATGCGGCCGAAGGCCTCGAAAAGACCGATACGCCGGAAGACGCGGACATCATCCTGTTCAACACGTGCTCGGTGCGTGAAAAGGCGCAGGAGAAGGTGTTCTCCGATCTCGGCCGCGTGCGCGAGCTGAAGGAAGCGAAGCCGGATCTGCTGATCGGCGTCGGCGGCTGCGTCGCGAGCCAGGAAGGCGCGTCGATCGTGTCCCGCGCACCGTACGTCGACCTGGTATTCGGCCCGCAGACCCTGCACCGCCTGCCGCAGATGATCGACGCGCGCCGCGCGAGCGGCCGCTCGCAGGTCGACATCACGTTCCCCGAAATCGAGAAGTTCGACCACCTGCCGCCCGCCCGCGTCGAGGGCCCGAGCGCGTTCGTGTCGATCATGGAAGGCTGCTCGAAGTACTGCAGCTACTGCGTGGTGCCGTACACGCGCGGCGATGAAGTGTCGCGCCCGCTCGACGACGTGCTGACCGAAGTGGCCGGCCTCGCCGACCAGGGCGTGCGCGAAGTCACGCTGCTCGGCCAGAACGTGAACGCGTACCGCGGCGCGCTGACGGCCGGCTCGTCCGAGATCGCCGATTTCGCGACGCTGATCGAATACGTCGCCGACATCCCCGGCATCGAGCGGATCCGCTATACGACGTCGCACCCGAAGGAATTCACGCAGCGCCTGATCGACACCTACGCGAAGGTGCCGAAGCTCGTGAGCCACCTGCACCTGCCCGTCCAGCACGGTTCCGACCGCATCCTGATGGCGATGAAGCGCGGCTACACGGTGCTCGAATACAAGTCGGTGATCCGCAAGCTGCGCGCGATCCGCCCGGACCTGTCGCTGTCGACCGACATGATCGTCGGCTTCCCCGGCGAGACCGAGGACGATTTCGACAAGATGATGGCGCTCGTGCACGACATGAGCTACGACACCAGCTTCTCGTTCATCTACAGCCCGCGCCCCGGCACGCCGGCCGCGAACCTGCACGACGACACGCCGCGCGAAGTGAAGCTCAAACGCCTGCAACATCTGCAGGCGACCATCGAGGAAAACGTCGCGCGCATCAGCCAGTCGATGGTCGGGAAGGTCGAGCGGATCCTCGTCGAGGGCCCGTCGCGCAAGGACCCGAACGAACTCGCGGGCCGCACCGAGAACAACCGGGTCGTGAATTTCCCGGCGCCGCTCGCGTCGCACCCGCGCCTGATCGGCCAGATGATCGACGTGAAGATCAACCATGCGTATCCGCATTCGCTGCGCGGCGAGCTCCTGCTCGTCAGCGACGACGCAAGCGCGGCCACCCACTGACTGACGCTCAACAGGAACCCGACGCCACTTTGAAGCCGACCCAAGCACTGGAATTCGTCGCGCCGCGCGACGACAACGCGCGCCTCGCCAACCTCTGCGGCCCGCTCGACGAGAACCTGCGGCAGATCGAACAGGCGCTCGACGTCACGCTGTCGCGACGCGGCCACCGGATCGCGATCCGCGGTCGCGGCGCCAAGCTCGCGCTCGCCGCGCTCGAGAACTTCTACAACCGCGCGCGCGATGCGCTGTCGGTCGACGACATCCAGCTCGCGCTGGTCGAAGTGCGCCACACGTCCGGCAACGGGCGCCAGGACACGCTCGACGTGCGCTTCCGCGGCGACCCCGACCATCCGTTCGACGACCCCATCGTACAGCTCGACGCCAGCGAGCCGGACGAGGAGCCTGCACCGAAGCTCTACACGCGGCGCGCCGACCTGCGCGGCCGCACGCCGGCGCAGCGTGAATACCTGAAGCAGATCCTGTCGCACGACGTGACGCTCGGCGTCGGGCCTGCCGGCACCGGCAAGACCTATCTCGCGGTCGCGTGCGCGGTCGACGCGCTCGAGCGCGACCAGGTCAAGCGGATCGTGCTGACACGCCCGGCCGTCGAGGCGGGCGAGCGGCTCGGCTTCCTGCCGGGCGATCTCGCGCAGAAGGTCGACCCGTACCTGCGTCCGCTGTACGACGCGCTGTACGACCTGCTCGGCTTCGACAAGACGGCGAAGATGTTCGAGCGCCAGATGATCGAGATCGCACCGCTCGCGTACATGCGCGGCCGCACGCTGAACCACGCGTTCATCATCCTCGACGAGGCGCAGAACACGACGCCCGAACAGATGAAGATGTTCCTCACGCGGATCGGCTTCGGCTCGAAGGCGGTCGTGACCGGCGACACGAGCCAGGTCGACCTGCCGCGCGGCCACAAGAGCGGCCTCGTCGAGGCACAGCAGGTGCTCAGCGGCGTGCGCGGCATCGCGCTCACGCGCTTCACGAGCGCGGACGTCGTGCGCCATCCGCTCGTCGCGCGCATCGTCGAGGCGTACGACGAGTTCCACGCGCAGCACCAGGACGGCTGACCGGCCGGCGGCGCCTGCGCGCCGCTTGGTCTGACAGCCCGGCCCGCCAGACGGCGCGCCGGGCTTTTTTTCGCCTGCGCGAATTCGGGTGCGATCGGCCGTTTGGTGTATCCTCAACGCGTCCTAATCGCCGCACGCGTCATGAAATCCTCCCGTTCCCGCAAGTCCGGGCGCGCCCAGTCCGCCGCGCCCGCCTCCCCCCGCCTGTCGCTGTTCGATGCGAAGGGCAAGGCCCGGACCGTCAACGCGCAAGGGCTGCGAATCGACTTCCCGGATGGCCGCAGCCTGATGTTCGACCTGTCGGGCAGTTCGGGAGAAGCCGCCGTTGCGATCGTCGCGCAGCACAACGATCCGGCGATGCGCGCGAAGCTCGCGCTGCAGCCCGAGCACTACGACAGCGTGACGCTGCACGTCGGTGCCGAGCCCGCGCCGCGCGAAGACGACACCGAAGACGCGCTGCGCGAGCCGGAGCTCGACCTGTCCGTGCAGTACGGCGACGAGATCACGAGCGACGTGCGCAAGACTTGCCCCAAGCGCAAGCTGATCGCCGAATGGATCGAGCCGGCGCTGTTCGCCAGCGCGCAGCTCACCGTGCGCTTCGTCGGCGAAGAAGAAGGCCGCACGCTGAACGCCGGTTACCGCCACAAGGACTACCCGACCAACGTGCTGACCTTCGCGTACGACGCGGCGCCCGACGGCACCGTGATCGGCGACCTCGTGCTGTGCTGCCCGGTCGTCGAGAAGGAAGCGCACGACCAGGGCAAGTCGCTCACGGCCCATTACGCGCACCTGCTGGTGCACGGCGCGCTGCACGCGCAAGGCTACGACCACGAGACGAGCGCCGAGGACGCGGCCGAAATGGAAGCGCTCGAAGTCGACATCCTCGCGAAGCTGGGCTTCCCGAACCCGTACCAGTAAGCCGTCCGCACGATGCGCAACGCCGCGACGCTCCCGCCCGCCTACCCGCCGTCGATCGGCGACGGGCGCCTGCTGACGGAAGACGAGCTCGCGGCCTCGCTCGCGCACACGATGCGCGACTGGAACGGTCAGCAGGATCTCTGGCTGTTCGGCTATGGCTCGCTGATCTGGAACCCCGGGTTGCCGACCATCGCCGCCGTGCGCGGCAAGGTGCACGGCTATCATCGCGGGCTCTACCTGTGGTCGCGCGTGAACCGCGGCACGCCCGAACGCCCGGGCCTCGTGCTCGCGCTCGATCGCGGCGGCTCGTGCTCGGGCATCGCGTTCCGGCTCGCCGGCCCGACCGCGCAGCCGCACCTCGAAACGTTGTGGAAGCGCGAGATGCCGATGGGTTCGTACCGGCCCGCATGGCTGCCGTGCTCGCTCGAGAACGGCGAACGCGTGAACGCGCTCGCATTCGTGATGCGCCGCGACGCGCCGACCTATACGGGCAAGCTGTCCGACCCCATCGTGAAGGAAGTGTTCGGCTGCGCGGCCGGCCGCTACGGCACGACGCTCGACTACGTGAGCCGCACGGTCGACGCGCTGCGCGCGAGCGGCATCCCCGATCGCGCACTTGAAGGGCTGCTCGCGCGATGCCGGTGACGTGGCACGACGCCCGGCTCGCCGCCACGCGCTGCCGCGGCGGGTGCAGATTCGAACGCGGGCATAAACGATGAAACCGTCACGCGGGTCGCGCTGCAAGGTCGCCGCGCTGCTCGTCGCCGCGAGCATCGCGCTGTCCGGCTGCGGAATCCTTGGCTGCGGCGGCGCCGCGACCAACGGTGCGGCCGCCGGCGGCTGCTCGGCCGGCATGCGGTTCTGATCCACGCCCCGGCGGCCAAGCCCCCGTGCGGCAGAATGCCGCCGCTGGCCGCCTCGGCCGGCCGCTTTCCCGCGTCACGGTTCCCGGCCCCTTCCGCACCCGTTTTTTGCCGCCGCTGCCCCGCCGCCCTTTTCTGAGATAGGATGGAACCGAGGACGATGTCGCGCCCGGCGCGACTGTTCCCGAGCGGGGCCCGCGCGCGCTGCCCACCCTGGCCATGCGGCCGGTGTGACACGGTCGCGTCGTGCCCTTGGTGTATCCTTGCCTACTCCGTGACAGCGCGCTCCGGCATGACCCGGGCGCACCACCATGAACGATTCGTATCCCAGTCGTAAGTCAACCGACAAACCGCAAGAAAAGCGCTCGCTCCTCGAGCGCCTGACCGACTTCATCTCGCCCGAGCCCGAATCCCGTGGCGAGTTGCTGGAAATCCTCCAGGACGCCCACGAACGCAACCTGATCGACGCCGATTCGCTGTCGATGATCGAAGGCGTGTTCCAGGTGTCCGACCTGTGCGCGCGCGACATCATGGTGCCGCGCGCCCAGATGGACGCGATCAACATCGCGGACAAGCCCGAAGATTTCATCCCGTTCGTCCTCGAGAAGGCGCACTCGCGCTACCCCGTGTACGAGGAGAACCGCGACAACGTCATTGGCGTGCTGCTCGCGAAGGATCTGCTGCGTTTCTATGCCGAAGAGGAATTCGACGTGCGCGGGATGCTGCGCCCGGCCGTGTTCATTCCCGAATCGAAGCGCCTGAACGTGCTGCTGCACGACTTCCGCGTGAACCGCAACCACCTCGCGATCGTCGTCGACGAATACGGCGGCGTCGCGGGCCTGATCACGATCGAGGACGTGCTCGAGCAGATCGTCGGCGACATCGAGGACGAATACGACTTCGACGAGGAAGCCGGCAACATCATCTCGGGGCCCGATGGCCGCTACCGCGTGCGCGCGCTCACCGAGATCGAACAGTTCAACGAGACGTTCGGCACCGATTTCCCCGACGACGAAGTCGACACGATCGGCGGGCTGATCACGCATCATTTCGGCCGCGTCCCGCATCGCGGCGAGAAGCTGCAGCTCGGCAACCTCGTGTTCGAGATCCAGCGCGGCGATGCGCGCCAGGTTCACGTACTGCTGGTACGCCGCAACCCGCTCGCCAGCCGTCGCGCCGAAACCTCGCACGAGGACTGACCGTCGCGCGCCAGCCGCGCGTTCCACAACCGCTCGCCCACTTTCGCTTCACATGGACGATCCGATCCTGTCCCGCCCGGCTGGCGGCCTGCTCGCGCCGACACCCGGCCGCGCGCTGCCGCGCTGGCACTACCCGGCCGCGCTGCTCGCCGGCGCGGCCAATACGCTCAGCTTCGCACCGACGCCGCATGGCGGCTGGCTGCAACTCGTCGTATTCGTCTGGTTTTTCGCGCAACTCACGCGCACCGCGAGCTGGCGCAGCGCCGCGCTCACCGGCGGCGCGTTCGGCTTCGGCAACTTCATCACCGGCATCTGGTGGCTCTACATCAGCATGCACGTGTACGGCGAGATGGCCGCGCCGCTCGCGGGCGGCGCGCTCGTGCTGTTCTCGCTGTACCTGTCGCTGTACCCGGCGTTCTCCGCCGGGCTGTGGTCGTTCTGCGCGGGCCATGCGTGGCATCGCCGCACGCGCGACCCGCGGCCGTTCTCGCCGACCTGGCACGGCGCATTCGCGTTCGCGAGCGCCTGGGCACTCGGCGAATGGCTGCGCGGCACCGTCCTCACCGGCTTCCCGTGGCTCGCCAGCGGCTATCCGCAGGTCGACGGCCCGTTCGCGGGCTTCGCGCCGGTCGCCGGCGTGTACGGGATCGCGTGGGTGCTCGCGCTGTTCGCCGCGCTCGTCGTGCAGGCGCTCGCCGCCGCCCGGCCATCGCCGCTCGCCGAACCCCGCGCCGGCAATGCGCGCATACGCATCGCCGCGCCGGCCGGCATCGCGCTCGCGCTGATCGCGGCCGGTCTCGGCCTGTCGCAGGTCACGTGGACCGTGCCCGCGAACGCGCCGCTCACCGTGCGGCTGCTGCAGGGCAACGTGAAGCAGGACATCAAGTTCGAGGAAGCGGGCATCGACGCGGCGATCAAGATGTACACGCAGATGATCGTCGAGAAGCCCGCCGACCTGATCGTCACGCCCGAAACCGCGATCGCGGTGATGATCCAGGAGCTGCCCGAGCCGTTCGCCGTCGCGATCCGCAAGTTCAGCGACACGACGGGCTCGGCCGTGCTGTTCGGCGCGGTCGGCGCGTCGGTGACCGAGGACGGCCACTACGTCGACTATACGAACAGCCTGTACGGCGTGACGCCGAATTCGCGCGACATCTATCACTACGACAAGCACCACCTCGTGCCCTTCGGCGAATTCATCCCGTGGGGCTTCCGGTGGTTCGTCGACCTGATGAAGATGCCGCTCGGTGACTTCGCGCGCGGCGCGCCCGTGCAGAAGCCGTTCCTGGTACACAACCAGCCCGTGATGGCCGACATCTGCTACGAGGACTTGTTCGGTGAGGAAATCGCCGCGACGATCCGCGACAACCCGCAGCCGCCGGGCGTGCTCGTCAACGTGACGAACCTCGCGTGGTTCGGCGACACGATCGCGCTCGACCAGCACCTGCAGATCGCGCGGATGCGCTCGCTCGAGACGGGCCGGCCGATGCTGCGCTCGACCAATACGGGGATGACCGCCGCGATCGACGCGCACGGCCGCGTGCTCGGCCAGCTGAAGCCGTTCACGATCGGCTCGCTCGACGTGCGGATCGAAGGCACGAGCGGCTTCACGCCTTACGTGACGAGCGGCAACAACATCGTGCTCGCGGTGTCGCTCGTGCTGCTCGCGTTCGGCTTCACGTTCGGCCCCGGGCTGCGCCGGCGCAACGGCCGGAAGAACGGCGACAGCCAGCCGAAGTGACGCAACGGGCGGCCGCTGCGCAATGCGTGGCGGCCGCCGCCAATGCAACGTGCAACAGCGGCCCGTGGCCGCGAACCGGCCGGCCGCTCAGCCCTGCCGGGCCGACTCCGCCGACTCCGCCGACTCTGCCGATTGAACCGGCTGCGCGGCCAGACGCCGCAAGTCGCGGCTCACCGCCTCCATCACCGGCGCCCACGCGCCGAACGCCGGTTGCCGGTACAGCGTCGCGGTCGGATACCACGGGCTGTCCTTGCGTTCGAGCAGCCACGGCCAGTGCGGATTCACGTCGAGCAGCACCCAGGTGCGCGCGCCGAGCGCGCCCGACAGGTGCGCGACCGACGTGCAGACGGTGATCACGAGATCCAGCGCGCCGATGAACGCGGCCGTGTCGTCGAAGCTCGTCAGTTCCGCCGTGAGATCCTCGATCGCGAAGCCGGCCGCGCGCGCCGCCGCGACATCCGCGCCCGCCCCCGGCTGCAGCGAATAAAACGCGACACCGTCGATCCCGCGGAACGCGTCGGCATAGCGTTCGAGCCCGACGCGCCGGTACGGATTGCGCTGGTGCCCCGCGCTGCCCGTCCACACGAGCCCGACCTTCAGCCGGCGGTCGCCCGCCAGCCGCGCGTGCCACGCGTCGCGCGCGGACGGATCGGCCCGCAGGTACGGCACCGACGACGCGAGCGTCGACGCTTCCATGCCGAGCATCAGCGGCAGGCCGATCAGCGGTACTTCGTAATCGAACGCGGGCAGCACGTCGACGCCACCGCCCGCGCTGAACGCATCCGCATGCGCGCCGAGGCTGCGCTGCATCAGCGTGCCCACTAGCGGGAACGTATTCCAGATGAGCCGGCCGCCCTCGCGATGCACGCGCTCGGCGAGCGGCGCGACGAAGCGGCAGAACTGCAGCACGTCGCCGAGCCCCTGCTCGCCCCACACCAGCAGCGTCTTGCCCGCGAGCGGCTCGCCCTGCCAGCGCGGGCCCGGCAGCGCCGGCCGACGGCCGCGCAACTCGCCCGCGCCGTCCCAGCGCGCCTCGTGGCCGCGCCAGCCGGCCGCGAAGTTGCCGCGCACGAGCTGGATGATCGCGAGGTTGAAACGGTACGACGCGTCGTCGGGCGCCAGCTCGCACGCGCGCACCGCGTAACGCTCGGCGTCGTCCCAGCGCTGCGCTTCCTTCATCGCCAGCGCGACGTTGTTCATCGCGAGCGCGTTGTCGGGCGCGAGCTCGACGAGCCGCGCGCCGCACGCGAGCGCGCCGTCCAGGTCGTGCGTCGCGAGCCGCGCGACCACGAGGTTGATCCACGCCTGCACGTCGCGCGGATCGGCCTGCACGGCTGCTTCGAGCAGCGCGATCTCCTCGGCGCGGTCGCTGCCCGACAGCCGCAGCGCGATCGCGAGGTTGTTGCGCAGCGATGGCCGCTCGGCATCGAGCGCCAGCGCCGCGCGGTACGGCGCCACGGCGTCCGCGTGACGGCCCGCCATCTGCAGCGCGTAGCCGTGATTGAAATACGCGGTGGCACCCGGCTGCATGCGCGCCGCGCATTCGGCGAGCGCGACCGCGTCGGCCGTGCGCTGCCGCGCGATGAGCGCGCCGGTGAGCTGCGCGAGCGCATCGGGCTCGACCGCATGCAGGTGCGCGGCGGCGGCGAGCCACAGATCGTGCGCGGCGCGCTCGCCGCGCGCCTGCGCATCGATGGCCTGCCCGAGCAGCGCGAGGAAGGGCGGAAGCAGCGGAATGAGGATGTCGGTCGGTTCGTCCATGCGATCGGGATCGGCAAGCAGTGACGCAGCACGCGTCGCGCGCACCGCAATACGTGCATCTTAACGCCCGCTCGAAGCCGCGCAGCACCCGCGTCGCCCATGCCGCGCGCGGCCGTCCGGCGCGCACCGGGCACGCCCGCGCAGGCCGCCTGGACGGGGCCGACGGTGCGCCCGCCCGCGTTCCGGCCGCATCCGCCCGCCGATCCGGTAAAATTACGCGTTTCAGCACACTAACAAGCCGCGCCGCCGCGCGAGCCGACCCTCCGGGCCCCGCCCGGAGCGCCGCCCGCAACGGAGCGCCAGCGCCACGAAGGCTCTTCATGCTTACGTTTCAGCAAATCATCCTGACGCTGCAGTCCTACTGGGACAAGCAGGGTTGCGCCCTGCTCCAGCCGATCGACATGGAAGTCGGCGCAGGCACGTCGCACGTCCACACGTTCCTGCGCGCGGTCGGCCCCGAGCCGTGGCGCGCCGCGTACGTGCAGCCGTCGCGCCGCCCGAAGGACGGCCGCTACGGCGAGAACCCGAACCGCCTGCAGCACTACTACCAGTACCAGGTCGTGCTCAAGCCGGCGCCGGAAAACATCCTCGACCTGTACCTCGGCTCGCTCGAGGCACTCGGCTTCGACCTGCAGCAGAACGACGTGCGCTTCGTCGAGGACGACTGGGAAAACCCGACGCTCGGCGCGTGGGGCCTCGGCTGGGAAGTGTGGCTGAACGGGATGGAAGTCACGCAGTTCACGTATTTCCAGCAGGTCGGCGGCCTCGACTGCAAGCCGGTGCTCGGCGAGATCACCTACGGTCTCGAACGCCTCGCGATGTATCTGCAGAAGGTCGAGAACGTGTACGACCTGGTATGGACGGAGTGGGAAGAGCAAGGCCCGAACGGCCCCGAGCTGCGCCGCCTGTCGTATGGCGACGTCTACCACCAGAACGAGGTCGAGCAGTCGACCTACAACTTCGAGCACGCGAACGTCGACCTGCTGTTCACGTTCTTCAACAGCTACGAAGCGGAAGCGAAGAAGATGATCGACGCGCAGCTCGCGCTGCCCGCGTACGAACTCGTGCTGAAGGCCGGCCACACGTTCAACCTGCTCGACGCGCGCGGCGCGATCTCGGTCACCGAACGCGCGGCGTACATCGGCCGCATCCGCGCGCTGTCGCGTCTCGTCGCGCAGGCTTACTACGACTCGCGCGAGAAGCTTGGCTTCCCGATGCTCGGCAACCCGCCGGGCGTGCCCGGCCTCACCACCGACGCCCAGGATGCCGCCCAGCCGGCATGGGCGCCGCCGCTCAAGGTCGAACGCAAGATCGATCAGGACTGACGAGACGAGATTCACTCCAATCATGACGCACAATCATCCCGCCCCCCTGCTCGTCGAACTGCTGACCGAAGAGCTGCCGCCGAAGGCCCTCGCGCGCCTCGGCGACGCATTCGCCGAAGGTCTCGCGCAACGCCTCGCGGCACGCGACCTCGTCGAAGGCGAACTCGTGTTCGAACGCTACGCCACGCCGCGCCGCCTCGCCGTCGTCGTGCAGAACGTGCGCGCCGTCGCGCCTGAAAAGCAGGTCCGCGAAAAGGTCCTGCCCGTGTCGGTCGCGCTCGACGCCGAAGGCAAGCCGACCGCCCCGCTCGCAAAGAAGCTCGCGGCGCTCGGCCACCCGAACCTGTCGATCGCCGATCTCGAGCGCGCCCAGGACGGCAAGGCCGAAGCGTTCTTCCTCAACTATTCGGCAGCCGGCGCGACGCTCGCCGACGGCCTGCAGGCCGCGCTCGACGAAACGCTCGAGAAGCTGCCGATCCCGAAGGTGATGACCTACCAGCGCCCGGACGGCTCCGACGTGAAGTTCGTGCGCCCGGTGCATCGCCTGACGGTGCTGCACGACGATCGCATCGTGCCCGTCACCGCCTTCGGCGTCGACGCCGGCGATACCACGCTCGGCCACCGCTTCCTGTCCGACGGCCTCGTCGCGATCCAGCATGCGCGCGCGTACGCCGACACGCTGCGCGACAAGGGCCGCGTGATCGCGCACTTCGCCGATCGCCGCGAAACGATCCGCACGCAGCTGAACGAACATGCGAACGGCGACACCGTCGTGATGCCCGAGTCGCTGCTCGACGAAGTGACGTCGCTGGTCGAATGGCCGGTCGTCTACCCGTGCCGCTTCGAGGACGAATTCCTGCAGGTCCCGCAGGAATGCCTGATCCTCACGATGCAGACGAACCAGAAGTATTTCGCGCTGACCGACGTCGCCGGCAAGCTGCGCTCGCGCTTCCTGATCGTGTCGAACATCGAGACGAAGACGCCGGGCGAGATCATCGAAGGCAACGAGCGCGTCGTGCGCCCGCGCCTCGCCGATGCGAAATTCTTCTTCGAGCAGGACAAGAAGAAGCCGCTCGCCGACCGCGTGCCGCAACTCGCGAACGTCGTGTATCACAACAAGCTCGGCTCGGCGCTCGCGCGCGTCGAGCGCCTCGAAGCGCTGGCCGGCGAGATCGCACCCGCGATCGGCGCCGACGCCACGCTCGCGAAGCGCGCCGCGCGTCTCGCGAAGGCCGACCTGCTGACCGACATGGTCGGCGAGTTCCCGGAGCTGCAGGGCACGATGGGCACGTACTACGCGCGCCACGACGGCGAAGCCGACGACGTCGCGCTCGCCTGCGCCGAGCACTACCAGCCGCGCTTCTCCGGCGACGCACTGCCGACCACGCCCGTGTCGACCGCGGTCGCGCTGGCCGACAAGCTCGAGACGATCGTCGGCATCTGGGGCATCGGCCTCGCGCCGACCGGCGAGAAGGACCCGTTCGCGCTGCGCCGCCATGCGCTCGGCGTGCTGCGCCTGCTGCTCGAGAAGCAGCTGCCGCTCGACCTCGTGTCGCTGCTGCGCACGGCCCACGCGCGCTTCGAGGGCGTGGCCGGGGTCGCCGAATCGACCGATGCGATCTTCGCGTTCTTCATGGATCGCCTGCGCGGCCTGCTGCGCGAGCGCGGCTATTCGGCCGGCGAAATCGACGCGGTGCTGAGCCTGAACCCGACGCGCGTCGACGATCTCGTCGCGCGCCTCGACGCGGTGCGCGAATTCACGCGCCTCGCGGAAGCCGAAGCGCTCGCGGCCGCGAACAAGCGGATCTCGAACATCCTGAAGAAGTCGGAAGGCGGCGCGAACGGCACGGTGCAGCCGACGCTGCTCGTCGAGGCCGCCGAGAAGGCGCTGCACGAACAGCTCGCGGCCGTGACGCCGCACGTGCAGTCGCAGCTCGAGGCGCGTGCGTACACGGGCGCGCTGTCGGCGCTCGCCGCGCTGCGCGCACCGGTCGACACGTTCTTCAACGACGTGATGGTCAACGCGGAAGATCCGGCGCTGCGCGCGAACCGCCTCGCGCTGCTGTCGGCGCTGCACCAGCAGATGAACTGCGTCGCCGACATCTCGAAGCTCGCCGCATAAGGGCCGCACGATGCCGATCAGCCCCAACCGAAAGCTCGTCGTCCTCGATCGGGACGGCGTGATCAACGTCGATTCGGATGCGTTCATCAAGACGCCCGACGAATGGATCGCGCTGCCCGGCGCCCTCGAGGCGATCGCCCGGCTCAACCACGCGGGGTATCGCGTGGTCGTCGCGACCAACCAGTCCGGCATCGGTCGCGGGCTGTTCGACATGGCCACGCTCAACGCGATGCATCTGAAGATGCATCGCGCGGCGGCCGCGGTCGGCGCACGTATCGACGCGGTGTTCTTCTGCCCGCACACGGCCGAGGATCACTGCGACTGCCGCAAGCCGAAACCCGGCATGATGCAGATGATCGCCGAGCGCTTCGAGATCGATCCCGATCACACGCCGGTCGTCGGCGATTCGCTGCGCGACCTGCAGGCCGGCGTCGCGGTTGGCTTCCAGCCGCACCTCGTGCTCACCGGCAAGGGCAAGAAGACGCTCGCCGCCGGCAACCTGCCGCCCGGCACGAAGGTTCACGACGACTTGCGCGCGTTCGCGCTCGATTTCCTTTCACACGAACACGAGTGATGCAGCCGCCGCGCGCATCCTCCCTAACGCCAGACTTACGCCGATGCGCTTCGTCCGCTCCCTGCTGCTGCTGATCTACTTCGTCCTGTACACGGTGCCGTACGCCACCGCGTGCTTCATCGCCTTTCCGTTCATGCGCCCCGACGCGCGCTACTGGATGGCGGCCGGCTGGTGCAAGTCGACGCTGTGGGTCGTGCGCTGGCTGAACGGCATCCGCTACCGGATCGAAGGGTACGAGAACCTGCCCGACGGCCCGGCCGTGCTGCTGTCGAAGCACCAGTCCGCATGGGAGACGCTTGCGTTTCCGGCGCTGATGCCGCGGCCGCTCTGCTACGTGTTCAAGCGCGAGCTGCTGTACGTGCCGTTCTTCGGCTGGGCGCTCGGACTGCTGCACATGGTCAACATCAACCGCAAGGAAGGCAAGAACGCGTTCGTTTCGGTGATCCGCCAGGGCAAGAAGCGCCTGTCGGAGGGCGCCTGGATGATCATGTTCCCGGAAGGCACGCGCACGCCGGTCGGCAAGCAGGGCAAGTACAAGACGGGCGGCGCGCGCTTCGCGATCGAAACCGGCGCCCCCGTCGTGCCGATCGCGCACAACGCAGGCCGCGTGTGGCCGCGCAACTCGTTCACGAAATTCCCGGGCGTCGTCACCGTGTCGATCGGCAAGCCGATCCCCAGCGAGGGGCTGACGCCCGATGCATTGAACTCGCAGGTCGAAGCATGGATCGAAGCGGAAATGCGCCGGATCGATCCGGATTCGTATCGTCAGGCGGACAATGCCGGCGCGCGCGATGCCGCGCGTGCCTGACGCCCGCAGGTTGCAGCCGTTGCGTCCGACAAAAAGAAGCGAACTGATGAAACAGCGTCCGCGGCCACGGCCTGCCGTCGTGGCCCTCGATCATCGCCAGATGGACCTGCCGCTCTTCGACGGGCCGGCCGCCGCACCGTCGGCGCCCGCCACGCCGCCGGCGCCGCCCGCCGCGGCACCCGCCGCACCCCTCGATCCGGGCCCGGCACCCGACCGCTCGCGCGTGCGGACGTTCGCACTCGACAGCCGCGTGCTCGAATACCGCCTGAAGCGCTCCGCGCGCCGCACGATCGGCTTCACGATCGACGGCAGCGGACTGTCGATCACCGCGCCGCGCTGGGTCACGCTCGCTGACATCGAGGCGGCGATCGCCGAGAAACAACGCTGGATCTTCGCGAAGCTCGCGGAGTGGAAGACGCGCACCGAGCAGCGCGCGTTGCCGCAGATCGACTGGCGCGACGGCGCGCAACTTCCCTATCTCGGCAAGACGGTGACGATCGCGCTCGGCGCGGGCGCCGTCGCGTTCGATGGCGACGCGCTGCGGCTCTCGCTGCCGTTGCCCGTGCAGGCCGACATGCAGCAAATCAAGGATCGCGTGCAGGGCTGGCTGCAGGGCGAAGCCAAGCGGATCTTCGGGGAACGCCTCGCGGTCTATGCAGAGAAGCTCGGTGTCTCGTATTCGATGTACGCGCTGTCGTCGGCCGCGACGCGCTGGGGCAGCTGCTCGAGCGACGGCAAGATCCGCCTGAACTGGCGGCTGATCCATTTCCCGATGTCGATCATCGACTACGTCGTCGCGCACGAGTTGTCGCACCTGCGCGAGATGAACCACAGCCCGGCCTTCTGGCAGACCGTCGAATCGATCTTTCCCGAGTTCCGCGAGGCGCGGCACACGCTCAAGCATCACCCGCCCGAACTGCTGCCGTCGCTTTGACGCGCACGGCTTCGCCGCCAACGAAAAAGGGCGATGCGGGTCACCCCGCATCGCCCTTTTTTGCGGCTGCGGCGCACATCGCGCGCCGCAGCCCGGGTCATCCGGCGCTCAGTGCGCCTTCTTCTGGATGAACTCGATCTTGTAGCCGTCCGGATCCTCGACGAACGCGATCACGGTCGTGCCGTGCTTCATCGGGCCCGCTTCGCGCGTGACCTTGCCGCCTTGCGCCTTGATCTTGTCGCAGGCCGCGTATGCGTCGTCGACTTCCAGCGCGAGATGGCCGAAACCCGTGCCGAGGTCGTACGACGGGGTGTCCCAGTTGTGGGTCAGTTCGATCACCGTGTTGTCGCTTTCATCGCCGTAGCCGACGAATGCGAGCGTGAACTTGCCTTCCGGATAGTCGTCGCGGCGCAGCACCTTCATGCCGAGCAATTCGGTGTAGAACTTGATCGAGCGGTCGAGATCGCCGACTCGCAGCATCGTATGCAGCAATCGCATGGGTTGTACTCCTGTGGGGACTTTCCAGAACCGGGAACTCTACCAGAGTCGGGTAAATTTCGCCGGGGGCGCCTAGCCGGGGGCGCCTAGCCGGGGACGGCCAAGCTCGGGGGCGCCAGGCCGGAGCTCGGCCGAACCGGCTCATCGATACCGATCGGCGCGAGCACCACGCCGGAAAACGGCACGATCCGGCTCGCCCGGCTACCGCGCCGATCGGGTAACATCCTTCCACCTCGCACCAAAAGCGGGCATGTGACCCACCGCCCGAACGCGACCACCCACGCTCCCTACCACTACACTGCCGTGCGAAACCGCCGATTCGAGCGCGCCGGATGCGCCGCCCTCCCGATCTCGCTGCCGCCGTCCCGAACCGGCGAGGTTCGCCGATGACCACGCTCGCCGCTGCCCCCGTGCGCCGCGCGCTCGATACGCGTGCCGTCGGCCTGATGCTGCTGCTGTGCGCGATCTGGGGCTTCCAGCAGGTCGCGATCAAGAGTACGAACGCGGCGATTGCACCGATGTTCCAGGCCGGGCTGCGCTCGGTGATCGCGGCGGTGCTGCTATGGGGCTGGGCCCGCTCGCGCGGCACGCCGCTGTTCCAGGCCGATGGCACGTTCGGCCCAGGCCTCGCGGCCGGTGCGCTGTTCGCCGGCGAATTCATCTGCGTGTTCTTCGGGCTGACGCTGACGAGCGCGTCGCACATGGCGATCTTCCTGTACACGGCGCCGTGCTTCACCGCGCTGGGCCTGCACCTGTTCGCACCCGGCGAACGGCTGCAGCGCACGCAGTGGGCCGGCGTCGGCCTCGCCGTCGCCGGCATCGCGCTCGCGTTCGCGGACGGCTTCCTGAAGCCGCGCGCACCCGGTGCATCGGTGCTGGCCGGGCTCGCCGGCGACGCGCTCGGGATACTCGGCGGTGCGATGTGGGCCGCGACGACGGTCGTCGTGCGCTCGACGACGCTCGCGCGGGCAAGCGCGAGCAAGACGCTGTTCTATCAGCTCGCGGTGTCGGCGGTCGTGCTGGTCGCGCTGGCCGCGCTGTTCGGCCAGGTGTCGTTCGCGCGCGTCACGCCGGTCGCGATGGCGAGCCTCGCGTACCAGTCGGTGATCGTCGCGTTCGTCAGCTACCTGTCGTGGTTCTGGCTGCTGACGCGCTACAGCGCGTCGCGGCTGTCCGTCTTCACGTTCCTGTCGCCGCTGTTCGGCGTCGCGTTCGGCGTGCTGCTGCTCGGCGAATCGGTCGGCTGGCGCTTCATGTCCGCGGCCGCGCTCGTGCTGACCGGTATCGCACTCGTCAACGCGCCGCAGCGCAGGCGAGCATGACAACCCTGCGCGACACGCGCGCGTCCACGCGATAAAAAAGGCTGCCCCGCGCAGGGCAGCCTTGTTCGTCCATCCGGGCCGGCTCGCGTGACCGGCCTTGACCCGCGTCAACCGGCCTTGCGCACCGCCGCGAGCGCCTGCGCGACGCCGACGTATTCGGCCACGCTCACGTCCTCCGCGCGGCGCGCGAGATCGAAGCCGAGCGCATCGAAATCGATCGTCTCGCGATAGTCGCCGAGCGTATTGCGCAGCATCTTGCGGCGCTGCGAGAACGCAGCGGTGACGACTTCGCCCAACAGCACGGGATCGACGTCCGGCAGTTCATGCGGCTCGTACGGAATCATCCGGACGATCGCCGAATCGACCTTCGGCGGCGGCTGGAACGATTCCGGCGGCACGTCGAGCATCTTTTCCATCACGTAGCGGTACTGCAGCATCACCGACAGACGCGAAAACGCCTTCGTGCCCGGCTCCGCGACCATCCGTTCGACGACTTCGTTCTGCAGCATGAAGTGCTGGTCGATGACCGCGTCGGCGAACGTCATCAGGTGAAACAGCAGCGGGCTCGAAATGTTGTACGGCAGGTTGCCGACGATCCGCAGCGACGGCTTGTCGCCGGGCGCCGCGAGCGAACGGAAGTCGAACGCGAGTGCGTCGCCCGCGTGCAGTTCGAGCAGCGCGCCGAAGCGTTGTTGCAGGCGCCCGATCAGGTCGCGGTCGAGCTCGACCGCATGCAGCGGCGACTCGGGCGTCGCGAGGCGCTGGATCAGTGGCTCGGTCAGCGCGCCGAGCCCGGGGCCGATCTCGACCATGCGCTGGCCGCGCGCGGGGCCGATCGTCGAGACGATCGAATCGATCACGCCGTGATCGACGAGGAAGTTCTGCCCGAAGCGCTTGCGCGCGAAGTGGCCTTGGTGCTGTCTGCTGTTCGACATCGACTGAGTAAAACGAAAAATACGACGAATGAGGTGAAGCCGGGCCGCATCAGGCCGCGCGGCGATGGCGCGCCATCGTGACGGCCGTGTCGAGCGCGGCGATCATGCTGCCCGGATCCGCGCGGCCCGTGCCGGCCAGATCGAGTGCCGTGCCGTGATCGACCGACGTCCGGATGATCGGCAGCCCGAGCGTCACGTTGATGCCCTCGCCGAACGTCGCGTACTTCAGCACGGGCAGACCTTGGTCATGGAACATCGCGAGCACGCAATCGGCATCGGCGAGATGGCGTGGCTGGAACAGCGTGTCGGCCGGATACGGGCCGCGTGCGTCGATACCCTGCGCGTTCGCGCGGGCCAGCGCCGGCGCGATCACGTCGATCTCCTCGCGGCCGAGATAACCGTTCTCGCCCGCGTGCGGGTTCAGGCCCGTCACGAGGATGCGCGGCGCGGCCAGACCGAAGTCGCGCCGCAGGTCGCGATCGATGATCGCGAGCGTCTCGACGAGCCCGTCGACCGTCAATGCGGCCGCAACGTCCTTGAGCGGCAGGTGCGTGGTCGCGAGCGCGACGCGCAGCGGCTTGTGGCCGGTACCGGCCAGCATCATCACGACACGCGGCGTATGCGTGCGCTCCGCCAGGTATTCGGTATGGCCGGTGAACGGCACGCCCGCATCGTTGATCGTGCTCTTCTGCAGCGGCGCGGTAACGATCGCGTCGTACCGGCCTGCCAGCGCGCCGTCGATCGCCGTATCGAGCAGCCCGAGCACGTACAGGCCGTTCGCCGCGTCCAGCTTGCCCGCCTGCGCGGGCACGGCGAGCGCGTGATGCGCGACCGACACCGGCCCGCCACCGGCCAGCGTGGCCCGGTCGGCACCGACGGCCGCCGCCCGCGCATCGAGCAGCGCCGCATCGCCGAGCACGGTGAAATGCGCGTCGGGCCAGCGCTGCGCGGCATCACGCAGCGCCTGCACGGTCAGCTCCGGGCCGACCCCCGCCGGTTCGCCGGTGGTGATTGCGATCTGCAGCGCGGGCGTGGTCATCTGATGCTCGCTCAGTTCGCCGGACCGGCGCCGCCGAACTTGTACTGCACGTACGACGAATCGCGCAGCTCGCGCAGCCAGTCGGCATACGCCTGTTCGGCCTTGCGCTGGCCGATTGCCTGACGCGCGATGTCCATCTGCTGCTGCACCGAGCCTTCCGCCTCGCGGCGGCTCAGCACCTGGATCAGGTGATAGCCATACTCGGTACGAATCGGCTGGCTGACCTGGCCGTCCTGCAGGTTGTTCATCGCGCGCTCGAATTCCGGCACGGTCTCGCCCGGGCTGATCCAGCCGAGATCGCCGCCCTGCGACGCCGAACCGTCCTGCGAGTAGGTGCGCGCGAACTTCGCGAAATCGCCGCCGGCCTCGACCTGGTTGCGGATGTCGGCCAGCTGCTGGCGCGCCTGGCCTTCCGACTTGCCTTCGCCCACGCGCAACAGGATGTGGCGCACGTGCGTCTGGACGATCTTCGGTGCCGCGGCGGACGCGCCCTGGCTCTGGCGACGATCGACGAGACGCACGATCTCGAAGCCGTCCGGCACGCGGATCAGCGTCGGGTTGACCTGGCCCGGGCGCAGCTTCGATGCGGCGTCGACGACGTCGGCCGGCAACGCGCTCGGCGACTTGAAGCCGAGGTCGCCGCCCTTCTTCGCGTCGTTCGCTTCCGAATTGTTCTTCGCGAGCTTTTCGAAATCGGCGCCCGACTTCGCCTGCTGCAGCAGCGCATCAGCCTTCTTCTGCGCCGCTTCGATGTCGGCCTGCGGCGCGTTGGTCGGCGCCTTGACGAAGATGTGCTGGAAGCGCAGGTCCTGCTGCTGCGACGCGTTCGGCCCGCGCTGGCTCGCGATGTAGTTCACGACCTCGGCGTCCGATACGGTGATCTTGCCGTCGACCTCGCGCTCGCGCAGCTTCGACAGCATCAGTTCGGTGCGCGCGTCGCTCGTGAAGATGCTCCAGGGCACGCCTTGCGCCTCGAGACGCGCGCGGTACTGCTCGAGCGTCATCCCGTTCGCCTGCGCGAGACGCTGCAGCGTGGACTGCACGGTCGCGTCGTCGATGCGGATCCCGTCGTCCTTGGCCTTCTGTACCTGGATACGCTCGAGCACCATCTGGTTCAGCACCTGTGCACGCAGCTGGTCAACCGGCGGCACCGGCGCGTTCTGCTGCTGCAGCCGGCGCGCGATCAGGCCTGCACGCTGGTCGAGTTCGCGGCCCGTGATCACGTCGTTGTTAACGACCGCGACGACTTCGTCGGCGAGCTGCGCACCTTGCGAACCGAGCGCCTGCGCCGCAGCCGGCGCGGCGGCGAGCAGCGCGGCGGCCGCAGCGAGGCTGGACACGACTGCCGCGAAACGAAGGGTTTTCTTCATTGCCACTGGAACTCCATTGAAATCGTGCTGACCGGTGCAGACAAGCCGGCGTTACTCGTAGTTGCTGAAGCGGGACATCGGCGGCGGCGCCGGCGGCAGCGGCGTGTAGCCCGGCACACCGGCACGGAACGCGGACACGAGGCCGTTGTCGACCGTCGACAGGCCCTTGAGCGTCAGCTGCATCATGACTCGCGTCGACGAATTCTGCTGTCCCGACGAATTGATGCCGTTCGCATACCGCTGCACCCCGACCCCGAGCGCCCAGCAATCCGCGTCGTATTGTAAGCCGACCAGACCGTCGATCACGCGATTGCCGGCGATGTCGTAGTTGAAGCGGCCGATCGCATACAGGCTGCGCGTGAGCGGCCATTGCGCGGACACCAGGAACTGGTTGATCGGCTGGTTGTCGAGCGTGGTGTTCGATCGCGTATAGCGGTAGCCGACGTTGATCACGCGGCGCTCGCCCGGGCTGTAGCCGAAACCGACACTCGACTTCACGAGCTGGTTGTTGTTCTGGTTGTACTGGAACGCCGTCTCCGACATGAAGCCCGAGCCGAGCTTCAGCGCGGCGCCGACGATCAGGTCCGAGTGGCGCGCCTGTGCGGCGGCCTGCCCGGAATTCAGCGTGACGCGCTGATTGGCGAAGTAGTACTGCTGCGCGATCACGAAGCGCGCGCGCTCGTCGCCAGTGCGCGGATCGATGAAGCGCGACGTCAGGCCGGCCGTGATCCGGTTCGCATCGGCAATCCGGTCGTTGCCGACGAACGTGTTCGGCTGGTAGATCTCCGCGAGGCCGAAATCCGATTCCGCGGTGTCGAACAGCGGTGCGTTCGACTGGTTGCGATACGGCGTGTACACGTAGTACAGGCGCGGCTCGAGGGTCTGGATGAAGTCCTGCCCGAACAGGTGCACCGAGCGGTCGAAGATCAGGCCCGAATCGAAGCTCACGGTCGGGATCGACTCGGTGAAGCGCTTCGGGCTGTTCGGCGTGGTCGACGACAGGTAGTTCAGGTCGTACGACGCGAGGTGGTACTGGATCTTCGGCACGACGAAGTAGCCGGGGCCGTAAACGCCGTACGCGACATACGGGTTGAAGACGATCCGGTCGCCTTCCGTCGCATCGGCCGTCGTGATGCGGAACCGCGAATAGTCGGCTTCCGCGCCGAAGTCGAAGCCGCCGACGTTGTACTTCGTGTACTTCACGTTCAACTGCGGCTCGCGGCTGTAAGGCGCGATCGACGGCGGCAGCGTCTGCCAGTGCTGGTAGCGCGCGAGCACCGACCACGGGCCGTTGTTGTACGTGAGACCCGCTTCCTGCTGGTACAGCGTCTGCGTCCCGTTGACGAACTGGTTCGTCGACCCGAGGTCTTCGGGATACGTGTTGTCCGAGACCTTGTTGTAGTAGACGTAGCCGCCGAAACCGCCGCCGAAGTTCTGCTGGTGCTGCCAGTAGATCGCGTAGCGGTTGCGGTGCGCAAGCCGGTCGTCCGGCAGGTAATTGGCCGTAAACGTGCCCGAATACGACGGCGACAGGTAGCGGAACGTCGCCTCGGCCATCACGCCGCGCCGCGAAATGATGCGCGGCGTGAGCGTCAGGTCGCGGTTCGGCGCGATGTTGAAGTAGTACGGCAGCGACAGCTCGAAGCCGTTGTTCGAGCTCATCGAGAACGTCGGCGGCAGCAAGCCGCTGCGCCGCTCGCCCGACAACGGGAACGTCATCCACGGGCTGGCGAAGATCGGCACGCCCTGGAAGAACAGCACGCCGTTGCGCGCGGTGCCTTCGTCGGCGCCCGTATCGAAGTCGAAGCGGCTGCCCTTGATGTACCACGCGGGGTTCGTCGAGCACTGGCACGCTGTGTAGGTGCCGTTGACGAACACCGAGCGCTCGTTGTCGACCATGTCGACGCGCTCCGCGCTGCCCGAGCCGCCCGTCATGTTGAAGCGGTACTTCGGCGCCGTCATGAAGCCCTGGTTCGCCTCGATCTTCAGGTGCGCCTCGGGGCCTGCGAACGACGTACCGCCATTGACCACCTTGACCTGGCCGTACGCATCGGCCATGTCGGTATCCTGATCGTAGTGGATCGCGTCGGCCTTCACGACGGCGTCGCCGCGCCGCAGCTCGGCCGAGCCCTTCGCGGCGAGATCCTGCTCGGCCGTCCCGCTCGTGTGGTCGGCAATCACGAAGGCGGCCGGCTTCGCGCCGTCCTTCAGCGGATGATCCTCGAGCTGGGGCGCGAGACGCAGATCCCACGGCGAGTCGAGCAGCTGCGGCTGCGCGGCCGCGCCCGACAGCTGCGCGTACGACACGGCCGGCACGAGGCCGGGCACGGCCAGGAGCGCGAGCGCGAGTCGCCGTTTGCGCGGCGCCCCGTCACCGGGGAAAACATTCGGGAATAGCGGTTTGGGCGGCATCTATCGTTTGGCGAATCGCCCCTTGTCAACCGCGCCGACGCGGCACATTCGCGCACGGCGGGCCGCGCCGTCGCACCGCGACTGCGGCTGAGCGCAAACCGGGGAGGCGATCGGGCGACGGCGCGACAGGCGGCGAGCCGGCACGGCGGAAAGCTGACGCGGGGCGCGTCAAAAAAGTCGTGGGGTATTATATGGCAAGACGTTCCCCCCTCCTCCGAGTTTCATGACGCCCCCATCCGCCGCATCCCAGCCCGACGCCCGCCTCGAAGCGCTCACCGCGTGGCTGCACCCGCTCGCCGACCGCTACGCACTCGACCTGTCGACCCTCGCGCCCGCCTCGTCGGACGCCAGTTTCCGCCGCTATTTCCGTGTCGCATCGGCCACGAGCGCCGGCGGCACGCTGATCGCCGTCGACGCGCCGCCGCCCGAGAAGTGCCGTGAGTTCGTCCAGGTCGCGCAGCTGCTCGCCGCGGCCGGCGACCACGTGCCGGACGTGCTGGCCCACGATTTCGACGCGGGCTTCATGCTCGTGACCGATCTCGGCCGCACGTCGTACATCTCGGTGCTCGATCCGGCCGACCCGGCCGCCGCCAAGCCGCTGATGCGCGCCGCGCTCGACGCGCTGATCCGCTTCCAGCTGACGTCAAAGCCCGACGTGCTGCCGCCGTTCGACGAGGCATTCCTGCGCCGCGAGATGGAGCTGATGCCCGAATGGTTCGTCGGCCGCCACCTCGGCAAGCCTGTCACCGACGCGATGCGCGGCACGCTCGACCGCACCTTCGCGCTGCTGGTCGCCAGTGCGCACGCGCAGCCGCAGGGTTTCATGCTGCGCGACTTCATGCCGCGCAACCTGATGGTCTGCGAGCCGAACCCGGGCATCCTCGACTTCCAGGACGCCGTCTACGGACCGCTGACGTACGACGTCGTGTCGCTGCTGCGCGACGCGTTCATCAGCTGGGACGAGGAATTCGAGCTCGACTGCTTCGCGTACTACTGGGAAAAGGCCAAAAAGGCTGGCCTGCCGGTCGACCCCGATTTCGGCGAGTTCTACCGCCAGCTCGAATGGATGGGGCTGCAGCGCCACATCAAGGTGCTCGGCCTGTTCGCGCGCATCAATTACCGCGACGCCAAGCCGCACTACCTGAACGACCTGCCGCGCTTCATCACGTATGCGCGCAAGGTCGCGCTGCGCTACCGCCCGCTCGTGCCGTTCGCGAAGCTGCTCGACGAACTCGAGGGCAACGCGCCGGCCGACGTGGGCTACACGTTCTGACCGTTCCGACTCTCCTGATACCCGGCCGAACATGAGCAACACCCTGACCACGGCGATGATCTTCGCCGCCGGGCGCGGCGAACGGATGCGCCCGCTCACCGACACCCGTCCGAAGCCCCTGCTCGAAGCGGGCGGCAAGCCGCTGATCGTGTGGCAGATCGAAGCGCTCGCGCGCGCAGGCATCGAGACGATCGTGATCAACCACGCGTGGCTCGGCGAGCAGATCGAGGCCGCGCTCGGCGACGGTTCGCGCTGGGGCGTACGGCTCGCGTATTCGGCCGAGGGCGACGCGCTGGAAACGGCGGGCGGCATCGCGCAGGCATTGCCGCTGCTCGAGCGCGACGGCCAGCCGGCCGTGTTCGCGGCGGTCAGCGGCGACGTGTACTGCGCGTTCGACTACCGGACGCTCGCGCCGCGCGCCGCGCGGATGGCCGCGCTCGACGCGCCCGCGATGCATCTCGTGATGGTGCCGAACCCGCCGTTCCATCCGGCCGGCGACTTCGCGCTCGGCGACGACGGCCGCCTGGCGCTCGACGGCGTCGCGCGCTTCACGTTCGGCAACATCGGCGTGTACGACACGCGGATGTTCCGCGATCTCGCACCCGGCACACGGCGCGCGCTGACGCCGTACTATCGCGCGGCGATCGAAGCCGGCCGCGCGAGCGGCGAACTGTATGAAGGTATCTGGGAGAACGTCGGCACGCCCGCGCAGCTGGGCGAGCTCGACGCGCGGCTGCGCGCCGCGAAGTGACCCGCTGACGGGTCGTCAGGTTGATCGATCCGCTGGCGGGTTGATCGACTGGTCAGTTGGCCGGCTGGTTGTTAGCTGACCGACTGGCTGGCTGACCGGCGAACTGACCGGGTTGGCTAGACCGTCCAACCGATCCAGCGCCCGCCGGGCCATCGTGCCGGCCCGACTCCGCCCATCAAGCAAGCCCCTCCCGCTGTGCGCCCCCGCGCGCAGCACCGCCGCTCACGCGGCCTCGGCCTCTTCCCCGCCCGCCGCCGCGCGCTGCTGCTGCAGCGCCCACATCTGCGCATACAACCCGTCGGCGCGCACGAGTTCGTCGTGCGTGCCGCGCTCGACGATCCGCCCGTGGTCCATCACGAGGATCTGCTGCGCGTGGACAACCGTCGACAGCCGGTGCGCGATCACGAGCGTCGTGCGATGCCGCGCAATCTGGTCGAGCTCGTGCTGGATCGCGCGCTCCGAGCGCGAATCGAGCGCCGACGTCGCTTCGTCGAACAGCAGCACCGGCGGGTTCTTCAGCAGCGTGCGCGCGATCGCGACGCGCTGCTTTTCGCCGCCCGACAGCTTGAGCCCGCGCTCGCCGACCGGCGTGTCATAGCCCTTCGGCAAGCTTTCGATGAAATCGTGGATGTGCGCGGCGCGCGCAGCCGCGATCACCTCGTCGCGGGTCGCGGCCGGCCGCCCGTACGCGATGTTGTAATAGATCGAGTCGTTGAACAGCACGGTGTCCTGCGGCACGATCCCGATCGACGCGCGCAGCGAATCCTGCGTGACGTCGCGGATATCCTGCCCGTCGATCCGGATCGCACCGCCGGCCTGCCGGTCGAGATCGTAGAAGCGGAACAGCAGCCGCGACAGCGTCGACTTCCCGGAGCCGCTGTGGCCGACCACCGCGGTCGTCGTGCCCGCGTCGATCGTGAACGACACGTCGTGCAGGATCTGCCGCGCCGGCTCGTACGCGAAATTCACGTGCTCGAAGCGCACCTGCGCGCCGGATACCGCAAGCGGCCGCGCATCGGGCAGGTCGGCCACTTCCTTCGCGGCCGACAGCAGCCCGAACATCCGGTCCATGTCGGTGAGGCTCTGCTTCAGCTCGCGATACACGACCCCGAGGAAGTTCAGCGGAATGTACAGCTGCAACATGAACGTGTTGATCAGCACCAGATCGCCGAGCGTCAGCTTGCCGGCGAGCACGCCCTGCGTCGCACGCCACAGGATGAACACGAGCCCCGTGCCGATGATCGCCTGCTGGCCGAAGTTCAGCACCGACAGCGAGTTCTGCGAGCGGATCGCAGCCTTGCGGTAGCGCTTGAGGTTCTCGTCGTAGCGCTGCGCTTCCCACTCCTCGTTGCCGAAATACTTGACCGTCTCGTAGTTGATCAGCGAATCGATCGCCCGCGAGTTCGCGCGCGAATCGAGCTCGTTCATCGTGCGGCGGAAATGCGTGCGCCAGTTGGTGACCTTCACCGTGAACACGATGTAGGTAACCAGCGCCGCAAACGTCACGTACGCGTAATAGGCCTCGTACTTGACCACGAAGAAGCCGAGCACGAGCCCGACCTCGACGAGCGTCGGCAGGATGCTGTACAGCGAATACGAGATCAGCTGCTGAATGCCGCGCGTGCCGCGCTCGATGTCACGCGACATGCCGCCCGTCTGGCGCTCCAGGTGAAACCGCAGCGACAGCCCGTGCAGGTGCCGGAACACCTGCAGCGCGAGCTGGCGCACCGCGCTCTCGGTGACCTTCGAGAACAGGATCTCGCGCAGCTCGGTAAACAGTGAAGTCGACAGCCGCACGAGCGCATACGCGACGACCAGCAGCCCCACGCCGCCCGCGAGCACGATGCCGGCCGACTGTTCGGCGCGGCCGATCGCGGTGATCTGCTGGACGTAGGACAGGTGGTCGACGATGCGCTTCATCACGACCGGCACGCCGAGGTTCGCGACCTTCGCGCCGATCAGGCAGGCGAGCGCGAGCGCGACGCGCCATTTGTAGGTGGTCAGGTACGGCAGCAACGACCGGATGGTCTGCCAGTCGTTGCGGGGCCCGGTCGAAGCCGGCGCGGGCTCGCCGGAAGCAGGAAATCGGCGCATGGGGGAAGGATCGGCGGCGGTGCCGGGCGCGTGCATCGGCGGCCGGCTCGCTCACTTTCTCGTACAATTTGCGAACGTTGTATTGTCGCAGAAGCCGCTTCGCGCCGCTGCCGG
This sequence comes from Burkholderia sp. AU45251, assembly GCF_030482905.1. Lineage (NCBI taxonomy): Bacteria > Pseudomonadati > Pseudomonadota > Betaproteobacteria > Burkholderiales > Burkholderiaceae > Burkholderia > Burkholderia sp. AU45251. The sequence goes on along the minus strand of NZ_JAUJQH010000008.1, from coordinate 63,377 downwards.
CGCCCTCGCCGGCCTGCCTGCGCGCGGCGGCCTATTTATTACAGGATGAAAGCCCCCGCCATGACCGATTCGACCCTCGACCTCCCGCAAAAGCAGCCCGCGCTGCGCGTCGTCCCGCAACCGCATGACGCGAACGTCCACGGCGACGTGTTCGGCGGCTGGATCATGTCGCAGGTCGACATCGCCGGCTCGATCCCCGCGAGCCAGCGCGCGAACGGCCGCGTCGCGACGGTCGCGGTCAACTCGTTCGTGTTCAAGCAGCCGGTGTTCGTCGGCGATCTGCTGAGCTTCTACGCGACCATCACGCGCACCGGCAACACGTCGATCACGGTCGACGTCGAGGTGTACGCGCAGCGCATGCGCCTGATGGGCGAGGTCGTGAAGGTCACCGAAGCGACGCTCACCTACGTCGCGACCGGCCCCGACCGCAAGCCGCGGCAACTGCCGCCGCTCTGACCGGCGCGCGCCGCGACCGCGCGGCGCACGGCCGCGTCAATGCGTGGCCGTCAGCCCGAACTCCCGCATCGCGGGCAGGAAATCGTGGTTCAGCTTCGGCTTGCGCGACAGCTTCACCAGCACGTAGCGCTGGAACGGCGCGAGCCGCTGCCACTGCGCAAGCTCGGGCGCCATCAGCCCGGCCAGCGCGCTCTGCTGCACGAGCGACTCCGGCACGATGTCGGTGGCACGCCAGGTCGGCTGCTCGTCCGGCTGGAACCACGACGGTTCCAGATCGGCATGCGTGCGCAGCATTTCGAACAGCGCGTGATCGAAGTTGGGCTCGATCGCGGTGTCCTCGTCGGCCGGAAAGCGCGCGAGCAGCTTGCGGTCCTCGAGCGGCAGCAACTGCCACTGCTCAAGCGAGATCCGCAGACCGAAACGGTCGAGATTGAAACGCACGATCATCGGGATGTACGTCAAATTTTCCGACGAATCGTGTTCGAAGTTGAATAGCAACGGAGCGTCGCTGAGTCCCATGGTCGTTACCTGACGTGGCGGATGCCGGCGCGGCCGGCCTGCCTGAGGTATTTTAGAACCTCTGCGCGCGGGCGGCGGACACGATTGTCGCCGCCCGTGCTTCGAATCAACGGGAGTGCTCGTGAATCCGACCGAAACAACCGAACCGCGCGGCGCGATCGAATTGTCCGTGCACCGCACCCGCGGCGGCATCGTCGAAGCCGCGCACGACTACGTGGGCCAGGAATGGCCGGTCGCCCTCGTGTTCAACGGCATCTCGCACGCGGTGATGATGTGCACGCCGTGCGACCTCGAGGCATTCGCGGTCGGCTTCGCGATCTCGGAAGGGATCGTCGCGCGCGGCAGCGACATCAAGGACATCGAGGTGATCCTGCACGCCGACGCGCCGCTGCCGCATGCGGAAGTCCATCTGGAAGTCGTGCAGCAGGCGTTCGCCGCGCTAAAGGACCGGCGCCGCGCGCTTGCCGGGCGCACCGGCTGCGGCGTATGCGGGATCGAAAGCATCGACCTGCTCGACCTCGCGCCCGAACGCGTGCCCGATACGGGCTTTCTGGCTCGCCTCGCGCCCGACGCGCTCGCGCGCGCGGCGCAGGCGCTGCCGGCTCACCAGGCGCTCACGCGGCTCACGGGCGGCCTGCACGCGGCCGCGTGGTGCGACGCAACAGGCGCGATCCGGATGGCGTTCGAGGACGTCGGCCGCCACAACGCGCTCGACAAGCTGATCGGCTCGCTCGTGCTGTCGCGCGCCGACACGACCGACGGCTTCGTGTTCCTGTCGAGCCGCGCAAGCTACGAGCTCGTGCGCAAGGCCGCGCGGGTCGGCATCCCGCTGGTGGCGACGATCTCCGCCCCGTCGTCGCTCGCGATCGAGATCGCGAAAGCGGCCGGCTTGCGGCTCGTCAGCTTCTGCCGCGAAACCGGCCACGTCGACTACGGCACGGCCTGAGCGCGATCGCGGGCGCGCGCCGGCGGCTCGCCGCCGGCGTGGCCTGCTCCGTCAGTCGAACTGACGGAAATCCGGCTTGCGCTTCTCGAAGAACGCCGTCATCGCCTCGCGCGCTTCCGGTGCACGCAGCATCGCGGCGAAGTGGCCCGCTTCCTCGGCCATCCGCGCCGACGTCGCAACACCACCCGTGTCTTTCAGCAGCGCCTTCGTCACGCGCAGCGACGACGCCGGCAGCGCCGCGAGCTTCGCCGCCTGCTTCGCCGCGAACGCGTCGAGTTCGGCGGCCGGCAGCACGCGGTTCACGATGCCGATCCGGTGCGCTTCCAGCGCATCGAACGCCTCGCCGAGCATCAGCTTCTCGGCGGCGACCTGATGGCCGGCCAGGCGCGGCAGCAGCACGCTCGATGCGGCTTCCGGGCACAGCCCGAGCTGCGCGAACGGCAGCGAGAACGTCGCCGTGTCGGCCGCGTACACGAGATCGCAATGCAGCAGCATCGTCACGCCGACGCCGATCGCGATGCCCGGCACCGCGGCCACGATCGGCTTGCTCGCGCTGCTGATCCGCGCGAGAAACTGGAACACCGACGCGTTCTCGTCTTTCGGCGGCGACTTCAGGAAATCCTCGAGATCGTTCCCCGCGGTGAAGTTGCCGTCGCCACCGCGCAACAGGATCACGCGAACCGCCTTGTCTTCCTGGGCTTCGGCGAGTGCGTCGGCCATCGTCTGATACATCGCCGCCGTCAGCGCGTTCTTCTTCGCCGGGCGCGCGATCGTGATCGTCATCACGCCGTCGGCGCGTTCCACTTGAATTTCGGCCACAACCGTCTCCTTTGACTTTCCTCTATCGGAATGAAAAAACGGTGCGCGAGCTCGTGGCCCGCGCACCGTCGTCGCTGTTCGTCCCGCTCCGCTTACAGGCGTTCGATGATGCCCGCGGCGCCCATGCCGGTGCCGACGCACATCGTGACCATCCCGTACTTCAGGTTGCGGCGACGCAGGCCGTGCACGACGGTCGCCGCGCGGATCGCGCCGGTCGCGCCGAGCGGGTGGCCGAGTGCGATCGCGCCGCCCATCGGGTTGACCTTCGACGGGTCGAGACCGAGATCTCGCATCACCGCCAGCGATTGCGCGGCGAACGCTTCGTTCAGCTCGATCCAGTCGAGATCGTCCTGCTTCAGGCCGGCGGCCTTCAGCGCGGCCGGAATCGCTTCCTTCGGACCGATGCCCATGATTTCCGGCGGCACGCCACGCACCGCGAAGCTCACGAAGCGCGCGAGCGGCGTCAGGTTGAATTCCTTCAGCACCTTCTCCGACACGACGAGCAGCGCGCCCGCGCCGTCCGACGTCTGCGAGCTGTTGCCGGCCGTGACCGAGCCCTTGTTCGCGAACACCGTGCGCAGCTTCGCGAGGCCTTCGATCGACGTATCCGCGCGCGGACCTTCGTCGAGCGCGATCTCGCGCGTCTTCACGTCGACTTCACCGGTCGCGAGGTTCGGGAAGCGCTCGGTGATCGTGTATGCGGCGATCTCGTCGTTGAACTCGCCGGCCTGCTGCGCGGCGAGTGCCTTGCGGTGCGACTCGACCGAGAACGCGTCCTGGTCTTCGCGGCTCACCTTCCACTGCTCGGCGACGCGCTCGGCCGTCAGGCCCATCCCGTACGCGATGCCGAAGTCTTCGTTGCGATCGAAGATGTGCGGCGACATCGACGGCTTGTTGCCCATCATCGGCACCATGCTCATCGATTCGCAGCCGCCTGCGAAGATCGCGTCCGATTCACCGACGCGGATACGGTCGGCCGCCATCGCCAGCGCCGTGATGCCCGACGCGCAGAAGCGGTTGACCGTCACGCCGCCGACCGTCTGCGGCAGGCCCGCGAGCAGCGCGCCCATCCGCGCGACGTTCAGGCCCTGCTCGGCTTCCGGAATCGCACAGCCGATGATCGCGTCTTCGATCAGCTTGGTGTCGAAGCCCGGCACCTGCGCAACCGCCGACTTGATCGCGTGGACCAGCAGCTCGTCCGGGCGCGTGTTCTTGAAGACACCGCGCGGGGCCTTGCCGATCGGGGTGCGGCTGGCGGCGACGATGTATGCGTCTTGCAGTTGTTTGCTCATTTGAAGCTCCTTATCCGCTCGCTCAGTTACGCACCGGCTTGCCGGTCTGCAACATGCCCATGATCCGTTCCTGCGTCTTCTGCGTGCCGAGCAGCTCGACGAACGCGCGGCGCTCCAGCGCGAGCAGCCACTGCTCGTCGACCAGGCTGCCGGCTTCGACGTCGCCGCCGCACACGGCTTCGGCGATGCGGCTCGCGATCAGGTAGTCGTGGTCGCTGATGAAGCGGCCGTCACGCATGTTGACGAGCGATGCCTTGATCGTCGCGATCGCCGAACGGCCTGCGACCGGCACGTCCTTCGCGCGCAGCGGTGCGCGGTAGCCGGTTGCAGCCAGCGCGCGCGCTTCCTTCTTCGCGGTGTCGAGCAGCTCGAACACGTTGAAGATGATCGTGTCGGACGGCTTCACGTAGCCCATCGCACGTGCATCGTGCGCGGACGCCGACACCTTCGCCATCGCCGCGTTCTCGAACGACTTCGTGACGAACTTCAGGATGTCGGTGGTCGCGTTCGCGGCCGTGGCGGCATCCGCTGCGCGCAGCGCCGCTTCCTTCAGGCCGCCGCCTGCCGGCACGAGGCCGACGCCCACTTCGACGAGACCGATGTAGCTCTCGACGTGCACGACGCGCTTCGCGCTGTGCAGCATCAGTTCGCATCCGCCGCCGAGCGCGATGCCCGACACGGCTGCGACGACCGGCACGTTCGCGTACTTCACGCGCAGCATGCCTTCCTGGAACTTCTTCACGAACGGCTCGATACCCTTCGCGCCGCCCATCATGAACGCGGGCATCGCCTCTTCGAGGTTCGCGCCGGCCGAGAACGGGCCGCCCGGCGTGCCGAGCTTCAGCGACGTCGGTTGCCAGATCACGACGCCCTTGTAGTCCTTCTCCGCGAGTTCGATCGCCTGCACGAGGCCGTCGATCACGCTCGGTCCGATCGTGTTCATCTTCGACTTGAACGACACGATCACAACGTCGTCTTCACCCGCACGGTCGTCGACCCAAGCACGCACAGCATCGGTCTCGAACAGCGTCTTGCCGTACGTCTTCGGATCGGCACCCGCTTCGCCGAGCAGCGGCGCGCGGAATACCTGCTTGTTGTAGACAGCGAGATCCGAACGCGGCACGAAGCGCTTCGCTGCCGGCGCCCACGAGCCTTCGGCCGTGTGCACGCCACCGTTCTCGGCGACTGCGCCTTCGAGCACCCACGACGGCAGCGGCACGTTCGCGAGGGCCTTGCCGGCCGCGATGTCTTCCTGCACCCACTCGGCGACCTGCTTCCAGCCGGCAGCCTGCCAGCCTTCGAACGGGCCTTCGTTCCAGCCGAAGCCCCAGCGGATCGCGAGATCGACGTCGCGCGCGTTGTCGGCGATCGACTCGAGATGCACGCCGATGTAGTGGAACACGTCGCGGAAGATCGACCACAGGAACTGCGCGTGCGGATGGTCCGTTTCACGCAGCAACTTCAGGCGTTCTGCCGGCGGACGCTTCAGGATGCGGCCGACGGTTTCGTCCGCCTTCGCGCCCGAATCCACGTAGGTGCCCGTCTTCGCGTCGAGCACCTTGATCGCCTTGCCTTCCTTCTTGTAGAAACCGCCGCCCGTCTTCTGGCCGAGCGCGCCCTGCTTCACCAGTTCGGCGAGCACGGCAGGCGTCTGGTAGACCGGGAAGAACGGATCGTCGGCGAGGTTGTCCTGCATCGTCTTGATCACGTGCGCCATCGTGTCGAGGCCGACCACGTCCGCGGTGCGGAACGTCGCCGACTTCGCACGGCCGAGGCGGCTGCCCGTCAGGTCGTCGACTTCGTCGAAGCGCAGGCCGAACTTCGCGGCCTCGGTGATCACCGCGAGGATCGAGAAGATGCCGACGCGGTTCGCGATGAAGTTAGGCGTGTCCTTCGCGCGCACGACGCCCTTGCCGACGATGCTCGTCAGGAACGTCTCGAGCTGGTCGAGGATCTCCGGACGCGTATGCGCGGTCGGGATCAGTTCGACGAGGTGCATGTAACGCGGCGGGTTGAAAAAGTGCACGCCGCAGAAGCGCGACTTCAGCTCGTCCGAGAAACCTTCGGACAGCTTCGTGATCGACAGGCCCGACGTGTTGGTCGCGAAGATCGCGTTCGGCGCGATGTGCGGTGCGACCTTCTTGTACAGGTCGTGCTTCCAGTCCATCCGCTCGGCGATCGCTTCGATCACGACGTCGCACTCGGCGAGCTTCGCGATGTCGTCTTCGTAGTTCGCTGCTTCGAGGTACTTTGCGTCGTCCTTCACGCCGAACGGCGCGGGCGACAGCTTCTTCAGGTTCTCGATCGCCTTCAGCGCGATCGCGTTTTTCGGGCCTTCCTTGGCCGGCAGGTCGAACAGCAGCACCGGCACGCGCGCGTTGATGAGGTGCGCGGCGATCTGCGCGCCCATCACGCCGGCGCCCAGCACGGCGACCTTGCGAATCAGGAAATTGCTCACGGGATGTCTCCGGATAGTGTCGTGCAGCGCGGGAGGGGTGGGCTGCACGGCGAAGTGAGTACCAGGAACCGTTGCGTTCGGGCGGCGCGCATCGCGCCCCGCCCGGTCTCGCGTCAGAACAGCGATTCGTCGACTTCCATCATCGTCTTCGAACCGGCGCGTGCGGCGCGGATCGTCGACGCCGTCTCGGGCAGCAGGCGCGCGAAGTAGAAGCGTGCAGTCGCGAGCTTCGACTTGTAGAACGGATCGCCCGACGCTTCCTTGTCGAGTGCGAGGCGCGCCATGCGCGCCCAGAAGTACGAGAACACCAGGTGGCCGACGGTGCGCAGGTACGGCACGGCGGCAGCGCCGACTTCGTCCGGGTTCTGCATCGCCTTCATGCCGATTTCCATCGTCAGCTTCTGCACCTTGTCGCCGATGTCGGCGAGCGGGTTGATGAACTCGGCCATTTCCGGCTTCACGCCTTCGGCTTCCGCGAATTCCGTGACGAGCTTGCCGAACTTCTTCAGCTTCGCGCCCATGTCGCCGAGCACCTTGCGGCCCAGCAGGTCGAGTGACTGGATCGAGTTCGTGCCTTCGTAGATCATGTTGATCCGCGCGTCGCGCACGTATTGCTCCATGCCCCACTCCGAGATGAAGCCGTGGCCGCCGTAGATCTGCATCGCGTGGTTGGTCGACTCGAACGCGTTGTCGGTCAGGAACGCCTTGATGATCGGCGTGAGCAGCGCGACGAGATCGGCCGCTTCCTTGCGCACCGCTTCGTCACCGTGCGACAGTTCCTTGTCGATCTGCAGCGCGGACCAGTACGTGAACGCGCGCGCGCCTTCGGCGTAGGCCTTCTGCGTGAGCAGCATGCGGCGCACGTCCGGGTGCACGATGATCGGGTCGGCCGGTTTGTCCGGTGCCTTCGGGCCCGTCAGCGAACGCATCTGCAGGCGTTCCTTCGCGTACGTGAGCGAGTTCTGGTACGCGACTTCCGTGAGGCCGAGGCCCTGCATGCCGACGCCGAGACGCGCGGCATTCATCATCACGAACATCGCGTTCAAGCCCTTGTTCGGCTCGCCGACCATCCAGCCCTTCGCACCGTCGAGGTTCATCACGCACGTCGAGTTGCCGTGGATGCCCATCTTGTGCTCGATCGAGCCGCACTTGATGCCGTTGCGCTCGCCCGGCTCGCCCGCTGCGTCGGGGATGAACTTCGGCACGATGAACAGCGAGATCCCCTTGGTGCCCTGCGGCGCTTCCGGCAGGCGCGCGAGCACGAGGTGAACGATATTCTTCGACATGTCGTGCTCGCCGCTCGAGATGAAGATCTTCGTGCCGCTGATCGAGTACGAGCCGTCGCCGTTGGGTTCGGCCTTGGTGCGCAGGATGCCGAGGTCGGTGCCGCAGTGCGGCTCGGTCAGGCACATCGTGCCCGTCCATTCGCCCGTCACGAGCTTCGGCAGGTAGCGCTGCTGCAGTTCCGGCGCACCGTGTGCGTGCAGGCACTCGTAGGCGCCGTGCGACAGGCCCGGATACATCGTCCATGCCTGGTTCGCCGAGTTCAGCATTTCGTAGAGCGCGTTGTTCACGAACGCGGGCAGGCCCTGGCCGCCGTAGTCCGGATCGCAGCCGAGCGCCGGCCAGCCGGCCTCGACGTATTGCTGGTAGGCTTCCTTGAAGCCGGTCGGGGTCTTCACGACGCCGTCGCCTTCATACGTGCAGCCTTCGCGGTCGCCGACCTGGTTCAGCGGGAACAGTACCTCGGAGCAGAACTTGCCCGCTTCCTCGAGGACCTGGTTGATCGTGTCGGCGTCGAGGTCCGCATGCTTGGGCATTTGCTTGACTTCGGCTTCGACGTTCAGAAGCTCGTGCAACACGAATTGCATGTCGCGCAGCGGCGCGGCGTACTGTCCCATGACTCTCTCCAAAGGTGGGCAAAACGGCTCGAGCTCCTGGCGGGCGGATCACGCGCCGCTAACGGCTCTCGCTCTGATACGAAACAATCGTCTTTTCCAGCGCGGCCCACGTGAGGCGCACGGCGTCCGGCGAATGCAGGAAGCGTGCGTCGTGATGCAGGCCGAGCGTGAAGCTGTACAACTCGAAGAGCATCAGGTCCGGATCCGTATCCGCACGCAGATGGCCTTCTTCCTTCGCCTGCGAAATGGCACGCAGCATCGCGGCACGCCAGGCCGTCACGCTTGCGATCAACTGCTCGCGCACGGGGCTGTCAGGCCGGTCGTCGTACTCGACGGCACCGCTGATGTAGATGCATCCGGTCGTCACCTCCTGGATGCGCTTCTCCGTCCAGCGGGCCAGCATCGCCCGAAGGCGCGGCAAGCCTCGCGGCTCGCGCAGGCTCGGAAAGAACACCTCGTTTTCGAAACGATGGTGATACTCGCGGACGACCTCGACCTGCAGGTCCTCACGCGATCCGAAGTGCGCGAACACACCGCTCTTGCTCATCTGCATGCGCTCGGCCAGCAGGCCGATCGTCAGCCCCTCCAGCCCATCACGGCTGGCGAGGTCCAAAGCAGCTTCAAGTATCGCGGCACGCGTCTGTTCGCCTTTTCGCATAGCTATTTCTGTAACCGTTCGGGGGTTCGAATAAAATCGAACGGCCGTACTATTATTGAGTGCGGCCGCTCGCGAAACAAGGAAATTATTAGAAACCGGTGTCTAACCGAGCCGCTATTTTGCGCGATTCCGGCGGGACCGGAGCGGCTTTTCCGCACGAACGTGCGGACAGATTTTTTGAAGCGAACGCTTAGTCTTCGTCAGTCGTAACCACCGACCGTCAGCGCCTTCATCACGACGCGATACGCCGTATAGGCGAGCCAGTTCAGCATGCGCTCGATGCGCGGGCGCGCGGCGAATCGTGCGGGGTCGATTTCCCGACCGTCGGCGAACGCGGCCGCGATCGCGTCGCGCAGTTCGTTCGTGACAGCATCGTAGCGCACCAGCACGACATTCGCCTCATTGTTCAACATCAGGCTCAGGGCGTCCAGGTTCGACGAGCCGACCGTCGCCCAATTGTCGTCGATCACGGCCACCTTGCCGTGCAGCATCGTCTTGTCGTATTCGGCCACGCGCACGCCCGCACGCAGCAGCGCGTGATAGAGGAACGGCACGGCCGTATCGAGTGCCGCGAATTCCTTGCGGCCGATCAGGATCCGCACGTCGACGCCGCGTCGCGCGGCGCCCGTCAGCGCACGGCGCAGCTTGCGGCCGGGCATGAAGTACGGATTGGCGAGCAGGATCCGCTGCCGCGCCTGGCCGATCGCCGCGAGATACGCCTTCTCGATCGCGCGGCGGTTCACGACGTTGTCGCGCGCGACGAACGCGACGCTCGGCTCCGTCACGACCCGCAGCGCGCCGGCCTTGATCCAGCGGTGGCTGCGCATCCAACGCCGGAACATCTCGGGGAACGCTTCGCCGCCATACAGCCCGGCCGCGTATTGCGCATACGGCTTGTGACCGAACATGATCCGGTGCCACTGCAGTTCGAACGCGGCGCGCACGTCGGACACCGCGGGCCCTGCCATCTCGACCGCGAAATCCCAGCGTGGAAACGGCAGCGTCGTGCCGCCCTGCGCGTAGTCGTCGATGATGTTGATGCCGCCGCAGAACGCGACCGCGTAATCGATCACCGCGAGCTTGCGATGCGTGCGCGAGAAGCCGAAGCGGCCGAACAGGAAACGGTTGTAGATGCAGTGCTCGACGCCGGCCTCGCCCCACGTGTCGAACAACGGCAGGCGGGCAGTGCCGATGCCGTCGGTGATCACGCGTACGCGCACGCCACGCTGCGCCGCGCGGATCAACGCGTCCGACACCGGCCGGCCGGCCGCGTCGTCGCAGAAGATGTAGGTTTCGAGCATCACCTGCTCACGGGCGGCATCGATCCGCTCGATCAGCGCCTGGAAGAATGCGCCGCCGCCCTCGCACAACCGCACGGTGTTGCCCGACGTGAAGGCGAGCCGCGACGCGGAACCGCGTTCCTGCAGGAACATCTGCCGCAATTGCGCGAAGCGCTTGCGGGCTTCCGCCGTCATGCGGACGAGCCGTGCGGCGCGCGCGACAGTGCCACGCGCGCGGGCAATTGCAGGATCGCCTCGGCGTTCGACGGCGAGAAGCAGCGCGCGGCCGCCTCGCGGAACGGCAGCCACGCATGGTCGACATGCTCGCGCGGCGACAGCGTCACGTCGACGCGATGCGGCACGCACAGGCCGAACCAGTGCTCGGTGTTGCGCGTGACGCCCGGCGCATAGCGGTGCAGGTATTGCGGATAAATCGTGTATTCGATCCGGTGGCGCCAGTCGACGAGCGCGCCGGGCGGCACGTCCGGCGTGCCGATCGTGATGCCGGTTTCCTCGGCCACTTCGCGCGCGGCGGTGACCGCGAGCGGCTCGTCGAGCGCGTCCTTCGAGCCCGTCACCGATTGCCAGAAATCAGGCTGGTCGGCACGCTTGATCACGAGCACATCGAGGTCGGGCGTGTAGATCACGACAAGAACAGATTCGGGGATTTTCGGCGGCTTCGTCATCTTTATTTCATGCGGCACGGGGCCGCGCGCCGGGCAAATGCTCCGAACGGGCGGCAAGTGCTGCGACTGTACCGCAAAAAACGAAAAAGGCGCATCGCTGCGCCTTTTTCATGTGCGTCGTGTGCGCGTGAACGCACACACGACCGGGTACGAAGCGCGTTACGCCTTCGGTTGCTCCGGCTGACGCAGACGGATGTGCAGTTCGCGCAGCTGACGCTCGTCGACCGGGCTCGGTGCTTGCGTGAGCAGATCCTGCGCGCGCTGCGTCTTCGGGAACGCGATCACGTCGCGGATCGAATCGGCGCCGGCCATCATCGTGACGATGCGGTCGAGACCGAAAGCGATACCACCGTGCGGCGGCGCGCCGTACTGCAGTGCGTCCAGCAGGAAGCCGAACTTCAGCTGCGCTTCTTCCGCGCCGATCTTCAGCGCGCGGAACACCTTGCTCTGCACTTCCTCGCGGTGGATACGCACCGAGCCGCCGCCGATTTCCCAGCCGTTCAGCACCATGTCGTACGCCTTCGCGAGGCAACGGCCCGGATCGGTCTCGAGGTACTCGAGGTGCTCGTCCTTCGGGCTCGTGAACGGGTGGTGCGCAGCGACGTAGCGCGCATCTTCGTCGTCGTATTCGAACATCGGGAAGTCGACGACCCACAGCGGCTTCCAGCCGGCATGGACGAGGCCGTTCGCCTTGCCGAATTCCGAATGGCCGATCTTAAGGCGCAGTGCGCCGAGGCTGTCGTTGACGACCTTCGCGCGGTCGGCCGCGAAGAAGATGATGTCGCCGTCTTCCGCGCCGGTGCGCTCGAGGATCGCCGCGATCGATGCATCGTGCAGGTTCTTGACGATCGGGCTCTGCAGGCCGTCACGGCCCTTCGCCTTCTCGTTGACCTTGATCCAGGCGAGACCCTTCGCGCCGTAGATGCGCACGAATTCGGTGTAGCCGTCGATGTCGCCACGCGACAGCTCGCTGCCCTTCGGCACGCGCAGTGCCGCGACACGGCCGTCCTTCGCGTTGGCCGGCGTGCTGAACACCTTGAAGTCGACGTCCTTCATCGCGTCGGTCAGCTCGGTGAATTCGAGCTGCACGCGCAGATCCGGCTTGTCCGAACCGAAACGCGCCATCGCTTCCGAGTACGGCATCACCGGGAAGGTCGCGTCGAGTTCGACGTCGATCGTCGACTTGAAGATGTGACGGATCATGTCTTCGAACAGGTCACGGATTTCCTGCTCGCCGAGGAACGACGTTTCGCAGTCGATCTGCGTGAATTCCGGCTGACGGTCGGCACGGAGGTCTTCGTCGCGGAAGCACTTGGTGATCTGGTAGTAACGGTCGAAGTTCGCGACCATCAGCAGCTGCTTGAACAGCTGCGGCGACTGCGGCAGCGCGAAGAACTGGCCCGCGTTCGTGCGCGACGGCACGAGGTAGTCGCGCGCGCCTTCCGGCGTGCTCTTCGTCAGCATCGGCGTTTCGATGTCGATGAAGCCCTGCTCGTCGAGGTACTTGCGCGCTTCGATCGCGACGCGGTAGCGCAGGCGCAGGTTGTGCTGCATCTGCGGACGGCGCAGGTCGAGCACGCGGTGCGTGAGGCGCGTCGTTTCCGACAGGTTGTCGTCGTCGAGCTGGAACGGCGGCGTGACCGATGCGTTCAGCACGTTCAGTTCGTGGCACAGCACTTCGATCTTGCCGCTCTTCAGGCCGGCGTTGACCGTGCCTTCCGGACGGTTGCGCACGAGGCCCTTGATCTGCACGCAGAACTCGTTGCGCACGCCTTCGGCGGTCGCGAACATTTCCGCGCGATCCGGGTCGCACACCACCTGCACGAGGCCTTCACGATCGCGCAGGTCGATGAAGATCACACCGCCGTGATCGCGGCGGCGCTGCACCCAGCCGCACAGCGACACGGTTTGGCCCAGCAGGTGTTCGGTCACGAGACCGCAGTATTCAGTACGCATCGACATGATGTTTGCTTTCGTTCGGTTTGATCAACGGGCGCCGCAACGCGCGGCCCGGGCGATGATTCTTTACTTACAGCGGCGGCTCGACGGGGCGGCGTGCAGGCGCCGGAGCCGGCGCCGGGGGCGCCACCACGCCCATCGAGACGATGTACTTGAGCGCGGCATCGACCGACATGTCGAGTTCGATGACTTCGCTCTTCGGCAGCATCAGGAAGAAGCCCGACGTCGGGTTCGGCGTCGTCGGGATATAGACGCTCACGTATTCTTCCGTCAGATGATTGAGCACGTCGCCGCCCGGCGTGCCGGTCAGAAACGCGATCGTATACGAGCCGCGACGCGGGTATTCGATCAGCAGCGCCTTGCGGAACGCGTTGCCGCTGCTCGACAGCAGCGTGTCCGACACCTGCTTGACGCTCGTGTAGATCGGCCCGACGACCGGGATGTGACGCACCACGGCGTTCCACCACGTGACGAGCTTCTGGCCGATGAAGTTCCGCGTGGCCAGCCCGACGACGAAGATGAACGCGAGCGTCAGCACCGCGCCGATCCCCGGCAGATGGAAGCCGAGCATCCGCTCGGGCTGCCACGATTCGGGCAGCAGGAGCAGCGTCTGGTCCATCGTGCCGATGATGAGACCGAGCACCCACAGCGTGATCGCGAGCGGGACGAGAACCAGCAGGCCGGTCAGAAACACCGATTTCAGGGTCGTCTTTTTCATCATCTGCCGTCAATGAACCGCGCCGGTGGCGCGGGTTGGTCGCAGCCCGGCCGGGCCGCGACGGTCAACTGCTGGCGGCGGGCGCTGCAGCCGGGGCAGGCGCGGCGCTCGTCGTCGTGCTGGCGGAAGGGCTTGCTGCAGCCGGTGCGGCTGCTGCGGGCGCGGCTTCCGCCGGTGCGGCCGGGGCTGCGTCGCCCGACGCCGTCGCCGGCGCGCTGGTGCCGCCCGAACCGCCACGGAAATCGGTGACATACCACCCCGAGCCCTTCAGCTGGAAGCCCGCGGCAGTGACTTGCTTGCGAAATGTATCCTTCCCGCATTCCGGACACTGCGACAGCGGCGCGTCGCTCATCTTCTGGAGCACGTCCTTCGCGAAACCACACGCTTCGCATCGATAGGCGTAGATCGGCATGATATTTTTCCCGCGGAAACTGGAAACGGCTTGCAAAACCTTGAATTATAGCCGAAACCCTGGCGCGCTCCGGCAATGGCCGCGACACGCGTGCGTCAGCGGCGGCGCCACGTGAGCCAGCGCTCGTGCCCTTCGAACACGGGCAGCGAATCGGTCACGGGCAAATCCTCGATCAGCTCGAAGTGCGGCGCGAGCAGCGCATCGAGTTCGGCACGCTCGATTCCGAACGGCGGCCCCTTCGGTTTCGCCGTCAGGAAGAAATAGCCGGCCAGCAAACCGTCCGTTGGCAGCAACTCGGCCATGCGCGCCGCATAGTCGGCGCGCATGGCCGGCGGCAGCGCGCACAGGAACGCGCGCTCGTACACCCACTGCACGTCGAACGGCGGCCGGTACGCAAAGAAATCGGCCTGCTCGACGACGGCCGCATGCGCGCCGAGCTGCGCCTTCGCGGCAACCACCGCCTGCGCGGCGAAATCGATCGCACGCACGGGCCAGCCGGCCTGCGCGAGCCACCCGGCCTCCTGCGCACTGCCGCAGCCGGGAATCAGCACCGCGCACGGCTCGAGCCGGTGCGCGAACACACGGAAACCATCCGGCACGCCACCGAATTCCCACGGCGTCATGCCACGCTCGAAACGCTCGTCCCAGAACGATGCGTCGCCGGGATCGCGCGTCGTGAAATCGGCGGCTGCCGGTGTGACGGATTGCTTCGGATCGGACATCGCCCTGCTCCTTTCGATCATGTGCCGTACGCGAGCGCGAGCAGCACGCGCGCAACGAGCGCCCCGACGCCGACGGCGAGGCCGAAGATCAGCAGCGCCTGCATCAGCCGGTTCGTCCGCTTCTGCTCGACAAGGATCTGCCGCATCAGGTCCTCGCTCGCCGCGCGCGGCGCGTCATGGCGCGCCGCCATCGCGTGATGGATCAGGCGCGGCAGTTGCGGCAGCGTCTTGCTCCACTGCGGCGCTTCGACCTTGAAGCGCTCGTACCAGCCGCGCAGGCCGATCTGCTCGGTCATCCAGCGCTCGAGGTACGGCTTCGCGGTTTTCCACAGGTCGAGCTCGGGGTCGAGCGAGCGGCCGAGCCCCTCGACGTTCAGCATCGTCTTCTGCAACAGCACGAGCTGCGGCTGGATCTCGACGTTGAAGCGGCGCGACGTCGAGAACAGGCGCATCAGCACCTGGCCGAGCGAGATGTCCTTCAGCGCACGGTCGAAATACGGCTCGCACACCGCGCGGATCGCGCTTTCGAGCTCCTCGACGCGCGTTTCGGGCGGCACCCAGCCCGATTCGAGGTGGAGCGTCGCGACGCGGTGGTAATCGCGCTTGAAGAACGCGAGGAAGTTCTGCGCGAGGTAGTTCTTGTCGAAATCGGACAGCGCGCCGACGATCCCGAAATCGAGCGCGACGTAGCGGCCGAACGTGTTCGGATCGAGGCTCACCTGGATGTTGCCCGGGTGCATGTCCGCGTGGAAGAAGCCGTCGCGGAACACCTGCGTGAAGAAGATCTCGACGCCTTCGCGCGCGAGCTTCTTGATGTCGACGCCGGCGGAACGCAGCGTCTCGACCTGGCTGATCGGCACGCCGGTCATGCGCTCCATCACGAGCACCTGCGACGTCGAGAAATCCCAGAACATCTCGGGCACGAGCAGCAGGTCGAGGCCCGCGAAATTGCGGCGCAGCTGGCTGCCATTGGCGGCCTCGCGCATCAGGTCGAGCTCGTCGTGCAGGTACTTGTCGAATTCGGCGACGACTTCGCGCGGCTTCAGGCGCCGGCCGTCTGCCCACATGCGCTCGGTCCAGATCGCGATGTCGCGCATCAGCGCGAGGTCGGAATCGATCACGGACAGCATGTTCGGGCGCAGCACCTTGACGGCCACGGCCTTGCCCGCATGCTGGCCCTGCTTGAGCTTCGCGAAATGCACCTGCGCGATCGACGCGCTCGCGATCGGCTCGCGCTCGAATTCGTCGAACAGCTCGTCGACCGGCGCACCGAGCGACTTCTCGATGATCCCGATCGCGACCGCGGAATCGAACGGCGGCACCTGGTCCTGCAGCTTCGCGAGTTCGTTCGCGAAATCGACCGACAGCAGGTCGCGGCGCGTCGATAGCACCTGGCCGAACTTCACGAAGATCGGGCCGAGGCTTTCGAGCGCGTGGCGCAGCCGCACGGCAGGCGGATCGGAATAACGGCGGCCGATCGTCGTGATCCGCAGCAGCAGCTTCACGCGCCGGTCGTCGATCCGGGACAGCATCACTTCGTCGAGACCAAAGCGGATGACGGTGTAGACAATCTTGATGAAACGGAAAATGCGCATGCCCTGCGGCCCCTCAGTGCGCGCCGCGCGGGCCGGAACCCGTGCGCGCGCCGATTTTTTGTTCGAGTCGCTCGACCCGCTTTTCGACCCGTGCGAGCGCATCGCGTGCGCGCGCCAGTTCGGCATCGAAGCCGCCGAGCGACGCGCGCCGGACGACTTGCGGGTTCTCGTCGAGCCAGTATTCGGCGACGGAATCGAGCACGTTGCGGCCGGTGCGTCGCGCGCGCGCACCGGCGTCGCGCACGACCGTCGCGATCCGGTATGCCGCCGCGTCGCCGACCAGCTTCGCGAGATCTTCTTCAGGTTCCCAGCGCAGGTGCTCGGCCAGCTTCGCGATCTGCGTCGCGAACTCCGCGTCGCCCTCGATCTTCACGTGCTTCATCACGGCCGCCTGGCCGCCCTGCAGGAACGCGGCGACCGTGTCGCCGGCGAGCGCGATCGACACGTCGACCTGTTGCGCATCGTGCGCGTCGACGGCCGACAGATAGCCGTCGGGCTGCACCAGCAGCGTGAGCGTAACGGGAGGCACGTCGATCCGGGCTGTCTTGCCCGCATACGGAATCAGGCGGTCGCGCGCCCACGATTCGCGGGCGAGCAGGTGATTGACGGCAGCAGCAAAAGGCTTGGCGGCAAAGGTCATCGGACTGGGAAAGAAAAAACCCGCGCAGGCCGGGCGCCCACGCGGGTTTCTATTGTAACGTCGGATCGTCGGCAGACCGTGGCTGACCGCACACCCGGGCGGCAAGCGGTCGCAGTACGGCGGCCGTTGCCCGGGTGTCCGGCGGCGTGGGCCGCCGGTCACGCTCAGTGCGTGTTGATCTGCTGGATGCCCGCGAGCAGCCAGCCCTGACTGCCCGACTTCGACAGGTTCCACACCTCGTCGAACGGCGCGGCCGACGCACTCGCCGATTCTCGGATCAGGCCGTGGAAGCGCACGCTCGCCGACTGCTCGATGCCGCGATCTTCGATCGCGACCAGTTCCGCGTCGAGCTGCACGACGTCGGTCTGGTTCGACTCGTTGCCACGCGAATCGAGGTCGATCTTGATCTCGGCGAACATTTCGGGCGTCGTGAATTCGCGGATGTCGGCCAGGTTGCCCTGGTCCCACGCGGCCTGCAGGCGCACGAAATAGACCTTCGAGCTGCGCAGGAACGCTTCGGTGTCGAAGCCGGCCGGCACCTGGAGCGGTGCTGCCGCACCCGCGGCCGCCGCGCCGGCGGCCGCGGCACCGCCGCCGAACACGCCTTGCGCTTCGTTCGCGTAGTTGCTGCCGCTGCCCGCGTAGTTGCTGCCGGTGTTGCCCTGCTGGAACGACGGGCTTTGCGAGTAGCCACCCGACGACGACGCCGAACCGCCGACCGAGTATGCCGGCTCCTGCGGACGACGGCGGTTCATGAACTTGCGGATCAGCCAGATACCGACCGCCGCGAGCAGCGCGATCACGATGACGTTCGCCATCATGCTTGCGAACGCGCCGCCCATGCCGAAGTGCGACAGCAGCGCCGCGATGCCGAGACCAGCCGCGAGGCCGGCGATCGGCCCGAGCCAGCGCGAGCGGTTGGGCTGCGCGGCCGGCGCCGGAGCGGCCGGGTTCGCACGCTGCGCCTGCGACGGCGCGGCCTGCTGCATCGGCTGCTGCGCGGGCGGCGTGGCCTGGCGCTGCGTGACGGTGGAGTTCTGGCGGCCGATGCTGCGCCCGCCGCCCATGCGCTTGGCTTCGGCGTCGAGCGATGCGAACGTGCCGGCCGTGAGCAGGCCGACCATCAGCAGCGTGCCGACCCGTCGAGCCCACGGCTTCGACGGCTTGCTACGGTTGAACAACGAACGCGATTCGAACATCAATTTCTCCAGATGTAAGACAAATGTATGGGAAGAGCCCCTTAGTACTTGGCTCCCATGTGTAAAGCTACCACGCCACCTGACAAATTGTAATATTTGACGGCATCGAGGCCCGCTTGTTCCATCATCGTCTTCAGCGTGTCCTGGTCGGGGTGCATCCGGATAGATTCAGCAAGATACCGGTAACTTTCAGCATCTTTCGCGAACTTGTCGCCAAGCCACGGTAATACTTTGAAAGAATACAGATCGTACGCTTTTTTCAGCGGATCCCAGACTTTCGAGAATTCCAGCACCATCACGCGGCCGCCGGGCTTCGTCACGCGGCGCATCTCGGCCAACGCGGCATCCTTGTGCGTCATGTTGCGCAGCCCGAATGCGACCGTGACCACATCGAAGTAGTTGTCCGGAAAGGGAATTTTCTCCGCGTCGCACAGCAGCGACGGCGTCACGATGCCCTTGTCGAGCAGCCGGTCACGGCCGACGCGCAGCATCGATTCGTTGATGTCCGTGTGCCAGACCTCGCCCGTCGGCCCGGCCGCTTTCTTGAACGACTTGGTCAGGTCGCCGGTGCCGGCCGCGATGTCGAGCACCTTGAAGCCGGGGCGCACGTTCGCCTGCGCGATCGTGAACGCCTTCCACGCACGGTGCATGCCCGCCGACATCAGGTCGTTCATCAGATCGTAGTTGCTCGCAACCGAATGGAACACACCCGCCACTTTCTTCGCTTTTTCGTTTTCCTCGACGCTTTCGAAGCCGAAGTGGGTTTTGCTCATCGCGTTGATCCTCAGTAAATGGCAAGACGGCGCCAAGCGGGCGCCGTCGAATTTCAGTGGCAGTGGCCGTGCGACGCACCCGCCGCCGGCATCGGGGCATCGCGCTCGACGCCCGCCGCCTTCAGTTTGTCGAAATAGTCGCGCCACAGCGTGTCCTGCTGCGTGGCCAGCTCGTACAGCAGATCCCACGAGTAGATGCCGGTCGAATGGCCGTCGGAGAAGGTCGGCTGCAGCGCATAGTTGCCGACGCCCTCGAGCGCGGTGATCGTCACCTCGCGCTTGCCCGTCTGCAGCGTTTCCTGGCCGGGCCCGTGGCCGCGCACCTCGGCCGACGGCGAATACACGCGCATCAGCTCGAACGGAATCCGGAAACTGTCGCCGTTCGGGTACTGCAATTCGAGCACGCGCGACACCGCGTGCACGACGACGCCGGACGGAATCGGCGTCGTGGAAGTCAAACCGCTCATGGCTGCCTCGAATCGGTCATGCGTTGAATTTCCTCGCGCACCGCATTGTGCAGCAGCGAGGCCTGCGCGGCGCGCGTGCGCAGCAGCGCCTCGGACACGCTGCGCTGGCGCGGCGCCCATACGGGCTGCGGGAAATGGGCGTCGTTGGAAAAGCGCGGAATCACGTGCCAGTGCACATGCGGCACCATGTTGCCGAGGCTCGCGAGATTCACCTTGTTCGGCTGCATCACGCGGCGCACGGCCCGCTCGACCGCGTAGACCACGCGCATCAAATGTGCCCGCTCGGGCTCGCCGAGATCGGAGAACTCGGCCACGTGCGCACCCCAGATCACCCGGCAGAAGCCCGGATACTCGTGCTCGCCCGTCGCGAGGACGACACGCACCGCATCGTCCCGCCAGAGCACCTCGCCGCCGTCTTCACGGCAAAACACGCATTCCATCGTCGCTCCCATGTGGACGGGCGCCGGCATTGCTGCACCGGCGCCCGCTCATTCCCGGCCCGGTCGGGCGGTCGTCATGCCCGCATTAGACCAGCACGCGCTCGATCCCGCCATTGTTCGCACGTGCGACATAATCGGCCATCCAGTTCTCGCCGAGTACCTGACGCGCGATTTCGACCACGATGTAGTCGGCTTCGAGGTTCGCATCCTCGCTGTAGCGCGACAGGCCCTGCAGGCACGACGGGCAGCTGGTCAGAATCTTCACGTCCGGGCCGTTCGCGGCCGCGGCGGCCGGCGCCGGCGCACTGCCGGCCACGACCGGGATGCTGCGCAGCTTCGCGGCACCCTTGCGGATCTCCTCTTCCTTACGGAAGCGAACCTGCGTCGACACGTCCGGGCGCGTGACCGCGAGCGTGCCCGATTCACCGCAGCAACGCTCGTTCTTCTCGATCTTGTAGCCGTCCTTCTCCGAGCCCATCAGCTCGTTGACGAGCTTCACCGGGTCCATCGTCTTGATCGGCGTGTGGCACGGGTCGTGATACATGTAGCGCGTGCCCGACACGCCATCCAGCTTCATCCCCTTCTCGAGCAGGAACTCGTGGATGTCGATGATCCGGCAGCCCGGGAAGATCTTGTCGAATTCATAGCCCGCGAGCTGGTCGTAGCAGGTACCGCACGACACGACCACCGTCTTGATGTCGAGGTAGTTCAGCGTGTTCGCGACCCGGTGGAACAGCACGCGGTTGTCGGTGACGATCTTCTCGGCCTTGTCGTACTGGCCCGAGCCGCGCTGCGGATAGCCGCAGCACAGGTAGCCCGGCGGCAGCACGGTCTGCACGCCGGCTTCCCACAGCATCGCCTGCGTCGCGAGGCCGACCTGCGAGAACAGGCGCTCGGAGCCGCAGCCCGGGAAGTAGAACACCGCTTCCGAATCGACGGTGGTCGACTTCGGGTTGCGGATGATCGGCACGATCTTGTTGTCCTCGATGTCGAGCAGCGCGCGCGCCGTCTTCTTCGGCAGGTTGCCCGGCATCTTCTTGTTGACGAAGTGGATCACCTGCTCGACCACCGGCGGCTTGCCGACCGTGGCCGGCGGGTGCTGCGTCTGCTTCGTCACGACCTTCTTCAGCATGTCGTTCGCGAAGCGCTGCACCTTGTAGCCGGCGCCCATCATCACGCTGCGCGCGACGTTGATCGTCTGCGGGTTGGTCGCGTTCAGGAAGAACATGCCCGCCGCATTGCCGGCGTTGAACTTCTTCTTGCCCATCTTGCGCAACAGGTTGCGCATGTTCATCGTGACGTCGCCGAAGTCGATCTTCACCGGGCACGGCGTCGCGCACTTGTGGCACACCGTGCAGTGGTCGGCCACGTCGTTGAACTCGTCCCAGTGCTTGATCGACACGCCGCGGCGCGTCTGTTCTTCGTACAGGAACGCCTCGACCAGCAGCGACGTCGCGAGGATCTTGTTGCGCGGGCTGTACAGCAGGTTCGCGCGCGGCACGTGCGTCGCGCACACCGGCTTGCACTTGCCGCAGCGCAAGCAGTCCTTCACCGAATCGGCGATCGCGCCGATGTCGGACTGCTTCATGATCAGCGACTCGTACCCCATCAGCCCGAAGCTCGGCGTATACGCGTTGCGGAGATCAGCGCCTTCGAGCAGCTTGCCCTTGTTGAAGCGGCCGTTCGGGTCGACCCGCTGCTTGTACGCGCGGAATTCGGCGATCTCGTCGTCGGTCAGGAACTCGAGCTTCGTGATGCCGATGCCGTGCTCGCCGGAAATCACACCGTCGAGCGAGCGCGCGAGCGTCATGATGCGTGCGACCGCCGCGTGGGCGTCCTGCAGCATCTCGTAGTTGTCGGAGTTGACCGGCAGGTTGGTGTGGACGTTACCGTCGCCCGCGTGCATGTGCAGCGCGACGAACACGCGGCCGCGCAGCACCTGCTTGTGGATCGCCTGCGCCTCGTCGAGGATCTGCTTGAACGCGCCGCCATTGAAGATCGCGCGCAGTTCCGCGCGGATCTCCTGCTTCCACGAGATCCGCACCGTGCGGTCCTGCGTGATGTGGAACACGGTCGCACCCGGCTGCTCGTCGGCGCGGTCCGCGAACTTCTCGGCGAGCGCCTCGTAACCGAGCTGCACGAGGTAGTGCTGCGCCTCGCGCAACGGCTGGTCGAGCCGGTCGCGCACGAATTCCCAGCGGGCGCGCACGCGGCTGAGCAGTTCCAGCGCCTGCTGGACACGGTCTTCGAGCAGTTCGGCGCTCGGGATCTCGTTCGCGTCGTCGGTCTTGCCGAGCGGCAGGTTGCCGGCGCGGAAAAACGCTTCCAGCGCGCCGACGAGCTGCAACTTGTTCTTCAGCGACAGCTCGATGTTGATCCGCTCGATGCCGTCGGTGTACTCGCCCATCCGGTTCAGCGGGATCACGACGTCTTCGTTGATCTTGAACGCGTTCGTGTGCTTCGCGATCGCGGCCGTGCGGCTGCGGTCGAGCCAGAAGCGCTTGCGCGCCTCCGCGCTGACCGCGACGAAGCCTTCGCCGCTCTTGCCGTTCGCCATCCGGATCACTTCGGACGTCGCGTGCGCGACCGCATCGGCATCGTCGCCGACGATGTCGCCGATCAGCACCATCTTGGGGAATGCGTTGCGCTTGCTCTTGGTCGCGTAGCCGACCGCGCGCAGATAGCGCTCGTCGAGGTGCTCGAGGCCCGCGAGGATCGCGCCGCCCTGCTTCGACGTTTCGAACAGGTAGTCCTTGATCTCGACGATGCTCGGGATTGCTTCGCGCGCCTGGCCGAAGAACTCGAGACAGACGGTGCGCGTGTGCGCGGGCATCTTGTGCAGCACCCAGCGCGCAGACGTGATGAGCCCGTCGCAGCCTTCCTTCTGCACGCCCGGCAGGCCCGCGAGGAACTTGTCGGTCACGTCCTTGCCGAGACCTTCCTTGCGGAACCGGCGGCCTTCGATCTCGAGCATCTCGCTCTTCAGCAGCTTCTCGCCCGGCGCGTACGCGCCGTCGAACCACTTCAGCTCGAAACGCGCGACCGCGATGTCGTGGATCTTGCCCTGGTTGTGCTCGTGGCGCGTGACTTCGAGCCAGTTGCCGTCCGGGTCGACCATCCGCCACCAGGCCAGGTTGTCGAGCGCGGTGCCCCACAGCACGGCCTTCTTGCCGCCCGCGTTCATCGCGACGTTGCCGCCGATGCACGATGCGTCGAGCGAGGTCGGATCGACCGCGAACACATAGCCGGCCGCTTCCGCCGCCTCGGTCACGCGGCGCGTGACGACGCCCGCGCCGGAGAAGATCGTCGGCACCTTGTGCGCGACGCCCGGCAGCTCGGTCAGCTCGACCGCGCCGAGTTGTTCCAGCTTTTCGGTGTTGATCACCGCGGAGAACGGCGTGAGCGGCACCGCGCCGCCCGTGTAGCCGGTACCGCCGCCACGCGGGATCACGGTCAGCCCGAGCTCGAAGCAGGCCTTGATCAGCCCCGCGATCTCGGCTTCGGTATCGGGGGTCAGCACGACGAACGGGTATTCGACGCGCCAGTCGGTCGCGTCGGTCACATGCGACACGCGCGACAGCCCGTCGAAGCGGATGTTGTCCTTCTGCGTGCAGCGGCCGAGTGCCTTGGTCGCGCGGCGGCGCAGGTCGGCCATCTTCTCGAATTCGTCGGCGAACTCGTTGACCGCGCGCTGCGCGGCGGTTTCGAGCATCTCGACGCGCACCGCGCGTTCGCGGCCCGCGTCGTCGCGGTGCGCGGTGAGGTCCGCGCTGCGGCGCTTGCCGATTTCGGTCAGGCGGTGGTTCAGCGCCTCGATCAGCAACGCGCGGCGCTTCGGGTTGTCGAGCAGGTCGTCCTGCAGGTACGGGTTGCGGCGCACGACCCAGATGTCGCCGAGCACTTCATACAGCATCCGTGCGGAGCGGCCCGTGCGGCGCTCGGCGCGCAACTCGTCGAGCACCGACCACGCCTCTTCGCCGAGCAGGCGGATCACGATCTCGCGATCCGAGAAGGACGTGTAGTTGTAGGGAATCTCGCGCAAGCGGGGCGCGGGGTCGGCGGCGACGGCAGCAGCCGCGCCATGCGGATCGAAAACTTGTGGTGCGTTCATGTTCGGACGACTCGGAGGGCCGATACACCGTGCACGGGCGTCGGCAAGCGCGTGGGCGCAATCTTGGGGAAATCTGTTCTGTTACCAGGCGCGCGGCTGTCCTTCATGGGGCCGGAGCGGGCGACTCGCCCCTCCTGGCCGGCGACAGGGCCTGGCGGCACTCGGAACCATCAGCACGATCGCGCGCGGCGCGCATGCCGCTCCGCCGCGGGGGTGGCTGCACGCGGCGTCGGCTTCAACGGGGCGATCCGAGGGTGCCTCTGCATCTTCCGATCCTTGATTCAAAACGGAATTCTAACCCATGATCGGGCCACGCGTGACACGTCGGACAGGTCGTGGGGCTATCGCCGCGAGCCGCGCCAGGCGGGGCTCGGCGCGATTTCGTGCGATCATTCGCCGTCCGTCCGGTCGGTAACCGTGCAGTTAAACCGGTAAAAAAGCCGCGCAAGCTCGCCGACGCACCGCCCGTACGGCCCGCCAAGCGCACGCTCGGCATGCCGCTTGCATGCGGGCGGACCCTTGGCGCTATCATTGATCTTTTACCGTCTGCTTCCGCACTGCACGCGAGCGCCCATGGCATCCCACGATTACCTGAAGAAAATCCTCACTGCGCGCGTCTACGACGTCGCGATCGAGACGGAACTCGAATCCGCCCGCAACCTGTCGGCCCGGCTGCGCAACGCCGTCTACCTGAAGCGCGAGGACAACCAGCCGGTGTTCTCGTTCAAGCTGCGCGGCGCGTACAACAAGATGGCGCACATTCCGGCGGACGCGCTCGCACGCGGCGTAATTACGGCGTCGGCCGGCAATCACGCACAGGGTGTCGCGTTCTCGGCAGCGCGGATGGGCGTCAAGGCCGTGATCGTCGTGCCCGTCACGACGCCGCAGGTGAAGGTCGATGCGGTGCGCACGCACGGCGGCCCGAGCGTCGAGGTGATCCAGGCCGGCGAGTCGTACAGCGACGCATATGCGCATGCGGTCAAGGTACAGGAAGAGCGCAGTCTCACGTTCGTCCACCCGTTCGACGATCCGTACGTGATCGCCGGCCAGGGCACGATCGCGATGGAAATCCTGCGCCAACACCAGGGCCCGATCCACGCGATCTTCGTGCCGATCGGCGGCGGCGGGCTCGCGTCCGGCGTTGCGGCCTACGTGAAGGCGGTGCGCCCGGAGATCAAGGTGATCGGCGTGCAGGCCGAGGATTCGTGCGCGATGGCGCAGTCGCTCAGCGCGGGCAAGCGCGTCGAGCTGAGCGAGGTCGGCCTGTTCGCGGACGGCACCGCCGTGAAGCTGGTCGGCGAAGAAACCTTCCGGCTCTGCAGCGAATACCTCGACGGCGTCGTGACGGTCAACACCGACGCACTGTGCGCGGCGATCAAGGACGTCTTCCAGGATACCCGCAGCGTGCTCGAGCCGTCCGGCGCGCTCGCGGTCGCCGGCGCGAAGCTCTATGCGGAACGCGAAGGCATCGAGAACCAGACGCTCGTCGCGGTCACGTCCGGCGCGAACATGAACTTCGACCGGATGCGCTTCGTCGCCGAGCGCGCGGAAGTGGGTGAAGCGCGCGAAGCCGTGTTCGCGGTCACGATCCCCGAGGAGCGCGGCAGCTTCAAGCGCTTCTGCTCGCTGGTCGGCGACCGCAACGTCACCGAGTTCAACTACCGGATCGCCGATGCGCAGGCCGCGCACATCTTCGTCGGCGTGCAGATCAAGCGCCGCGGCGAATCGGCCGAGATCGCCGCGAATTTCGAATCGCATGGCTTCAAGTCCGTCGACCTGACGCACGACGAACTGTCGAAGGAACACATCCGCTACATGGTGGGCGGCCGTTCGCCGCTCGCGCTCGACGAACGCCTGTTCCGTTTCGAATTCCCGGAACGGCCGGGCGCGCTGATGAAGTTCCTGTCGTCGATGGCGCCGGACTGGAACATCAGCCTGTTCCATTACCGCAACCAGGGCGCGGACTACAGCTCGATCCTCGTCGGGCTGCAGGTGCCGCAGGCCGATCGCGCCGAATTCGAACGCTTCCTCGCGGCACTCGGCTATCCGTATGTCGAGGAAAGCGCCAACCCGGCTTACCGCCTCTTCCTGTCGTAAAGGCGTCACGCATGAATCCCGAACATTCCCCGCTCGGCAAGGCCACCGTCTACGCCGCCCAGTACGACGCGTCGCTGCTGTTCCCGATCCCGCGCGCCGGCGCGCGCGAGCAGCTCGGCATCACGTCGGCGCTGCCGTTCTTCGGCACCGACATCTGGAACGCCTACGAGCTGTCGTGGCTCAACGCGCGCGGCAAGCCGCAGATCGCGGTGGCGACCTTCTACGTGCCGGCCGAATCGCCGAACATCGTCGAATCGAAGTCGTTCAAGCTGTATCTCGGCTCGTTCGCGCAAACGAAATTCGACTCGATCGACGCGGTGCGCGACACGCTGAAGCGCGACGTGTCGGCCGCATGCGGCGCGACCGTCTCCGTGCAGCTGGTGTCGCCGCACGATTTCGGCAAGCTCGAAATGGACGAACTCGACGGGTTGTCGCTCGACCGGCTCGACCTCGACACCGACGTGTACGAACCCGACCCGTCGCTGCTGTCGGCCGCCGAAGACGAAGCGCCGGTCGAGGAGACGCTCGTGTCCGACCTGCTGCGCTCGAACTGCCCGGTCACCGGCCAGCCCGACTGGGGCAGCGTGCAGATCCACTACATCGGGCCGCAGATCGACCACGCGGGCCTGTTGCGCTACATCATCTCGTTCCGCAATCACACGGGCTTTCACGAGCAGTGCGTCGAGCGGATCTTCCTCGACATCCTGCATGCGTGCAAACCGGTGAAGCTCGCGGTGTATGCACGCTATACGCGCCGCGGCGGGCTCGACATCAACCCGTTCCGCACCAACTACAACCAGCCGATGCCGGACAACGCGCGCAACGCACGGCAGTGACGGCGGCGGGCGGCCGCCGCGGGTTGCAGTGGGCAACGCGCGGTCGCCACCCCGGACAAAAACAGCCCGACCGGAATCAACCGGCCGGGCTGTTTTTCATTGCGCGGAAACGCACGAACGGCCCTCACCCGCTCACCGGCCGCTCCGGGAGAATCTCAACCAGGCGCAACAGGTAGCCGTCGGGATCCTGCACCAGCATCTCGACCTGGCCATGTTCGATCTCGTCCTCCCGATACCAGGACGTGCGCGGTTCGACGAACAGCGTCACGCCCGCGGCGCGAATCCGGTCGAGGATGGGGTCGAGCGCATCGACCTCGATCTGCAGATTGATCCCGCGCCCGAACGGCGGCTCCAGCGGGCCGGTCAGCCAGCCCTCCGGGCTGTACTGCTCGAGCATCAGCTGGGCCCGCCCGAATTCAAGATAGACGAAGCCGTCTTCCGGACGCTCGAAGCGAATCCGGAATCCGAGTACGTCACGATAGAAGCGAATGCTTCCGGCAAGGTCCGAGCAGATCAGCTCCGGCACCAGCGCAGCCCATTCCATGCATGTCATCTCCGTATGATCATGCGGCACATTACCTGAACGGACGGGATGCGTTGCGGCGGTTGCCGCCTCGGGCATAACGCCCGCCGGTCGACCCGCGGCCGGCACATAAAAAACGGGCCCGGCGCACATGCATGCGCCGGGCCCGTTGCGTAGCGGCTCGCCGTGGCGACGTTACTTTGCCGGCGCCTTGTACGCGATGCAGTCGACCTCGACCTTGCAGTCGATGACCATGCTCGACTGCACGCACGCGCGTGCCGGCGGATGCTCGCCGAAGTACGAGATGAACACCTTGTTGAACGACGCGAAATCGCGCGCGTCGTCGAGCCACACGCCGCAGCGCACGACGTGCTCGAGGCCGTAGCCGGCTTCCTTCAGGATCGCGATCACGTTCTCGATCGTCTGCTTCGACTGCGTGACGATGCCGCCTTCGACGACCTCGCCGTTCACCATCGGCGTCTGGCCCGACACGTACAGCCAGCCGTCAGCCTCGACCGCGCGTGCGAACGGCATCACCTGGCCGCCGGTCCCCTTCGCTTCGCCTACGCCATATCGCTTCATCGTTTCACTCCTTGTTTGTCGGCCGGAGCCGGCGCTTCAGCGCCTGCTCCGGCCCCATGCAACGCACGGTTGCGGATGCGCGCGCCGACCATGGCGCACGCGGCAGATCGAATCAAAACCGCACTCAGAACGCGGCGTCGGCACTCGCCGGCACGCGCTCGCCGCGCGCGACGAAGCCGCCGGCGCGCTCGCCGGTCGGCTGGCCATTCTCGTAGGTCAGCACGCCGTTCACCCACACGGCGTCGATCCCGTGCGCGGGCTGCTGCGGCTTCTCGAACGTCGCGGCGTCGATCACGATCGCCGGGTCGAACAGCACGAGATCCGCGTGGTAGCCCACATGCACCTCGCCGCGCCGCGCGATTCCGTAGCGGCGCGCGGACAGCGACGTCATCTTGCGAATCGCCTCCTCGAGCGGCAGCAGGTTCGTGTCGCGCACGTAATGGCCGAGCACGCGCGGGAATGCGCCCCACAGCCGCGGATGCGGCAGCGGATCGTTCGGCAGGCCGTCGGAGCCGACCATCGTCGCGGGATGCGACAGGATCCGGCGCACGTCGTCCTCGGACATGTTGTGGTACACGGCGCCTGCCGGGCGGATGCGCTGCGCGGCTTCCTGCTCGGTCACGCCCCACTCGGCCGCGATCGCCTTCAGCAGCTTGCCGGCCACTTCCGGGTGCGGCTCCGACCACGTGATCGTGATGTCGATGTCGCCCGTCACCTGCTTCATGTCGAGCGTCGACGAGCTGCGGCTGTACGGATAGCAGTCGCAACCGACCGGCTGGTAGCGGCGCGCGCCTTCGAGCGACGCGAGCACTTCGGTGCTGCGCCCCCAGTTCGACGGGCCCGCGCACTTCAGGTGCGAGATCACGACCGGCACGCGCGCATGGCGGCCGACCTGGTACGCCTCTTCCATCGCGTCGAGGATCGCGTCGAACTCGGTGCGCATGTGCGTGGTGTACAGCGCGCCCGCGTTCGCGAGCGGCTCGGCGAGCGCCATCACCTCCTCGGTCGGCGCCGCGAACGCGGAGCCGTACGCGAGGCCCGACGACAGGCCGAGCGCGCCGTTCGCGAGCGCCTCCTCGAGCTGCACGCGCATGCCGGCGATCTCGCCGTCGGTCGCCGCGCGGTCGAGGCGGTCCATCTGGTTGTTGCGCAGCGCCGTGTGGCCGACGAGCGCCGCGACGTTCACGGCCGGACGCGCGTCGTTCACGGCCGCGACGTAGTCGGCGAAGGTCGGGTACAGGAACGCACCGCGCTCGCCGAGCAGGTTCATCGGATCGGGCGGATCGCCCGCGAGCGTCACTGGCGACGCGCTGATCCCGCAGTTGCCGACGATCACGGTCGTCACGCCCTGCGAGATCTTCGGGATCATCTGCGGCGCGCGGATCACGTGCGTGTCATCGTGCGTGTGCACGTCGACGAAACCCGGCGCGAGCGCGCGGCCGTTCGCATCGACGACGTTCTCGGCCAGCCAGTTCGACAGGTTGCCGATCGCCGCGATCACGCCGTTGCGGATCGCGACGTCGCGCGTGACGGGCGGCGCGCCGGTACCGTCGTAAAGCTGCGCGCCGACGATCAGCGTATCGGCGGCTTCGGGATGCGAATGCATGGTCAGTCTCCTACCGGTTGACGGTCTCCGCCGCCGCGATGCGCATCGAGCGCGTGCTTGATGCGACGCAGCGATTCTCGGCCCGCATCGCCGAGCCGCAATGCGACTCCGGTGACGAGCACGTCGATCGCCATCATCATCGCGTAGCGCGATGTCGACGGCTTGTAAATGAAATCGGTTTCGAACGCGACGACCGGGATCAGGTGGTCGGCCAGCTTCGCGAGCGGCGACGCCGGCGCGGTGATCGCGATCAGCTTCGCGCCGTAGCGCTTCGCGAGCCGGCAGCTCTCGAGCAGCTCGGGCACGCGCCCGCTCACCGACAGCGCGACCACGACGGTATCGCGCGACAGCGTCGCGGCCACCATCCGCTGCAGCACGCTGTCCTGATAGCTCGCGACCGGCCGGCCGAAGCGCACGAGCCGGAAGCGCAGCTCGTCGGCGAGCGCGGTCGAGCCGCCGCCCTGTCCGTACACGTAGGTCATCTTCGCGCTGGCGAGCAGGTCGGCCGCTTCCTCGAACGACGTATTGCGCAGCAACTGATGGTTGTGCGCGAGCGCCACGCGGATCTCGTCGTAGACCATCGACGCGGGGCTCGTGTCGTCGGCCGGCGTCTCGTCGGACGGCACCAGAAAGCGCTGGCCGACGGCCGCCGCCTGCGCGACCAGCACCTTCAGTTCGCGCACGTCGCGGCAGCCGACGGCCTTCGCGAAACGCGTGACCGTCGCGACGCTGACCTCCGCATCGCGCGCGAGCGCGCCGATGCTCGCATGCGCGGCGCGCGCGAGATCGGCGAGGATGAACGCGGCGACCTTGCGCTCGGCTTCGCGCAGCTCGGGCGCGCATTCGGCGATCCGCGCGACGATGTCGAGGACCGGCGGAGCAGCCGGAGCCGGATGGCGCTCGGCGGCGAGCGGAGCGGACGGGGGAGCGGGCGTATTCATCTGCGGAAAAGGGTGCGAAGCTCGATGTTACTAAATAACATCACCGCGCCGATGCTACTTTCTGTACCATCGGCGTGTCAACTTCAGTGCAATGCATAGTGATGATGGAGCGGGATGACATGAAAGTTACAAACTATCAGGAAGCGACGATCGATCCGTTCGGCAAGGGTCTCGGCAATCTGCCGAGCGCGAGCGTGCCGCTCGGCGACGCAGGCCGACTCGAGTGGAACCTGCTCGCGGAAGACGTCAGCCTGCCGGCCGCCGTGCTTTACGAGGATCGCATCGAACACAACCTGAACTGGATGCAGGCATTTGTCCAGAAGTACGGCGTCAAGTTTGCGCCGCACGGCAAGACGACGATGGCGCCGCAACTGTTCCGCCGCCAGCTCGACGCCGGCGCGTGGGGCATCACGCTCGCGACCGCGCACCAGACGCAGGCCGCGTATCACGGCGGCGTGCGGCGCGTGCTGCTCGCGAACCAGCTGGTCGGCCGCCAGAACATGACGATCATCGCCGGGCTGCTGTCCGATCCGGATTTCGAATTCTTCTGTCTCGTCGATTCGGCGGAGAGCGTCGACCAGCTCGGCCGCTTCTTCGGCGCATTGAAGAAGCCGCTGAACGTGCTGCTCGAGCTCGGCGTGCCGGGCGGCCGCGCGGGCGTGCGCGATGCCGCGCAGCGCGAGGCCGTGCTCGCCGCGATCGCGCGCTATCCGGACACGCTGAAGCTGGCCGGTATCGAACTCTACGAAGGTGTGCTGAAGGAGGAAGGCGAGATCCGCACGTTCCTGCAGGAAGCGGTCGCGCTCACGCGCGAGCTCGCCGAAGCAGGCCGCTTCGCGCGTACGCCGGCGATCCTGTCCGGCGCCGGTTCGGCCTGGTACGACGTGGTTGCGGAAGAATTCGCGAAGGCGTCCAACGCCGGCTTCGCGGAAGTCGTGCTGCGTCCGGGCTGCTACCTGACGCACGATGTCGGGATCTACAAGAAGGCGCAGACCGACGTATTCGCGCGCAACCCGATCGCACGCACGATGGGCGAAGGGCTGCTGCCCGCGCTGCAGCTGTGGGCGTACGTGCAGTCGGTGCCGGAGGCCGATCGCGCGATCGTCGCGCTCGGCAAGCGCGACGCAGCGTTCGACGCGGGGCTGCCGGAGCCGGCGCGCCACTTCCGCCCGGGCCGCGACACGGCACCGCGCGACGTCGCCGCCGCCGAAGGCTGGGCCGTCACCGGGATGATGGACCAGCACGCGTACCTGCAGATTCCGCCGGGTGCGGACGTGAAGGTCGGCGACATGGTCGCGTTCGACATCTCGCACCCGTGCCTGACGTTCGACAAGTGGCGCCAGGTGCTCGTGCTCGATCCGCAGTTCAGCGTGACGGAAGTCGTCGAAACCTTCTTCTGACGCACCTCGCGCGCACCGCCCCGCCGCTCGCGCGGGGCGGCCGTCACGCGCGCTTCAAGCGGCCGGAGTACACTGCGCTTTCGTCCTCGGGGCCCCAGGCGGGCGTTGCATTCGCCTGCCGCGCGGGCCCTCAACGCAGCTCCACTGGAGAAAGCCATGGCCGCGAAGAAGATCCTGTTCCTGACCGGCGATTTCGCCGAAGACTACGAAACGATGGTGCCGTTCCAGGCGCTGCAGGCCGTCGGCCACCACGTCGATGCAGTCTGCCCGGGCAAGCGCGCGGGCGACAAGATCAAGACCGCGATCCACGATTTCGAGGGCGACCAGACCTACACCGAGAAGCCCGGCCACCAGTTCACGCTGAACGCGGCGTTCGAGGACGTCGACGCATCGCGCTACGACGCGCTCGCGATCGCGGGCGGCCGTGCTCCCGAATACCTGCGACTCGATCCGAAGGTGATCTCGCTCGTGCGCGAGTTCGCCGAAGCCGGCAAGCCGATCGCCGCGATCTGCCACGCGGCGCAACTGCTCGCGGCGGCCGACGTGATCCGCGGCAAGCGCATCTCGGCCTACCCGGCGTGCGCGCCCGAGGTGAAGCTCGCGGGCGGCGAATACGCGGACATCCCGGTCGACGCGGCCGTGACCGACGCACCGTTCGTCACCGCGCCCGCCTGGCCCGCGCATCCGGCCTGGCTCGCGCAGTTCCTCGCGCTGCTGGGCACGCGCATCGAGCTTTGAACCTGAAGGGAATTGAGATGAGATAGAAGTGCCGGGCCGGCGGCGTATTCGCGCCGCCCTGCCCCGCGCTTCAGCGCGCGGCCGGCGTCGAGCCGACGTCCGCGATCCGCGACTCCAGCATCGCCAGCGCGCCCGACAGCGCATTCAGCACGTCGTCCGGCAATTGCGCCATCGTCTGCTCGAGAAACGCCTTGCGGCGCGGCAGGCACGCGTCGAATGCGGCGCGGCCTTCGTCCGTCAGCGTCACGTTGGTCACGCGATTGTCGCGTGCGTCGGATTCACGCTGGATCCAGCCGAGCGCGTCGAGCGACTTCAACTGGCGCGTGAGCGCGCCCGGATCGACGCGCAGCACTTCGACGAGCTTCTTCTGCGACGAATGCCCGCCCATCGTGTGCAACGCGACCATGATGCGCCAGCGCGGCATCGGCTGCCCGACCTGCGCCTCGAACGCGGTCATGAACGCGCGATACGTGCGTCCGAATTGCTGCAAGATCGCGACGCGGTCCTGTTCTTCCATGCGCTCAGTTCTACTCGTTCAATCGTTCAGTCGGCCGCGACATGCGGTTCGATCTTGCGCCGCAGCGCGATGGGCGGCACGCGGCGGCATTGCCACACCGACACGACGGCGACGACGGCCGCCATCGCGACGCCCAGGTGAATCGCGCTGACGAGCGACTCGCGGGCCGCTTCCAGCAGCAGCGCGCCATTATGCCCGGCACGCGTCAGCTCGGCGACCAGGCCGCCCTGCGCGGCGCGATCGATCAGGATCTGCGGATCGGCAAGCTGCGCATGCCACTGCATCGCATGGTCGGCCGACAGCGCATTGCGCACGCCGCCCGAATACATCTGGTTGACGAGCGTGCCGGTCAGCGCGGTGCCGATCATCCCGCCGACCATCCGCAGCGACTGCAGCAGCGCGGTCGCGATGCCGAGATGCTCGCGGCCGGCCGTCTGCTGCGCGAAGACGGTGAGGTTCGGCAGCACGAAGCCGAGCCCGATGCCGCCCGCGACCATCAGCGCCATCAGCACCCACTTCGGCGTCGTGTGGGTCGACACGACGATGCCCGCGCAGGTGATCGCGAACAGCACGAAGCCGACGTGCAGCATCGCGTTCGGATTGCGGATGCGCGTGACGACCCGGCCGTTCATGATGCTGCCGATCGTGATGAACACGACGAGCGGCGTGATCACGAGCCCCGCCTCCTTCGGCGACATCCCGAACCCGCCCTGGAACAGCAGCGGCGCGTAGAACAGCAGCGAGAACATCGAGAAGCCGGCGAGGATCGCCAGCACGAAGAGCGCCGACAGCGCGCGGTTGCCGAACATGTCGAACGGCAAAATCGGCTGCGCGCAGCGCCGCTCCCAGTGCCACAGGCCGAAGCCGGCCGCAATCGCGACGACGAGCAGCAGCGACGCCCAGCTCGCGACGCCGTACTTCGGCAGCCATTCGACGAACAGTTGCAGCGCGCCGAGCGACAGCGCGATCAGCAGCGCACCCGGCCAGTCGAGCCGCATCTTGCGATCGTGCTCGACCTGGCGCAGGTGCGGCAGGTAGCGCCACACGAACAGCAGCGACAGCAGGCCGACCGGCAGGTTCACGTAGAACACCGAGCGCCAGCCGAACGACTGGGTCAGCACGCCGCCGAGCGACGGGCCGACTGCGTTCGCGATGCCGAACGCGGAGCTCATCAGCACCTGCCAGCGCAGCCGCACGACGGAATCGGGGAACAGGTCGGGAATGCACGCGAACGCGGTGCCGACCAGCATCCCGCCGCCGATCCCCTGCAGCCCGCGCGCGAGGACGAGCATCAGCATGTCGTTCGCCATCCCGCACAGCACGGACGCGCCGGTGAACACGACGATCGACACGATGACGAACGGCTTGCGGCCGTAATAATCGCCGAGCCGGCCGAAGATCGGCACCGTGATCACGGAACTGAGCAGGTACGAGGTCGCGACCCACGCGTACAGGTCGAACCCGCGGAGCTCGGCGACGATGGTCGGCAGCGCGGTGCCGACGACGGTCTGGTCGAGCGCGACGAGCATGGTGACAAATGAGATCCCGATCATCGCCAGCAGCGATTCGCGGAACGGCAGGACTTGCCCACTCGAATGATGGGCGGCAGTATGGACGGCCATTTTTTGTTGGCGCAACTTTTGACGAGTCAAACAATCTTAAAATTCTAGCACGCCGGAGTAATCTAGGCTGGCGACGGTCAAACTGGCTCAGACCGCCAAGGAGAATGATGGAACCGATTTCAATTACCCCCGCGACCACGCTGTCGCAGGAGGATCGGGACGCGCTGTGGCGCGCGAAGCAGGTGCTCGAAAGCCCGTCGCTGACGATGAAGCTGACGGGCATGCTGGGCGCGCCGGTCGAGAAAATGATCGCCCGGCTGCCGGATTTCGCGACCGGCAAGATCAACGATGCGACGCAGCTCGCGCTGCGCAAGTGCCTGAACATCGCGCTGCGCACGCTCGGCAAGCCGCCCGCGCCGGACGCCGAGCCCGACAAGCCGAGCAACCTGCTGCACAAGCTCGCGGTCGCGACGACCGGCGCGGCGGGCGGGGCGTTCGGCTTTCTCGCGCTGCCGGTCGAGCTGCCGGTCACGACCACGCTGATCTTCCGTTCGGTGTGCGACATCGCGCGCAGCGAGGGCGAAGACCTGAGCTCGGTCGATACGCAGCTGCAATGCCTGGCCGTGCTCGGCATGGGCGGCAACCCGGACAAGCAGGAAGAGGACGCCGATCTCGGCTACTTCGTGCTGCGTGGCGCACTCGCGCAGGCGATCTCGAAGGCGTCGTCCGACATCACGACGAAGGGCATCGCCGCGCACAGTTCGGCGGCCGTGTTCAAGCTCGTGCAGACGGTGGCGTCGCGCTTCTCGGTGCAGGTGACCGAGCAGATGGCCGCGAAGTCGATTCCGGCGATCGGCGCCGTGCTCGGCGCGACCGTCAATACGCTGTTCATCGACCATTTCCAGCAGATGGCGCACGGCCACTTCACCGTCCGCCGGCTCGAGCGCAAGTACGGCTCGGTGGCCGTCAAGGCCGCCTATCAGGCAATCGACGCCTCTCCGGCGCGCTGAACCGCACGCTCGACCGCGACGCGGCGCAGGAACGCCGCCGCGCGGTCGAGCGCGTCGCGCGCTTCCGGCACCATCGGCGTGTACAGCTGCCACACGTGCGGCATGTCCGGCCACACCTCGATCTCCACCGCCACGCCGGCCGCCTTCGCCTTCTCGGCGACGCGGCGCGAATCGTCGAGCAGTACCTCGGTGCTGCCGACCTGGATATACAGCGGCGGCAGGCCCGTGAAATCCGCGTAGAGCGGCGACGCGTACGGATTCGTCCCCGGCTCGTCGCCCAGGTACAGCTTCGCGGCCTTCGACAACGCCGCACCCGCGAACATCGGATCGGCGCCATCGTTCGTGCGCAGCGTGGCGCCGGTGGCGGCCAGGTCGGTCCACGGCGAGAACAGGATCGCGCCGGCCGGCAGCGGCTCGCCGCGGTCGCGCAGCGCGACGAGCGTCGCGAGCGCGAGGCCGCCGCCCGCCGAATCGCCGCCGAGCACGATCGACTCGGGCGGGATGCCGAGCGCCAGCAGTTGCCGGTACGCGGCCAATGCGTCGTCGAGCGCGGCCGGGAAGCGGTTTTCCGGCGCCAGCCGGTAGTCGAGCGAGAACGAGCGCACGCCCGCACGCTTCGTCAGGCCGAACACGAGCGGCCGGTGGGTCTTCGTCGAACAGAAGTAATAGCCGCCGCCGTGGATGTACAGCAGCGTTCGGCCGGACCCGCGGCCTGCAACCGAGTCAGTGCGTTCGAGCCATTCGCCGCGCAGCGGCGCGTCGCCCGGGCCATAGCACTGGCGCAACCGGTAGCCCGATGGCGCACGGCGCGGCACGACCATTCGCAGGTCGGTAAAGCGCCGTGCGCGGGCAGGATCGAGCACCTCGCGCGTAGTCTCGGGACGGAACTGCCAGCGCAGCAGCCAGCAGGCGAACTTGCTTTGCCAACTCATCGGACGCACTCCGTAATCGCAGTGTGACGATGGTACGTGCGATCGTTCCCGCACCACTCGACAGGTGCCTCTATTTGACATCCTCCCGCGCCTGAAGGCTCGGGATTCCTACCGCGTTTGAAACGATGATGCTTGTCTCAGACCGCCTCGGCGGGTTCCTGCTTCACGGAGCGGCCCGACTGCACCGGCTCTCCACAGGCTGCAACGCGGTGCCCCCGCGCCAGTCTGTCGATCGCACCGACCACATCGGCATGGCCCTCATGACCGCAAGCGACACAGCGGAATGCCGCCTGCGTCTGCCGGTTTTCGGCGCTCACGGCTCAAACGCCGGCACTCAGTTCGCCGGCATCACCTGGCCGCGGATCTCGCCGGCCGGGTGGTCCTTCGTATGGACGTTGAAGTACCACTTGCCGCCCATCAGGTCGGTGACCTGCGCGTCGGTGAGTTCCTTCGAACCCTTGATCGGGCTCGCCAGCTCGTCCTTCGGAATCGGCACCTGCACGCCCGCGTTCTGGCCGACCGGTGCGGGCCCGTGGAAGTGCGCGGCGGTGGCCGGCCCCGTGAGGTGTTCGTAAGTGACCTTCCACTGCAGCATGTGCGTGGCCGTGTCGTAGGTGGCCTCGACGTCGCCCGAGCCCTTGGTCGCCGTCGGCGGCACTTCGCTCGACGGCTGGAGATTGGCGGACAGGCGCACCGTTTCGGCGGCGGCGCTGCCGGCGGCCAGCACGCCCGCGAGTAACGCAACCTGGAGCAAACGCAGCTTGAGCATGGACTCTCCTTGTACGACGTGGTACGCCGCCCGAGCGGGGGCGTCAGACAAGATGGTAGTCGATCGCCGCTGATCCGGGCATCCACCGAACGGCCATGCTGCGAATCGCCACAGCGCGCACGGCCGGCCATCTCGCGCGGCGCACGACGCGTCAGTCTGCGTCAACCTGGAATGGACCTTTGCAGCCAGATGACTGAATCGGCGCGCGGCCTTTCGCTACACTTCGTCTCACAGTTGCTTGTTTCCTTCGTCCGAAGGAGTCTGCGAGTATTCACGCGGCCGCCCGGCCGCGTTTTTTTTGCGCGCGCCGCCGGATCCGGTTCACGCCGTATCAAGCACGACGAAGCGATCTCGCCGCTTCGCGTCACGCGCGATAGCCGGGATCGATGCGATCGACGATACGCTGCAGCGCATCGAACGCGTCCTGCCCCGCGCCATGCTTCGGATCGAAATTCAGCGAATCGCGCACGCACCCTTCGAGCACGGGCGGCGCGATCGACAGCGCATCGCCGATCGCATGCGTGGCGACCTGCACCTCGCACGCGCGATTGAGCAGCCACATCAGCGAGAACGTCTGCGCGAGCGTCGCGCCGATCGTCACGGGCCCATGATTGCGCAACAGCAGCACGGGCCGGCCGCCGG
Organism: Burkholderia sp. AU45251; assembly: GCF_030482905.1. Classification (NCBI taxonomy): domain Bacteria; kingdom Pseudomonadati; phylum Pseudomonadota; class Betaproteobacteria; order Burkholderiales; family Burkholderiaceae; genus Burkholderia; species Burkholderia sp. AU45251. Next base: position 25,171 of record NZ_JAUJQH010000008.1, on the reverse strand, counting down.
CGCTCTCGACGATGCGCCGCCCCTCTTCGAGATGCACGGTGATGCCCTCGAAGTCGTGATACGCGATCTTCCCGTACAGCTGCGCCGAATAGAAATTCGAGAACGACAGCCCGTCGCGCGAACAGCACACGGCCATCGTCGGCGTCGTGTGCACGTGCATCACGCAGTGCGCGTCGGGCAGCGCCGCATGGATCGCGCTGTGGAACGTGAAGCCGGCCGGGTTGATCGGCCAGTCGGAATGACCGATCACGTTGCCGTCGATGTCGATCTTTACGAGGTTCGACGCGCACACCTCGCGGTAATGGAGCCCGAACGGGTTGATCAGGAAATGTCCATCCTCGCCCGGCACGCGCAGCGAGATATGGTTGTAGATCAGCTCGGTCCAGCCGAGATGGTCGAAGATGCGGTAGGCCGCCGCGAGCTGCACGCGCGCCTGCCATTCGGCTTCGGAGAAACGCGCGGGACGCGTGAACGGCTGGTTCGGGACACGTTGCATGGGGGAGGCTCCGGTTGCGGGCGCATGGCGCGGCTGTACGGCCGTGCGCCCCGTCTCCTGGCGCCGCGCAGGATCAAATCGCGGCCCGGTTCGTCTGGCCGCCTTGCCCCTTGAATGCGGCTGCCGGCGGCACCTTCACGATGCAACGATAGTTGCGCGCACAACCATATCACCTTTCCCCGCGCATCGGTATCGCGGGTTTTGCCGGAGCGCCCTGCCCGCTTCCGCCCCCTTTTACAGCTGGTCGTCGACCGGCAACAGCATGAACACGCCGGTCATCAGGTTGCGCAGCAGCCCCGCATGCGGATCGACGTGGTACGTGCTCGGCACGCCGTCGTCGACGCCGGTCCATTCCAGTTCGGGCGTGCCGCCGCCCGGCGGCGTCACGAGGCTCACGCGGTAGCTGTCGTCGGGCTGCGTCACGCGCGCGAAGATCGTCGCGACCTGCTGCGCGAGCGCCGGGCTGTGGATCACCAGCGCAAGCTCGGTATTCAGGTTCGCCGAGCGCGGATCGAGGTTCATCGAGCCGATCACGAGGATCTTCCGGTCGATCACGTACGCCTTCGCGTGCAGGCTCGCGCGCGAACGCGAGCCGAACAGCCGCGCCCGCCGCCGGCCCGGCTCCGCCTTGAACTCGTACAGCTCGACGCCGTGCTGCAGCAGCGGCACGCGGTACGGCCCGTAGCCGGCCTGCACGGCCACCGCATCGGTCGCGGCGAGCGAATTCGTCAGGATCGCGACCCGCACGCCGCGCGCGGTCGTCTCGCCGAGGATCTTCACGCCCGCGTCGTGCGGCACGAAGTACGGCGAGAACGCGAGGAATTCCTGCTGCGCGTGGCGCGTCAGCTCGACGAGCCGCTGCATCGGCGGGCTCACGTAGCCGGTCGGCTGCGCGACCTTGTCCGGCGCGTCGACCTTGAATTCGGCCGGCGCCCACACGAGCCCGAGCTCGTCGCGTGCAATCTGCTGCGCGAGCGGCGTCGCGTTCAGCGGCTTCGCGTTGTACGGCTCGGCGTTCTTGCGCCAGTGGGCGCGCAGCTCGTCGCGCATCGCGTCGAGGTCCTTCGCGTCGAACGACTGGTGGTTCAGCTCGCGCAGCGGATAGCTGCTGCCACTCGCCCAGTAGGTGTCGAAGCTTCCCGAGACGTCGTTCGTCACGGGGCCCGCGGCGAGCACGTCGAGATCGCGGAACTGCAGCGTCGGGCTCGCGCTGAAGTATTCGTCGCCGAGATTGCGCCCGCCGACGATCGCGATCTGGTTGTCCGCGATCATCGCCTTGTTGTGCATCCGGCGCGTGAAGCTGTCGATCCGCGTGAAGAAGTTGGTCGTGCGCTCGACCATCCCCTGCTGCGATGCGCCGAACGGGTTGAACACGCGGATCTCGATGTTCGGGTGCGTGTTCAGCGCGGCCATCACGCGATCGATATCGCGGAAGTTCAGATCGTCGACCAGCATCCGCACGCGCACGCCGCGATCGGCCGCGTACAGCGCCGCACCGAGCAGCAGCTTGCCGGTCGTATCCTCGGTCGCGATGTAGTACTGCATGTCGAGCGTCTTCGTCGCCGCCCGCGCGAGTGCGATGCGCATCTGCAGCGCCGACGCGCCGTCGGCCAGCAGCCGGAAGCCCGACTGGCCCGGATGGGCGGCTTCGGGTGCGGCGAGCGCGTCGCGCAGCGGCGTCGCGGTGTCGGGCGACAGCGCACGGGACACGGGGCGATCGAGCGCGGTGGCGGGCGGATGGGTCGCACAGGCCGCGACGAGCGACAGCAGTGCGCAGGCGGCGAGCGCGCGGGCCGGGCGGCACGCGGCACGCCACGACCGGGCGGCCGGCGCGTGCCGGATGAAAGACATGAGCACGGGGCTTCCTCGACAGGCGGATCAACGGGTCCGCATTCGCCGCGGCGCGCGGCTGACGGGCGTTCCGGCCGATTCTAGTGGGCGGCCGACGACACGGTCAATCGCGCGGCGGCGGCCGGACAGGCTTGCGGCCGCCGCGTGGCGTCGCACCACCGGGGCAACCGGCCGCGCGTTCGCCGCGGCCGTCACGCGCCGCCCCGCACGGTTCGCCCGCGCCCGCCCGGCGGCCTGCGCCGCGAAGTGGTCCAACCAATTTCAGCGCGTATCGCCGCTTTGTTCGAAGTGGCTGCGCACGTAGTCGATATGCGTCTGCATCGCGGTGCGCGCCTCCTCGGGCCGCTGCGCGCAGATCGCGTCGCACACGACGCGGTGCTGCCGCAGCAGCAGATCCGACGCATATTCGTCCTGCTCGGTCATCCCCGACACGTTGATCGAGATGTGTTCGCGCAGCATCCCGAGCACGCTCGTATGCAGGTGCAGGAACATCGTGTTGTGCGACGCGAGCGCGATCGCCTCGTGCAGCTTCGAATCGGTCGCGGCCTCCACGGCCCGGTCGTTGTGCGCGTGCGCGGTTTCGAGCTCGCGCAGCAGCGCACGGATCCGGCGCCGGTCGTTCGCGTCGGCGCGCAGCGCGGCGAAATACGCGGTCGCGCCTTCGAGCACGCGGCGGAATTCGAGGATGTCGTCGCGCAGCGCGGGGTGATCGGCGACCAGTTGGCCCCACGGCGACGCGATACCGGCCCGCAACTGGTCCGTCACGTAGACGCCCGCGCCGCGCCGGCTCTGCAGCAGCCCGCGCGCGACGAGCCGCTGGGTCGCCTCGCGCACCGTATTGCGCGCCACCCCGTACTGCTGCGCGAGCACGCGCTCGGCCGGCAGGCGTGCGCCGGCCGGCCAGGTGCCGTCGAGCAGCGCCGTCTCGATCTTGCGCATCACCACTTCGGTCCGGCCCCGTGCCGTCATCGCTGCCATCGTCGTGTCCCCCTGCGGAATGCCTGCCACGCCGATTGGCCCAACCAATTTGAGCTACGGCGCCGTCGCGGGAATTATGCAGCGAAATCGTCGTCCCGCATCCGCATGCCGGGCCGTCGCCTCTGGAGCGAGACATGAACGAAAGGCAGTACCCCGCCGCCGCCCCCGCGCACGTCTATCTGTTCGCGACCTGTCTGGTCGACCTGTTCGTCCCCGAAGCCGGGCTCGACGCGGTCCGCCTGCTGGAACGCGAAGGCCTGACCGTCCACTATCCCCGCGGCCAGAGCTGCTGCGGGCAGCCGGCCTACAGCAGCGGCAATCCCGACGAAGCGCGCCGCGTCGCGGCTGCGCAGCTCGACCTGTTCGCCGAACCGTGGCCCGTGATCGTGCCGTCCGGCTCGTGCGGCGGGATGATCCGGCACCATTGGCCGGCGCTGTTCGCCGACGATCCCGTCCACGGCCCGAAGGCCCGCGCGATCGCGGAACGGACCTACGAACTCGCCGAATTCCTCGTCCATATGCTCGACGTGCGGCTCGATGCCCTCGCCGCGCCGGCCGGCGCCGACGAGCGCGTGGTGCTGCATACGTCGTGCGCAGCCCGCCGCGAGATGGGCACACGCGTGCACGGCGTCGCGCTCGTCGACGCGCTGCCGGGCGTGACGCGCATCGAACACGAACGCGAATCCGAATGCTGCGGCTTCGGCGGCACGTTCTCGCTGAAGCATCCCGACATCTCCGGCGCGATGGTGCGCGACAAGGTCGCGTCGGCCTGCGCGACGGGCTGCGACCGGCTCGTGTCCGCCGACTGCGGCTGCCTGCTGAACATCGGCCACGCGGCCGACCAGTCCGGCGCGCCGCTGCCGGTCGAGCACCTCGCCAGTTTCCTGTGGCGCCGCACGGCCGGCGCCGCGTCGCTGCGCGGAGACAAGCGATGAGCGCGCGCGACGCAATCCTCAGGCGGCTGCGCGCCGCCGCCCCGGGTGTCGCCGCCGAGGCCGCCCCCGCGCTCGACGCGCGCATCGACACGCACTACGACACGTGCCGCGCGCAGACCGAGACCGCTCTCGATCCGCACACACTGGCCCACACGATGCAGGCCGCGCTCGCCGCGTCGCACGCGGACGTCTGGTGCGCAACCGCAGACGAATGGCCCGCGCAACTCGCAGCGCGCCTCGCTGAAGCCGGCGTACACCGCCTGCTGCTCGATCCGGCCCGCGCCGAATCCGCGGCGCTCGCCCGCGCGCTGCCCGGCACGGTCGCGCCCGTGCCGTTCGACCGGCCGATCGACGCGTGGAAAACCGAACTGTTCGACACGATCGATGCTGGCTTCACCGTGGCGCGCTCGGGCATCGCGGCCACCGGCACCGTCGTGCTCGCGCCCGACACCGGCACGCCGCGCACCGTGTCGCTGGTGCCGCCGCTGCATGTCGCGCTCGTCCACGCGAGCACGCTGCATCCCGACCTGCACGCGGCCGTGCACGCGGAGCGCTGGCACGCCGGCATGCCGACCAACCTCGTGCTGGTGTCGGGCCCGTCGAAGACGTCCGACATCCAGCAGACGCTGGCCTATGGCGCGCACGGCCCGCGCCGCCTGTGGGTCGTGATCGTCACCGATTCTGCCGCCCCGCCCGCCGCCACCGCCCGCGAGGACCTCCCGCAATGAGCGACCACACGCTGCAATTCGTCGCCCCCGGCGACTTCAAGGCCCGCGCGCGCGCCGCGCTCGACGACCCCGCGCTGCGCAAGAGCTTCCGCGGCGCGATGGACTTCCTCCAAGGCAAGCGCGCGACCCAGTTCCCCGACGACGCCGAGCTGCAGCAGCTGCGCGACCTCGGCGAAGCGGTGCGGCAGCATGCGCTCGCGCAACTGCCCGCGCTGCTCGAACGGCTGGAGACGAAGCTCACCGAAGCCGGCGTGCACGTGCACTGGGCCGAGACGGCCGCCGACGCGAACGCGATCGTGCTCGGCATCGCGCAGGCGAAGAAGGCGCGCCGCGTGATCAAGGGCAAGTCGATGGCGAGCGAGGAAATCGAGCTGAACCATTACCTCGCGGAGCACGGCGTCGACTGCATCGAATCCGACATGGGCGAATTCATCGTGCAGCTCGCGGGCGAGAAGCCGTCGCATATCGTGATGCCGGCGATCCACAAGACGCGCAGCGACATCGCCGAGCTGTTCGAGGCACACATCCCCGGCACGCGCTACACGGAGGACGTCGACGAGTTGATCCAGACCGGCCGGCGCGCGCTGCGCCGCGCGTTCGCCGATGCCGACATCGGTCTGTCGGGCGTGAACTTCGCGGCGGCCGACACCGGCACGCTATGGCTCGTCGAAAACGAAGGCAACGGCCGCCTGTCGACGACGGTACCCGACACGCACGTCGCGATCATGGGGATCGAGAAGGTCGTCGAGAAACTCGAGCACATCGTGCCGCTGTCGAGCCTGCTCACGCGCTCGGCCACCGGCCAGGCGATCACGACCTACTTCAACCTGATCTCGGGCCCACGCCGCGACGGCGAACGCGATGGTCCGCGCGAGTTGCATCTCGTGCTGCTCGACAACGGCCGCACGCAGGCCTACGCGGACGAGCAGCTGCGCGCGACGCTGCAGTGCATCCGCTGCGGCGCGTGCATGAACCACTGCCCCGTCTACACGCGCATCGGCGGCCACGCCTACGGGACGACCTATCCCGGCCCGATCGGCAAGATCATCTCGCCGCACCTGCTCGGCCTCGACGCAACGGCCGACCTGCCGACCGCGTCGACGCTGTGCGGCGCATGCGGCGAAGTGTGCCCGGTGCGGATCCCGATCCCGCAACTGCTCGTGCGGCTGCGTACCGAGGCAAACCGCAAGCCCGACGAACCCGTCGCGCATCCGCTGCGCGGCCAGGGCGCGAACTACAACCGCGCGGAAGACCTCGTGTGGCGCTTCTGGTCGGGCGCGTTCGCGCATCCGCGCGCGTACCGCGCGTTCCGCTGGACCGCGACGCGCCTGCGCGCGCTGACGCCCGCGAAACAGATGGGCTGGACGCAGCACCGCACGCCGCTCGAACCGGCACCGCGCAGCCTGTCCGACCTGCTGCGCGCACGCGGACAGCCCGAATAGCGCCCCGCTTTACCCGCCCGTACCCATAGAGATACAGATACAAATGGAGGAGACACCCATGCAGGTTTGGCACCAGATCTATACGCCGCTCGGCAGCCTCGGGCTGTCGGCGTTCGTCGCCGCAATCCCGATCATCTTCTTTTTCGTCGCGCTGGCCGCGCTGCGGCTCAAGGGCCACATCGCCGCGGCGATCACGCTGCTGCTGTCGCTCGGCGTCGCGATCCTCGCGTACGGCATGCCCGTGCCACAGGCGCTCGCGGCGGCCGGCTTCGGCTTCGCGTACGGCCTGTGGCCGATCGCGTGGATCATCGTCGCGGCCGTCTTCCTGTACAAGATCGTCGTGAAGACCGGCCAGTTCGACATCATTCGCGCATCCGTGCTGTCGATCACCGACGACCAGCGCCTGCAGATGCTGCTGATCGGCTTCTCATTCGGCGCATTCCTCGAAGGCGCGGCCGGTTTCGGTGCGCCCGTCGCGATCACGGCCGCGCTGCTCGTCGGCCTCGGCTTCAAGCCGCTGCACGCGGCAGGACTGTGTCTCATTGCAAACACTGCGCCGGTCGCGTTCGGCGCGATGGGCATCCCGATCATCGTCGCCGGGCAGGTGACGGGTATCGATCCGCTCCATATCGGCGCAATGGCCGGCCGCCAGCTGCCGCTGCTGTCGCTTGCGGTGCCGTTCTGGCTCGTGTTCATGATGGACGGGCTGCGCGGCGTGCGGCAGACGTGGCCGGCCGCGCTCGTCGCAGGCGGCAGCTTCGCGGTGACGCAATACTTCACGTCGAACCACATCGGGCCCGAGCTGCCGGACATCACGTCGTCGCTCGTCAGCCTCGTCGCGCTCGCCGCGTTCCTGAAGGTCTGGCAGCCGCGCACCGCGAAGCAGCCGGCCGGCGGCCTCGTCGCGTCGGGTGGCGGCGCCGCGCTCGCGGGCTTCGGCGGCGCGGGCGCGCGCAACGGCAATGGCAACGGCTTCGGCACGAGCCGGCAGACCTCCCCGTACACGCTCGCGCAGACCGTGCGCGCGTGGTCGCCGTTCCTGATCCTGACGGCCGTCGTCACCGTATGGAGCATCGCGCCGTTCAAGGCGCTGTTCGCCGCGCACGGCGCGCTCGCGTCGACCGTGCTGAAATTCCATGTCGCAGGGCTCGACCAGCTCGTCGTGAAGACCGCGCCGATCGCGGCGACGCCGAAGGCGCTCGAGGCGGTGCTGAAGATCGATCTCGTGTCGGCGGTGGGCAGCGCGATCCTCGTGACCGCGCTGATCTCGATGGCGCTGCTGCGGATGAAGCCGCGCGACGCGCTCGTCACGTTCGGCGAGACGCTGAAGGAGCTGACGCGCCCGATCCTGTCGATCGGCCTCGTGCTCGCATTCGCATTCGTCGCGAACTATTCGGGGATGTCGTCGACGCTCGCGCTGATGCTGACCGCGACCGGCGCCGCGTTCCCGTTCTTCTCGCCGTTCCTCGGCTGGCTCGGCGTGTTCCTGACGGGCTCGGACACGTCGTCGAATGCGCTGTTCTGCTCGCTGCAGCAGGCCACGGCCCATCAGCTCGGCGTACCCGAGACGCTCGCGGTGGCCGCGAACACGACGGGCGGCGTGACCGCGAAGATGATCTCGCCGCAGTCGATCGCGGTCGCCTGCGCGGCGACGGGCCTCGTCGGCAAGGAGTCGGAGCTGTTCCGCTTCACAGTGCGGCACAGCCTGCTGTTCGCGGTGATCGTCGGGTTGATCACGCTCACGCAGGCGTACCTGCTGCCGGGCATGGTGCCGTAAGCGGCGCACGCCCCAAAACAAAACCCCACGCCGGGAAAAGCGTGGGGTTTTTCATTTCGCCGCTGGATCGCCCGCTTCGGCAGGCGACCCGTTGCGCGATCAGCTGCCCTTCGCGATGCGATCCTCGATGTGCTGCGCGCGGCTCGCCGACGACGGGTGCGAATCCATCATCGAGCTCTTGCCGCCGTCCAGCTTCGCGAGCTTCTGGAACGACGTGACCAGGCCCTTCTGGTTCATGCCCTTCTGCTTGAGCAGGTCGAACGAGTAGTCGTCGGCCGCGCTTTCCTGCGACTGCGAGAACTGCGCGTTGATGAACTTCTCGGTGATGTCGCCGAGCTGCGAGCTCGTCAGCGCCGCCACGCCCGGCGAAGCCGCGCCGGCCGCGGTGCGCGCCGCGCTGACCGCGTAGGCCGTCTGCATCGCCTTCTTCGAGTGGCCGAGGGCGACGTGGCCCATTTCATGGCCGATCACGCCACGCAGCTCGTCGTCGGTCATCAAGTCCATCAGGCCGCTGTACACGCGCACGCAGCCGTTGCCCATCGCCCACGCGTTGATGTCCTTGGTCATGTAGACCTTGTAGTTGATCTTCTGGTTGTTCAGCGTCATGTTGCCGAAGCCCTTCATCACATTCGTCAGGCGCTTCGAGTACGCGCTGTTCGCCGGCGCGACCTTCGATTCGGCATCGCTCGCCTTGCACGAGTCGTTCGACAGTGCGGCGATGTCGGCATCCGACAGCGTCGCTGCCTTGTACAGGCTCGTCCCCGCCGACGTCAGGCTGTTCGCGTCAAGGCTCTGAATCCCGCCACACGCGCTCAACAGAAACGCCACGCCACATGCTGCCACCGCTTTCTTGAGTTGCATCCCGGATCCCTCGATAGTTGTATTTGGGAGCGGCGATTTTGCATAATCCGGCAGAAAATTACCAGATGTTTACATCCGATGACACGTTCATTACTCATCGGACTGGAACGAAGCAGCGTTCCGGCGCGGAATTGACAACGAAAAACGGTGCAATCGCCGCGCCCGGGCGACGATCGGCATGGAAACCGGGGCTTTTCAGGCCGTCTGGTCGCGGCGACGCATCAGCCGCCGCGCCACCAGCATCGGCAGCCGCACCACGAAGCCGGTGAACAGGCGCAGGTGCATCCATGCGAGCAGCGCGTTGTCGCGGCCGTAATGGAAATGCGAGACGCCGCCCTCGTGCCGGCCGAAATAGCGCACCGGCGCGTCGATGCGAATCGGCCGCACGCCGGCCCAGCACAGCCGCACGGCCGCCTCGGGATCGAAGTCGAAGCCGCGCATCCACGGCTGGCGGCGCATGATCGCGGCAAGCGGCGCGACCGGATACACGCGAAACCCGTACAGCGAATCGCCGATCCCGGCCCACAGCGTCTCGAGGTCGGCCCATGCGTTCGACAGCCGGCGCCCCTGCACACGCAACTGCGGCGCGCTCGCGTCGAACTTCGGCACGCCCAGCACCATCGCGTCGGGCGCGGCCTGCGACGCGGTCATGAACGCGGGAATCAGGTCGGCCGGATGCTGGCCGTCGGAATCCATCGTCAACACATGCGTGAAGCCGCTCGCGGCCGCCGCGTCGAGCCCGGCCAGCACCGCGGCGCCCTTGCCGCGGTTCTCGGGCAGCACGATCACGCGCAGCCCCGGGTCGCGCTCGGCCATGGCCTGCAGCCGTTCGGCGCTGCCGTCGGTGCTGCCGTCGACGACGACCCACACCGGATTCCACTGCGCGCGGGCATTGCGCACGGTCGTGTCGACCTTGGCGCCCGGGTTGTAGCTCGGAATCAGGACGAGATGAGTGGACGAGGCGTGCAGCTTGGACATGGAAACGGCCGATTGCGAAGACAGGGATCCTGACAAAAGTTTATGACTTGCCGGCGACCGTCGGCAGGCTTCGTCGACGTCGCCCGCGTGCGGGGCCGGTTGCTCGATCGTGAGGTTTTCTCGCTTCATGACAGCCACGCCTCCTCATGACCCGCGCTGGCCTCGATCTCGACCAGCAGGTCGTCGCGGCACACGTCCGCATGGACAATCAGCGGCCGTACACCGGGGCCGGCCGCCTCGCGCAGCACGCGCTCGATCGCGGCCAGCGCCGCGGCATCGCCGGCATCGCGCACGTAGACGCGATAGCTCAGGTCGGCGAGCGAGAACGGGCCGTGCCCCTGGCGCGCGGCCTGCTCGAGCACGGCTGCGAGGTTCGCGACCGTCTCGCGCGTTTGCGCGACGACATCGCCGTGATGCACGGTGCGGTGCCCGACGATGCTCGCGGTGCCCGACACGAACAGCACCGGCGCGGCGTCGCCTTCCGTCCATGCGGCGGCGCGCGCGAACGTCGGCGCACGCGGGCCGTACTGCGCCGGATAGTGATATGCGCTGACCTGGCGCGGGTTCTCGACCGGATCGGCCGGCGTGCGGCTCGCGAGGAAATGGATCGCGAGCGGCGCGGCTGGCGATGCGTCACCCGCGACCGGCACGACCGAACCGAGCGCACATGCGGCCGGCACGCCGCCCGTCAGCGCGCGGCGGCACGCGTCGAACGCGTGCTGGCGGCCGATATTGAACTGACGATAGCGCTCGATCCCGAACTGCACCGCGTTGATCGCCGGCACGGTATTCCAGATGCGCAGCGGATGCGGCATGCCGAGCGAATCGAGCACGTCGAACAGCGCACGGTACGCAGCATGCGTCGCGCGTTCGAGCGGCGTGCCGCCTTCGTGCGTTTCGTGCGTTTCGTGCGTTTCGTGCGTTTCGTGCGTTTCGTGCGTTCCGCTCGTCTCGTGCACGACGATGCTGCCGAACACGAGGCCCGCCGTTTCGCTGTACCGATAGTGCAGCGCGCCGCGCCGTTCGCTGCGCAGGTCGCGCGCATCGCATTGCCAGATTTCGCAAACGGCGTCGTCCGGCGCGATGCCTGCGCCGAGCAGCGCCATCGGCACCGGCGCGACGGGCAGGTCGGGCACGGCATCGGCCAGCATCCGTGCCGCCGCGTCCGCGTTCGATTCGTCCTGCAGGCCGGCCGCACCAATACACACCGCACCCAATGCGCCAGGAAACGCGCGCTCGAATCCGTCGCCATGGCTGCGCGCATCGTGCAGCAACACGGCGAGCCGCGCATGGCTCAACCGGACGAGCCGCAGCGCGCGGTCGCCGTCGTGCGCGAGCGGCGCGCCCGATCGCGATGCGGCCGGCCCGGCCGCCGTCTGCCCGCGCGCAACGGGCGCGGCGGCGGACGACAGGGAACACGGACGCCGTTCGGCGTCGACTGGATGCACGGACACTTCGATTTCCTCACTAGGCGGCGCAAGCCGCGCAACCTCGCGGCTGCGCCGCGTTGCGTTACGTCACGCCGACGCTGCGCGCTTCGTCAGGCCAGCCCGCCGTTGACGGACAGCACCTGCCCCGTCACATAGGCCGCGGCGTCGGACACCAGGTACGCGACCATCGCCGCGACTTCGTCGGGCCGCCCCGCGCGCTGCGCGGGTACGAGCTGTTTGATGCGTTCGGCGGGAAACGCCTGTTCGGCCATCGGCGATTCGATGATGCCGGGCGCCACCGCGTTCACGGTGATGCCGCGCGACGCGAGCTCCAGCGACAGCGACTTCGTCGCGCCGATCAGCCCCGCCTTCGCGGCCGCGTAATTGACCTGCCCGCGATTGCCGGTCACGCCGGCCACCGACGCGATGTTGACGATCCGGCCGCGCCGCGTGCGGATCATCGGCAACAGCAGCGGCTGCGTGACGTTGAAGAAGCCGTTGAGCGTCACGTCGATCACGCTGTGCCACTGCCGGTGCGACATGCCGGCCATCGGCGCATCGTCGTGAATGCCCGCGTTGTTGACGAGGATCTGCACCGGCGCATCGTCGATGAACGGCTTCAGCGCGGCGAGCGTTGCATCGGCGTCGGTCACGTCGAACGCAATTGCGTGCGCGGTGCCGCCGGCCGCGACGATCTGCTGCGCGACCGCCTCCGCCTGCGCGAGATGGCGGTTCGCATGCACCCACACTTCATGGCCGGCCTGCGCGAGCGCCGTGCAGATTGCCTGCCCGAGCGCGCCGCTGCCGCCCGTCACGAGCGCCCGCATCGAATTGCTCCGTTCATCGCGTTCCACCTCGATCGACACGGCCGCGTATCGTCTGCCGATTGCTGCCGCGTGCCGTCATCATCTGCGCGTCGCGCCCGTGCGCGACGCCGTCACTTCGTGCGGTGCGCGGCGACGTACGCAGCCAGTGCACCGAGCGCCGCAAAGATCTTCTGGTTGTCCGGATTGTCCGAACGCAGCTCGAAGCCGTATTTCTTCGAGATCAGCAGTGCGATTTCCAGGATGTCGATGGAGTCGAGCCCGAAACCCTCGCCATACAGCGGGGTCTCGGCCGTCACTGTTTCGAGCGGGACGTCTTCGAGATTCAGTTCGCCGATGATCAGCGTGGCGAGCTCTTGTTCCAGTGCGTTCATCATGCGTGCGGGCAGGCGGCCCGTGGCAGCGGAAGGTGCCCGGAAACGGCAATCGCCATGCACGCCCGGCGCGTGCGAATCTCCGTCCCTCCGGCGTCTGCCGGCTTCCCCGCCTGCTTTATTTGGGGATCGTTTGTAAAAGTTACGCGGATTCTAGACGAACGGGTATCGGGCCGTATACCGCCAATGGTTACAGACTGGCGAGCCGGCGCCGCGGCCCGTCTCGGGACCCGAATGCACCAGACGCTTGAGCCGCTTTGGATGGAAATGGACCGACCCCGCGAAACCGTTCGTCCTGCGCCATACAATCGGTTACAAAACCCGTTCGCGCCCGCCCCGAACACGCGGTGCCGCGGCCCTAAAATGAGCGTGCCCGACCACCGGCCCGGACCCGCGTCCCGGCCGCCATTCATATGATGTTTGACGGCCCGACCACGACGTCCGGCCACGATCTTCCCGATGTCGCCAGTCATGCCGCGCCCGTCCTTCCGCTCCGTTCCGGTTCGCCCGTCCGTCCGCTGCCGCCTGGCCGCCGGTGACGGGTACCCGCGCCGTGTGCGCGGAGACCGCCGATGAGCCGGCTGCTGCCCGTCGCGCGCGGCCTCGCCGCAGTCGGCGCCGTCGCGGCCTACCAGGCCGGCGCGCACTACGCGGCCGCGACGCCCGGCGCGCACGGCTTCGGCCTCGCGATGGCGCTCGTGCCGCCGCTGCTGCTCGCGCTCGGCGCGGCACTGCGCTCTTCGCATCGCGCGTGGCTCGTGCCGGCATGGCTGCTTGCCGCCACCGTGCTGTGGGCCGCGCACGTGCCGCTCGCCCGGCATTTCGAATGGGGCCTGTATCTGGAACACGCGAGCTTCAACCTCGCGATGGCGCTGCTGTTCGGCCGCACGCTCGCGGCCGGCCAGGTGCCGCTGTGCACGCGCTTCGCGACGATGATCCACGGCGCGATCACGCCGGCCGTCGCACGCTACACGCGGCAGATCACGCTCGCGTGGACGCTGTTCTTCGTCGCGATCGCCGCCGTGTCGACGCTGCTGTTCGCGACCGCGCCGATCGTCACGTGGTCGACGTTCGCGAACTACCTGTCGCTGCCGCTCGTCGCCGTGATGTTCGCCGCCGAGCATGCGTGCCGGCGCTTCGCACTGCCGCACGAACCGCGGCCGCGCATGATCGATGCGGTGCGCGCGTATCGCGCGACGACGCACACATCGCAGGCGTCACGATGAATTCACGGCCGGTGCGGTGCCGCCACGCGGCGCGCCGGCTTTCGCTCCCGTTTTGACCGATTTATGCCGACTCACCCGCTGGTTTTCCATTCATCGCCGGACCAGACGATCGCCTGGCGCGACGGCGCGCCCGTCACCGTGCGCGCGTTCGTCGCCGACGTCGCGCGCGTGGCCGCCGCGCTGCCCGCCGGCGGCCACGTGTTCAACGTGTGCCGCGACCGCTACCGCTTCGCGGTCAGCCTGTGCGCCGCGCTCGTTGCCGGCAAGATCAGCCTGCTGCCATCGACGCACACGCCGGAAATGGTCCGCCAGTTGGCGTCGTTCGCGCCCGACGCGTTCTGCCTGCACGACGCGCCCGACTGCGCGATCGACCTGCCGCGCTTCGCGTACCCCGACGCCGCCCCCGGCGAACTCGCGAGCGATGCGCCGTTCGCCGTGCCGCAGATCGATGCGGCGCGGATCATGGCTTACGTGTTCACATCCGGCTCGACCGGCGCGCCGGTGCCGCACCGCAAGACCTGGGGCTTCCTGGTCGGCTGCGTGCGCGCGGCGGCCGACCGCCTCGGGCTGCTCGACGGCCGCGCGGCCACGCTGATCGGCACGGTGCCCGCGCAGCACATGTACGGCTTCGAGTCGACGGTGCTGCTCGCGCTGATCGGCGGCCTCGCGTTCAGCAACCGCCAGCCGTTCTACCCGGTCGACATCCGCGACGAACTCGACGCGATCCCGCAGCCGCGTGTGCTCGTCACGTCGCCGATTCACCTGCGTGCGCTGCTGGCAGCCGGCCATGCGCTGCCGCCCGCGGCGCTCGTGCTGTCGGCCACCGCGCCGCTGTCGGAAAAGCTCGCATGCGAAGCCGAGGCCGCGCTCGACGCGCCGCTCGTCGAGATCTACGGCAGCACCGAAACCGGCCAGATCGCCACCCGCCGCACGTCGCAAGGCGCGACGTGGGCGTTGTTCCCGGGCATCCGGCTCGACCCGCGCGACGCACCGGAGAGCGACGACGGCGAGCCGACGATCTGGGTGTCGGGCGGGCACGTCGAAGCACCCGTGCCGATGGGCGATGCGCTCGAACTGCTCGGCGACGGCCGGTTCCTGCTGCACGGCCGCAAGGCCGACCTCGTCAACATCGCCGGCAAGCGCACGTCGCTCGCGTACCTGAACCATCAGCTCAATGCGATTCCGGACGTGATCGACGGCGTGTTCTTCATGCCCGACGAAGTCGCACCGGCGCACGCCGACGCGAGCCTCGAACCGGTCACGCGCCTCGTCGCGCTGGTCGTCGCGCCGACGCTCGCGGCCGCCGAGCTGCAGCGCGCGCTGCGCGAGCGGATCGATCCCGCGTTCATGCCGCGCCCGCTCGTGTTCGTCGACGCGCTGCCGCGCAACGAAACGGGCAAGCTGCCGCGCGACGTGCTCGCCGCGCTCGTTGCGCAACATGCGCGCGCCGCGGCCGCGCCGACGCCCGTGCGCGACCCGGCCGGCACGCCCGCGCCCGCGCTCGAGTTCACGATCCCCGCCGATCACCCGGCACTGCCCGGCCACTTCCCCGGCCACCCGGTCGTGCCGGGCGTCGTGCTGCTCGATCACGCGATCCATGCGATCGGCACAGCGCTTAACCGCCCGCTGCACACGTGGCGGCTCGGTTCCGCTAAATTCCTGAGCCCGGTCGCCCCCGGCGAACCGCTCGAGCTCACGTTCGACCCGGCCGCCAGCGGCGCGATCCGCTTCACGCTGCGCACCGGGGCCCGCGAGGTCGCGAGCGGCGTGCTGTCCGCGCCGCCGGCCGTGCAGGATGGCGCGCAGCCATGAAGCGCACCGCGTGGGCCGAACGCCAGGAGCGCAGCAATGCGGGCTTGCTGCGCGCGATGACGTGGATCTCGCTGCGCTTCGGCCGGCAGCGCGCGCGTGTCGTGCTGCACCTGATCGCGACGTATTTCGTGCTGTTCTCGCCGGTCGCGTGCGCGGCGTCGCGCGACTACCTGCGCCGCGTGCTCGGCCGCCCCGCGCGCTGGCGCGACGTGTACCGGCACGTGTTCACGTTCGCGGCGACGATCCACGACCGCATCTACCTGATGAACGGGCGCTTCGACCTGTTCGACATCCGGCTGCACGGCGAGACGCTTGTCGATGACGCGCTCGCGGGCGGACGCGGCGCGTTCCTGATGGGCGCGCATCTCGGCAGCTTCGAGGTCGTGCGCGCGATCGGCCGCACGCACCCGGACCTGCGCGTCGTCGTGACGATGTACGAGAAGAACGCGCGCAAGATCAACGCGACGCTCGCCGCGGTGAACCCCGCCGCGCAGCCGGAAGTGATTCCGCTCGGGCAGGTCGACTCGATGCTGAAGGTGCGCGAGCGCCTCGACGCAAACTGCATGGTCGGCATGCTCGCCGACCGCACGCTGCTCGACGAGTCTGCCGCGTCGCTGCGGCGGCTGCCGCTACTCGGCGCGCCGGCCGCGTTTCCGCTCGGGCCGCTCTACATGGCCGCGATGTTGAAGCGGCCGGTGATCTTCATGACGGGCCTCTATCGCGACGGCAACCGCTACGATGTGCACTTCGAGACGCTCGCCGACTTCTCCGACGTGCGGCGCGACGCGCGCGCGGCGGCCGTCGACGCGGCACTCGCGCGCTACGTCGCGCTGCTCGACCAATACTGCCGCGCGGCACCGTACAACTGGTTCAACTATTTCGATTTCTGGCAAGGCGGCGATGCCGCGGCTGCGCGCAGCGACGCGGCGCGCGCCGGTGCCGGCCTGTCCGCCACGAGGGATTCCGACGCATGACCGCCGTTCGCCGCCGCCTGCCCACGCTCCCGTCCGTGCTGCATCGTGCCGTCCGCACGCTGGCCGTCGCCGTCGCGGCAACCGCCGCTGCGATCGCGCTGACGGCCACGCCCGCGCAGGCGGCCGACGCGGGGGCGCCATGGAGCCTCGACCGGCTGATGTCGACGCTCGCGCAGCACAAGTCGGGGCGTGCGACGTTCACCGAGACCAAATACCTGTCGATCGCGACGCAGCCGGTCGAATCGTCCGGCGAGCTCGTGTTCGTCGCGCCCGACCATCTCGAGAAGCACACGCTGAGCCCGAAGCCCGAACACCTCGTCGTCGACGGCGACATGCTCACCGTCGAACGCAACAACCGCAAGTACACGCTCGCGCTCGCGCGCTACCCGGAACTCGGCGCGTTCATCGACAGCATCCGCGCGACGCTCGCCGGCAACCGCTTCGCGCTCGAACAGGTGTACAAGGTTGCGCTCGCCGGACGCGGCGACGACTGGACGCTGACGCTCACGCCGCTCGACTCGCGGATGCTGAAGGTCGTCAGCACGATCACGCTCGACGGCACGCGCGACGTGTTGCGCAGCGTCGCGATCCGGCAGGCCGACGGCGACCGTTCGGTGATGCGCCTGCAACCCGTTCCCGCGAACCCGAACTGATGGACGAACGCACCCGGCCCTCGTCGTCACCGGTCGCGCGCCGCCTGCACACGCTGCGGCAGCGCGCGGTGCTCGTGTGGCTGCTCGCGCTTCTCGCGTGCGGCGTCGCGATCGGGCGCGCCCACTTCACGGCCGACCTGTCCGCCTTCCTGCCGAGCGCGCCGAGCGCCGGGCAGCGCGTGCTCGTCGATCAGTTGCGCGACGGCATCGTGTCGCGGCTGATCCTCGTCGCGATCGACGGCGGCGATGCCGCCACGCGCGCCACGCTGTCGCGACGCGTCGCCGGCGCGCTGCGCACCGATCCGCAGTTCGCGGCCGTTCACAACGGCGAAGCCGCGAACGACGCGCGCGACCGCCAGTTCATCTTCGATCACCGCTACTTGCTCAGCCCCGCCGTCACGCCGCAGCGCTTCAGCGCCGCCGGCCTGCATCAGGCGCTCGGCGACAGCCTCGACCTGCTGAGCTCGTCGGCCGGCCTCGTGGCCAAGGCGATGCTGCCGCGCGACCCGACCGGCGAAGTCGCCACGCTCGTCGACCAGCTCGACAGCGCGGCCGAACCGGCGAGCCGCGACGGCGTGTGGGCGTCGCGCGACGGCACGCGTGCCGTGCTCGTCGTGCAGACGGCCGCCGCCGGTTCCGATACCGACGCGCAGGCCCATGCGATCGACACGGTGCGCCGCGCGTTCGCCGCCGCGACGCAGGCCGTGCCGAACGCCGCCGCGACTACGCTCGCGATGACGGGCCCCGGCGTGTTCTCGGTCGACACGCGCGACACGATCCGGCACGACGTCGAACGGCTGTCGACGGCGAGCGTCGTGCTGATCGTCGCGCTGCTGCTGACGCTGTACCGTTCGCCGCGCACGCTCGCGCTCGGCTTGCTGCCGGTGCTGACGGGCGTCGCGGCGGGAATCGCGGCGGTCAGCCTCGCGTTCGGCACGGTCCACGGGCTGACGCTCGGCTTCGGCACGACGCTGATCGGCGAAGCCGTCGACTATTCGATCTACCTGTTCGTGCAATCGGCGCAGGCCGGCACGCGCGGCACGGCGCGCCCGGCCGACGCGACGCGCGCATGGGTCGCCGCGTACTGGCCGACGATCCGGCTCGGCGTGCTGACCTCCGTGTGCGGGTTCGCGTCGATGCTGTTCTCCGGCTTCCCGGGCCTCGTGCAGCTCGGGCTGTATTCGATCGTCGGGCTGACGGCCGCCGCGCTCGTCACGCGCTTCGTGCTGCCGCACCTGCGCGGCGAACATGTCGCGATCCGCGACGTGTCGCGGGTCGGCGCCGTACTCGCGCGCGCGGCCGACGCCGCACCGCGGCTGCGCTGGCCGCTCGCCGTGCTGGTGATCGCCGCGGGCGCGACGCTCGTGCTGCATCGCGACGGCCTGTGGAGCCGCGAACTCGCCGCGCTGAGCCCCGTGCCGGCGCCAGCGCAGGCACTCGACGCGCGGTTGCGCGCCGATGTCGGCGCACCCGACGTGCGCTACCTCGTCGTGATTTCCGCCGCGACCGAACAGGCCGCGCTCGAAGGCGCCGAAAAAGTGGCCGCGCAATTGCAGCCGCTCGTCGACCGGGGCGCGCTCGCCGGCTTCGAAAGCCCCGCGCGCTACCTGCCGAGCGACGCCGCGCAGCGCGCGCGCCTGGCCAGCCTGCCGGATGCCGGCGTGCTCACCGGGCGGATGCGCGATGCCGTCGCGAACCAGCCGATCGCGGTCAAGCCCGACCTGTTCGCGCCGTTCATCGCCGATGTCGAGGCCGCGCGCCACGCACCGCTGCTCGCGCGCGCGGATTTGCACGGCACGTCGATGGCGCTCGCCGTCGATGCGCTGCTGACCGAACGTGACGGCCGCTGGAGCGCGATGCTGCCGCTGCGCGCGCCGGACGCCGCCCGCACCGCGCAACCGGCATCGAGTCTCGATGCCACGCCGATTCGCGCGGCCGTCGCACGGGCGGGCGTGCCCGATGCGCTGTTCGTCGACATGAAAGCCGAAGCCGATCGCCTGTACGTGAGCTACGTGCACGAGGACATCCGGCTGTCGCTCGCGGGTTTTGCCGCGATCGCCGTGCTGTTGCTGATCGCACTGCGCTCGCCGCGCCGCGTCGTGCGCGCGCTCGCGCCGCTCGTCGCGGCCGTGCTGGTCGTGACGGCCGGATTCGCGCTCGCCGGCGTGCAACTGACGATCCTGCATCTCGTCGGGATGCTGCTGATCGTCGCGGTCGGCTCGAACTACGCGCTGTTCTTCTGCAAGCGCGACGACGCGCAGCCCGTCACGCCCTACACGCTCGTGTCGCTGCTGATCGCGAACCTCGCGACGGTCGCCGGCTTCGGGCTGCTCGCGCTGTCGCGCGTGCCGCTGCTCGAAACCTTCGGGCTGACCGTCGGCCCAGGCGCGATGCTCGCGCTTGCGTTCGCGGCGATTCTCGCGCCGCGCGCGGCTGAGGTCGCGACCGTCAACCATCATCGAGGAAGCCGCGCATGAACGCGCCGTCGTCCGTTCCATCGCGACCGCCCGGCGACACGCGCCGCTGGAAACCCACGCCGCTGATCGCGGGCACGGCCGCGCTGCATGCAGGCGCGGCCGCCGCCGTCGTTGCGCAACCGGCCACGTGGCCGTGGGCCGTCGGCGGCGTGGTCGCGTCGCATCTCGCGCTGACCGCCGCCGGCCTGTGGCCGCGCAGCACGCTGCTCGGGCCGAACTGGACGCGCCTGCCGCCCGGTGCCGGCCGCCGGATCGCACTGACGATCGACGACGGCCCGGACCCGGACGTCACGCCGCGCGTGCTCGACCTGCTCGACCGTTACGACGCGCGCGCGACGTTCTTCTGCATCGGCGATCTCGCGCGCCGTCATCCGCGCTGGATCGAGGCGATCGTCGCGCGCGGTCACGTGATCGAGAACCATAGCCAGCGACACCGGCACACGTTCTCGCTGTCGGGGCCCGCCGCGCTGCGGCGCGAAATCGCGGCCGCGCAGCAGACGCTGACCGAGCTCGCCGGTACGCGCCCGCTGTTCTTCCGCGCGCCGGCCGGCCTGCGCAATCCATTTCTCGAGCCGGTGCTGTGCGAACTCGGCCTGCAACTCGCGAGCTGGACGCGGCGCGGCTTCGACACGCGCGCGCGCGATGCCGCGACCGTCACGCGCCGCCTGCTGCACGGTCTTGAAGCGCGCGACATCCTGCTCGTGCACGACGGCCACGCGGCGCGCGACGCACGCGGCGAACCGGTCGTGCTCGACGTGCTGCAAGCGGTGCTGCGCGCGGCCGCCGACGCGCAGTTGCACTGGACCACGCTGCGCGCGGCGCTCGCGCCGGAACTGCCCGGCAGGCCGGGCGAGCCGGCCGGTTCGGCACCCCCGTTTGATAAAATCTGACCTCGAACGGCGCGCCTGCCAGCCCTGCTGCGGCGCCCGTTCCGGCCACCGGATGCGACCCTCGTGAAACCTCTCCTGCTCTCGCACTTCACCGCCACCAGCTGCATCGGCCGCGGCCTCGATGCGACCCTCGATGCGCTGCGCCACGCGCGCGGCGGGCTCACGCGCTGCGACTTCGAGCGTGCGGATCTCGACACGTGGATCGGCGCAGTGGACGGCGTCGACGCGCAGCCCGTGCGTGCCGACCTCGCCGACTTCGAGTGCCGCAACAACCGCCTCGCGCAGCTCGGCCTCACGCAGGACGGCTTCGACGCAAGCGTCGCGACGGCCGTCGCGCGCTACGGCGCGGCGCGCGTCGGCGTGTTCATCGGCACGAGCACGGCCGGCATCCTCGAGACCGAGCACGCGTACCAGCGCCGCGATCCGGCGAGCGGAGCGCTGCCCGCCGACTTCCGCTACGCACACACGCACAACCCGTATTCGCCGGCCGCATTCGTGCGCGCGTTTTTCGCGCTGCGCGGGCCGGCGATAGCGATCTCGTCCGCGTGCTCGTCCGGCGCGAAGGTGTTCGGCTCCGCGCGCCGCATGATCGAGGCAGGCTTGATCGACGCGGCCGTCGTCGGCGGCGTCGATTCGCTGTGCCTGACGACGCTGTACGGCTTCAATTCGCTCGAACTGCTGTCACGCCAGCCGTGCCGGCCGTTCGACGTCGCGCGCGACGGCATCTCGATCGGCGAGGCCGCCGCGTTCGCGCTCGTCGAACGCGTGCCCGACCGGCCCGCCGCACTCGACGCCGACGCGATCCTGCTGCTCGGCATCGGCGAATCGAGCGACGCACATCACATGTCGTCGCCGCATCCGGATGGGCTCGGCGCGCGCGTCGCGATCGAGCAGGCGCTCGCGTCCGCCGGCCTCGGCGCGACCGACATCGACTACGTGAACCTGCACGGCACCGCGACGCCGAGCAACGACGCGGCCGAAAGCCGCGCGATCGGCGCGCTGTTCGCCAGCACGCCGTGCAGTTCGACGAAGGGGGCGACCGGCCATACGCTCGGCGCGGCGGGTGCGCTCGAGGCGGTCGTCGCCGCGCTCGCGCTGCGCGCGCAGTTCATGCCGGCCGGCGTCAGCACGACGCAACCCGACCCGGCCCTCGCCGCCGACTACGTGCTCGCGAGCCGCGATGCGCGCGTACGCGCCGTCCTTTCCAATTCGTTCGGCTTCGGCGGCACGAATTGCAGCCTGATCCTCGGCCGCGCCGACCACGCCCGCCGTTGAGGCCCGCCATGACACTCACCGCCTTCATCGAAAGCATCGGCCTCGTCGGGCCGGGACTGCCCCACTGGCCGCACGCGGCCGACGTGCTCGCGGGCCGCACGCCGTATGCGCCGGCCCGCACCGAACTGCCGCCGCCGGCCGGCCTGCCGTCGGCCGAACGGCGCCGCACGGGCCCCGTCGTGCGCGTGGCGCTCGCGGCCGGCCACGAAGCCGTAGCCGCGAGCGGACGCGACGCCGCGACGCTCGCGACCGTGTTCAGCGCGTCGGGCGGCGACGGCCAGAATTGCCACGCGATCTGCGAGACCCTTGCCGGCGACGATCGCCAGCTGTCGCCGACGCGCTTCCACAACTCCGTGCACAACGCGCCGGCCGGCTACTGGAGCATCGCGACCCGCGCGATGGCGACGTCGAACGTGCTGTGCGCGCACGACGGCAGCTTTGCCGCGGGCCTGCTCGAAAGCCTGTGCCAGGTCGCGGTCGATCGCGTGCCGACGCTGCTGATCGCGTACGACACCGACTATCCGGAACCGCTGCGCGCGGTGCGGCCGATCGGCGACGCATTCGGCGTGGCGCTCGTGCTCGCGCCCGACGCAAGCGAACGCGCGCTCGCCCGCATCGACGTGCAACTCACCGACGCGCCCGCCACGACGCTCGCGCATGCCGAACTCGACGCACTGCGCGCCGGCAATCCGGCCGCGCGCGTGCTGCCGCTGCTCGATGCACTCGCCGCGCAGCGTTCGACACGCGTCGTGCTCGACTACCTCGCCGACACACGCGTGCAGGTCGATGTCGCGATGCCGGATACGTTCACGGAGCGTGCGTGATGACCGCGACGATCCCGCTCGCGCCGCCGCTCGACCACGCGTGGATCGCCGCGCACATTCCGCACGACGGCGCGATGTGCCTGCTCGAGACGGTCGATGCGTGGGATGCCGACCGCATCCGCTGCACCGCGACGAGCCACCGCGATCCGCACAACCCGCTGCGCACGCACGGCCGGCTCGCATCGGTCTGCGGCATCGAATACGCGGCGCAAGCGATGGCCGTGCACGGCGCGCTGCTCGTTACGCACGACGCGCGCCCGCGTGTCGGCTATCTCGCGAGCGTGCGCAACGTCGATGCGTTCGTCGACCGGCTCGACACGTTCGCGCAGCCGCTCGTCGTCGAAGCGGAGCGCGTGAGCGGCGACGCCCGCTCGGTGCTGTACGGCTTCGCGCTGCGCTGCGGCGAGCGCGTGCTGCTGTCCGGCCGCGCGGCAGTGATGCTCGACGCGTCGGCAGCCGGCACGTTTCGCCCGGCCCCAGCCGGCAATGCGCATCCTCGATGAAGCCGCTTACTCAAGAGAAGGAAACCTGGTCGTGAAAATTCGTCAGTTCATTGGGACCGCGCTCGTTCTGGCGCTAATCAGCCCGATCGCGCACGCGGACATGTCGGAAGTGAAGCAGGACATCAAGCGCGATTCGAAGGAAGCTGCGCACAAGACCGGCGAGGCGGCCCGCAGCTTCGGCCACGCGACCGCGAGCGCCGCGAAGGCGGTCGGGCACGGGGTCGCACACGCGTCGCGCGAAGGCTGGGATGCCACCAAGCGCACGACGAAGCGGATCTTCCACAAGAACGACTCGGGCGAGTCGGGTGGAAAGAGCGAAAAGAGCGATTGATCAAGGGCATCGCGCGCCTCGCCTGTGGCATGCGCGCGATGCGTGACCGCTCGTCAATCGTGACGCGTCACTACCGCAATGCGGTCGTCAACGCGCGCCGCGCAGGCGGCGTGCCGGCCAGGCCCGCACGCGCGCGAAGCACCTGCCGTACGCGACGAGCCAGCAATCGCGATGATCGAAGTTCCGCAGCAGCCGCGCACGGCGCCGCTCGAGCCAGTAGAGCGAGATCGCCATCGTCAGCGCGACGGCCAGTGCCGTGCCGCCGATCGCGAGTCCCATCCAGGTGTCGCCCATGCCTTCTCCGGAATGCAAAGCCGAAGCGGCGCACCTGCCGCCGCCCTGGCACTGGATAGTGCGGAACGCGGCCCGGCACGTGCGCGCACGCCGCCGGAGCGCCGGACCGCCGCGCCACTGCGCGTCAGTGCATGTGCTGCCCGCCGTTGATCGCGATGTTGGAGCCCGTCACGAAGCCGGCCTCCTCCGAGCACAGGTAAGCGACCAGCGCCGCAACTTCCTCGGGCTTGCCGAGCCGGCCCGCCGGAATCTGCGGGAGGATCTTCGAGTCGAGGATGTCCTGCGGGATCGCCGTGACCATCTTCGTCGCGAGGTAGCCCGGCGACACCGTGTTCACCGTCACGCCCTTGCGCGCGATTTCGAGTGCGAGCGATTTCGTGAAGCCGTGCATGCCCGCCTTCGCGGCCGCATAGTTGGTCTGGCCGACCGAGCCTTTCGAGCCGTTCACCGACGAGACGTTGACGATGCGGCCCCAGCCGCGCTCGACCATGCTTTCGCAGACCGGCTTCGTCATGTTGAACACGGAATCGAGGTTGGTGCGGATCACCGCATCCCAGTTGACCTTGTCGAGCTTGCGCAGCGTCATGTCGCGCGTGATGCCCGCGTTGTTCACGAGAATGTCGACCGGGCCGACGTCCCGCACGATCTTCTCGATGCATTGCTGGCACGAATCGTGATCGGCCACGTCCACCGGGTACGCGTGGAACTCGCGGCCGGCCGCATGCATCTCGGTCAGCCAGCGGTCCGCGCCGGTGTTGTTCGGCGAATACGTGACGACTACCCGGTGGCCCGCGTCGTTCAACCTGATGCTGACCGCTTCGCCGAGGCCGCCCATTCCACCAGTCACAACTGCAATTCGCTTAGTCATCCTATAAATTACCGACAGAAAAGTAATCGATGAAGGCGGGGCGACGGCATCGCACCTGCTGCCGCCCCGCCGCTTCGATGCGAGCCGCCCGCATCGCGGGCGCGGCACGCACCGGCACCTCGCGCTTGTTGTTCACGGCTTGTCGTGCGCGAAAACCGCTTCGCCCGCATGCGGCGCCGGCAGGCGCCACACGCGGGACGTGTGTCAGGCCCTGCTCACGCGCGCTCGACCGCGAGCGCGACGCCCATCCCGCCGCCGATGCACAGCGACGCCAGCCCGCGCTTCGCGTCGCGCTTGGCCATCTCGTGCAGCAGCGTCACCAGGATCCGGCAGCCCGACGCGCCGATCGGGTGCCCGATCGCGATCGCCC
>NZ_JAUJQH010000086.1:0-732 GCF_030482905.1 Burkholderia sp. AU45251 | reverse complement strand
GCTTGTGATACCACATCCAGGCTTCCGGATTGATCGGCTCGCCGACCGTGCCGATGATGCGCAGGCTCGACAGGTCGTAGCTCTTCGGATGCACCTTGTCGTCGGCTTCGGCCGCCTTGATCAGCGAGCGGATCGCGGTCGGCGCGGTGTAGAACACGGTGACCTTGTGGTCGCCGATCATCTTCCAGAAGCGGCCTGCGTCCGGGTAGGTCGGCACGCCTTCGAACACGACCTGCGTGCCGCCGCACGCGAGCGGGCCGTACGTGATGTACGTGTGGCCGGTGACCCAGCCGATGTCGGCCGTGCACCAGAACACGTCGGCGGGCTTCCAGTCGAAGGTCCACTTCATCGTCTGCGCGGCCCACAGCAGGTAGCCGCCCGTGCTGTGCTGCACGCCCTTCGGCTTGCCGGTCGAACCCGACGTATACAGGATGAACAGCGGATGCTCGGCGCCGACCCATTCCGGCTCGCACTGGTCGGATTCGGCGGCCGTCAGTTCATGCATCCACAGATCGCGCTCGGCGTGCCAGTCGATCTTGCCGCCGGTGCGGCGATAGACGATCACGCTCTTCACGGCCTCGCAGCCGCCCATCGCAATTGCTTCATCCGCGATGCTCTTCAGCGGCAGCGTCTTGCCGCCGCGTGCCTGCTCGTCGGCCGTGACGAGCGCGGTCGCGCCGACGTCGACGAGCCGCTCGTTCAGCGACTTCGCGGAGAAGCCGCCGAACACGA
>NZ_JAUJQH010000085.1:0-732 GCF_030482905.1 Burkholderia sp. AU45251 | reverse complement strand
TCGTGTTCGGCGGCTTCTCCGCGAAGTCGCTGAACGAGCGGCTCGTCGACGTCGGCGCGACCGCGCTCGTCACGGCCGACGAGCAGGCACGCGGCGGCAAGACGCTGCCGCTGAAGAGCATCGCGGACGAAGCGATCGCGATGGGCGGCTGCGAGGCCGTGAAGAGCGTGATCGTCTATCGCCGCACCGGCGGCAAGATCGACTGGCACGCCGAGCGCGACCTGTGGATGCATGAACTGACGGCCGCCGAATCCGACCAGTGCGAGCCGGAATGGGTCGGCGCCGAGCATCCGCTGTTCATCCTGTATACGTCGGGCTCGACCGGCAAGCCGAAGGGCGTGCAGCACAGCACGGGCGGCTACCTGCTGTGGGCCGCGCAGACGATGAAGTGGACCTTCGACTGGAAGCCCACCGACGTGTTCTGGTGCACCGCCGACATCGGCTGGGTCACCGGCCACACGTACATCACGTACGGCCCGCTCGCGTGCGGCGGCACGCAGGTCGTGTTCGAAGGCGTGCCGACCTACCCGGATGCAGGCCGCTTCTGGAAGATGATCGGCGACCACAAGGTCACCGTGTTCTACACCGCGCCGACCGCGATCCGTTCGCTGATCAAGGCGGCCGAAGCCGACGACAAGGTGCATCCGAAGAGCTACGACCTGTCGAGCCTGCGCATCATCGGCACGGTCGGCGAGCCGATCAATCCGGAAGCCTGGATGTGGTATCACAAGC
>NZ_JAUJQH010000084.1:0-738 GCF_030482905.1 Burkholderia sp. AU45251 | reverse complement strand
CGACTGGCCCGTGAGCGCGGCGCTCGGGAAGGCCGACAGGAACAGCACCGTCTGCGCGACGTCCTGCACCGTCGTGAACACGCCATCGACCGTGTTGCCGAGCATCACCTTCTTGATCACTTCCTCTTCGCTGATGCCGAGCTCCTTCGCCTGCTCCGGAATCTGCTTGTCGACCAGCGGCGTGCGCACGAAGCCCGGACACACGACGTGCGAGCGCACGTTGTGCTTCGCACCTTCCTTCGCCAGCACGCGGGCCAGGCCGAGCAGGCCGTGCTTGGCCGTCACGTAGGCCGATTTCAGCGGCGACGCTTCGTGCGAGTGCACCGAACCCATGTAGATCACGACACCGCCGCGATCGTCCTTGTACATGTGCTTGAGCGCAGCCTTGGTCGTCAGGAACGCGCCGTCGACGTGGATCGCCTGCATCTTCTTCCAGTCGGAGAACGAGTAGTTCTCGATCGGGTTGACGATCTGGATGCCTGCGTTCGACACGAGGATGTCGATCGAGCCGAACGCTTCGGCTACCTTGTCGATCCCGCTGTTCACGGCTTCCTCGTTCGTCACGTCCATCGCGACGCCGATCGCCTTGCCGCCCGCCTTGACGATCTCGTCGGCGACCGCGTTCGCGCCGTCCTGGTTCAGGTCGGCGATCGCGACCGCCGCGCCCGCCTTCGCGAGCTCGAGTGCGATTTCCTTGCCGATGCCGCTCGCGGCGCCCGTGACGACTGCGGTCTTGCC
>NZ_JAUJQH010000083.1:0-762 GCF_030482905.1 Burkholderia sp. AU45251 | reverse complement strand
AGAAGTGGCTAGTCTAACCGCAAGGAGGACGGTCACCACGGTAGGATTCATGACTGGGGTGAAGTCGTAACAAGGTAGCCGTATCGGAAGGTGCGGCTGGATCACCTCCTTTCCAGAGCTTCTCGCATAAGTTGAGCGCTCACGCTTATCGGCTGTAAATTAAAGACAGACTCAGGGGTCTGTAGCTCAGTCGGTTAGAGCACCGTCTTGATAAGGCGGGGGTCGTTGGTTCGAATCCAACCAGACCCACCACCGTCTTATCTGGCGGTACACCCTGAGGCATACCTGTACATGGGGGCATAGCTCAGCTGGGAGAGCACCTGCTTTGCAAGCAGGGGGTCGTCGGTTCGATCCCGTCTGCCTCCACCAATCACCAACGCTAAGTGCTTGGTTCATACTATTGAACCGAGAATTTTGCATTGGCGATTGAGCCAGTCAGAGTGATATGAGTAAAACCATATCGGCTGTCGTTCTTTAACAATCTGGAAGAAGTAAGTAATTTGGATAGCGGAAGCGTCTTGAGATGGACGTGAAAACTATCCGGGTTGTGATTGTATCGATGTATCTCAAGATGATTCGAACTCTATGTTTGACTCAATTGGAATACGGCACAACGCGAGAACTCAACCTGTAACGAGACAGACTCGTTATAGGGTCAAGCGAACAAGTGCATGTGGTGGATGCCTTGGCGATCACAGGCGATGAAGGACGCGGTAGCCTGCGAAAAGCTACGGGGAGCTGGCAAACAAGCTTTGATCCGTA
>NZ_JAUJQH010000082.1:0-802 GCF_030482905.1 Burkholderia sp. AU45251 | reverse complement strand
CTGGTCGGCGAAGCTGATCTTCAGCACCAGCACGAACGGCAGCGCGAAGAACACGGCCAGCCACAGGAACGGCACGCCGATCGCGACGCTGCGACCCGACGGCAGAAAACGCGACAGCGCGGCAAAGCGGCCCGGGCGGGCGCGGCCGGTGCCGGCGCTCGCGGCACCGGTCGGCACCGGCGCGGACGGATTGGAGGCGGAGGTTCTCATCGTGGCGTCCTCACTGCGTCAGCACGACGCCGCTGGCCGGCGACCACGACACGAACACGTCGTCGTTCCACGCCGGTGCGGTGTCGTTCATCAGGTGCGAGCTCGACAGGTTCGACACCACCGTCTTGCCGCTCGGCAAGCGCACGTGGTACAGCGAGTAGCTGCCCATGTACGCGATGTCGGTCACGACGCCGCGCGCCCAGTTGTGTTTCGAGCCCGGCTTCTCGCGCGACACGTGAATGCGCTCCGGGCGCACCGAGATGCCGACCGGCATCCCGAGCGGGCCCGTCACGCCGTGGCTCACGTACATGCGTGCTTCGAGATCGTCGCTTTCGACGAAGATGTGGTCGGGCTCGTCTTCAACCACGCGCCCTTCGAACAGGTTGGTCGAGCCGATGAATTCGGCCGAGAAGCGGCTGTTCGGAAACTCGTACACCTCGCCCGGCGCGCCGATCTGCACGATCTTGCCTTCGCTCATCACCGCGAGGCGGCTGGCCATCGTCATCGCCTCTTCCTGGTCGTGCGTGACCATCACGCAGGTCACGTCGACCTTCTCGATGATGTTCACGAGTTCGAGCTGGGTCTTCTGGCG
>NZ_JAUJQH010000081.1:0-809 GCF_030482905.1 Burkholderia sp. AU45251 | reverse complement strand
TACGGGATCGGCATCAAGGAGCTGTGGGAGATCGACCCGGCGAAGCACAAGCCGGGCCTCGTGATCCACACGGCCGGCTGGCCGCTGAAGTCCGATACGTACGGCGGCTCGTTCCTGTATCACATGGACAACAAC
Organism: Burkholderia sp. AU45251; assembly: GCF_030482905.1. NCBI lineage: Bacteria > Pseudomonadati > Pseudomonadota > Betaproteobacteria > Burkholderiales > Burkholderiaceae > Burkholderia > Burkholderia sp. AU45251. The sequence goes on along the minus strand of NZ_JAUJQH010000081.1, from coordinate 674 downwards.
CAGGTGGTGGTCGGCTTCGTGGTCGGCCTCGGCTACACGAACCCGTACCTGTCGCCGTTCGAGGAATTCCAGCGCTACAAGACGCACCCGTCGATCCGTGCGTTCCTGGAAGGCGGCAAGCGCGTGTCGTACGGCGCGCGCGCGATCACCGCGGGCGGGCTGCTGTCGCTGCCGAAGACGGTGTTCCCGGGCGGCGCGCTGATCGGCGACGACGCGGGCTTCCTGAACGCATCGCGGATCAAGGGCAGCCACGCGGCGATCAAGACCGGCATGCTCGCGGCCGACGCCGCATTCGACGCGGTGCAGGCCGGCCGCCAGAGCGACGAACTCAACGCCTACCCGGACGCCTTCAAGCAGTCGTGGCTGTACACGGAGCTGTACCGTGCGCGCAACTTCAAGCAGTGGATGGCGAAGGGGCTGTATCTCGGCACGCTGATGGTCGGGCTCGAGCAGAAGGTGATGGGCGGCAACGTGCCGTGGACGCTGCACCACAAGCATGCGGATCACGAGATGCTGAAGCCGGCGTCGCAATGCGAGCCGATCGAGTACCCGAAGCCGGACGGCAAGCTGACGTTCGACCGGTTGTCGTCGGTGTTCATCTCGAACACGAACCACGAGGAGAACCAGCCGGCGCACCTGACGCTGAAGGATGCGAGCGTGCCGGTGAACGTGAA
>NZ_JAUJQH010000080.1:0-861 GCF_030482905.1 Burkholderia sp. AU45251 | reverse complement strand
CTGCTCGAGGATGGCCGGATTCTCGAGCGTGGACGTATCCTGCGTGATCGCCTCGCCCTTCGCGAGCGAGCGCAGCAGGCGACGCATGATCTTGCCCGAGCGCGTCTTCGGCAGGTTGTCGCCGAAGCGGATGTCCTTCGGCTTCGCGATCGGTCCGATCTGCTTGCCGACCCAGTCACGCAGCGTCTTCGCAAGCACCGCCGCTTCCTCGCCTTCCGGACGCGAACGCTTCAGCACCACGAACGCAACCACCGCCTCGCCCGTCGTATCGTCCGGACGGCCGACCACGGCCGCCTCGGCCACAAGTTCGTGCGAGACCAGCGCCGATTCGATTTCCATCGTGCCGAGCCGGTGGCCCGACACGTTCAGCACGTCGTCGATCCGGCCCATGATCGTGAAGTAGCCGGTGTCCTTGTCGCGCACGGTGCCGTCGCCGGCCAGATACAGCCGCCCGCCGAGTTCCTCGGGGTAGTAGCTCTTCTTGAAGCGTTCCGGGTCGCCCCAGATCGTGCGGATCATCGCGGGCCACGGGCGCTTGACGACGAGAATGCCGCCCTGCCCGTTCGGCACGTCCTGGCCGGTTTCGTCGACCACCGCGGCCATGATGCCCGGCAGCGGCAGCGTGCACGAACCGGGCACGGTCGGCGTCGCGCCCGGCAGCGGCGTGATCATGTGGCCGCCCGTCTCGGTCTGCCACCACGTGTCGACGATCGGGCAGCGTTCCTGGCCGACGTGCTTGTGATACCACATCCAGGCTTCCGGATTGATCGGCTCGCCGACCGTGCCGATGATGCGCAGGCTCGACAGGTCGTAGCTCTTCGGATGCACCTTGTCGTCGGCTTCGGCCGCCTTGATCAGCGA